>NZ_JAUHID010000019.1:0-107218 GCF_032377735.1 Bradyrhizobium sp. SZCCHNRI3043
GAAACTGACGGTTCTTCCCTCTTGCTGCCACAGGTCATCCTCGAAATGCCTGTCACAGAAATTATCGTGTCTCACTTCAGGGGTGCAGTCCAGCGGTGTCACCGCAAATGGGCCTGCAGACTACGCGTTACAGTAGCTTCTGGTTGACGATCTTGAATCTCCGACTTGGTGCGTGGCTTAGAAATCCGCTAGCAGATCTCCAAAGGGCAACTCGGCCGACGGTCAAAAATCTGCTCCAGGAATTACTCGCGAAGGCTGATGAGAAGGGTGCTTATGTCCACATTTCGGACGGAGGGCACATCGAAAACCTTGGAGTATACGAACTGTTGCGTCGCAGGTGCCGGCTTATCGTCGCTGTGGACGGCGAGCACGATGAAAGGATGATATTTCATGGTTTAACCAATCTACAACGTCTGGCGTACATTGATTTCGGCATCGTAATCGAGGCCAATCTCGAAGATCTGAGAATAGGGCGCGAAGGTCATAGTCGATCTCATTTTCGCTTCTGTCGGATCAGGTATCCTTTGGGGCAGTCTGACCTCCAGGAGGAGATCGGATATTTGGTCTATTTGAAGCTCTCACTAACTGGCAACGAAGGGGAGTTCATTAGGCGATACAAAGTAGACGAGCCGGCGTTTCCTCATCATTCGACCATCAATCAGTTTTTCACGGAGGTCCAATTTGAGGCCTACAGAGCTCTGGGCGAGCACGTTGGCGATAAAATGTTTCTGCCTGCTATCAGTGGTCTAAGGGATGGACCTGCTATCGGTATCGAGGATTGGTTTGTTGGAATGGGCTGTAGTTTTCTCGATCCGTTGGACTAAGCTCGGCAGGGTTGATGGGGGCTGCAGGAGTCCAAATTACTACGAGGCGCCGACGCATCGGTTCGCGCAGTCCAATGAGGGCGGCCACATAGCGTCAGTCAGCCTCTGATCGAGGCGGTGCCGCGCAGGTTCATGCCTTGCGCCAGCCGTCGCTCTCGGACTCGTAAATGCATGACGCCGATAGTTCCAGGTCCTGCTTGCCAGCGGCTCGGTCTGACGAATTTGTCCAGTGATCTCAAACTGATTTGGCCTGTCCAGATCTTCTGCAAAAAAGAAATCTCTTGCGCCGTCGGGCAAATCAGGGCGAAATTTCCGCCCGTCCCGCCTCATTGAAGAGGGGCGCTTTCGCGAACGTCACGACGCGTTGGGGTGGGATGCGATGGCCGCGATGTGGTGCAGCGTGCTCGGCACGCCGACGTACGCCATGCCGCGGACGGTGAAGTCGCAGGGTCCTGGCCTCCCGACGCTGAGGTCCGCGCAACGCGCCACGCGCGTTGTCGCCACGGTGGCAAACAAGCCCGGTCACCGAGGAGACTGCGTATAATCCGTAAACCCGTCGCGCAGGGAGGGCCGGGTCGTCCGGCTGACCTGTGGTTCTGCCGCGTGCTTGTTTGCTGCACGCGGACCGCAGGCCTCAGCCGAGGCCTGGCTCTCCCTGCGCCCTCTGCTTCAAGAGGGTGTCCCGATGATCACAGCTCGGACGCGAAACGCGCCGCGAGAAGCGCGGTCGTGCAGCCGCGTGGGCTGTTTGACAATCACATCAGAACTACAGGCTCGGCGCCACTATCTCGCAAACGACCGCGACGGCGCCACATGCAGCGCATAGGCATCGGCCGCCTCGCTGACGCGCGGATAAAGTTCGGTCACCAGCGGATCGTGGCCCGGAATGAAGCGGTCGGGATGCCCGGCGAGGCGCTCGATGATCTCCCAGCCCTGGATCATGTCGCCGATATTGAGCACGATCGGAAACGGGCTGCGGCGCTGCAGATTGGCGTAGTAGTGCGCGGCGTCGGAGGCGAGCACCACCGGGCCGCGCGCGGTGTCGACGCGCACCACCTGCAACCCGTCGGAGTGGCCGCCGACGCGGTGCACGGTGACGCCCGGCGCGACCTCGCCGTCGCCAGAGTGAAAGGTGACGCGGTCGCCATAGACGTGGCGCACCATGGTGGTGACGTGCTCGACCGTGAACGGGTAGCGCAGCATGCCGTTGCACATGCAGCGGCCGGTGGCATAGGCCATCTCGCGCTCCTGCAGATGAAAGCGCGCGTTCGGGAAGCGGTCGAGATTGCCGGCGTGATCGTAGTGCAGATGGGTCACGATGATGTCGCGGATGCCGCCCGCGTCGACGCCGAAGGAAGCGAGCGCGTCGATCGGATCGCGCGTCAGGGTGCGGTGGCGGATCTCGGCCTCCGCGGCGTTGAAGCCGGTATCGACCAGGATGTCGCGCCCGTCACGGCGGATCAGCCACACGAAATAGTCGAGATCCTGCGCCATGGCGTCGTGCGGGTCCGGCTGCAGGAAGTTCATGTGCGGCGTGCGCGGCGACATCGTCGCATAGCGCAGCGCGTAGATCTCGGCAGCGTTCCCCATGATGGCCTTCTCGTTGGTTGGGCACGGCCGCCATCGAGCCATCGGCAGGGATGGAGGTCAATCGCGGTGCTCGTCGAACCGGACGGCGCGCTGCCGCGACACAGCGTGAGGCATCTCACATTTCAAGCCATTGGGATCGTTGCATGGTCCGCTCGTGTCATGACCCGCAGCTCGCAAGAGGCTCCTGCGGGCGGTCGCCGCCTCAGACGATTCTTCAACCTCTGCAAGCGGTTGACGTGCCGTCACGGCGATTTGATAATGCCTGACGCGTGGGATATGGTCGCCGCGGCGCAAGCTGGACGGCGCCTGATTGCTGACCGCTGGACCGCCATCGTGATGACTTTCCGCCTGCTGTTGCCGCTCGGCCTGATGTTCTCCGTCGCGTTCTCGGCCGTGGTCTCGGCCGTAGTCTCCTGGCCCGCGCACGCGGCCGGCGACCGCTTCGCGCTGGTGATCGGCAATGCAAAATATCCCGATGCCGAGGCGCCGCTCAAGGAGCCGGTCAACGATGCCCGCGATCTCACCGACGAGTTGAAGCGCGACGGTTTCAGCGTCGAGACGCTGGAAAATGCCGGCGGCGACGCGATGCGCCGCGGCCTCGATCGGCTTTATGGCAAGATCAAGCCGGGCTCGGTGGCGCTGCTGTTCTTCTCCGGCTACGGCATCCAGTCGAGCCGGCAGAGCTACATGATCCCGGTCGATGCGCAGATCTGGCAGGAGGCCGACGTGCGGCGCGACGGCATCGGCCTCGAGCAGGTGCTGCAGGAGATCAACAGCCGCGGCGCCGGCGTGAAGATCGCGCTGCTCGATGCCTCCCGGCGCAATCCCTATGAGCGCAGGTTCCGCACCGCCTCGGCCGGCCTCGCGCCGGTCATCGCACCGAGCGGTACTTTGGTGATGTACTCGGCGGCGCTGTCCGCTGTCGTGACGGATGGCGGGCGTGATCGCAGCCTGTTCGTACAGGAGCTGCTGAAGGAGATCCGCGTTCCCGATCTCACCGCCGAGGAGACGCTGAACCGCACCCGCGTCGGCGTCACCCGCGCGTCGCGCAGCGAGCAGGTGCCGTGGATCTCGTCGTCGCTGGCGGAGGACTTCTCCTTCGTGCCGGGCAACGGCGTCAGGCCGACGCCGCCGGCCGAGAGCAGTGTCGCACCTGCACCTGCGCCTGCGCCGACCCCGACACAGGTCGTGGTGGCGCCGCCGGTACCGTCACCGCTGCCGCCGGCTCCGCCCGCGCCGCAGCCGACGCCGGTGCAGAAGGTGGATACCCCGCCGCCCCCGCCGCCGGTTGCTCCAGCGCCGCCGGTGCCCGCGCCATCTCCTGTGATCGCGAACGTGGCGCCCGCCGCTCCGGCTGCGCCCGCGGCCCCCGCCGCTCCGGCTGCGCCTGCGCAGGATCCGTTCGCCGACGATCCGACGATCAAGAGCCTGAGCGCCAAGATCGCGGCCAATCCGGAGGATGCCGGCGCGCTGTACCGGCGCGGCCAGGTGTATGCGAGCAAGGGCGCCTACGCGCAGGCGATCCGCGATTTCGACGACACCATCCGGATCAATCCGAAGGACGTCGAGGCGCTCAACAACCGCTGCTGGGCCCGCACCGTCGTCGGCGAGCTGCAGCCTGCGCTGCGCGATTGCAACGAGGCGCTGAGGCTGCGGCCGAATTTCGTCGACGCGCTCGACAGCCGCGGGCTGGTCAACCTCAAGAGCGGCGCGGTCAAGAACGCGATCGCGGATTTCGATGCGGCGCTGAAGATCAATCCGCGGCTGACGTCGTCATTGTACGGCCGGGGCCTCGCCAAGCAGCGCAACGGCGCCGCGCAGGAGGGCGCGCTCGACATCGCCAACGCCAAGGCGATGGACCCCAACATCGTCCGCGAGTTCGAAGCTTACGGCGTGCGCTGATTTCTTGCGCGCGTCGGCCGGCCGGCTCGAACCATGCGGCAGGCCGGACCGACATAACAGCGGACAGCCGGGTGTCGCGAGCGGGCCTTCGCGACGGAGACCGGGATGATCAGTTCGCGTGAGGAGGGATGGCAATGACCGCACCGAAAACGAATTCGACCAGGACCGCCGGCCTGACGGCTCTCCTGGCCGCGACGGTCCTGAGCGCGGCCGCGTCGCTGAGTGCGATGCCGGCGTTCGCGGCCGATGATGTCAGCGAGGATCAGATCGTCCGCGCGTTGGCCGGGCCGAAGAGGCCGCTGACCCGCGGACTGTCGATGTCGCCGCCGTCCGAGGCCGCGCCTGCGGTCGCGCCCGAACAGGACAAGTTCCTGCAGAGCATTCGCGGCCGCTCGACGCGGTCGCTGTCCACGGCCGAGCGCGAGGAGATCGCGGCGGTCGCCAAGACCAAGCCGAACATCGACCTCGAGATCACCTTCGACTACAACTCCGCCAACATCAGCCAGAAGTCGCTGCCGTCGGTGCAGGCGCTGGGCCGGGCGCTGACGAACGCCGAGCTGAAGGGGTCGACCTTCGTCGTCGCCGGTCATACGGATGCCGCCGGTGGCGAGGCCTACAATCAGGACCTCTCCGAGCGCCGCGCCGATTCGATCAAGCGCTATCTGGTCGAGAAGTTCGGCATCGCCGGCGCCGACCTGGTGACAGTGGGCTACGGCAAGAGCAAGCTGAAGGATCCGAGCCAGCCGCTCGCCGAGGTGAACCGCCGCGTTCAGGTCGTCAACATGCAGAGCAAGACGGCGGCGGCCAAGTAGCGTCGCGTCCATCAAGCGCCGTCGGGGGTCGCGTGGCCGGAGATCGAAGTGAACGGATGCGTCCCGCAGGATTGTGGGGCGCATCGCCTTGTCGGGGCGCCCCGCGCCAAATTCGCAGCATCCATAACCCGCATCTCGCGCCGACCGGATCCACCTGCCGATGAAGCTGCCAAAATCCCTCAAAACTGCGGCCAGCGCGGTCGTCTTCGTGGCTCTGTTCGCGGGCTATTACTGGTACGAGCATCGTTCCCATCACGCTGCCGAGGAGCCGCCGATGCAGGCCCAGGTGCTGGTGACCAAGGCGGTGAAGGCCTGCTTCTCCGATCTCGTGCGCGTCACCGGCTTCGTCATGGCCCGCCGCGAGGCGGTGGTCGGCGCCGACCAGGAAGGCTCGCGAGTCATCGACGTCCTGGTCAAGGAGGGCGACACCGTCACCGAGAACCAGGAGCTGGCGCGCCTGACGCCGCCACCGCCGCAGCCGGGAGCGCCGGCGGCGGCCGCGAACCGGCCGGTGTCGCTGCGTGCGCCGGCGGCAGGACTCGTCACCGAGGTCCGCACGATCGCCGGTGCGCCGGCCTCGCCGCAGGCCGGTCCGATGTTCCGTATCGCCGTCAACAACGAGCTGGAGCTCGACGCCGAAGTTCCGAGCATTCATCTCCTGAAGCTCGGCGCGGGCGCGCCGGTGCGCATCACCCGTGACAACCTTCCCGACATTGTCGGCCGCCTGCGCGTGGTGGCACCGCAGGTCGACCGGACCACCCAGCTGGGCCATGTCCGCATCGCATTGACCAGCAGTCCGTCGCTCAAGCCTGGCATGTTCGCGCGCGCCAATATCGATGCCCGGCGGAGCTGCGGCGTCGCCGTGCCCAACACGGCGATCGATCATCTCACCATCCAGGTCGTGAAGGGCAACACGATCGAGACCCGCCGGGTGCGGGTCGGCCTGGTGTCGGATACATCGAGCGAAATCCTCGACGGTCTGACAGAGGGTGAAATCGTGGTGGCCGACGCCGGCAGCTCGCTGCACGACGGCGACCAGATCAAGACCATGTTTGCCGAAGACATCGATCGCACGCGGGTACGCTGATGGCACTGAATATTTCGGCATGGTCGATCCGGAACCCGCTGCCGTCGATCCTCTTCTCCATCATCCTGCTGATCCTGGGCTGGATGAGCTTCACCAAGCTCGCGGTCACGCGGCTGCCGAACGCCGACATTCCGGTGATCTCGGTCGCGGTGGCGCAATTCGGCGCGGCGCCCTCGGAGCTTGAATCCCAGGTCACCAAGATCATCGAGGACGGCGTCTCCGGCGTCGAGGGCGCGCGCCACATCCAGTCGCTGATCACCGACGGCCTGTCGGTGACGACGATTACGTTCGCGCTCGAGACCAACACCGATCGCGCCATCAACGACGTCAAGGACGCCGTGACCCGGGTGCGCTCCGATCTGCCGCAGAACGTCACCGAGCCGCTGATCTCGCGCGTCGACAAGATCGGCCTGCCGATCGTCACCTATGCGGCGATCTCGCCGGGCAAGACGCCGGAGCAGCTGTCGTTCTTCGTGGACGATGTGGTCAAGCGCGAGCTGCAGGGCGTGCGCGGCGTCAGCCAGGTCGAGCGCATCGGCGGTGTCGAGCGCGAGATCCTGGTCTCGCTCGATCCCGACCGGCTGCAGGCCATGGGCCTCACCGCCGTCAATGTCAGCCAGAGCCTGCGCGGCACCAATGTCGACGTCGCCGGCGGCCGCGCCGAGATCGGCAAGAACGACCAGGCGATCCGCACGCTTGCCGGCGCGAAAACGCTGAACGAGCTGTCCAACACGATGATTCCCTTGTTCGGCGGCGGCGAGGTCCGGCTCGCCGATCTCGGCACCGTGACCGACACGATCGCCGATCGCCGTACCTTTGCGCGCTTCAACGGCGAGCCGGTGGTCGCGCTCGGCATCAAGCGCTCCAAGGGAGCCAGCGACGTGGTCGTCGCGGCCGCCGTGCAAAAGCGCATCGACCAGGTGAAGGCCGCCCATCCCGACGTCGATCTGAAGCTGATCGACACCTCGGTCGAGTTCACCAAAGGCAACTACGAGGCCGCGATCTCGACCCTGTTCGAGGGCGCGATCCTGGCCGTCATCATCGTGCTCCTGTTCCTGCGCGACTTCAGGGCCACGGTGATCGCGGCGATCTCGCTGCCGCTGTCGATCTTCCCCGCCTTCTGGGCGATGGACATCCTCGGCTTCTCGCTGAACATGGTCTCGTTCCTGGCGATCACGCTGTCGACCGGCATTCTCGTCGACGACGCCATCGTCGAGATCGAGAACATCGTGCGCCACATGCGGATGGGGAAGTCGCCCTATCGCGCCGCGCTCGATGCCGCCGACGAGATCGGGCTCGCGGTCATCGCGATCAGCCTCACCATCATCGCGATCTTTGCGCCGGCGAGCTTCATGTCCGGCATTGCCGGCCAGTTCTTCAAGCAGTTCGGCATCACCGTCTCGGTGCAGGTGTTCTTCTCGCTGCTGGCGGCGCGCTTCGTCACACCGATGCTGGCGGCCTACTTCCTCAAGCATCACGACCATGACGATCCGCCGCCGGGGTTCATCTTGCGTGCGTATCAGCGCATCGTGACATGGTCGGTGAAGCACTACTTTGTCACGGTCCTCTTGGGCATCGGCATCTTCGCAGGCTCGATCTGGAGCACGACCCTGCTATCGCAAGGGTTCCTGCCTGCCCAGGACGCGGCGCGATCGCTGCTCGCGATCGAGCTGCCGCCAGGCGCGCAGCTCGCCTACACCGAGAAGGTCACCGAGGACATCGTCGCGCGCCTGCGCAAGCGGCCAGAGGTCCGCAGCGTGTTCGTCGACGGCGGCCGGCTTCAGGGCGCGATGGAGGTTCGTCGCGCCGGAATGATCGTCAACTACACGCCGAAGACCGAGCGCAAGATTACCCAGAAAGAGCTCGAACTCGAGATCACCAAGGATCTCGAAACCATTCCGGACATCCGTTTCTGGTTCACCGACGAAAACGGTCTGCGCCCGATCAAGCTGGTGCTGACGGGCTCGGATCCCAAGCTGGTCGACAACGTTGCGAGCGAGCTCGCCTCGCAGATGAAGCGGATTCCGATCATCTCCAACGTGGTGTCGGACACTTCGCTCGACCGGCCGGAATTGCGGGTGCAGCCGCGCGCCGACCTGGCCGCCCGTCTGGGCGTGTCCACCGAAAGCCTGTCGCAGACGATCCGCGTCGCCACGATCGGAGATGTCGGACCGGCGCTGGCGAAGTATGACGCTGGCGGCCGGCTGGTCCCGATCCGGGTGCAGCTCGAGGATGCAGCGCGCAGCGACGTGAAGATCCTCGAACAGTTGCGGGTGCCGCTCGGCCAGTACGGCGAAAAGGGCGGCGTGCCGCTGGCGGTGGTCGCCGACATCAAGCTCGACCAGGGGCCGACCAGCATCAGCCGCTACGATCGCGGGCGGCAGGCGACCGTCGCCGCCGACCTCGTCGGACTGGCGGCGCTCGGTGACGCAACCAAGCAGATCGATGAGCTGCCGGTCAGAAAGAGCATGCCTGCCAGCGTCAAGCTGATCCCGTCCGATGACGCCGAAAGCCTGAACGAGCTGGCCTCCGGCTTCATCACGGCGATCACGGCGGGCCTGATGATCGTCTACGCCGTGCTGGTGCTGCTGTTCGGCACCTTCCTGCAGCCAATCACGATCCTGTTCTCGCTGCCGCTGTCGATCGGCGGGGCGATCGGAGCTCTGATGCTCACGGGCAAGCAGCTCACGATCCCGGTCTATATCGGCATGATGATGCTGATGGGTATCGTCACCAAGAACGCGATCATGCTGGTGGAGTTCGCGGTCGAGGCGATCCATGCCGGGATCAGGCGCGACGAGGCGATCATCGATGCTGGCATGAAGCGGGCGCGTCCGATCGTGATGACCACGATCGCGATGGTCGCCGGCATGATGCCGAGCGCGCTCGCGGTCGGTGCCGGCGGCGAGTTCCGCTCGCCGATGGCGCTGGCGGTGATCGGCGGGCTGGTGTTCTCGACCGTGCTGTCGCTGTTGTTCGTGCCGGCGATGTTCCTGGTGATGGACGATGTCGGCGCGTTGTTCGCCCGGCTCGGCCGCAAGCTGATCGTCTCCTCCGGCGAGGCCGCCGACGAGGCGCAGTCCGGCCATGAGCCGGAGGTGGGGCATCAGCCAAAGCCGCCGCCGTCGGCGATGTCGCCGGCTGCGGAATGAGATGACGTGCTTGGAACGAGCTGTTTCAGTTCGCGGTCGAGGGCGTACGGCGGCGGGCGCTGAGATCGTGGGCCTCGCTCGGCGTGCTCTCGAGCGGCGCGGCGGTCTCAGGCGGAACGATCAGGGCAACGAAGCCCTGGCTCGCGCCCTCCAGGCCGAACAGCTTGGTCCGGAGCGTGAAATCGGCCCGCACCGAACGTCGCGCCTGCGCCGCCGCAGCTTGCATGCCCGAGATGCAGGAGATGTCGGAGTCGTAGCAAAGCGCCGCCCAGCCCTGCGCGGTCAGCACTTTGGACGGAGGCTGCAGCTCGTGCGGGTGCACCAGCGCCATTTCATAGCGCGGATGGTCGGGACTGTAGAACGCGGCGGCAAAAGCAAGGCCGTCGTCGCCGCCGACGGCGGGAAGGACGCCGTTCGACGCCGTCCGCCACAGGCGGTCGAGCTCGGTCACGGCCGGCTCATAGAAGTTGCGGCCCTCGTTCAACGGAACGTAGTTCCGGTACAATGCATGGAGGGGCGCCACGACGGTGGCCGCGAATGCCGCGATCGCGATCGTCGCGGCGGCGAGATTGATCGTGATGTCGCGGGGAGCGTGATAGCTCGCGCCGCACACGATCACGATGACGAACAGGAAGATGCCCTGCAGGCCCCACAGCGGCGGCATGTCGGTGCCGAACACGACCGAGACCAGCGCGGGGAACACAATGGTCCAGATGCTGATTGTCGCCAGCAGCCGGAGCCCGGGTTCGAGGCTGAGCGCGTCGTTCAGCACGCGGGTGGGGCGAGGCCGCGTCATGGCGAGCCATATGAGGCCGGGGATACCGGCGATGCCGGCCATCGCCAGCAGGAAACCGCTGCCCTCGACCAGCGCGGCCCCAGCGGTCTTGCCGACGTGATGCTCGATCGCATGCGAGAACGGCTGGGCGCCGGTCGTGGCCAGCCAATAGATGTGAGGTGCGAGCGCGGCCAGGCCGGACAGCGCCGCGATCCAGGGCGCGGACGAGGTGAAATAGGCGCGACGCTCGCCGTGACACAACGCTGCGACCGCAAAGCCCGCGATCAGGAAGACCGCGTAGTACTTGCCGAGCATGGCGAGTGCCGCGGTCAGGCCGGCCGCGACGGCCCAGCCGACGTGACGCGTCTCGAACGAGCGCAGGAAGCACCACGTCGCCAGCGGCCAGCTCGACAGCAGCACGGCGTTGGCGTTGAAGCGCTGCGCATGCAGTTGATAGACCGGCAGCAGCATGAGCAGCAGCAATACGACCAGGCGCTTGTCACCGCGCGCGAAACGCCGGGTGATGAGGTCGACGGCCCAGAGGCCGACCGCGGCGTTGGTCAGCGCCAGCAGGTTGAACGACCAGTTGGTCAGCGGAAACACGGTGGTCCAGGCCCGCGCGGCCCAGCCCATCAACGGCGGATGCTTGGTCGAGCCCCAGTCGAAGCTGCGTCCGAGCGACCAGGTTTCGATCACGTCCTGGTGGAGATCGCCTCCCAGATAGGCGATCGAGAAATACACCATCCAGACCGCGACGAACCCGACGATCAAGGCCGGAACGGCCCAACCATCCTCCACGGCGTCGACCCAAACCGCGAGAGCTTTGCGCCAACGGCCAACCGAACCACTGGCCTCGATCGCGATCGCCGGCAACGCAAGACTCATGATGTTACTTCCAACCACGCTCGTCTGGCGCGCAAAGCTCCACCCGCGCGCCGCCGCGCGCGAGCAAATGGAACTCTCCGCCGCCGGATTGAACCCTGTTAGAATTGTTAAAAAGAGTTCATGTCGCAAATTGTGAGGCGTGGTGGCCCAATTGCGATCATGTTTGGCCGATGCTGATACCAAACGATGCACGACGGGCGGTTCCCGCCATGGACCGGACCCGCAATCGACAAATTCGCGGCGAGCGACGCTGCGCGCTCGCCGCGCTCGGCCAACTAATCGTTGCGTGCGATCGTGTTCAGCTTCGTCAGGTCATGCAGCAGGATGCGGCCGCGTTGCAGATCCAGGATCTTGTCCTTGCGCCAGGCCTGCAACTGGCGGTTCACGCTTTCACGCGCCGCGCCTACGAAGACGCCGAGCTGTTCCTGCGAGATATGAACCTCGGAGCCGAAATCCTCCGCCAGCGCGCACAGCCGGCGTGCCAGCCGGACCGGCAGCGGCTGCAGCACCGATTCCTCCATTCGCTCGCTCTGCCAGCGGATGCGCTGGCACAGCAGCTGAATGATCCTGATCGCCACCTTGGGCTCGCGTTCCAGGAAGCTGAGGAAATCCTCGCGGCGAAGCACGAACAGCTCGGACGCTTCACCGGCCGTGGCGTCCGCCGTGCGCTCCTGCCCGTCGAGCACGGCGACCTCGCCGAACAGATCGCCGGGTCCCATGAAGTTGAGGGTCAGCCGGCTGCCGTCGGTGGCGCCGGTCTCGATGCGAATTTGGCCGCGCCGCACCCCGAACAGGGCATTGCCGGGGTCGCCCTTCTGGAACAGCACCTCGCCCGACGACAGGTGCTGGGTGTGACAGAGGCTCGAGATTCGCTGCAGCTCGTCCGCGCCGAGGTCGGCGAACATCGGGTTCATCTTCAGAATGACCGCAAATTCGGCCTGCTTGCTCATCACTATACCTTCGGCAGTGGTTCAGAGCCCGAGTTACAGAATCCGCCCGGGCGGAAGTGTGTCATAAGTCACATAATGGCGCACGCGCTCACGACTATGTTGGTCGCTCTCGGAGCGGTCTTCGTTCCGAGAAAAATTCGGATTGAACCGGGTCGGCGTTGCCGCACGCTAACCCGTGGAGACCGCTCGCGCCTTGCGCTTGGGACATCGACATGAAGGCATTGAAGATCGCAGGCGGTTTGATTGGCGCCGTCATCGTCGTGCTCGCTCTGGCGCTCGCTTTTGGACTTCCGGCGAGCTTCCTCACGGTCGCCATCCAAGACCGCGTCGAGCGTGACACCGGCTATCGCCTGAGTATCGCCGGCTCGGCAAGCGTCAGCCTGTGGCCGTCGCTGCATGCGACCCTGACGGACATCACCCTGCAGGATCCGAAGGAGCGGGACGGCAACAATCGGCTGACGATCGGCAAGCTGCAGGCCGACGTGGCGCTGTCGAGCCTGTGGTCCGGCCGGCCCGACATCGGCGAGATCATCGTCGACAGGCCCACACTTTATCTGCCGCTGCTGCGCGAACGGCTGCGGGACAATGCGCCGCGTAGCCGTGCCTCGGCGAAGTCGGAAGCGGCGCCTGCGGTCCGGATCGAACGGGTCACCGTCAGGGACGGCGCCGTCATCCTTTCCAACCCGCGCGACCGCGTCGAGAATCGGCTCGAGGGCATCGGCGCGACGGCGTCTCTGTCCGACGGCAAGGTCAAGATCACGGGCGCGGCCCGTGCCGGCGGCCGCCCGGTGACGTTCGACGTCACGGCGGCGGCGCCTGCGCTGCCAATTGACCGCCAGACGCTGCCGGTCGACTTCAAGATCGACGTGGCCAATGCATTTCGCGGACTCCTTGCTGGCCGCGCCGACGTTCGGCTGAATGGCCCGGTGGTGATGATCAACGGCCTCAGCGGTACGCTTGGCGATGGCGATTTCAACGGCTGGGCCTCGGTCGATCTCGCGAGCAAGCCGCTGGTGAAGGTCGATCTCGACGTTCGCCGGCTCGACTTGGGAGCGCTTGCGGGGCAGGGCTCTGCCGGCGCGTCGGGATGGAGCACGGCGGCAATCGACTTGCGCGGTCTCAACTACGTCGATGCGCGCGTGAAGTTGTCGGCGACGGATGTCGTTCTCTCCGGGGCTCGCCTCGGTCCGCTCGATCTCGAAGCCTCGCTGGCCGGCGGCCTGCTGAAGGCGACCGTCGCCAATCTTGGCGCCTATGAGGGGCAGGCCAGCGGCGAGGTCGTGATCGACGCCTCCACGGGCAATCCGGCCTATGCGATGCACTGTGATCTCGTCGGCATCCGCGCGCTGCCGCTGCTCTCGAGCGTCGCCGGATTCGACAAGCTCGATGCGCGGATGCAGGGCAAGCTGGCCTTGCGCTCCAGCGGCGCCAGCCAGCAGGCTCTCATGAGCAACCTGAGCGGTTCGGCGTTCCTGCTGTTCCAGGACGGCGCGATCCGCGGCATCAACGTCGCGCAGATGATCCGCTCATTGACGGCCAATCCGCTGTCGGGATGGCAGGATTCGAAGGAGCTGACGACCGATCTTACGCAACTCTCGGCCTCGTTCCAGGTCGAGCGCGGGCAGGCCGCCACCAGTGACTTCAACCTGGTCGGACCGCTGGTCAAGGTCACCGGTGCGGGGACGATCGATCTGGGCAATCGGGCGCTGGCGATGCGCGTCGAGCCGAAGCTCGTGATGACGACCGAGGGGCAGGGTCGCACCTCGGAGCCGATCGGCCTTGGGATTCCCATCGTCATCGACGGCCCCTGGAGTCAGCCGCGCTTCTACCCCGACATCGCCGGCATCCTCGACAATCCGGATGCTGCCTACGCCAGGCTCAAGCAGATGGGCCAGGGCCTGTTCGGCAAGGACGGAGCCGGGCTGAACAATCTGATCAACGGCATCGGGGGCCTCATCGGAAATGCTGCGCCCAACGCCGGTTCGAACGGCGCGCCATCGACGGTGGCTCCGAACGCGCAGGCTCCGGCGGCCGGCCAATCCGACTTGCTCGGCGGCGATCTCGGATCGGCGATCGGCAATCTGATTCAGCAAGGGCTGCAGCAGGGCGCGCAGCCGCAGGTCAAGGGCCGGGGCCGTACGCTGGTTGCGCCCCAGGGCGGCGCTGTTCCGCTGTCTTCGGGCGATGCCGGCCAGGGCCCGGCGGAGGCCGCCCCCGCCGAGCCTCGGCAGGACGGCGCGCAGGATAGCCAGCCGATGAACGATGTATTGAAGCGCATCTTCAATAGGTAATATAGAACCACAGGCAACCGAATCCGCGGGGATCTCCTCCGAGCGGTGGAGGGTTCAAGGCCAACCGCGCAAACAACGGCCAGTGCGGGGGCGCGCACTGCGCGCGCGGCTCTGCTTGTCATTATGTGCTAAACGGATGCCGGCGACGGACCGTCTCGCACCCGCACGGTCCAGTCTCCGAGGTGTCGCTGCCGCGAGGACGGCAGCGGACGCGCTTGTCCGAGGCTGACCTCGGCGATGACGCGCGTGAGGGGTCCGGATGAACGAGGTCGAGAACAGAGGCTGGTCGTTGCGGCAGGGCCTGTTCGCCAAATACGTCGTGTCGCTGGTCGGGCTCGTCGTGTTCGTCCTGGCCGTGAATGGCGCGACCGAAACTTGGATCAGCTATCAGTCCACCAAGGCGAGCCTGACCGCCGCCATGGCCGAAAAGGCCGACGCCAGCGCCCGGCGGATCGATCAGGCGCTCTCGGATCTGCAGCGACAGATCAGCTGGGTGACGCGGGCGAGCGCCAATACGCTGGAGCTCCGCCGCGCCGACTATGTGCAACTGCTGAGTCAGGCGCCGGCTGTGCGGCAGCTGTATCAGCTCGACGGCCAGGGTCGCGAGCAGCTCCGGGTGTCACGCACCTCGATCGCGTTCTCCTCGGGCAACGATCTGTCGCGCGACCTGCGCTTCACCGACACCGTCACGCACGGCAGCAATTTCTCCGTTGTGACCTTCAAGGGTGCGCAGCCGACGATGTCGATCTCGGTCGCGCATTCCGGCTTCAATGCCGGTGTGACCGTGGCCGACATCGACCTCGACTTTCTCGAAGACTTCATGACCGAGGCGCAGATCGGCAAGGTCGGCACCGCCTACGTGGTGGATCCGCGCGGCCAGGTGCTGGCGAGCTCGGCGAGGGGGCCGGCGGTCGGTCAGGACCTCTCCAAGCTGCCGCAGGTCGCGGCGGTGCTCACGCCGGATGGCCAGCCGCTGGCCTCCGGTACGGACAGCGCCGGCCACGCCGTGCTCTCGGCGGTCGCGACGCTCCCCAAGCTCGGCTGGTCCGTGTTCTTCGAACAGTCTACCGCGCACGCATTGGCGCCGATCCGCGATCAGCTGTTGCGCGGTGCGCTGTTGATCGCGCTCGGTCTTGCCGTTGCGATCCTCGCGGGCTCGCTGCTGGCGCGACGCATGCTCGTCCCGATCACCGCGTTGCGCGCCGGCGCGCGCAAGCTCGGCGCCGGAGATTTCGCCCAGCGCATCGAGGTGAAGACGCATGACGAGCTGGAGGAGCTCGCCGATCAGTTCAACAGCATGGCCGGCCAGCTCGCGCAGTCCTATGCCGTGCTGGAAGCCAAGGTCGAGGAGCGTACGCGCGATCTGGCTCAGTCGATCAATGAGCTGAAGGTGCTCGAGGAGGTTGGCCGCGCGGTGGCCTCTTCGCTCGATCTCAATGCGGTGCTGCCGACGGTGGCGGCCCGGGCGCTGGAGATCACCAAGACCGACGCCGTGCTGATCTATTCGTATGAGGCCGCCGAACGCCGCTTCAGGCTGGTGGAGGCCAAGGGCGTCGACCGGGACGGCCCGCACAATGTGCTGGACGAGCGGACTAGCCTGCTCTCCGACTCCGTGCGTAGCGGCGAGCCGATCGCGATCGCCGAGCTCGAAAGCGCACCCGATCACCCGCTGCGCGACGTCGCGGTCGCCGCCGGCTTTCACGCCGTGCTGTTCACGCCGCTGGTCGATCAGCAGGGCGTGCTCGGCGCGCTCGTGGTGCTCCGCCGGTCGGCCGGCACGTTCCCGCCGAACCTGATCGGACTGATGCGAACGTTTGCCAACCAGGCCGTGCTGGCGATGCGCAACGCACGACTGTTCACCGAGGTCGATCAGAAGGGCCGCGAGCTCGCGCTGACCCACGCGACGGTGCAGCAGCAGGCTGAAAAGCTCACCGAGCAGACCGAGCAGCTGCGCGAATGGAACAAGTCGCTCGAGGAGCGCGTCGAGAAGCAACTGGCGGAGATCGAGCGGATCAGGCGGCTGGAGCGCTTCCTGGCGCCGCAGGTGGCGCAGATCATCGCGTCGTCGGATGGTCACGATGCGCTGCTGGAAAGCCACCGCCGCGAGGTCACGGTCGTGTTCTGCGATCTGCGCGGCTTCACCGCGTTTACCGAGACGACCGAGCCCGAAGAGGCGATGAACGTGCTGCGTGAATATCACGCCGCGCTCGGCAAGCTGATCTTCAAATATGAGGGCACGCTCGATCGCTATGCCGGCGACGGCGTGATGATCCTGTTCAATGCACCGATCCCGTTCGAGGATCACACCATGCGCGCGGTGAAGATGGCGCTCGAAATGCGCGACGAGATCGGCCAATTGACGGAGCGCTGGAAAAATCGCGGCCACAGCCTGGGGTTCGGCGTCGGCATCGCACTGGGATATGCGACGCTCGGCCAGGTCGGCTTCGAGCACCGGCTCGAATACGCCGCGATCGGCAGCGTCACCAATCTCGCCTCGCGGCTATGCGACGAGGCCAAGGCCGGACAAGTGATCGTGTCGCGCCGAGTGTTCGGCGTGGTCGAACAGTCGGTCGACGCCAGGCCGATCGACGACCTGCATCTCAAGGGCTTCAATCACGCGGTGCTGGCGATGGAGATCCTGCGCTGGCACGGGGAGGGCGCCGATTTGATTGATGCCCCTGCAGAGCGGCGGCGATCATCTTCGTGACGACATGTAGGGATGACGTGTAGGGTGGGCAAAACGATGCTGAAGGCGTCGCGTGCCCACCGCTTTTGCCAAACCACGGTGGTGGGCACGGCGCGCAAGACCGTCGTCGACCACGGAGAGCGTGGCAGGCGCCTTTGCCTGCCCAACACATCCGTAACTAATACGCCTGCTTCGCGTCGGCTTCCTCGCTGGTCTGGATCAGATCGAGGCTCGCCTCGATCTTGCCGATCAGGCGGTCGAACGTCTTGCGCTCGTCGGCCGACAGGCATGCCATGATTTCGCGCTCGCGCTGCTGCAAACGCGGGATCAGCTCCTCGTAAAGCGTCTTGCCCTTACGTGTCAGGCGCAGACGGAACTCGCGGCGATCCTCGGCGTTCTCGACGCGCTCGATCAGCCGCCGCTCCAGCAACGACGTCACGGCCCGGCTGATGGTCGATTTGTGCGTGCGGGTGCACGCCGCGACATATTGCGCGCTGCAGGCCTCGCGGCGGAAGCCGAGCGTCGCCAGCACGCGCCATTCCGGAATGTCGAGCCCATAGCGCTCCCGATATTCGATGGCGAGCGCCGCGCTGACCTCGGCGGCCAGACGGTTGAGCCGGAATGGTGCGAACTTGAACAGGTCGAGCCGCTCGTCTTCCTGCGGCACTGCCGCATTTCGGTCATCCTCGACCGGCTTCGCCTGCCGCCTGGACGCCGCGGTAGATGGCTTCGCCAAGATCGCGCTCCGATTTTTGAGTTGACGCGGCCGAAGCCGTCGGCTTTAGAATAGTTGCAGGTGAGACTATCTGGCAAGACGGCCGAATGGCCTCGCCCGAGGAAATGTTGGTCGCTTCGAAAGTCGTCGTTTCGAAAGTCCAAGAAAACCACAAGGCGAGCAAGCCATGGTGCAGGCCAATCCGGGGCAGGGCGCGAGCCAGGCGAAGGTTCAGTTCGGCTATCGTCGGCACGACGACCAGGATCAGGCCACGCCGGCCGCGCATCCGGTCGTCGTCGTGGGTGCGGGTCCCGTCGGGCTGTCGTTCGCGATCGATCTTGCGCAGCGCGGCCATGCCGTCGTGGTGCTCGATGATGCCGACCGTATCGGCGAGGGCTCGCGCGCGATCTGCTTCTCCAAGCGCTCCCTGGAATATTGGGATCGCCTCGGCGTCGGCGACCGGATGGTCGACAAGGGCGTGGTGTGGAACGTCGGCCGCATCTTTCACGGTCCGTCCGAGCTCTATCAGTTCAATCTGCTGCCGGAGCCCGGGCACAAGCGGCCGGCCTTCATCAACCTGCAGCAGTTCTACGCCGAGGCCTATCTGGTCGATCGCGTCAACGCGCTGCCGGAGATCTCGCTGCGCTGGCGCAACAAGGTGACGGCGCTGGAGCAGCGCAACGATCATGTCGTGCTGACGATCGAGACGCCGGATGGCGCCTATCGGCTATCGGCGCAATACGTGATCGCCTGCGATGGCGCGCGCTCCTCGCTGCGCCAGATGGTCGGCGCGGGTTTTTCCGGCAAGGTGTTCGAGGATCAGTTCCTGATCGCCGACGTCAGGATGACGGCTGAATTCCCCACCGAGCGCTGGTTCTGGTTCGATCCGCCATTCCATGCCGGGCGCTCGGCGCTGTTGCACCGGCAGCCGGACAATGTCTGGCGCATCGACCTGCAGCTCAGTCGGTATGCCGATCCCAACGTCGAGAAGCAGCCGGAGAATGTGCGGCCACGGATCGCGCGCATGCTCGGCCATGATCAGTTCGAATTCGAATGGATCTCGCTCTACAAATTCCAGTGCCGGCGCATGGAGCGCTTCATTCATGGTCGCGTCGTTTTTGCCGGCGATTCCGCCCATCAGGTCTCGCCGTTCGGCGCGCGCGGTGCCAATTCGGGGCTGGAGGATGCCGAGAACTTGGCCTGGAAGCTCGATCGCGTGCTGCGCGGTACCTCGCCCGCGGCGCTGCTCGAAACCTATCATCTGGAGCGAAGCGCAGCGGCCGACGAAAACATTCGCGAGTCCACGCGGGCGACGGATTTCATGGCGCCGAATTCGCACCAGGAGGCGCGGCTACGCAAGGTGGTGCTCGCGCTCGCCAGGGACACCGAATTCGGCAAGCGCATGGTCAATGGCGGCCGGCTGTCGGTTCCCTCGGTCTACCAGACGCCGCTGTCGACCGAAGACGACGAGGCTTGGCACAGTGGCCCTTGTCCGGGAACATCGATGCCGGATGCTCCGCTCGAGACGGCAGACGGACGGCACCTTCATCTCACCGATGCATTCAATGCTCAGGGCCGGCGTTTCACCCTGCTGTCCTTTGCCAATGGTGAGGCGATCGATGTGCCCGACGATGTCGGTGTCGTCAGCATCGGCGGTCCGAATGGACTTGCCGATGGCGAGGGTTTCGCGGGCAAGCGTTACGGGGCCGAACCCGGCACATCCTATCTGCTGCGTCCGGACGGCTATGTCGCGGCGCGCTTCCGGCATCCGCGCCGCGCCGCGATCGCGGCGGCGGTCGCACGCGCCTCCGGCCTGAGCTGAGGAGCCGCAACGATGACACTCTCGACCGCTTCCAATTTCGCCAAGCCCGACGATGCCTTTCGCGCCATCGTCGAAGCCCATCGGGGCCTCTCGGACCTCGAAAGCGCCGACCTCGATGCGGCATTGGTCCTGATCCTCGCCAATCACATCGGTGACATCGGTGTGCTGCGCGAGGCGGTCACGCTGGCGAAACGCAGCATGGCTGATACCGGTCAACAGCAACAACAACAGCAGCAGCAATAGCCTGCTGCGCAGACAGGGAATGAACTGATGGCGAAGGGTTTCGCATCCACCACCGATCTCGCCGAGAAGAAAATCACTTTCTCCGAGATCGGCCCGGATCTCTATGCATTCACTGCAGAGGGCGATCCGAATTCGGCGGTCATCGTCGGCGACGACGGCTGCATCGTGTTCGATGCCCAGGCGACGCCGGCGATGGCGAACAAGGTGATCGAGCGGGTCAGGACCGTGACCGACAAGCCGATCAAATATGTCGTGCTGTCGCACTACCACGCGGTGCGCGTGCTCGGCGCCTCGGCCTATCACGCGCAGGGCATTGTTGCGTCGCAGGAGACACGCCGGCTGATCGTGGAGCGGGGACAGCAGGACTGGGACTCCGAATACGGCCGCTTCCCGCGCCTGTTCCAGGATGCCGAGAGCATTCCTGGCCTGACCTGGCCGACGCTCACCTTCGAAGGCGAGATGACGATCCATCTCGGCAAGCGCGAGGTGCAACTGATCCAGCTCGGTGCGGGCCATACGTCCGGTGACATCGTCGCCTGGGTGCCGGACGCCGAGGTGATGTTCTCCGGCGATCTCATCGAATATCACTCGGCCTGTTATTGCGGCGACGCCTATTTGCGCGAATGGCCGTCGACCCTGAACGAGATCCGCGACTTCAATCCCAAGGCGATCGCGCCCGGCCGCGGCGACGCGCTGAAGGGCGAGACCACGGTGCGCGAGGCGATCGCGATGACGCGCGACTTCGTCTCGTCGCTGTATGGCGCGGCGGAGATGTCGGTCGCCAAGGGACGCAGCCTCAAGGAGTCCATGGCCGCCACGCGCGAAGTGATGGATCCGAAATTCTCGAGCTTCGCCATCTACGAGCACTGCCTGCCGTTCAACGTGTCGCGCGCCTATGACGAAGCCAGCGGCATCGACGATCCCGTGATCTGGACCGCCGAGCGCGACCGCGAGATGTGGGCCCGCCTGCAAGGAGAAGGATGATGAACATCAACACATCGCCTGACCAGTTGCACCGCGCATCGGGACAGGTCACGCCGGGCTACATGTCCGGCTTCGGCAATTCGTTCGAGACCGAGGCGCTGCCCGGCGCGCTGCCGATCGGGCGCAACTCGCCGCAGCGCTGCGCCTACGGGCTCTATGCCGAGCAGCTCTCGGGCTCGCCGTTCACCGCGCCGCGCGGCTCCAACGAGCGCTCCTGGCTGTACCGCATCCGGCCCTCGGTGAAACACTCCGGCCGATTCGCGAAGGTCGATGCCGGGTTGTGGCGCACCGCGCCGTGTCACGAGCAGGAGATCACGGTGCAGCAGCTGCGCTGGGATCCGACACCGTTGCCGTCGGGCGATGTGACGTTCCTGCAGGGTGTGCAGACCATGACCACGGCCGGCGATGCCACGACCCAGGCCGGCATGGCGGCGCATGTCTACGTCATCACCAAGTCGATGGTCGACCAGCACTTCTACGATGCCGACGGCGAGCTGATGTTCGTGCTGCAGCAGGGCCGTTTGCTGTTCGTCACCGAGTTCGGCCGCATCGACGCCGAGCCTGGCGAGATCGTCGTGATCCCGCGCGGCGTCAAGTTCCGGGTGGAGATTCCGGAGGGACCGGCACGTGGCTATCTCTGCGAGAATTATGGCGGTGCCTTCACCTTGCCGGAGCGCGGCCCGATCGGCGCGAATTGTCTTGCCAATGCGCGCGACTTCCTGACCCCGGTGGCCTCGTATGAGGACAAGGACACGCCGACCGAACTCTACGTGAAATGGGGCGGCGCGCTGTTCAAGACCGAGCTCAGGCACTCGCCGATCGACGTCGTTGCCTGGCACGGCAACTACGCGCCGTATAAATATGACCTGCGCACCTTCTCGCCGGTCGGCGCCATCGGCTTCGATCATCCCGATCCGTCGATCTTTACCGTGCTGACATCGCCGTCGGAAACCGCCGGCACGGCCAACATCGATTTCGTGATCTTCCCCGAGCGCTGGATGGTGGCCGACAACACCTTCCGCCCGCCGTGGTACCACATGAACATCATGTCGGAGTTCATGGGCCTGATCTACGGCGTCTATGACGCCAAGCCGCAGGGCTTCGTGCCCGGCGGCATGAGCCTGCACAATTGCATGCTGCCGCACGGGCCAGATCGCGAGGCGTTCGATCACGCCAGCAATGGCGAGTTGAAGCCGGTGAAGCTCACGGGCACGATGGCCTTCATGTTCGAGACGCGCTTCCCGCAGCGGATCACCAAGCACGCCGCGGAGTCCGGCACCATGCAGAGCGACTACGCCGATTGCTGGAACGGACTGGAGAAGCGTTTCGATCCGAACAGGCCTTGAACTGTGAGAATGCCGTCATGGCCGGGCTTGACCCGGCCATCCACGACATTCTCTGTGCGGTGAGAGATGGATGCCCGGGTCAAGCCCGGGCATGACGACGTAGTCCGGAGAAGCATTTTGACTCATCCCAACGATCCCTCGCTCCGCTCCTTCATCCCGGTCGATCCAGCCTCCGACTTCCCGATCCAGAACCTGCCCTACGGTGTGTTCTCCGCCGCCGATTCGCCAAAGCCACGCGTCGGTGTCGCCATCGGCGAGTTCGTGCTCGACCTCGCCGTGCTCGAGGACGAAGGCCTGCTCGATCTGGCGCCGGCCTATGAGGTGTTCGCGCAATCCTCGCTGAATGCCTTCATGGCGCTCGGCCCCGCCGTGTGGTCGAAGACGCGGGCTGCGATCAGCGCACTGCTGCGCCACGACAATCCGCGGCTGCGTGACGACAAGCCGCTGCGCAGCCGGGCGCTGCTGCCGCGCCAGGACGTCACGTTGCATCTGCCGTTCGACGTGGCCGGCTACACCGATTTCTATTCGTCGAAGGAGCACGCCACCAATGTCGGCGTCATGTTCCGCGGCAAGGACAATGCGCTGCAGCCGAACTGGCTGCACATGCCGATCGGCTATAATGGGCGCGCCTCGACCGTGATCGTCTCCGGCACCAAGGTGCGCCGGCCGCGCGGGCAATTGAAGCCGCCGAGCGCCGAGGTGCCGAGCTTCAGGCCGTGCAAGCGGCTCGATTTCGAGCTGGAGATGGGCGTCGTCATCGGCCAGTCGTCGCCGCTCGGCGAGATGCTGAGCGAGGCGCAGGCGGAGGCGATGATCTTCGGCTTCGTGCTGCTCAACGACTGGAGCGCACGCGATATCCAGCAATGGGAATATGTGCCCCTCGGCCCGTTCCAAGCCAAGGCGTTTGCGACGTCGATCAGCCCGTGGGTGGTGACGCGGGAGGCGCTGGAGCCGTTCCGCGTGTCGGGGCCAACGCAGGATCCAACGCCGCTGCCCTACCTGCAGCAGAAGGCCGCGCAGAACTACGATCTCTCCCTCGACGTGGCCTTGCGTGCCTCCGGCAGCAACGCCGCGCAGACCATCGCGCAGACCAATTTCAGGTACATGTACTGGTCGAGCGTGCAGCAGCTGATGCACCATGCCTCGTCCGGCTGTGCCATGAGTGTCGGCGATCTCCTCGGGTCCGGCACGATCTCCGGCCCGGAGAAGCATCAGCGCGGCAGCCTGCTGGAGATCAGTTGGAATGGCACCGAGCCGGTCGAGCTCGCCGGCGGCGTGAAGCGCACGTTTCTCGAGGACGGCGACTCTCTGGTGATGCGCGGCTGGTGCCAGGGCGACGGCTATCGCGTCGGCTTCGGCGAAGTCGAAGGCACGATCGTAGCGGCCGTGTGATGCGAGCTGCCCTTGGCTGAGCTTTCGATGCACGATGTCACGTCGTGGTTATCGATTCCGGGCTCGCGCTGCGCGCGCCCCGGAATGACGAGGAGAGAGGTCAGCGCTCTTCCGGCGCGACGTTCTTCACGCCTCCGACGAACGCCGCGACCTCCTCCGCCGCATATTTCAGATGCACGCGCTTGTCCGACGGCAGCTGTTTTGTGACGCAGGCCCCTGGCCGCCACTCGCGCGACGGGCGGATCGGCCGTGGCGCAAAGCCGCCGCCGCAGTTCGGGCAGACGTTGAACAGCTTAGTCTCGACGCAGTCGGTGCAGAAGGTGCATTCGTAGGAGCAGATGCGCGCGTCCGTTGCTGCCGGTGGCAGGTCTTTGTCGCAATATTCGCAATTCGGGCGAAGCTGCAGCGCCATGTTCGTCTCGCAGATGTTGGAATGATGTGACTGTCGCAAAAGCCGCGACGGTGTTGAATGGCGCAATTCCCTCGATTTGCGCCACGTCGTCAGCCAGCAGACAGCGACGCCAGCGGCAGCTTCGCGCTCTCCTTCAGCCGGTCGAGCACGATCGACGACCGCACATGCGCCACGCTCTGGTGTGGCATCAGCACATTGTTGACGATGTCGGACAGGCTCTTGAGGTCGCGCAGCACGACCTTGAGCAGATAATCGGAGTCGCCGGTCAGCGCGTAGGCCTCCTGGATGTCGTCGACGCGGTTCACCAGCGCACGGAATTTCTGCGCGTTGTCGGGCGAATGCGTCGCCAGGGTGATCTGGATGAAGGCGATCAGCTCGAAGCCCAGGGACGTGCCGGATAGCTGCGCGCGATAGCCCGCGATGACGCCGTCCTCCTCCAGCCGCATCCGCCGTCGCGAGCATTGCGAGGCCGAGAGCCCGGCGAGGTCGGCCAGCTCCTGGTTGGTGAGCCGGCCGTCGTCCTGCAGCGCGGCCAGGATACGGAGATCGAAGCTATCGACCGAAATCATGCGTCATTTCCTCTGAATGTGCATGGATCGTGCATACTCGGGCGAAAATGACAATGGTTTGCATGCCCCGTGCGCGGAATTCGGGAGATGATCCGCTCATCAAGCTGAAGGAGCTTCCCCCATGGGTCCATTTCCGCACGATGCGCCTCCTGCCACCATCTCCGCCGACAACCCGATGGGCACGGACGGCTTCGAGTTCGTCGAATATGCGCACCCCGAAGCAAGCGAGCTGCACGCGCTGTTCAAGCTGATGGGCTTCGCCGCGGTCGCGCGCCACAGGACCAAGGCGATCACGCTGTACCGCCAGGGTGACATCAACTACCTCGTGAACGAGGAGCCCGGCAGCCACGGCCACGAGTTCGTCGCCGCGCACGGGCCGTGTGCGCCGTCGATGGCGTTTAGGGTGGTCGACGCGAAGAAGGCCTATGCGCGGGCGATCGCGCTCGGCGCCGAGCCGGCCGACCTGCCGCCGGCCCAGAAGACGCTGGACGTGCCCGCACTCAAGGGCATCGGCGGCAGCCTGCTCTATCTCGTCGATCGCTACGGTGCCAAGGGCTCGGCCTATGATCTCGAATTCGGGTGGATCGGCGAGCGCGACCCGCGCCCCATCGGCTCCGGCCTCTACTACATCGATCACCTGACCCACAACGTGCATCGCGGCCGCATGGATGTGTGGACCGGCTTCTACGAGAAGCTGTTCAACTTCCGCCAGATCCGCTTCTTCGACATCGAAGGCCGCGCCTCCGGATTGTTCTCGCGCGCGCTGACCAGCCCCGACGGCAAGATTCGGATTCCGATCAACGAGGATGCCGGCGAGTCCGGGCAGATCGAGGAGTATCTCAAGATCTATCGCGGCGAAGGCATCCAGCACGTCGCCTGCGGCGCCCGCGACATCTACTTGACCGTCGAGGGCCTGCGGACCGCGGGCCTGCCGTTCATGCCGTCGCCCCCGGACACCTATTTCGAGCGCATCGATAGCAGGCTGCCCAAGCATGGCGAGGACCTCGCCCGTCTGAAGAGAAACGGCATCCTGATCGATGGCGAGGGGGTCGTTGCAGGCGGTCATACCAAGGTGCTGCTGCAGATCTTCTCGGCCAATGCGATCGGCCCGATCTTCTTCGAGTTCATCCAGCGCAAGGGCGACGACGGTTTTGGCGAAGGCAACTTCAAGGCGCTGTTCGAATCGATCGAAGAGGACCAGATCCGCCGCGGCGTGCTGAAGGTGGAGGCGGCGGAGTAGGTGGAGGAGATGCGCCCGTCATTGCGAGAAGCAGAGCGACGAAGCAATCCAGACTTCCGTCCGCACCCTGGATTGCTTCGCTTCGATCGCAATGACAGTGTGCGCGGGAGCCGGCATCGCGAAATAACCGCTGTCGTCCCGGGCAAGCCTGACGACGCGCCAGCGGCGGCAGGCGCCGACCCGGGACCCATACCGCGTGATTTATCTGTAGGGCACAGTCGCAGACGATCGTCGCCAAACCGCGGACGGTGGTTATGGGTCCCTGCGTTCGCGGGGACGACATCGAGATTGAGGCGACGGCGTAGCCAACTCATTGAAATGGGAACAGTCGAGCAGCGCTCGAGCGCAGTTATCGAGCTTACCGCCCCGCCTTCCACGCGCCCACGACAGCGCCAATCTCCGTCACCTCCGGCTCACGGATGTTGGACGGCGTCCGCGAGAAGCGCGGGGCAGGCGCCGGCTGCGTGATGCCATGCCGCTGGACGAACACGCCGCGCGCCGCCATGTGCGCGTGCTTCGGTGCCTCCGACATCGTCAGCACCGGCGCGAAACAGATGTCGGTGCCCTCCATGATCTTGCACCATTCCTCGCGCGTCTTGCTCTTGAACACCGCGACCAGCTTCTCCTTGAGCGCCGGCCATGCGCGCGGATCCATCTGGGCGTCGAAGGCGGGATCGGAGAGGTCGGCATGCTGCCGCAGCAGCGCGTAGAACTGCGGCTCGATCGAGCCGATGGAGATGAAGTTTCCACAGGCGCATTCGTAGACGCCGTAGAAGTGCGCGCCGCCGTCGAGGAAGTTGCGCTCGCGCCCCTCGGTCCAGCGGCCCATCGCGGTGAGGTCGAAGAACATCGCGAGCAGCGAGGCCGCGCCGTCGCACATCGCGGTGTCCACCACCTGCCCCTTGCCGGACTTCGAGGCTTCGAGCAGTGCGGCGAGCACGCCGACGACGAGGTAGAGCGCACCGCCGCCGAAATCGCCGACCAGGTTGAGCGGCGGCACCGGCCGCTCCCTGGGTCCGATCGCGGCCAGCGCGCCGGTGATCGAGATGTAGTTGATGTCGTGGCCGGCCGCTTGCGCCAACGGTCCCTGCTGGCCCCAGCCGGTCATGCGGCCATAGACCAGCTTGGGATTGCGCGCGAGCACGACGTCGGGGCCGAGGCCGAGCCGCTCCATCACGCCGGGCCGGAAACCTTCGATCAGCGCGTCGGCGCCGGCGAGCAGGTCGAGCACCTCGGCAATGACGGCTTTGTCCTTGAGGTCGAGCTCGATGACCTTGCGGCCGCGACCGGCGACCGACTTCATGGTCTTGCGCGCGCCGACGCGATCGAGCGTCACCACCTCCGCGCCCATGTCGGCCAGCAGCATGCAGGCGAACGGTCCCGGTCCGATGCCGGCGAACTCGACGATGCGAAAGCCCGCGAGCGGTCCGGTGGCGCGGGTCTCGGTCTGTGGGGCGGTCTTGTCGAGCACGTTGTCTTGTCCCTGCGGTGCTTCGGCGCGTGATGAGGTCGATCGGACAAAGATGGTCGCCGCGACCTTCACCCTCCCCCTCCAGGGGAGGGTGGGTGTGCTTGGCTGCTGTCCGCACTAATCAGACATCCTCACGCGCGATGCGTTTCCTGATCCGCGATTGTCCCGCGTGTATCCGGCCAACGCAAGCGTGCCGTATGCCGCAAAGCAAAACGGCGCGCATCGCTGCGCGCCGTGTGGAATTTGTTGTGCCGTGACGCGGAATGATCCGCGTTGTGAGGTCAGCCCGCGGCTTGCACCGCGCGCTGAGCCATCACCTTCACCAGATTGGCGCGGTAATCAGCCGAGCCGTGGATGTCGCTGAGCAGGCCGCTCGCCGGGATGCTGACGCCGTCGATCGCCGAGGCCGACCAGTTCGACTTCAGCGCCGCCTCGATCGCGGCCACGCGCATCACGCCGCTCTGCGAGGCGCCGGTGGCGGCGACGCGGACGTCGCCGCCCTTCGTCTTGGTCACGAACACGCCGGTCAGCGCGAAGCGCGACGCCGGGTGGCGCATCTTGGCATAGCCCGCCTTCTCCGGCACCGGGAACGCCACCTCGGTGATGATCTCGCCGTCCTCGAGCGCCGTGGTGAACAGGCCCTTGAAGAAATCATCCGCCGAGATCGTGCGCTTGTTGGTCTTCACGGTCGCGCCGAGCGAGATCAGTGCCGCCGGGAAATCCGCGGCCGGATCGTTGTTGGCGATCGAGCCGCCGATGGTGCCGCGGTGACGCACGGCGGGATCGCCGAGCACCGAGGTGAGGTAGGAGATCGCGGGGATCGCCTTCTTCACGTCGGCATTGGTCATGATGTCGTAATAGGTCGTCGCCGCCTTGATCACGAGCGTGTCGCCGGACAGCTGCACGCCGATCAGGTCCTTGATCTTGCCGATGTCGATGACATCGGACGGGCTGGCGAGGCGCTGTTTCATGACCGGAAGCAGGGTGTGGCCGCCGGCCAGGAACTTGGCTTCGCTGCCCTTGGCGAACAGCGCCGCCGCTTCGTCGACCGAGGAGGCGCGATGGTAGGTCGTCTCGTACATGGGAATCTCCCTGAATTTTTCATCGAGATCATTCCGGGGCCGCGCCTGCGCGCGCCCCGGAGCGATGATCAACCGTGGATCGCGTGCCAGACGCGGTCGGGCGTCGCCGGCATTTCCAGCTTGTTGTTGCCGATCGCATCCGTGATCGCATTGATCACGGCGGCGGATGCGCCGATCGCGCCGGCCTCGCCGCAGCCCTTCACGCCGAGCGGATTGCCCGGGCACAGGGTCGTGGTGTGGCTCAGCTTGAACGACGGCACGTCGTCGGCGCGCGGCATCGCGTAGTCCATGAAGGACGCGGTGACCGGCTGGCCGTTGCTGTCGTAGATCGCGTGCTCGAGCAGCGCCTGGCCGATGCCTTGGACGAGGCCGCCATGGACTTGGCCCTCGACGATCATCGGGTTGATCAGCCGGCCGAAATCGTCCGCCGCGACGAAGTTGACGAACGACGTCTTGCCGGTGGCCTCATCGACCTCGAGCTCGCAGATATAGGTGCCGGCCGGGAAGGTGAAGTTGGTCGGATCGTAGAAAGCAGTCTCCTTCAATCCGGGCTCCATGCCGTCCGGCAGGTTGTGCGCGGTGTAGGCGGCGAGCGCGACCATCGGCAGCGCGATCGACTTGTCGGTGCCGGTCACCTTGAACTCGCCGTTCTCGATGACGATGTCACCTTCCGACGCTTCGAGTGCGTGGGCTGCGATCTTCTTGGCCTTGGCCTCGACCTTCTCCATCGCCTTCAGGATCGCCGTGAGACCGACGGCGGCCGAGCGCGAGCCGTAGGTGCCCATGCCGAACTGCACCTTGTCGGTGTCGCCATGAACGATCGAGACCTGGCTGATCGGCACGCCCAGGCGTTCGGCGATCAGCTGGCAGAAGGTGGTCTCGTGGCCCTGGCCGTGGCTGTGCGATCCGGTGAGGACCTCGATGGTGCCGACCGGGTTGACGCGGATCTCCGCGGACTCCCACAGGCCGACGCCGGCGCCGAGGCTGCCGACCGCCTTCGACGGCGCGATGCCGCAGGCTTCGATGTAGCAGGACAGGCCGAGGCCGCGCAGCTTGCCCTGCGCCTTCGCCGCCGCCTTGCGGGCCGGGAAACCGGCATAGTCGATCGCCTTCATCGCCGCGTCGAGCGAGGCGTTGAAGTCACCGGTGTCGTAGGCCATGATCACCGGGGTCTGGTGCGGGAACTGGGTGATGAAGTTCTTCCGCCGGAGATCGGCCGAATCGACCTTCAACTGGCGCGCCGCCGTCTCGATCAGCCGCTCCAGCAGATAGCTTGCCTCGGGACGTCCGGCGCCACGATAGGCGTCGACCGGCGTGGTGTTGGTGTAGACGCCCATCACCTCGGCATAGATCGCCGGAATGTTGTACTGGCCCGACAGCAGGGTCGCGTACAGATAGGTCGGCACCGACGACGAGAACAGCGACATGTAGGCGCCGAAATTGGCGTGGGTCTTGACCCGCAGGCCAAGGATCTTGTTGTCGGCATCGAGCGCCATCTCGGCCTTGGAGATGTGGTCGCGGCCGTGCGCGTCGGTCAGGAACGCCTCGGTGCGATCGCCGGTCCACTTCACCGGACGGCCGACCTTCTTGGAGGCCCACAGCGCCACCATCTCCTCGGGATAGATGAAGATCTTGGAGCCGAAGCCGCCGCCGACGTCGGGCGCGATGACGCGCAGCTTGTGTTCTGGTGCGATGTTGTAGAACGCCGACAGCACCAGGCGAGCGACGTGCGGGTTCTGCGACGTCGTATAGAGCGTGAAATGCTCCTCGGCCGCATCGTACTCGGCGATCGCCGCGCGCGGCTCCATCGCGTTCGGTGCCAGCCGGTTGTTGGTCAATTCCAGGGTGACGACGTTGGCGGCCTTGGCGAAGGCGGCGTTGACCGCCCCCTCGTCGCCAATATGCCAGTCATAGACGACGTTGCCGGGGGCCTCCGGGTGAAGCTGCGGCGCGCCGGGCTTCAGCGCGGAGGGCATGTCGGCGACCGCCGGCAGCTCCTCATATTCGACCACGACGGCCTCAGCGGCGTCACGGGCGAGGTTCTTGCTCTCGGCGATCACGACCGCCACGGCCTGGCCGACGAAGCGCACGGTCTCCGGCGCCATCGCCGGCCATGCGCCCATCCTCATCGGCGAGCCGTCCTTCGAGGTGATGGCCCAGCCGCAGATCAGATTGCCGACCTTGTCGTCGACGATCTGCCTGCCCGTGAGCACCGCGACCACGCCGGGCATCGCCTCGGCGGCCGAGGAGTCGATGCTCTTGACCTTGGCGTGCGCGTGCGGGCTGCGGACGAAATGGGCAAAGGTCATGCCCAACAGCTTGACGTCGTCGACGTACCGGCCCTTGCCGGTGATGAAACGCTTGTCCTCCTTGCGGACGACGCTGGCGCCAATGCCTTCCATACCCATGCGAATCTCTCCCCTACCGGAGTTCTATTGTCCCGCCGCGGCCATCGCGCGCAGCGGTCGTGGTCTCGGTATTGCGGTAAACGGCGGCTCTCGCCGGCCTCATTCGGCAGCTTGCGCGACCTTCATCCGTCCGGCAGCGTCGAGCACGGCTTTGACGATGTTGTGATAGCCGGTGCAGCGGCAGATGTTGCCTTCCAGCTCCTCACGCACCGTGCTCTCGTCGAGCTCGCCTCCGTGGCGGTGCACAATATCGATGGCCGACATGATCATCCCCGGCGTGCAATAGCCGCATTGCAGGCCGTGATTGTCGCGGAAGGCCGCCTGCATCGGGTGCAGCTCGTCACCCTTGGCGATGCCTTCGATGGTGGTGACGTTGGCGCCGGCGGCCTGGCCGGCCAGCACGGTGCAGGATTTCACGGCACGGCCGTCGATATGGACGACGCAGGCGCCGCATTGGCTGGTGTCACAGCCGACATGGGTGCCGGTGAGGTTCAGATGATCCCGCAGGAGGTGAACGAGCAGGGTGCGATCCTCGGCCTCGACCGAGACCGCCTTGCCGTTCACCGTCAGTTTGACTGTCGACACGAGTAACCTCCCGATGAATTATTCTTATTCTGATTAGAAACAGCGCCCTCAGGACTTTGCAACTCGAATTTTCGTCTCCGATGTCATTGCGACGTCTTGCGCGCGGCATCGGCGATCCGGTCGCATGTGGCGCGCCACGCGAGGCCGGCACCGGCGCAGGTGAAGCGCAGGCCGTAGGCCGATGCCGTCCATTTACCGCCCCTTAGCCATTGTGACGTAGTTTTGATCACGCTCTGGTGCGTTGCCGCCGGGCGGTTTGGTTTCTGGCCAATATAAAGAATGGCGTGTCGGGGGTGGGAATGTCTGCGCAGCTTGCGCCGCAGTCGCGGCGTGCCAATTTTCTGACCCTGCGTTTTCGCGGCAAGATCGTCCTTGGCTTCGCCGTTGTGCTGGCGATCTCTGCTGCCAGCATCGGCTTCTCCTATCTGGGATTCGAGCGGGTCGCCGCAGCGGTGGCAGCCTATCGCGGCAGCGTTGCCGAAGCCGACACCACCCGCACCATCGATCGCGAGCTGGTCTCGTACCAGGCGCTCGCCCGTTATTATGCCCTGACCGGTAAAGCCGACGACGAGGCGGCGGCCACCGCTGCCCAGCAGGCACTCCAGGCCGCGATCGACAAATCCATGGCGGCGACCGGCGCCGAGCGGCGGGCGCAGGTCGGCAAGCTGCAGGCGCAGTTTCAGGCCTTCGCCAAGACATTCTCGAGCATCGTTGCTCTGACCCGCGAGAACGCGAAACTGGCGACCGACCAGATCGGCCTCATCGGCAACAAGATCCGCTTCAAGTTCGATGATCTGGCAGACACCGCCGCGCTGGCCGGCCTGCCGTCGGTGCAGACCACGGCCAAGGACCTCACCGGCCAGTACCTGACCGTGTCCGCGCTGGTCGGGACCTACGTCGCCAAGCCCGATGCCAAGACGGCCGACGGCGCCATCGCGCGCACGCGCTTCCTGGAAACCTCGCTGGTGACGATCTATGCCAATGACGAGAAGATCACCCAGCGCGTCGCCGAGCTCGGCGACCTGATCAAGCAGTACCGCGCCGCCTTCATCAAGCTGTCGGAGAACATGAAGGCGCTCGGCAAGCTCGAACAGGAGATGAGCGTGGTCGGGACCGAGATCATCGCGCTGTCGAACGGGCTGAAATCCGAGGTCGCCTCCGACCAGCAGCGCATCGAGGCCGCCACCAACACCACCATCGCGGACATCGAGCGGCTGATCGCAATGCTGGCGATCGGCGGGCTGACGCTCGGCGCCGTGCTGGCGCTGATGCTCGGCAACGGCATCTCCAAGCCGATGATCACGATGTGCAAGGCGATGCGCGAGCTCGCCTCGGGCAATTTCGACGTCCGGCTGCCCGGCCTCGGGCGTGCCGATGAGATCGGCGAGATGGCGGCCGCCGTCGAGGAGTTCAAGGTCCAGGCGGTGGCCAAGGCCGAGCGCGACGCTGCGACGCAGGACGCCCAGAACAGGGCGGCGGGCGCCGCGCGGCGGGCCGAGCTCATCCGCTTCGCCGACGAGTTCGAGACCGCCGTCGGCTCGATCGTGTCCAACGTCTCGACCTCGGCCGAGCACCTCGAGCAGGCGGCCTCGACCCTGACGCGCACCGCGGAGACCACGCAGTCGCTGGCGAGCCGCGTCAGCGGCACCTCCGACCAGGCCACGGGCCGCATCCACTCGGTCGCGAGTGCGACCGACGAACTGTCGGCCTCGGTCAACGAGATCGGCCGCCAGGTCCGCGAGTCCAGCCGCATCGCGGAGTCCGCCGTGGCCCAGGCCGAGGAGACCGACGGGCGCATCGGCAAGCTGTCGCGTGCGGCGCAGGAGATCGGCGACGTCGTCAAGCTGATCACCGCGATCGCCGAGCAGACCAACCTGCTGGCCCTGAACGCGACCATCGAGGCGGCTCGCGCCGGCGATGCCGGCCGCGGGTTTGCGGTGGTGGCTTCCGAGGTCAAGTCGCTGGCCGAGCAGACCGCCAAGGCGACCGACGACATCTCCAACCACATCTCCGGCATGCAGGCGGCGACCCAGGAGTCGGTGACGGCGATCAAGCAGATCGGCGGCACGATCCGCCAGATCTCGACCATCGCCGCGTCGATCGCCACCGCGGTCGAGCAGCAGGGCGGCGCGACCCAGGAGATCGCCAGGAACGTGCAGAGCGTCGCGGCAGGCACGCAGGCCGCCGCCACCGACATCACGCAGGTCAATCGCGGCGCGACCCAGACCGGCGAAGCCTCGGAGGAGGTGCTGCGCTCGGCCCAGTCGCTCTCCTCGGAGAGCGCGCGGCTGCGCGCGGAGCTCAACCGCTTCATGGCCAACATCCGCGCGGCGTGAGTTTTGCGGCGACAGGCTGGTCTTCACGCCGCTCGCAAGTGCGTTGGCGAGCCCGCGGCCAAACCCTCCGCTGTCATCCCGGCGAACGCCGGGATCCATACGCCGCGGCAGATGTGTGGCGGGCGGTATTGATCGCGTGCCCCAATCTTGCATCACGCGGTATGGATCCCGGGTCGCGCTCGCTTCGCTCGCTTGCCCGGGACGACAGCTGAAATGAGGCGCGCCTGGGCCTCACCCAGGAAACGCTGCGGCCCCCAGGCGGGTCGAGCGCCGAACCCCGCCCCACTCCGGGAACCCTGCGCGCGACGAGACGTTGAGTCGCAGCGGCAGGCATTCGCTGCCGCATTTGCTTCATCCTCTCGGTCGAGCATGCGGTGCGACCCGCGCCGTCGCATTGGGATTCCATGGCACCCCGACAGGCATCCTTTCCCAACCTCCGCGTCGTCACGTCAGCGCCGCAATCCGGCGCTCCGCCGGACGACATGGCAGGCCGGGATCGCATCATCGAAACCAACATTCCCGCCCGGCTCGACGATCTCCGCTGGAGCGCCTTTCACACCCGCGTCGTGCTGGCGCTCGGCATCACCTGGGTGCTCGACGGGCTCGAGGTGACGCTGGCAGGCGCCTTGTCGGGCGCGCTCAAGCAGAGCCCGGCGCTGCATTTCTCCAATCTCGACATCGGGCTTGCCAACAGCGCCTATCTCGCCGGCGCCGTGCTCGGCGCGCTCGGCTTCGGCTGGCTGACCGACCGCATCGGCCGCCGAAAGCTGTTCTTCGTCACGCTTGCGCTCTATCTGTCCGCGACGGCCGCCACCGCCTTGTCCTGGAACATCGCGACCTACGCGCTGTTTCGCTTCCTGACCGGCGCCGGCATCGGCGGCGAGTACACCGCGATCAACTCGACGATCCAGGAGCTGGTGCCGGCGCGCTATCGCGGCTGGACCGATCTCATGATCAACGGCAGCTTCTGGCTGGGTGCCGCGCTCGGCGCGGTCGGCGCCATCGTGCTGCTCGATCCCGACGTCACCGGCCCGGATGTCGGCTGGCGGCTGGCCTACGGCATCGGCGCCTGTCTCGGCCTCGTCGTGCTGGTCATGCGGATGTGGATTCCGGAAAGTCCGCGCTGGCTGATGATTCACGGCCATCCCGAAGAGGCGCATCGGATCGTTGCGGAGATCGAACGCGACGTCACCGGCCACGACCGCGAGGCGCGCGCCAAGGAATTGCCGAGGATGCGGCTGCGGATGCGCAGCCACACGCCGTTACGAGAGGTCGCGCATACGCTGTTCTCAGTTTATCGCCAGCGCTCCCTGGTCGGGCTCACCTTGATGATCGCCCAGGCGTTCTTCTACAACGCGATCTTCTTCACCTTCGCGCTGGTGCTGACCGACTTCTACGGCATCAAGTCCGACCATGTCGGCTGGTACATCCTGCCCTTCGCGGCCGGCAACGTGCTCGGGCCGCTGCTGCTCGGCCGCCTGTTCGATACGCTCGGGCGCCGCGCCATGATCACCTTCACCTACGGCGTCTCCGGCGTGCTGCTTGCGCTCACCGGCTATCTGTTCTCGATCGGCGTGCTGAGCGCCGCGACGCAGACCGCGGCCTGGATGGTGATCTTCTTCTTCGCGTCACCGGCGGCGAGCGCCGCCTATCTCACCGTGTCGGAGAATTTTCCGCTGGAAGTGCGCGCGCTCGCGATCGCGCTGTTCTACGCCATCGGCACCGGGATCGGCGGCGTCGCGGGACCCGCGCTGTTCGGCGCGCTGCTCGACAGCGGGGCGCGCGGCGCGGTGTTCGGCGGCTATCTGTTCGGTGCCGCGCTGATGCTGGTGGCGGCGCTCGTCGCTTGGCGCTATGCCATCGCGGCCGAGCGCAAATCGCTCGAGCAGGTGGCGCGTCCGCTCGCTGTCATGGAGTAGTTGATGATGTCCGAAAACTCCGATCTGATCGCTTCTCCTGCGTCGGAGCCCGCCGATATCGTTCCGGCGCCCACCAGTCTCGTGCCGCATCTTCGCGAGGTGGCGATCCTGCTCGATATCGACGGCACCCTGCTCGATCTCGCGCCGACGCCGCGCGAGGTGTGGGTGCCGCCGGGCCTGGCCGAGACCCTGAACGCATTGCTGCAACGAACCTCCGGCGCGCTGGCGCTGGTCTCGGGCCGCTCGCTCAACGACATCGATCTCATCTTCGCGCCGGAGGTCTATCCCGCCGTCGGCGGCCATGGCGCGGAGATGCGGCTCGGCGGCGGCGGCGAGGCGGACGCCATCAAGGCGCCGCCGCTGGACAAGGAGCTGAAGCGCAGGCTCGCTGCGATCGCCAGGCTCAGCCCCGGCATTCTGCTCGAGGACAAGGGCTACTCGCTGGCGCTGCATTATCGTCTCGCGCCGCAGGCCGAGAAGGCGATCTACGAAGAAGTGTCGCGCATCCGCGCCGAGTTGCCGGGGGCGCCGATCGAGGTGCTGCCCGGCAAGTGTGTGTGCGAGATCAAGCATGCCGGCTTCACCAAGGCGAGCGGCGTGCGCGAGCTGATGCGGAACGCACCGTTCAAGGGACGCAAGCCGTTCTTCATCGGCGACGACGTTACGGATGAGACGGTGTTCGCGATCATGCCGGATTTCGCCGGCCTCTCGTTCTCCGTCGGCCGCCGTGCGCTCGGCGTCGACGGACATTTCGACGCACCGGACGACGTGCGCGCATTCCTGACGCGCCTCGCCGGCGGTGGAACTAATTCATCGACCTAGCGATCCGTGCAGTGGTTCCGCATCGCTACATTGTTAGTTCCATTCGCCAAGCGGTCGCATGTTGAATGCGTCGCTGTTGATTAGAACAGTTCTGACTTGATTTGACGCTGTGATTACACCGCGCGAATGCCCGAATTTGGTTTCAATTGGTTGAAAGGGTGGCCCGGAACCATATTGATGAACAGCTGTTAACCGACATGACCAACAGGAGGGAGCTGTGAACCTCGTCGTGGTTTCGAATCGGGTGGCCCGTGGCAAAGCCAATGAGCCAATGACCGGCGGACTTGCGGCAGCATTGCTGCCCGTTGTGGAGAAATCGGGGGCAGTATGGGTGGGTTCCTCGGGTCGTGTGCGCGACGGCGCGCAGACGGAACCGATCGCGGAGATCGAGCAGATCGGTGAAGGCGCGCTCGCGCTGCTGGATCTGCCGGCTGCGCATTATGCCGGCTACTACGAAGGCTTCGCCAATTCGGCGCTATGGCCGGCGCTGCATTCACGCAGCGATCTGATCAGCGTCTCGCATGATGACTATCGCTCCTATCGCGAGGTCAACGCCTTCGTGGCGCGCGCGCTGCTCCGGTTCCAGAAGCCGGACACCTTGTTCTGGATCCAGGACTATCACTTCCTGTCGCTCGGCGCGGAGTTGCGCACGCTGGGCGTGAAGAGCCCGATCGGTTTCTTCCTGCATACGCCGTGGCCCGCGCGCAGCGTCATCGACAGCGTGCCGAATCACCGCGATCTCGTCACCGCGATGCTCGCCTATGATCTGATCGGCTTCCAGACCGAGGATGATCGCGAGAATTTCACCGCCTGCATCCGCGCCGATCTCGGCTTGCAGGTGCGTGACGGCGTGGTCAGGTCGCTGCACGGCCGCACACGTCTGGCCGTGTTCCCGATCGGCATCGACGCCGACAAGTTTGCGCAGCAGGCGGCAAAGGCGGTGGCGCATCCGGATGTGTCGCGGCTGCGCCGCAGCCTGAATGGCGAGAAGCTCGCCATCGGCGTCGACCGGCTCGATTACTCCAAGGGTCTGGTCAACCGCATCAACGCCTTCGACCGGATGTGGACGATGCACCCGAGCCTGCTGCGCGCCGCGTCGCTGCTGCAGATCGCAACGCCGTCGCGCGAATCGATCGAGGCCTATGGCAATCTGCAGAGCGAGGTCGCGCGCCTCGTCAGCGAGGTCAATGGCCGCCATGGCGAGGTCGACTGGACGCCGATCCGCTACCTCAACAAGGGCTATGGTCAGGGCGTGCTGGCCGGCCTCTATCGCAGCGCCCAGGTCGGCGTCGTCACGCCGCTGCAAGACGGCATGAATCTCGTGGCGAAGGAGTATGTCGCGGCGCAGAGCCCGGTCGATCCCGGCGTATTGGTGCTGTCGAAATTCGCCGGCGCCGCCAACGAGCTCGATGCGGCGCTGATCGTCAATCCGCATGACATCGACGGCATGGCGCGGACGATCGCGATGGCGCTGTCGATGCCGCTCAACGAGCGCCGCATGCGCTATGAGATCATGATGACGAAGCTGCGCCGCCATTCGATCCAGCAATGGTTTGCCGACTTCGTCGAGGCGCTGCAGGACGGTGACGCTGCCGAGGTCGAGATCGAACCCCTGCCTGCCACTCCGGCAGGTTTTCTGGCCGGCCGCATGCTGTCGCCTGGCGCGCGCTATCACTGAACCGGACTTGCTCCTCGTCGCTCCGTCCGGCGAGGCTCAATGGCAGTAGGAGACGCCGTCGAGCACGGCGCAGCGCAGCTTGTTCGGCGAGCTCGGATTGTCCATCGGCACCATCCCGTTGCCCTGTCCGACGAACACGCCGGGTCCCACCACCACCGATGCCTTGTTGCCGACGATGACGGACGGGTGCGGCTTCAGGCTCGACTTCGTCCCGTCCGGCCACAGGATCGCATCGCCCTGCCAGATCCCCTTGCGGCCGTCGTCGCAGGTCACGTCGACGCCCTGCTTGGTGCATTGATCGGCGCGGGCCGGGCTGGCGGCGAGACTGAGCACCGCCGTCAGCAGGATGGCGAGACGGGCAGGGGAGGATGACGGCATCGCGAATCCCTCAGTCGGCAGCCGGACCGACGGGCTGCAAAACAGTGGTCGTGCCGCCCGGCCGGCCGGTTCATGATGGGCCGGCCGGGCGGCACGGCCTCCCGATCGAGCCCGCGACCAGGGCGGATTGATGATTTTTATCAGCGATTTGGGGGAAATTTAGCCCATGAGCCCCCGCCCGGCTTGCAAAACGCCGCCGACCCCGCCAAGAGAGGGCCGCTGGAGAGATGGCCGAGTGGCTTAAGGCGCACGCTTGGAAAGCGTGTGTGCGGGAAACCGTACCGTGGGTTCGAATCCCACTCTCTCCGCCAGCCGGCCATCCCAGCCATTCCGTTCAGTTGCGAGAAGATGAAATCGCTGCGGGCTGTCAGCCCTCCGGCTTCTTCCGCGCGAGCGTGCGCGGGGGCACGCCGTATCGACGGCGGAAGAGGCGGCTAAAATGCGAGGGGTCGTTGAAGCCCCAGCGCAGGGCGATGTCGGTGATGCTCTCGGTTCGGCGCGCGGCTTCGAGGTCGCGGCGGCAGCGGTCGAGGCGGCGCTGGCGGATGCATTCCGAGGGCGTGGTGCCGTGCTCGGCGAACAACAATTGTACGGAGCGGACGGATAGTCCGAAGTGGGCGGCGATCTCGGCGCTGTCGAGATCGGGGTCGTGCAGTTGTGCGTCGATGTAGCTCATGATGCGCGCGAACTGTGCGGATGTGCGTCGCGGTGCAGCGTCGCGGCGCATCAGGCGGGCCGCCTTGGCGACGATCTCGAGCCCGGCATCGACAGCGGCATGGACCTCGCTGTCGTCCATCTCGGCCAGTGTGCCGGCGAAGCCCTCGAAGTAACCGGACACGGCGGCGCCGAAGCCGTGTCGGCCGGGCAGATGCAGGCGGCCGCGTCCGATCAGGTCGGGGTGAAAATTCCGGATCACCGCTTCAGGGCAGGCGATCATCATCTTGCGCAGCGGACTGAGCGTGGCGAAGGCGAGCGTCTCGCGCGTGTTCCAGACGATCACGTCGCCGGGTTCGAACAGCACCGTGCCGGTGGAGTCCTCGCCGCGCTCCCGGCCTTCGATCACAGTCATCACGACCACCAGACCGGCATCGGAGGCGCGGCGCGTCCCGGCGCAGCCCTGCGCGACCTGCGCTTCGATCACGAGAGCATCGCCTAGCCGCCTCAACTGCTGACGGTGTGATTTGGCCGCGTGAATGCTCCAGCCGAGCAGTGGGTCGAGGGAGGTCGTGGGCGCGGCAAACCCTTGCACGTTCGGCATCTGCAACGCTCTCCCTTGGTCGCCCGAGACCCTCGCTTGCGGCGGCTGCGTCCGCCCACGTTTCGCTGTCGTCCGGGTTCGCCTTCGCTGCCGTCCGGGACGTCGGTGCCGCGCTTGGCCTAGAGCCTAGGCTGAGACCGCCGTGCAGACAAGGCGGAGAGGCGAGAGCACAGGGAGGTTGCAATGGTCGGTTCGGATCTGCGGGCTGGGTTCGAGAAGGTGGCCTTCAAGGCCGACGATGGTACGGTGCTGCGCGGCTGGCACGTGCCGCCGCAGGGGGACGCGCCGACGGCGCCCATCGTCGTGCTTCATCACGGCTTCAGCGCGCTCAAGGACAGCTATCTCGACAAATATGCGGCCGCGTTCAGCGCAGCCGGTCTCGGCGCGCTGGTCTATGATCCCCGCAATTTCGGCGAGAGCGAAGGACGCGTCCGGCAGGAGATCGACCCGATGCAGCAGCTGGCCGACTACCGCGATGCCATCACCTTCGCAATGACCCTGCCGCGCGTCGATCCCACCAGGATCGGCGCCTGGGGCTCCAGCTATGGCGGCGGCGTCGCCATCCAGGCGGCGGCGATCGATCAGCGCATCCGCTGCGTGGCAGTGCAGGTCTCGTTCCTCAGCGGCGGCGCGATCTGGAGCCACATTCCGGCGGAGACAAAGGCGCAGCTGTCGCAGCTGTTCGTCGGCGAGCGATTGGCCCGTGCCGCGGGCGAGCCGCCGATGACCATGCAGGTGGTGGCGCAGGATCCGGCGACGACGCCGTGCATCCTCGGGACGTCGGACGCCTACGACTGGTGCATGGAGGCGGCGAAGATCTCGCCGCTGTGGCGCAACGAGGTTACCGTGCGCAGCCTGGAGCTCACCTTCAGCTTCGAGCCGGCCGCCTTTTTGCATCGCATCGCGCCGCGGCCGCTGATGTGGATCGCGGCCGAGGGCGACATGCTGATGCCGATCGAGGCGTCCCGGGAGGCGTTCGCACGCGCCGGCGAGCCAAAGCAGTTTGTCAGTCTGCCTTGCGGGCATTTCGCGCCCTATGTCCAGCACTTCGAACAATCATCCTCGGCTGCGCGTGACTGGTTCCTATCACACCTCCTGTAGGCGCGCGAAGCTCGAGCTCCGGAGGTAGGGTAGGGCGATCGCAGATGAGGCAACAAGCTGTGGCGAGCGCTCGTTTCGCGGCCATCCTCCGCGACGGCCGCCTACGGCGGCCTCGCATGGTTTTTTTCGGCCAAAATCTAACCCCTCCATCGTGAGGAGCACCGCTCCGCGGCACGTTAGGCGATGCTCTTGCATCGACTTGAGACCCATGGGGGCTGACGATCGGCTGCTTCCGTGCGGCGCTGCTCATGCTGCTCTGCTCCGGGGCCGGCGGCCCGTGCGTGCAGTTGCCGGCACCTGGCACGAGCACCCCGCCGGTGGTGGGGCGGCAATTCCCAAACAGCGGGGCTGATTCGGCGCGAATGGTCTAGAATCATGATTGCAACGCGCGTCGCGCGTCACCTCCGTGCAGTGCCCCCGCCCGAAATGCCCCCCGTCATCGCCGACCCCTCCCTCCTGCGCGTCCTGATCGTGCTCGCCATCACCCAGCTCATCGCCTGGGGCACGCTCAGCCTGCCGGCGGTGATCGGCCGGGCCATGGCGGTGGATCTGGAGATGGATCTGACGGCGATCTTCGCCAGCACCTCGGTGCTGTACATGTCGATGGGGCTGTGCTCGCCGCTGCTGGCGCGGCCGTTCATCAAGCATGGCGGGCGGCGGGTGATGATCGCGGGCACCCTGCTGGCCGCGCCGGGCTATGCGCTGCTGTCAGCCGCGCAGGGCGCGCTCTCTTACTATGCCGCGTGGCTGCTGCTCGGCGTGGCCGGCAGCGCCACGCTCTCGACCGCCTCCTACATCGTGCTCAACGAGATCGCCGGCCTGCGCGCGCGCAGCGCCATCGGCGCGCTGATGCTGGTCACGGGGCTGTCGAGCAGCATCTTCTGGCCGGTCACCTCGGCGCTCTCGGCGCATATCGGCTGGCGCAGCACCTGTCTCGTCTACGCCGGCCTGCTGCTGCTGGTCTCGCTGCCGCTGTTCGTGTTCCTGCTGCCGCGGCGCGTCCATGATCATCTGCCGCCGTCATCATCGGATGCGGCGGCGTCCGTCCCCGCAGCGACGCCGTCGCGCGGCACGTTCTATCTGCTGGTCGGCGCCTCCGGCCTCAACGCCTTCGTCGCGTTCGGGATGGGGGCCGTGCTGATCGAGCTCCTGAAGGCCGAAGGCCTGTCGGCGGCCGAGGCGGTCGGCTTTGGCTCGATGCTGGGGGTGATCCAGATCAGCGCCCGCGCCATCGATTTTCTCGGCGGCGGCCGCTGGGACGGCATCACCACCGCGATCGTCGCCGGCCTGGCGCTGCCGGTGGCGATGCTGCTGCTGATGCTGAGCGACGGCTCGCATGCCGCGATCGGCGCCTTCATCCTGATCTACGGCCTCGGCAGCGGCGCGCTCGCCGTGGCGCGGGCAACCATGCCGCTGGTGTTCTACGACAAGGCGGCCTTCGCCAAGGCGTCCGCCCAGATCGGACTGCCGCTCAACCTGTTGTCGGCGGTGTCGGCGCCCATCCTCGTCGAGCTCTTGACCCGCTACGGCAGCAACGCGCCGCTGGCGCTGAGCCTGGCATGCTCATGCGCGGCCGTGGTCATCCTGTTGCTGCTGCGGCAGCGCCGTCCGATGCGCGCGGCGGTCTCGTCCTGAGACGTCCGACCGAGTCGCCCGTCGGGGCGGACCTACGCCCGCCGGAAGCGCCGGGACATGCCGCATTCGCCCTGCGCCGAAACACGAAGTTCATTCGCCGTCTCAACGACATCGCCGCAGCCGCGCCCGCCTGCGCAAATTTTGTTCTTTCGTTTTATCGGAATTCGTGCTTCTCTATCGCTGTCCCGCCTCATCGACGAGGGGCGCTGCGCATCGTCAGGAGCGTTGGGGTGGGATGTGATGGACGGGCAGGCGCCGACTGACGAGCGGCGCCGGCACGGACGGTCAAGTCGCATGGTCCTGGCATCCCGATGCTGATGCCTGCGTGGCGTGCCTTTGGCGCGTTGTCGCAAACGGGGGCAAGAACGCCGGTCCCCGGGGAGAGTGCGAAGCAGCCGTAACACCATTGCGCAGGGAAGGCCGGGCAGAACCGGTTGAACCTGTGGTTCCTGCCCCGTGCATTCCTTTCCGCACGGGGGCCGCAGGAATCAGCCGATGCCTGGTCTTCCCTGCGCCCTCGATGACGTGAGGGCTTCGCTGCACAAAGCTCGGGCGCCTGACGCGTCGCGACAACGCAACTCCGTGGGGACTCGACACCCAATCGGGTGGAACTGGTGCGAACCGGCCCTTTCAATTATCGCATGTTAATTCGAGCGATCGTCGCGTAATGTCGCGCTGGTTGTTCTCTGGCAGAAGTTCGCGCGAACGGACGTTTTCAGTCCAAAGACTAATTAGTTCGCCGGCGTTCGGACGGCACGGATAGCAAACCATTAATGTAGGGTTGGTATCGTGCATACAGTCCACGCAACGAGAACCAGAAAATGCGACACCTGACTGTCTATCAGCGTCTCGCGGCGATCATCGCCGTGATGTCGATCGCACTGTTCGCCGTCTCCGCCATGCAGATCCTGATGCTGCGCGGAACCGTTCTCGAGGAGCGGCAGACCATGGTCCGCAACCTCGTCGAGTCCGCCGTCAAGGTGCTGAGCTATTATGACGCCGCGGCGACCGCCGGCAAGGTCGCGCCGGAGCAGGCGCGGCAGCAGGCCTACGCCGCGATCGGCGCAATGCGCTGGGGCCAGTACAACGACTATCTCGGCGTCTACGGAACCGGATCGTCGGATGCGGGCGTGACCTATGTCCATGCCAACCCGAAATACATCAACGTCAACCGCTGGGACTTCAAGGATTCCACCGGCAAGCTCCTGATCCAGGACATCGTGCGCACGGCGCGCGCCGGCGGCGGCTTCGTCGAGTACAAGGTGCCGCGCGCCGGGGGGACGACCGAGCTGCCGAAGATGTCCTACGTCGGCGCCTATGGCAGCGGCGACAAGATGCTGGCGATCCAGGCCGGCGTGTATGTCGACGACATCGACGCAGTCGTCTATCAGCGTGCGATGTGGGCCGGCTTCGGCGCGCTTGCCGGTCTGCTGGTCGCCGCGGTCGTCGCCTTCTGGCTCGGACGCAGCGTCGTCGTTCCGCTCGACCGCACCTGCGTCGTGATGGACGAGCTGACCAAGGGCAATCTGGGCCTCGAGGTGCCGTTCACCGATCGCAGGAACGAGATCGGCCGCATGGCGCGCAGCCTGCAGATCTTCAAGGACCATCTCGCCGAGAGCGAGCGCCTCCGGGCCGAGCAGGAGCAGTCCAAGCAGCAGGCCGCCGAGGAGCGCCGCACGGTGCTGGTGCGGATCGCCGACGAGTTCGAGCGCTCGATCGGCGGCGTGATCCAGACCACCGCGACCGCCGCCGGCGAGCTGCAGACTTCCGCGCAATCGATGTCGAGCATCGTCGCCGGCACGACGGACCAGAGCGCGAAGGTGGCCGCGGCCGCCGAGCAGACCGCCAAGAACGTGCAGACGGTGTCGGCCTCCGCCGAGCAGTTGTCGTCATCGATCCAGGAGATCGCCAAGCAGGTCACGCAGTCGTCGTCGATCGCCCAGAACGCGGTCGGGCAGGCGACGCGGACGGAGGCGATGGTCGACAGGCTGGTCCACGCGTCGCAGAAGATCGGCGAGGTGATGGCGCTGATCCAGACCATCGCCGGCCAGACAAACCTGCTGGCGCTGAACGCCACCATCGAATCCGCGCGTGCCGGCGAGGCCGGCAAGGGCTTCGCGGTCGTCGCCAACGAGGTCAAGGCGCTGTCGGCGCAGACCGCCAAGGCGACCGAGGAGATTACCAGCCAGATCGAAGCCATCCGCGACGCCACCGGCTCGACGGTCAACGCAATCCGCGAGATCGGCGCGACCATCGGGCAGATGAACGAGATCACCGACGCGATCGCAGCCGCGGTTGAGGAGCAGGGCGCTGCGACCAAGGAAATCGCCCGCAGCGTGCAGCAGGCGGCGCAGGGCACCCAGGGGGTCATGCAGCACATTGTCGGCGTGCGCGAGGCGTCGGGCCAGGTCGGCGCCGCGGCGGCACAGGTGTTGAGTGCGGCCTCGCAGCTCGGCAGCCAGTCGGATCAGCTCAAGACCCAGACCGGGCGATTCCTCGGCAACGTCCGCGCGGCGTGATGTCGGCGGCGGATGGTGACAGCTCACCCTCCGCCGATCTCCACGAGACGGTCGAGCAGCGCGGCCTGCGCCGGATTGATCCGGACCCTCGCCTCGGCGAGGTCGAACCAGGCGGCGCGGTCCACCTCGGGAAAGCGCTGGATACGGCCGCTGCGCGGCGGCCATTCGAGCTCGAACGCGTTGCTGGTGATGCTGCCGGCATCGAGGTCGGTCTCGGCGGCGAACGCCTCGACCACCTTGCCGCCGCGCTGCTTGATCTCGCCGAGCGGCAGCAGCGACGCCGTCAGCGTCGTGCCGAGCTCCTCGGCGAATTCGCGCCGCGCCACCGCCTCGGCCGCCTCGCCGGCGCCGAACTCGCCCTTCGGGATCGACCAGGCGCCGAGATCCTTGTTGCGCCAGAACGGTCCGCCGGGATGTACCAGGAGCACTTCCAATCCGTTGGAGGTCCTGCGAAAGGCGAGCACGCCCGCGCTGCGTGCCGGCACCGCCTTATGCCTCGCCGGTGCGCTGGATGAGGTCGCGCTCCCAGCCGAACACCGAACGGCCGTCGAGCTCTGGCGAGGCGGCGCGCTCGGTCGCGATGTAGGCATCGAGCGAGGGGCCGGTCGCGATGCGCTCCAGCCGGCGGGCCTGGTCGTCGAGCCGCTTCAGCGCCGACAGCGCCTCGTCGCGGCCGAGCTTGGCGTTGCCGACGGCCGATTTGAGCACGCGGATGGTCTCGTCATAGACCTTGATCGGCACCGGATAGGGATGCCGGTCCTTGCCGCCATGCGCCAGCGAGAACCGTGCCGGGTCGCTGAATCGATACGGCGCGCCATGCACGACCTCGGCGACCATGGCGAGCGAGCGCACGGTGCGGGCGCCGACGCCCGGCGTCAGCAGAAGGTCGGGGAAGTCGACCGGGCCGCGCTCGGCAGCAGCCGCGAGCGTGCCGTGCAGCCGGCGGGCGAACACGTCCTTCGGCCTGACGTCGTGATGCGCGGGCATGACAAGATGCGGCAGCAGGCCCTGGGCGGGCTCCGGCGTGCTCAGCCGTTCGAACTCCGTGACGACGCGGTCGGGGCCGAGATCGGTGAGCAGCTCGAGCTGGGCGTGGCGCGACGGCGCGGCGCGCTTGTCGGTGAGGTTGACGATCTCGCCCTGGACGGGACCATCGATGGCGCTGTGCGGCGCGTCGACGAAGCTCGCAAGCTGCTGCGAATGCCAATGGTAGCGCCGGGCCTGGCGCGCGTCGCCATTCATGCCCTGCTGCACCACGGTCCATTTGCCGTCCGATGTGACGAAGAAGCCGTGCAGATAGAGGTCGAAGCCGTCCTGCACCGCGGCGCTGTCGACCTTGGCGACGAGCTTGCTGGTCCGGACCAGCTCCTCGCCGTCGAGGCCGAGCCGGTCGCTGAGCAGGCGCAACTCGTCGGGCGTCTTGCGCGAATGCTCGCCGCGGCCACCGCAGACGAAGATGCCGAGCTCGCCGGACAGCGGCTTCAGCCCGCGCTTCAGCGCGCCGATCACGCTGGTGGTGATGCCGGAGGAATGCCAGTCCATGCCCATGACGGCGCCGAACGACTGGAACCAGAACGGATGCGACATCCGCGCCAGGAATTCGTCGCGGCCGTAATGATGCACGATCGCCTGGGTGATGATGGCGCCGAGCGAGGCCATGCGCGTGCCGAGCCAGGCCGGGACGCGTCCGGAATGGAGCGGAAGATCGGCGCTGCCGGTGCGTCGGGCCATCGGAACCTTGCAGGCGAAGTGTGTCGTGCCAATCTAACAGATAGCGCGCGATTGCGCGATCGCCCCGATGAAAGGCGGGCCTTGGCGCTATCCGGTTTGCCCGAGATGGCCGATCCAGTTCCTGAACAGCGTCTGGGCGGCGCTTTCGGCGGCGAGATCGGGCCGCAGCGTCAATCCCGGGAGTTCGGCCGCCAGCGTCGGGTCGCGCCTTTCCTTGGCCCGCCACTCGAACGCGTTGAGCACCGCCTCGCTCTCGGCGCTGAAATAGGATTTCGGCAGCCGCGGGTAGTCGTCGCGCTGCCCGGCGAGAAAGCGCGCGATGTCACGCATGTATTCGCGCTGCAGGGAGAGCGCGTCATATTCGGGATGGCCCTGAAAGAACACGAACCGGCTCGGCATCGAGCGCGCGAAGATGTCGACGCCGACCTCCTCCGACCGCGTCAGGATGTCGTACCCGCGCTCCGCCAGCAGCGGCTCGTTGACGGCGTTGAGGCGGGAGTGCGGCACCTGAAGCGGCAAATGGATGCCGTGCGTGAGCCAGTCGTCCTGGACCTTCACGCAGTCGAAGACGCCGGAGCATTTGCTCGCAAGCCGCTGCCGCTCGATGTCGTCCAGGTGCAGCACGGCCGCGTGGGCCGCGAGACACGACCAGATCGTCGAGCGCGTGTTGGTTCTGGCCCAGTCGATCACGGAGGTGAGGTCCGACCAATAGGGCTCGTCGGGCAATGTCGCGGCGACAGGCTCGGCGCCGGTCACGATCAGGCCGTCGATGCCGAGCCGATCGAGCGACCCGATGTCCGCGTAGGACTGGGCGACGTGGCTCCTGGCCGCTTGCGAGCGCAAGATGGAGGGCAGCGAGAAGCAGTGCAGGCGGATGCGGACGTGCCGCGGCGCGCACTGCTGCAGCAGGCGGGCGATCTGGAGATCGGTCGCCTTCAGGGCGCTGTCCGGCATGTTGTTGACGAGGCCGATCGAAAGCTCGATCGGGCGCCCTCCGCGGTCGTCGAACTCGGCGGGCGCGAGGGCAGGGCTCGCGATCCTGCGATGTCGGTCGAACAGCAGGGTCATCGGCTGATCGCTCTACTCCGCCGCATCCAACTGACGCGTGCGAGGGCAGGCCTGGGCGAGCGCCTGGTCGAGATCCTCGATGATGTCGCTGACATGCTCGATGCCGATCGACAGCCGGATCGTCTCGGGGAGGACGCCCGCCTTGCGCTGGTCGTCCGGCGGCATCTGCCGATGTGTGGTCGATGCGGGATGGCAGGCCAGCGACTTCGCATCGCCGATATTGACCAGCCGCGTGACGAGCTTCAGGGAGTCGTAGAACGCCTTGCCTGCCTCCATGCCGCCCTTGATCCCGAACGTGAACAGCGACGACGCCCGGCCGTCGAGATATTTCTGGACCAGAGGGTAATAGCGGCTGTCGGCGAAGCCGGCGTAGTTGACCCACGCCACGCGCGGATCGTTGCGCAGGAATTCGGCGACCTTGCGCGCATTCTCGACGTGGCGCTCCATGCGCAGCGCGACCGTCTCGATGCCCTGCAGCAGCAGGAAGGCATTGAACGGCGACAGCACCGCGCCCATGGTCCGCTGATAGACGCTGCGCGCGCGCTGGATGTAGGCGCTGCGGCCGAAATGATCGGTGTAGACCATCCCGTGATAGGACGCGTCGGGCTGGGTGAAGGCGGGAAAACGGTCGGCATGATCCTTCCAGGGGAAGTTGCCGCTGTCGACCAGCATGCCGCCCAGCGTCGTGCCATGACCGCCGAGAAACTTGGTCAGCGAATGCACCGCGATGTCGGCGCCGTAGTCGAACGGCCGCAGCAGGATCGGTGTTGCGACGGTGTTGTCGACGATCAGCGGCACGCCGTTGCGATGCGCAACCTTCGCCAGCGCCTCGATGTCGCAGACATTGCCGGCAGGATTGCCGATCGTCTCGGCGAACACGGCCTTGGTGTTTTCGTCGATGAGACGCTCGATGGCATCGGGCGCATCGCTTTCGGCAAAGCGCCCGGTGATGCCCTGGCGCGGCAGGATGTGCCCGAGCAGCGTGTGCGTGGTGCCATAGAGCTGCGGCACCGAGACGATGTTGCCGCCGCCATCGGCCAGATTGACGAATGCGAAGTGAAGCGCAGCCTGCCCGGTGCCGACGGCGAGCGCGCCGACGCCGCCCTCGAGCTCGGTGACGCGCTTCTCGAGCACCGCCGTGGTCGGATTGGAGATACGGCTGTAGCGGTAGCCCTCGGCTTCGAGATTGAACAGCGCGGCGCCGTGATCGGCGCTGTCGAAGGCGTAGGCGGCGGTCTGATAGATCGGAACCGCGACGGCCTTGGTGGTCGCCTCCGGTTCATAGCCGGCGTGGATTGCAATCGTCTCATTGCGCATCGGCGATCTCCACTCCCGCATCCGTCCACAATGCAGGTTGCACGTATTCCGCGAGGGTGTCGTTGTAGGAGCGCAGGCGTAAAGCGGGCAATAATTCGCGACAAGAACGACGAAATAACCCTAACGATGTGTGGCCGATAAGCTTCGAATTAGCGTGCGGTTGGGACCGGGAGGAGGGACCGAATTTGCTGTCCGACCAGATCCAGCGCTGCTTTGGCCTGCGGCAGGATCGCACCGAGCGCGTGAAAATTGTGGACCATGCCGTTGTGACAGACATGCGCGACCGTGACACCAGCTTCCGCGAGCCGTGCCGCGTAGGCACTGCCCTCGTCACGCATCGGGTCGAATTCCGCGGTGTGGATCACGGCGGGGGGAAGCCCAGCCAGCGTCTCACGGCACAACGGCGATATCAGTGGATTGGCGACATCGACCTCGCCAACCAGATAGTCGGCGAGGTCGGCCTGCCAGGTCACCCTGTCGATCAGGTGGCCGGTCCCGAACAGCTCGCGCGACGGCCAGAAATTGGAGAAATCGAGCACTGGACAGATCAGGCACTGCAGCGCGATCCTGAGATCGGTGCTGCCGACGGCCTGCTGACAAACGGCGGCGGCGAGCGTGGCGCCCGCGGAATCGCCGCCGATCACAATCCGACCGCCGTCGATGCCGAGCGCGACCGCGCGATCGATGACGAAGTGAACCGCCGCGATCGCATCCTCGATCGCTGCGGGGAACTTGTGCTCAGGCGCGAGGCGGTAGTCGATCGAGAGCAGCCGACAGCCGGAGGCGGCGGCAAGCGCGGCGGCGACCTTGTCGTGCGTGTCGATGCTGCCTGCCACGAGACCGCCGCCGTGAAAGTAGACGAAGCCGGGGAAGGGCGCCCCAGTATCATCCGGGCCTGCTGCAGGCGTATACAGGCGATAACGAAGCAGCCCAGAGGGCCCAGAGAAATTGCCGTCCCGCGTGATGACGGCGCCGCAGTCGTTGCGCGCGAATTGCATCAGCTTGGCGAGCGACTGCCGCCGCTGCGCGGGGCCCGGACGCTCCTGGCTTTCCGGCACAGCGGCAGCCACCATCGAAAGCAGGCGCTGGGCGCGAGGGTCGAGCGGCATGACAGCTCCAATTAACCAAGGCATCGAGCATTGTGCCCATCAGCAGTGAATCGATCGTGAGCAGCAGGTCGCGACGGGGAAATCCTTAAAATGTTCACGCCAGAAGTGCAGACACGATCGATGCCGAACGGGAGCGCCGCCATGACCCACATCGTCAAGCCTGTCAGCTACTCGCAGACCTGGACCTTCTTCGACGGCGAATGGCGCGAGGGCAATGCGCCGATCATGGGCGTCCGGACCCACGCGACGTGGCTCGCGTCGACCGTGTTCGACGGCGCACGCGCATTCGAAGGCGTGACGCCAGATCTCGATCGCCACTGCGCGCGCGTGAATCAGTCCGCGATCAATTTCCGGCTCAAGCCGGTGGTGGACGTCGAGACCTGGATGGGGTTGGCGCGGGAGGGGATCGCGCGGTTCGGAGCGAGAGCCGAGCTCTACATCCGCCCGATGTACTGGGCGCAGCATGGCGCCGGCGGCGGTGTCCTGTTCGATCCCGAGACCACCAATTGGTGCCTTTGCATCTATGAAGCGCCGATGCCGCAGCCGACGGGCAACGCCATCACGCTGTCGCCGTTCCGGCGGCCGACCGCCGAGTGCGCGCCGGTCGATGCCAAGGCGTCCTGCCTCTATCCGAACAATTCGCGCGCGCTGATCGAGGCGGCCTCGCGCGGCTTCAACAATTGCCTGATGCTCGATCTGCTCGGCAACGTCGCCGAGTTCGGCAATGCCAACGTGTTCATGGTCAAGGACGGCGTGGTGTTCACGCCGGTGCCGAACGGCACGTTTCTCAACGGGATCACCCGCCAGCGCGTGGCCGAGCTGCTGCGAGCCGACGGCGTCAGCGTGGTCGAGACCACGCTGCGCTATGCGGACTTCCTGGCCGCCGACGAGATCTTCTCGTCGGGCAATTTCGCCAAGGTCGCACCGGTCATTCGCATCGACGAGCGGACGCTGCCGATCGGTCCGGTGTTCAGCCGTGCGCGCCGGCTGTATTGGGACTATGCGCATGAGGTCAGGGTAGCCGCCTGAGCTAGGGGCCGTACAGCGGCAGCTCGGTGTCGCTGAGATCGCCGAGGCGCGGCGGCTGCGGTCCCTTGATGTACTTCCGGCCGCGCCGCTCGGTGTAGATGCCGACGAGACCGTCAATCGGCCCGTTAGCGTCGATGATGACAGAAACGGCGGCGCGACGCAGCAGCAGGCGGCCGACGGTACCGGCGCAGGAAACGTAGTCGGAGATGCTGCGGCAGTAGATCAGCTGCATCGCAGGCAATGCGAAGCGTCCCTGCCGGATGCGGACCTTCTGCAGCACCAGCGGAACGGGGCCCGCCGTCGATCGCACCACCACGCTGAGGCAGCCATAGCGCGCATGGCGCATCAGCAATTCGGCCTCATCCGACGGAACGCCATCCACGGTGCGGGCGTCTGCCCTGACCTTCTCAACCGGCGAACTGAGGCCAGCTAGCGACAGCGTCGGCATCGAAAAGAACAGGCCGCTGCAATAGGCGCGAAATCCTTGCGCCTCAATGATCGGCCAGGTCTGCCTTGCGGCGCTGATATTGACGTAAGTGACCTCCGGCCGACGCTGTGCGATTCTCGTCAGCATCGTCGCGTAGTTGCGAAAGGCAGGTTCGACATACCAGCTCGACAGATTGCACCAGATCTGCGGCTCCGCAGGCGTGCCGCGATCGCTGTAGATGACGAGCAAAACGCCGACCGCATTGCCGTCTTGCTCGAGCAGATAGCCGTAGCGTGGATAGCCGTCGGGCGTCGGGCGCGCGGCTTGCCGCTGCAGGCCGCTCGACCAATAGCCGCGGGGCCGCCGGGGGAAGCCGCGTGTCAAGAGATCGGTGATCGCGTCCAGATCGGAGTCTCCGATCTCGCGGCACCGGATCGGCGGCTTGGGCGCGCCCATGAGATGTTCTGCCGATCCCTCGACGGCGGCTTCGTGGCGTCAGCCGACGGTGCTTGCCTGGCGCTCGAACTGCAGCGCTTCCCGTACGCGCGACGGCCAGCGCGTCGGATCGATGCCGTGGGTGTGGAATAGCGCGACCGCGAGGCGATCCATGCCGAAAGCCACGCAACCGGTGTGCGCCGGTGCACCATCGGCGTCGATGATGCCCCAGGTGGTGCCGAAATGCTCGCGGTGATAGTTGAAGCTCATGCAGGCGGTCGGCTGCTCTTCCGAGCGCAGAGGCACTAGCAGCTCGAATTTCAACGCCTGCTGCTTCTGGCTGACCGCCTTCATCTGGCCGACGCGGCCGAAGAACGGGTCGCTGGCGTGATCGACCCGGAACGACAGGCCGAGATCGCGGGCAATCGCCTGCGCCTTCACCATCCAGCGGTCACGGAATGCCGAGACGTCGTCGGGCGTGCCGATGCAGACATATTCGCGCATCCGGAACGACTGCAGGCGGTCGAGATGACGCGACGGCTCGCGGCGGAAGCAATCGGCCGCGACGTCGAAGCGCAGGCCGCCGACCGGCAGGGCGCCGCGGCTCGCCGCGATCGGATAGACCGGATAGCAGGCCGCGGGGGACAGCACGAGGTCGGCCGGCGACAGCGAGGTGGTCCAGTCGCCGCCCTTGTCGAAACGTGCCACGGCCTCGTGGATGTCCCGCTCGATGCCGTGCAAGCCGCAGACGCAGCCCAGCAGGTTGGGAAAGCTCTTGAGATAGCCCGACTTCTCGATCTGGGCGCGACTCATGACCGGTGGGAAGCGCATGACCTCCGCGCCGGGCTCGCGATGTCGCGTGATGAGCGTCGTGAGCCGCTCCACCACGCCTTCATACAGCGCGGTCCGCGCATAGACGCCATCTGCGCCCATGCGATGGAACAGGGCGCCGGTCAAATGATCGAGCGCGTCGGCCGGCTGGGGCGCAATCTCGGGCGACTGCGGGAGAACGGGAATCGTCATTCTGCAAATCCTGAGTGGAGGCAATGGCTGCGATCGGCGTGATCATTCATGGAGCGAGGTCGGTACCGTGCTCATCAAGTTGGCCGTGGCAATGCTTGTGAGAATACGGTCGTTGTTGATCATGATCGGCGCCGACAGAACGTCTCGGAGGTGGCGGCCGATCGAGAACTCGCCGTCGTTGCGATAACCCGAGAGGCCGCAGGCGCGCATGGCATGCATCACGGTCTCGACGGCAAGTTCAGAGGCCTGAACCTTCAACAGCGTGATCGAGGATTGGAAGTCGAGCGAGCTCAGCGCCCGCTCGTCATATTCGTGGGCGACGAAGGCATCCATGTTGGTGACGATCATTGCGCGCAGCCGGGCCAGCGCCATCTTCGCCGCGGTGTAATGCGCAGCTGCCGGCGGCATCTGTCCGCCGGCGCCGCGTGCGGCCTTGCGCAGGAAGTGCTGGGCGCGCTCCACGGCAGCCGCAGCGATGCCGGCCCAGGCCGACGACCAGCACAGATGTGCGAACGGCGTCATCGTCTGGCCGTGGATGCGATCATAGGACTCGGTGAACATGCGGTCGGAGGGACAGCTCACCTCGAGCGCGAATCCGGTCGAGCAGGTGCCGCGCATGCCCAGCGTTTCCCAGCCGAGCGTGCGCGCGATCGTGTAGTCGTCCCTCGTCAGCGCCAGCAGCACCTGATCGGACGCGGCAGCGCCATCGGCCCGGCGGGCGATCGTGACGAGGCCATCGGCTTCAGCGCCATAGGAAATGACCGTGGCATCGCGGTTGAGCGTGATTCGCTCGCCCTCGTGGCCGACTGCCGCGGCGCTCGCGCGGATATTGCCGCCGTTCTGGCCTTCGGTGGTGGAGGAGGCCATCAGCAGCTGCTCGGCGGCGATCCGGCGCATCAGCGATTCCATATAGGGATTGCCGCGGCCGTGACGAACCAGGCAGGCGACCTTGGTCTGGTGCATGGCGAAGATCATGGCGCTGGAGGCGCAGGCGCGCCCGAGCGCATAGCCGACGTCGGCAATGTCGTGGATCGAGGCGCCGAAGCCACCGAACTCGACGGGTATCTGCATCCCGAGCAGCTTGTGCTCGCGTGCCGCATCGATCGCGGCCTTCGGGAAGCGGCCGTCACGGTCGACCTCTTCGGCTTCCGCCGCGGCCTGCGTCGCAACAGCGGCGGTCCGCTGGACGAATAAGGAGCTGCGATCGAGCAGGAGGCTGTCGCCGTCGTCGGGGATCGGGTTGCGAAGCGCGGTTCCCTGGAGAGTCATGGTCGATCGATACTCCGGATCTTGTCTCTTTGAGAGAGCGGCACGCGCATCCGCAGTAGCAGGCCGATGCGCTGCGCCTTCTCTGGGCTGCAACGCAGGGTATGGATTTGATTCAAATGCGTCGACGAAATTCAGGGTAAACGCCGCGCAATCGACGGGTGGGGGTTAATTTCCGGTTGGTTCGATCCGAGAATTTTGGACCAAGCCGTTAGCGTTAAGACGAGTTCAGACTGGAATGGGGATGCGGCGTAACTCTTTCGACGCCGAATTGCGTTATCTCCCCTGCGCGTGCGTCGATCAGATCCGACGCGCCGGAACAAGTCGCGAGTGAAGAGGACCCCATGCCGAGTTTCGATGTCGATGTCAGTCGCAGGATCGTGGCGCTCGTGCGTGATATCCTCGCGCAGAATTCTACGGCCGCCGACGTGGCGGCGGATGCCAAGCTCGTCGATGTCGGGCTGACCTCGATGGACATGGTCAACCTGATGCTGGCGATCGAGGCGGAGTTCGATTTCACCATTCCGCAGGAGCTGATCACGCCGGAGAACTTCCAGTCCATCGCAACGCTGGAGCGCCTGGTGAGCGGTCAGTTGGCGGCAGCGAAGGCCGCCTGACCCAGTTGCCACGCCCCGCGGATCACCGCGTCGCTGTTTTCAATTCGCCGCAAAGCTGGCATTCTCGTCTCCGCTGGAGATGGGGACGTCATGACGAAGGCTGTGTTTGGCATTATCGGCGGCTCGGGCATCTATGATCTGCCGGGATTGGAAGATGCCCGCGAAGAGGTGATCGTGAGCCCGTGGGGTGAGCCGTCGGCGCCGGTGCGCCGGGGGACCATTGCGGGGTTGCCGATCGTGTTCCTGCCGCGCCATGACAAGGGACACCGGCTGTCCCCGTCCGACATCAATTACCGCGCCAATATCGACGTGCTGAAGCGTGCTGGTGTCACCGACCTGGTGTCGCTGTCGGCCTGCGGCTCGTTCAAGGAAGAGCTCCCGCCGGGCACCTTCGTGCTGGTCGATCAGTTCGTCGATCGCACCTACAAGCGCGAGAGCTCGTTCTTCGGCAGGGGGTGTGTCGCCCACGTCTCGATGGCGCATCCGGTTTCACCGCGGTTGCGGATTCATCTCGCGGCTGCGGCCGAGGCCGAGGGCATCGCGATCGCGCGCGGCGGCACCTATGTCTGCATGGAGGGGCCGCAATTCTCGACCTATGCCGAAAGCATGACCTACAAGGCGTCAGGCTATTCGGTCATCGGCATGACCAACATGCCGGAGGCGAAGCTCGCCCGCGAGGCCGAGATCTGCTACGCGACGGTCGCGATGGTGACCGACTTCGACTGCTGGCATCCGGATCACGACGCCGTCACCGTGCAGGATATCATTCGCGTGCTCACCACCAACGCCGACAAGGCGAAATCGCTGGTGGCGCGGCTCGCCCAGGAGTTTCCGCGCGAGCATGAACCGTGCCCGATCGGCTCCGACCGAGCGCTCGACACCGCCTTGATCACTGCGCCGGAGGCGCGCGATCCCGAGCTTCTGAAGAAGCTCGATGCGGTCGCAGGCCGTATCTTGCGTGGTTGAGGGGAGATCGAACATGAAGGTGGACGGCAGGCACTATCGCAGCATCTGGCTCGACTCCGACGGCTGGTCGGTCTGCGCGATCGATCAACGCCGATTGCCGCACGAGTTCGTGGTGGCGAAGATCACGACATGCGAGGAGGCGGCGGACGCGATCCGCGGCATGCTGGTCCGCGGTGCGCCGCTGATCGGCGCCACCGCCGCGTTCGGCATGGCGCTGGCGATGCGCGACGACCGCTCCGATCCTGGCATCGACCGCGCCTACGAGATGCTGATCGCGACGCGGCCGACGGCGATCAACCTGAAATGGGCGCTCGACACGATGAGCACGATGCTGCGCCGGCTGGCACCGTCGGAGCGGCGCGATGCGGCCTATTCGCGCGCCGTCGACATTGCCGGCGAGGACGTCACGATCAACCAGGGCATCGCCGCGCACGGTTTCGCGCTGATCGAGGCGGCCGCGGCGCGCAAGAAGCCGGGCGAAGTCGTGAACGTGCTGACCCACTGCAATGCCGGCTGGCTTGCGACCGTCGATTGGGGCACGGCGACCGCGCCGATCTATCTTGCGCACGATCGCGGCATTCCGATCCATGTCTGGGTCGACGAGACACGGCCGCGCAATCAAGGCGCCTCGCTGACCGCTTGGGAACTCGGGCATCACGGCGTGGCGCATACCGTCATCCCGGATAACACCGGCGGCCATCTCATGCAGCATGGGATGGTCGATCTCGCCATCGTCGGCACCGACCGCGTCGCCGCCAATGGCGACGTCTGCAACAAGATCGGCACCTATCTCAAGGCACTGGCCGCGCACGACAATGGCGTGCCGTTCTATGTCGCGCTGCCGTCGCCGACGATCGACTTCGCCGTCGCCGAAGGACGGCAGATCCCGATCGAGCAGCGCAGCGCCCAGGAAGTGACAGAGATGACCGGCCGCACCGCCGACGGTCGCATCGAGACCGTGCGCATCGTTCCGCCGGGCTCGCCAGTCGTGAACTACGGCTTCGACGTCACCCCGGCACGGCTGGTGACGGGGTTGATCACGGAGCGCGGCGTGCTGCAGGCTGACGGAGCGGCGCTGGCGGCCGCATTTCCCGAGCGGGCGAAACAAACGAACTATTGAGATCCTCGTCATTGCGAGCGCAGCGACGTGTCCGCCGAAGCCCAAAGGGCGAAGGCGGAAGCAATCCAGAATCCCGCGAAGCCTCCGGCTCGCTTCGGCGCAAAAGCGCCGCGCAATGACGATCAGCGCAGGCGCAGTCCCGTCGCGGCTTCCAGCTCCGTAATCGCCTGCGATGCGCTCACAACCTTGATCGTCGTCATGCCCATCTCGCGCGCCGGCTTCAGGTTGACGCCGAGATCGTCGAGGTAGACGCAGTCCGCGGGGCTGACGCCGAGCGTCTCGGTCATCATCCGGTAGATCCGCGGATCGGGCTTGCGCAGGCCGATCTTGGCGGATTCGATCACGTGATCGAACAGCACCATCACCTCCGCGACGTACAACGAGCGGCCGCCCTGGCTGCCGATTGCGTTCGCTGGCAGATTGTTGGTGATGCAGCCGGTCTTGCACTCCGCCTTGATGCGGCGGAGCGCCTCGACCATGCCGGGCCGGAGATCGCCGGCGAGCAGCGGCAGCACCTCGCGCCCGCTGACCGCTGCGCCGCCGAGCGCCAGCGACTCCTCCGCAAACAGCCGGTCGAAAGTGTCGAGGTCGATCTCGGCGCGCTCGAATTTCGCCCAGGCGTTCTCGAGATGATTGGCAGCATTGGTGTTGCGGATGATGTCGACGGGATAGCCGCGCTCCTTCTCGAACCGCGCGAAGGCCTCGAACGGCGATGTCGTCATGACGCCACCGAAATCAAAGATCACCGCCTCGACCATGTCAGTCCCATCCTCGTTCGATCCCCGGATGATCGCTAGCATGGGACGCCGCACTTGGCGATATCGGTCGCAGCCGCTATTGCTGCCGCGATGAAGCCGTCTCACGCAATCATTGCAGCCGCCGTCCTGCTGGCGCCATCGCCAACCCTTGCGATCGTCGGCAACGCGCCGGCGCTGAATGATGGTGTCGGGCGCTCCGTGGTCACGATCGTCGGCTCGCGCGGCAATTTTTGCAGCGGCGCGCTGATTGCTCCGAAGCTGGTGCTGACCGCCGGACATTGCGTGCAGCCGGGGCTCGATTACCGCATCGTGGAATACGATCGTGACCGCAAGCCGGTTCTCAAGACGGTCCGACGGGTGGCGGTGCATCCGAGCTTCAGCGTGCAGGCCATCGTGGCGCATCGCGCCACCGCCGATGTCGCGCTGCTGGAATTGGAGGTGCCCGTGAAAGAGCGCGTGCCAGCGGCGCTTGGCGTGCCGCAGCCGCCGCTTGCCGCCGGCAACGCGTTCACGGTCGCAGGGATCGGTGTCGCTGTCCCAGGCGACGGAAAGAGCGGCGGCATGGTGCGCGGGGCGGCGTTGGTTGCGACGGGCAAACCGGGCACGCTGCAGATCCGGCTCGTCGATCCGGCGACGCAAGGCGTGCGGCCCGGATTGGGCGGCTGCACCGGCGACTCCGGCGGGCCTGCTTTCGAGACGCAGCCGCAAGGTCAGGTGCTGATCGGCGTCATCTCATGGTCGACCGGACCGAATCTCGGCGACGGCTGCGGCGGCATGACCGGCGTCACGCCGCTCACGCTATATCGCGACTGGGTCGCACAGACCGCGCGGCAATGGGGCATGCCGCTCAGCGGAAATTGAGATCGTTCAGGGCTGGGTTGCGGCTCGCGGTCGCGGGTTGACCATCGTCGTGATCGGGTTCAGCCTGTCGCGCGAGGAAACAACATCAAGACCAAAGCCCAGGGACTCCCATGAACGTCATCGCGCCCATCCGGGAGGCCGCGTCCTCTCACGCGACCGAACATTTCGACGTGCTCATCGTCGGAGCCGGCATTTCCGGTGTCGGCAGCGCCTATCAGTTGGCCAAGCAGATGCCTGACAAGCGCTTCGTGATCCTGGAGAGCCAGGACAGCTTCGGCGGCACCTGGCGGACGCACCGCTATCCCGGCATCCGATCCGACAGTGACCTGCATACGTTCGGCTACAGCTTCAAGCCATGGGTCGGGCCGCCGATCGCGACTGCGGAAGAAATCCTCAACTACATGGGCGACGTGATCGAGGAGAACGACCTCGGCCGCCACATTCGCTATGGCCACCGCATCCTGTCCGCGAACTGGTCGAGCGCGACCAATCTCTGGACGGTTCATGCGGTGAAGGGCAGGGATCAGCAGCCCGTCACCTTTACAACGAATTTTCTCTGGATGTGCCAGGGCTACTACCGACACTCCAAGGGCTACACGCCGGAGTGGCCGGACATGGTGAAGTTCAAGGGCCGCATCGTCCATCCGCAGCTGTGGCCCGAGGATCTCGATCTCACGGGCAAGCAGGTCGTGGTGATCGGCTCCGGTGCGACGGCCGCGACCATCCTGCCGTCGATCGCCGGCCAATGCGCGCATGTGACGATGCTGCAGCGGTCGCCGACCTACTTCCGCGTCGGCCGCAATGCGATCGAGCTGGCCGAGGAGCTGCGGAGACTGCAGGTGAAGGAGGAATGGATCCATGAGATCGTCAGGCGCAAGATCCTGTTCGAACAGGATTGGTTCACCAAGCGCTGCCTGACCGAGCCCGACCAGGTGAAGAAGGAGCTGATCGGCCAGATCAGCGCCATCCTCGGACCCGACTACACGGCCAAGCACTTCACGCCGAGCTACCGTCCGTGGCGGCAGCGCATCGCCTTCGTGCCGGATGCCGACCTGTTCGAGGGCATCAAGAGCGGCAAAGCCTCGGTTGTGACCGACGAGATCGAGCGGTTCACCGAGACAGGCATCAAGCTCAAGTCTGGCGACGAGCTGCACGCCGACATCGTCGTCACCGCGACCGGCTTCGATCTCTGCGTGCTTGGCGACATCGCGTTTACGATCGACGGCAAGCCGCTCGACTTCGCTGACACCGTGACCTATCGCGGCATGATGTTCACCGGCGTGCCGAACCTGGCCTGGGTGTTCGGCTATTTCCGCGCCAGTTGGACGTTGCGCACGGACCTTGTCGCGGATTTCGTGTGCCGCCTGCTCGCGCACATGAAAGAAAAAGGTGTGAGCAAGGTCGTGCCGGCGCTGCGCCCGGAGGATCACAACATGCCGCTGCTGCCATGGATCGACCCGGAGAACTTCAACCCCGGCTACATGATGCGCAACATGCATCTGCTGCCTAAGCGCGGCGACAAGCCGGAGTGGCAGCACAGCCAGGACTACTGGAGCGAGAAGGATCAGATCCCGGCGATCGATCTGGATGATCCGGCGTTCGTGTACGGGTGAGCTGTTAACGGCCGGTGTGCCGCTCCAAAGACGGCGTCGTCCCCGCGAAAGCGGGGATCCATAGCCACCGGCAGGTGTGCTGGGCACAACGTCAACTTTCGTCCTGCCTCAAGACACATCACGCGGTATGGGTCCCGGGTCGGCGCCCGTCGACGCTCCGCGTCGCCGAGCTTGCCCGGGACGACAGTCTTGTAGGGACGCGCGATTCGGCTCGCCTCAATTCTCCCGCCGCGCCACACCGGTCGCGATCGCCGCGGCGGCGGTGCGGTTCTCGACGCCGAGCTTGGCGTAGATCTGCTCGAGATGCTTGTCGACCGTGCGCGGACTCAGTCCCAGGATCTGCGCGATGTCGCGGTTGGTCTTGCCCTTGGACAGCCAGGACAGCACCTCGCCCTCGCGCGTGGTGAGACCAAACGCGCTGGAGAACTGCTTGGGCAGCTCACCGGAGGACTCCTTGGCGAGCCGCAGCAGGAACTCGTTGGATCCGGCTCCGCCCATGTAGTAGAGGCGCAGTTCGGGATGATCCGGGATCGAAGCGGCGGCCTTCGCACCGCCCTTGCCGTTCTGCGCCTGATCCAGCCACAGCCGCAGCGCCTCCGGCAGCACGAGGTCGTCGGCGGTGCCAAGACTGTCCGACAGCAGCTTCTGCGCCTGCGGCGTTGCCCACATCAGCCGTCCCTCACGGTTGACGGCAAGCAGGAAGCGACCGGAGACGTCGAGCGCGGCGCGCGCGCTCTGCGTCATCCGGGCGTTGGCGAGATGCACGCGGATGCGCGCCAGCATCTCCGAGACGGCGATCGGCTTGGTGACGTAGTCGACTCCGCCGGCCTCCAGTCCCTGCACGATGTGCTCGGTGTCGGCGAGCCCGGTCATGAAGATCACGGGGACGTTGGAGAGGCCTGTCTCGCGCTTGAGCTTGCGGCAGGTCTCGAAGCCGTCCATGCCGGGCATGACCGCATCGAGCAGGATGATGTCCGGCGTGATCTGGTCGATAATGCGCATGGCCGCGGCGCCATCGAGCGCAACCATGACGGTCATGCCGGCCCCATCCAGCGCGTCAGTGAGCAGCCGAAGCGTCTCCGGCGAGTCGTCGACGACCAGAGCGACGTCGCGCTTCTTGCTGTCAATGCTCATAGGCGTGCAAGGTCTTCAGAGTTGCCATGTACTGATCGAGATCGAAGCGGTCGATGAGCGTGCGCATCTGGGCGACGAAGTCGGCATGCTCGGGATGCGCGTTGCGGATCTCGTCGAGCTTGAGCTGAATGGCCCTGATGTAACCGATCTGGCCGAGGCTCATCAGCTCTTCGACATATTTGAGCGGCGGCCGGGATCCTGTGTCCGGCCGCCAGCGTGGCGGGGCCACGGGCGTGTCGGTCTGGTAGCTCCATTCGAGCTTCAGCAACTGACGTATTGCCTCCAGCAGCCTTGGGATGTCGATCGGCTTCATCAGGTAGCTGTCGTGAAAGGGTTGCGCCAACGGCCGCCCATGAGCTTCGAGCGCGCTCGCAGATGTCATCAGGATCCGGGCCTGGTGATGACCGCTGTTGCGCAAGGTCTCGGCCACTGTCCAGCCGTCCATGCCGGGCATCGAGATGTCCAGAATGAACAGATCCGGCTGGCAGTGTTGTGCGAGCGCGAGGCAGGCGGGACCGTCGGGCGCGCTCAGCAGGATGAAGCCGAGCGGCGTCAGTACTTCGCGCAGGAGGTCGCGATGCACAGGATCATCGTCAGTGATGAGGATCGTCCTGCGCGGCCCGAGATAGCCGGCCACCGGTGCCTTCACCGGCGCATGCCGCGTCGGGTTTGTCACCTCGGACAGCAGGATCTTGACCTTGAAGGTGCTGCCGGCGCCGACGCTGCTCTCGACCTTGATGTCGCCGCCCATGACACCGGCGAGCAGACGGCTGATCGTCAGGCCCAGTCCCGTGCCGGTCTGCGGCTGCGCGGCCCCGAGCGCGCCACGCTCGAACGGCGCGAAGATTCGCTCCAGATCGTCAGGCTGGATGCCGGGACCCGTGTCGACCACCTCGAACTCGGCCACCGGGCTCCGATAGTGCACGGCGAACTGGACGCTGCCTTCCCCGGTGAATTTGATGGCATTCGACAGCAGGTTGATCAGGATCTGGCGCAGCCGCTTCTCGTCGGCATAGACGACCAGCGGCAGGACCGCCGGCCGCTTGAATACGAAGTCGACGCCCTTCGCCGCGGCCTGCAATCGGAACATGCCCACGAGCTGATCCAGGAATTCGCTGAGACGGACCTCGTCGCGCGACAGATACAGCCGCCCGGCTTCGATCTTGGAGATATCGAGAATTCCGTCGATCAGGCCGGACAGATGATCGGCGCTGCGGCGGACGACGCGAACCTGGTCCCGCGGCTTCGGTGCGAGGCTCGTGTCCTGCTCGAGCAGTTGCGCATAGCCGGAGATCGCGTTCAGCGGCGAGCGCAGCTCATGGCTGAGGCCGACCACATAGCGGCTCTTGGCGAGATTGGCTGATTCCGCAACTTCCTTGGCGCGCTGCAACTCTGCATCGGTGCGCTTGTGCGCCTCGATCTCCTGAATCAACAGCTGGGTCTGCCGCCGCGTCTCGTCTTCGGCCGCACGGCGGCTCTGCTGGGCCAGCACGAACAGCCACGTCACGACACCGATGATGATGGAGAGGGCGAAGAACACCTTCCACAGCACATCGGAGATGATGCCCTTGAAGCCCGGCAGCGCCGCCGACGTCTCCAGATAGATCATGCCGAGCGTCAGCGCGACGAGCCCGGCCGATGTCAGAAATACACCGACATAATGACCGAGCTGCGAGTTGAACTTGGCCAGCAACGACTCTGGCAGCATGCCGCTGAGCGCCGCTGCGACCTGAGCATGGGCCCGCGCGTGCGGCTTGCACAGATCGTGGCAGCGCGCATCGAGCGAGCAGCACAGCGAGCAGATCGGACCGGCATAGGCCGGGCAGGAGGCGGTATCCTCCGGTTCGAAGTGATGCTCACAGATGCAGCATTGGATCTGCTCGATGTTCTGCCAGCTCCGCTTCGGCTTGCGTGCCAGATAGTATTTGCCGTCGGTCAGATAGGCGATCGCAGGCGCGGTGACGAGCGCGACGCCGAGCGCGACGAAGGTCGATAGCGCCTTTCCGGTCGGCCCGAACAGGCCATAGAAGGCGCTGATCGAGACGATCGTCGCGATCGTCATCGCGCCGACCCCGACCGGGTTGATGTCGTAGAGATGGGCGCGCTTGAACTCCATCTGCGGCGGGCGCAGGCCCAGCGGCTTGTTGATCACGAGGTCGGCCACCAGCGCGCCCACCCAGGAGATCGCGATGTTGGAGTACAGCGCCAGCGTCTGCTCCAGCGCCTTGTAGACGCCGATCTCCATCAGCAGCAGCGCGACGACGACGTTGAACACGAGCCAAACCACGCGGCCGGGGTGGCTGTGCGTCAGGCGCGAGAAGAAGTTCGACCAGGCGATCGAGCCGGCATAGGCGTTGGTGACGTTGATCTTGATCTGGGAGACGATCACGAAGGTGCCGGTCAACGCAAGCGCCAAGTCCGGCCGGGCCAGTACATAACGGAACGCCTCCAGATACATGTGTGCCGGTTCGGCGGCGTGCTCGGCCGAGACGCCGTGGCTCAGCGCGAAGAAGGCGAGGAACGAGCCTGCCAGCAGCTTCAGTGCCCCGAGCACGATCCAGCCGGGGCCAGCCGACAACAGCGCGATCCACCACGACCGTTTGGACGTGCGGCGGTCACGCGGCAGGAAGCGCAGGAAGTCGACCTGCTCGCCGATTTGGGCGACCAGCGAGAACACGACCGCCGCGGCGGTCCCGAACAGCGCCAGATCGAGATGGCCCATGGGATCGCCGTGCTCGCCGGGAAACTGCTGCCATTCGACGAAGGAGTGCGGGCTGGCATAGGCGATCGCGGCAAAGGGGAGGATGTGCAGCACGACCCACAGGGGCTGTGTCCACAGCTGGAAGCGGCTGATCAGCGTGATGCCGTAGGTGACGAGCGGGATGATGACAACGGCGCTGATGAGATAGCCGATCGGCCGGGGAATGCCGAAGCACATCTCCAGCGCCGAAGCCAGGATGACCGCCTCGATGGCGAAGAAGATGAAGGTGAACGACGCGTAGATCAGCGAGGTGATGGTCGAGCCGATATAGCCGAAGCCGGCGCCGCGGGTCAGCAGGTCGATGTCGATGCCGCATTTGGCCGCATGGTAGGCAATCGGCAGGCCGCAGCAGAAGATGATCACACTGGCGACCAGGATCGCGGCGGTCGCGTTGGTGACGCCATAGTTCAAGGTGATGGTGCCGCCGATCGCCTCAAGTGCGAGGAACGAGATCGCGCCCAGCGCCGTGTTGGCGACGCGGGCGGCGGACCAGCGCCGCGCGCTCTTGGCCGTAAAGCGGAGTGCATAGTCCTCCAACGTCTGGTTGGCGACCCACTGGTTGTATTGGCGCCTGACGCGGTCGATCCGCTGCCGCCCTGCCACTCTCGAACTCCTCACGCGAAGCGGATCGCCCGCACGCTTTGTCCTGCCGCTCGCAAGACCTACGCAGAGCCTACGTCGCGCTTTTGCGGTGCAGTATACGCAATCTTGCGTATCCGTGCGTTGCACAAAGCGCGCCATCCTTCGTCCGACCCAACGCGTGTCCTCGAACCAATGAATGGGGTGCTCATGTCAGACGAAACCAAAAAGGGCCTGAAGTCGCCACTTCGGCGCCAATTGCTGATGGGAATGGCCGCGATCCCGGCGCTCGCCATGATGCCGCGGCCGTCCTTCGGCGCAGGCCCTGCAACCTCTGCAGTCAACACCACCGGCCTTGCAGTCACGGATAGCGAAGTCACCGTCGGCATTCTGCATTCGGTCACGGGCACGATGGCGATCTCGGAGACCGGCTCGGTGCAAGCCGAGAAGCTCGCCATCGAGCAGATCAATGCCGCCGGCGGCGTGCTCGGCCGCAAAATCAAGTATATCCAGGAGGACGGCGCTTCCGACTGGCCGACCTTCGCCGAGAAGGCCAAGAAGCTGCTGGTCAACGACAAATGCGCCGCCGTCATGGGCTGCTGGACCTCGGCCTCGCGCAAAGCGGTGCTGCCGGTGTTCGAGCAGTACAACGGCATGCTGTATTACCCGACCTTCTACGAAGGCCTCGAGCAGTCGAAGAACGTCATCTACACCGGCCAGGAGGCCACGCAGCAGATCATCGCCGGCCTCGACTGGGTCAACAAGACCAAGGGCGCGAAGACCTTCTACCTGCTCGGCTCCGACTACATCTGGCCACGCACCTCGAACAAGATCGCGCGCAAGCACATCGAGGGCCATCTGCAGGGCGCCAAGGTCGTCGGCGAGGAATATTTCCCGCTCGGCCACACCCAGTTCAACTCGGTGATCAACAAGATCAAGCTGACCAAGCCGGACGTGATCTACGCGATCATCGTCGGCGGCTCCAACGTCGCGTTCTACAAGCAGCTCAAGGCAGCCGGCATCGACATGTCGAAGCAGACGCTGCTCACCATCTCCGTGACCGAGGACGAGATCGACGGGATCGGCGGTGAGAACATCGCTGGCGCCTATGCCTGCATGAAGTACTTCCAGTCGCTCGACAATCCGAACAACAAGGCCTTCGTTTCCGAATTCAAGAAGATGTGGGGCGAGAAGACCGTGATCGGCGACGTCACCCAGGCTGCCTATCTCGGCCCGTGGCTGTGGAAGCTGACGGTCGAGAAGGCCGGCAGCTTCGACATCGACAAGGTCGCGGCGGCCTCGCCCGGCATCGAGTTCAAGGGCGCGCCGGAAGGCTATGTTCGGATCCACGAGAACCACCATCTCTGGTCCAAGACCCGCGTCGGCCGCGCCAAGGCGGACGGTCAGTACGAGCTGATCTACGAGACCGCCGACTTGGTCGAGCCCGATCCGTTCCCGAAGGGCTATCAGTAAGCCTGCGTCTCTGGCGCGCCGTTGACGGTGCGCTCCCTCCCCCCTTGTGGGGGAGGGTTGGGGAGGGGGGTACCCCACCCACAGCTCGGCGCGGAGGCCCCCCTCCCTAGCCCTCCCCCAGAAGGGGGGAGGGAACGATCTTGGCCGCGGACACGCTGTGCCGCACGCCGATCCATTTCCTGCAGGGCATCACGAGAGGACGGATCATGTTCGGTGACTATTCCATCGGCGACCTCGGGGCCATCTTCGCGATGCAGGGCTTCGCGGGCCTCATCCTGTTTTCGGTCTACGTGCTGATGGCGCTGGGGCTCGCCATCATCTTCGGCCAGATGGGCGTCATCAACATGGCGCATGGTGAGTTCATGATCCTCGGCGCTTACGTCACCTGGATGACGTCGAACGCCTTCCAGCATTTCCTCCCCTCGCTGTTTCCCGGCTACTTCTTCGTCGCGATGATATTCGCCTTCATCGCCTCCGGATCGCTCGGCATGCTGGTCGAATGGGCGATGATACGCCGACTCTACAAGCGGCCGCTCGATACGCTGCTCGCCACCTGGGGCCTCAGCCTCATCCTGCAGCAGGCCTACCGCTCGGTGTTTGGTGCGCGCGAGGTCGGCGTCGAGCTCCCCGAGTGGATGATGGGCTCCTGGCAGGCGACCGACGCCATCCAGATCCCGATCAACGGCATGTTCGTGATGTGCCTGACCATCCTGATCACGCTCGTGGTGGCCTACGTCCTGTTTCTGTCGCGCTGGGGCAAGCAGGTTCGCGCCGTGGTGCAGAACCGCGTGATGGCCGGCGCCGTCGGCATCAACACCGAGAAGGTCGACCGCTACACCTTCGGCCTCGGCTGCGGCATTGCCGGCGTCGCGGGCTCGGCCTTCACCATGATCGGCTCGACGGGTCCGACGGCCGGACAGCTCTACATCGTCGACACCTTCCTGGTCGTCGTGTTCGGCGGCGCCGCCAGCCTGATCGGCACCATCGCCTCCGCCTTCACCATCTCCCAGGCGCAGTCGACCATGGAGTTCTTCATGTCCGGCTCGATGGCCAAGGTGCTCACGCTGCTTGCGATCGTCGCCATCCTGATGATGCGGCCGCAGGGCCTGTTCGCCCTCAAGGTCCGCAAGTGAGCCAGCTCCGACAGCCCAACAAGAAAGCACGGTCATGATCATCAACTCGCGCTTTTTCAACCGATCAGAACTCATCGGCTTCGTCTCGCTGCTGCTCCTGCTCGTCGTCATCCTGCCCTTGGCGCTCGATGTGTTCCGCCTCAACCTGGTCGCGAAATATCTGACCTACGCCTTCGTCGCGATCGGCCTGGTGCTGTGCTGGGGCTATGGCGGCATCCTGAGCCTCGGCCAGGGTGTGTTCTTCGGCCTTGGTGGCTACTGCATGGCGATGTTCCTCAAGCTGGAAGCCTCCAGCGTCGCCAACACCAAGATCCAGTCGACGCCGGGCATTCCCGACTTCATGGATTGGAATCAGCTGACGCAGTTGCCGTTGTTCTGGAAGCCGTTCCAGAGCTTTTCGTTCGCGATCGCCGCGATCATCCTGGTGCCGGCGATCTTCGCCTTCATCATCGGCGCCGCGATGTTCAAGCGGCGCGTCGGCGGCGTCTATTTCGCGATCATCACCCAGGCCATCGCGGCCATCCTGACCATTCTGATCGTGGGACAGCAGGGTTATACCGGCGGCATCAATGGCATCACCGATCTGCGCACCCTGCACGGCTGGGACATCCGCACCGATCACGCCAAACTCATCCTCTACTTCGTCGAAGTGTTCCTGCTGTTCGTCGCCATCCTGGTGGCGCAGTTCATCCGCCTGACCAAGCTCGGCCGCATTCTGGTGGCGATGCGTGAGCAGGAGGATCGGGTCCGCTTCTCCGGCTACAGCGTCGCCAACTTCAAGATCTTTGCCTTCTGCGCTGCCGCGGTGTTCGCCGCGGTCGGCGGTGCCCTGTTCACATTGGAAGTCGGATTCATGTCGCCGTCGTTCGTCGGCATCGTGCCGTCGATCGAAATGGTGATCTACACCGCGGTCGGCGGCCGGCTGTCGATCTTCGGTGCGGTCTACGGCTCGCTCCTCGTCAACTTTGCCAAGACCAGTCTGTCGGAAACCTTCCCGCAGCTCTGGCTGTTCGGCCTCGGTGCGCTCTTCATCGCGGTGGTTCTTGCCTTCCCGAACGGGCTCGCCGGGATCTGGGGCGATCACGTGCAGCCGCGCATCGATCGCCTGCTGGCGTCCCGCACCAAGAAATCCGGCAATGGCGGGCTCGTCGCCAACGGCGCCCCTGCAGAGTGAGGAGACAGCGATGCTCATCGGTCATCAGCCCAAGGACTTCCTGCTCGCGGTCGAAGCGCTCACGGTCTCCTTCGACGGCTTCAAGGCGGTCAACGATCTCTCCTTCTATGTCGAGGAGAACGAGATCCGCGTGATCATCGGCCCGAACGGCGCAGGCAAGACCACGGTGCTCGACCTGATCTGCGGAAAGACCAAGGCGACCTCGGGCTCGATCCAGTTCCGCGGCAAGGAGCTGACGAAGCTGCGCGAGAACGAGATCGTCAAGGCAGGTGTCGGCCGCAAGTTCCAGACGCCGTCGGTGTTCGAGGATCTCAGCGTGTTCGAGAATCTCGAGATCTCGTTTCCGCGCGGCCGCACCGTGTTCGGCTCGCTGACCTTCCAGCGCGACGCGGTCGTCAAGGACCGCGTCGAGGAGGTCGCCGAGATGATCTTCCTCAAGGACCGTCTCAAGACCTCGGCCGCCGAGCTCAGCCACGGCCAGAAGCAGTGGCTCGAGATCGGCATGCTGCTGATCCAGAACCCGGACCTGCTGATGCTCGACGAGCCCGTGGCCGGCATGAGCGTCAGCGAGCGCGCCAAGACCGCCGAGTTGCTCAACCGCATCATCAAGGACCGCTCGGTGCTGGTCATCGAGCACGACATGAAGTTCGTCGAGGACATCGCCCACAAGGTCACGGTGCTGCACCAGGGGCAGATCCTCTCCGAAGGCACGATGGAGCGGGTCAAGAACGATCCCAAGGTCGTCGAAGTCTATCTGGGGCACTGAGCGATGATCGCGATCCTGTTCGCTCCGAATGACGCCGCGTTCCCCTCCCCCTTGTGGGGAGGGGTTAAGGGAGGGGGCCCACGGCGGCAGTCTCGCTTGGGGCCACCCCCCTCCCCAACCCTCCCCCACAAGGGGGGAGGGAGCGCTCTGCCGATGTTGCTGCAGCCTCATCCAAGTTCATCACTTTGCAGGAGCCATTGATGCTCGCAATCTCCGATCTCCATGTCGCCTACGGCCAGAGCGAGGTGCTGCATGGCCTGAACGTGAAGGTCGCGCCCAACGAGATCGTTGCGATCATGGGGCGCAACGGCATGGGCAAGACCACGCTGATGAAGTCGCTGATGGGTATCCTGCCGGCCAAGAGCGGTTCGATCGCGATGGACGGCGCCGAGCTCGCAAGCCTGAAGAGCTATGAGCGTGTCGCCAAGGGCCTCGCCTACGTGCCGCAGGGCCGCATGATCTTCTCCACCATGACGGTCAAGGAGAACATCGAGACCGGCCTCGTGGTCTCCGGCGAGTCCGAGGTGCCCGCCGACATCTACGAGCTGTTTCCGGTGCTGCTGGAGATGAAGGGCCGCCGCGGCGGCAATCTCTCCGGCGGCCAGCAGCAGCAGCTCGCGATTGCCCGTGCGCTCGCGACCAAGCCCAAGGTGCTGCTGCTCGACGAGCCGACCGAGGGCATCCAGCCGTCGATCATCAAGGAGATGGCGCGCACCCTGAAACGCATCCGCGACGAGAAGGGGCTGTCGATCGTCGTCTCCGAGCAGGTGCTGAGCTTCGCGCTCGACATCGCCGACCGCGTGCTGGTGATCGAGAACGGCGAGATCGTCCGCGACGATCCGCGCGATCAGGTCGATGCCGCGCAGGTCTCGAAATATCTGTCCGTCTAACCACTCCGTCCAAGCAAGCAACAAGGGGAGCTTCTGATGCCAGACACATTGATCAAGGTCGATCTGACCAAATCGGCCTATGAGAACGACAAGGTGCACAACCGCTGGCACCCTGACATTCCGATGGTGGAGTGGGTCAATCCGGGTGACGACTTCATCATCGAGACCTATGACTGGACCGGCGGCTTCATCAAGAACAACGACTCCGCCGATGACGTGCGCGACATCGACCTGTCGATCGTGCATTTCCTGTCCGGCCCGATCGGCGTCAAGGGCGCCGAGCCGGGCGACCTCCTGGTCGTCGACCTGCTCGACGTCGGTCCGTTGAAGGAGAGCCTGTGGGGCTTCAACGGCTTCTTCTCCAAGCAGAACGGCGGCGGCTTCCTGACCGATCACTTCCCGCTGGCGCAGAAGTCGATCTGGGACATCAAGGGCCTCTACACCTCGTCGCGTCACGTGCCGGGCGTGAACTTCGCCGGCCTGATCCATCCCGGCCTGATCGGCTGTCTGCCCGATCCGAAGCTGCTCGCGACCTGGAACGAGCGCGAGACCGCGCTGATCGCCACCAACCCGACCCGCGTGCCCGGTCTCGCCAACCCGCCGTTCGCGCCGACCGCGCATGCCGGACAGGCCAAGGGCGACGCCAAGGCCAAGATCGGTGCCGAGGGCGCCCGCACCGTGCCGCCGCGCGAGCATGGCGGCAATTGCGACATCAAGGACCTGTCGCGCGGCTCGAAGATCTACTTCCCGGTCTACGTGCCCGGCGGCGGCCTCTCGATGGGCGATTTGCACTTCAGCCAGGGCGACGGCGAGATCACCTTCTGCGGCGCCATCGAGATGGCCGGCTGGCTGCACATCAAGGTCGACGTCATCAAGGACGGCGTGGCGAAATACGGCATCAAGAACCCGATCTTCAAGCCGTCGCCGATCACGCCGAACTATCGCGATTACCTCATCTTCGAGGGCATCTCGGTCGACGAGGCCGGCAAGCAGCACTATCTCGACGTCCACATCGCCTATCGCCAGGCCTGCCTCAACGCCATCGAGTACCTGAAGAAGTTCGGCTACTCCGGTGCCCAGGCCTACTCGATCCTCGGCACCGCGCCGGTGCAGGGCCACATCTCGGGCGTGGTCGACGTGCCCAATGCCTGCGCCACGCTGTGGCTGCCGACCGAGATCTTCGACTTCGACGTGATGCCGTCGTCGGCGGGGCCGATCAAGCACATCACGGGCGACATCCAGATGCCGATCTCGCCGGACAAATAGCGGTCTCCCTGCGCGATGGGTGCGGGACGGCAGCGTATCCGCCGCCCCGCATCCGCCGCGTGAGATGGAGATGATTGTTGCGCAGGAGACGAGACGATGCCGGTCTATGAATATCTCTGTGATACATGCGGACCATTCACCGACATGCGCCCGATGGCTGAATGTGATGAGCCGCAGGTCTGTCCGCAATGCCAGGACATGGCGCCGCGCGTGATCCTTACCGCACCCGCCTTCGCCTGCATGCCGGCGGAGCGGCGCACGGCGCATGCCACCAACGAGCGCAGCCGCCACGCGCCGCAGACGGTCGCGGAATACAAGGCGAAGCACGGGCCGGGCTGCGGCTGCTGCTCGCCGAAGAAGCAGCCGCGGTTGATGACCAAGACCAGGAGCGGCGCCAAGGGCTTTCCGACGGCGCGGCCGTGGATGATCAGCCATTGAGCGCGAGGGGCGGCGCGATCCGCCGTCCCTCAGCGTGACGCCGGCACGCGGCGCGGTCCCGGCCCAGCCGCCGGCTGGCCGCCGAACTTGACGGTCATCGCATTGGCGCCGTCGCTGATGTCGAGCAGCGTCTTGCGGCTCTCGTCGATGACCTTGGCCGATTTGCGCTTGAAGCTGTCGACGAGCTCGCGCATCGACTTGATCTGATCGAACAGCTGTCCGGGATTGCCGTCCGCGAAGCCGGGAATGGCGCCGTCGATCCTGGTCACGAGCGTGTCGAAGCCCTTGAACACGTCCTCGGCCTTGTCGATCGCGGCGTCGATCGCTGCCGTCTTCTCCTGCAGCGAGGCGGTCTCGGATTCGAAGGTCTGCAGCGCCTCCTTGATGGCCGGTGCATTGCTGACGATGAATTTGTCGACGTTGTGCACCGTCTCGACCATCGTCTCCTGGTCCTTGAGGTCGGCCGTCAGTACCGGCACCCCGTCGCGATCGAACGGCACCGGCGGCGCCGTCGGCGCGCCGCCGACCAGCGAGATCGCGGCGATGCCGGTCAGGCCCTGAAATTCGATGCCGGCCGTGGTGTCCTTGCGGATCGGTGCGGAATTGTCGAGCGTGATCATGGCAACGATCTTGCGCGGGCTTTCGAGGTTGATCGAGAGGATCTGCCCCGCCTGCACGCCGTCGAAATTCACCGGGCCGCCCTTGCGCAGGCCCGCCGCCGAGCCGCCGTCGAACACGACGCGCATGACGCTGCGCTGCTGGGCGATCCGCGCCTTCTGCTTGATCAGGACGCCGCTGATCCCGGCCGCAACGGCCGCGATCGTCAGGGTTCCGACGATGAGATTGATCGCGCGCATTCCGTGTCCGTCGCTGCCTCTGCTCGATTTTAGCCGTTAAGTCTTCCGGTTGGAAGCTCAGCGCGCGAGCCCGGGCCGGGACGGGGCGGCGAGGCCCGCGAGCAGCACCGCAAGAATCCCGGTCAGGAAGATACCGTCGAAGGTTCCGGCGCCGCCGATCGAGGCCACGGGCGCGCCGAGGCTGCCGATCTTGTCGAGGTTCATCAGGTCGGCGCCGACCAGCGTCCCCATCGAGCCGCCGATATAGGCCAGCGGCGCGGCATATTCGCGCGACAGCAGGAACGCCAGGATCGCGGTCACGACGACCGGCGCGAACACCGGCACGGCGATGCCGACGCCCTGCACCGGCGTTGCCATCGCGTGGATGATCACGGCGATCACCAGCACCGCGATCGCCGCGCGCAGCCAGAGCTGGTAGCGCAGCACGAGATAGGTCGACATGATCGTCGGGATCACGGCGCCGCCGACATTTACGGCGAGGAGGGTGCCGGGCCATTGATGCACCAGCGGCACGACATACTGCATGCCGAAAAAGTCGATGATCTCGCCGGAGCGCGCGACCTGCCCGGGCAGCATGGTGATCGGAATGTTGAAATAGCTGCCGATCAGCGATCCGAACAGCAGCAGCATCGCGGTGCCCGAGCTGACGCCGAGCTTCATGTAGGCGTAGCGCAGGATGCCGAGCTGGATCAGGACGATCAGGACGCCGAACGCCAGCACCAGGATCGCGAAGAAGGCCGGCGTGATCGGCAGATATTGAACCTGGGAATGCATGTCGAAAGCGCTTGAGATGTGGACCGGGCTGTCGCCGACGGAGCATCCCACGCGGGCGACACGGTGACAAATGGGCATTCGTCGCCGGGTTCCCAAGCCCAGCGATGCGCGCGTTCATCTGTCCGCCGCGATCAGCGTGGCATGCAGCGCGTAGCGTTCCGGTCCCTCGGTCAGAGCGTCGAATGGCCAGCAGGTCGACAGCACCAGCTCCGGGCCGTCGCTCGCCGGATCGATGCCGGAGGCATCGAAGCGGACGACTTTGGCCGCATCGGCGCGGTAGCGGAAGGCCTTGCCGTCGCGCCTGATTACGTCGATCTCGTCGCCGATCCTGATGTCGCGCAGGAAGCGGAAATGCGTGTCGCGGTGCGCGGAGTACACCGCGATGCCCGGCTGGCCCGGCTCGGCGCTGCCTTCGACATGGCCGGCGCCGAAGGCGAGCGCCTGGCCGCTGGAGCCGGCCAGCGCGATGGTGGAGACGCCGAGGCGCTTCACCTCGATCCGCGCCACCGGGACCGTGTCGGCCCAGGACCACGGCTTGACCGGATGTCCCGTCGCGATGGTCCTAGTGAAGGCGCGGTCGAGCAGTACTTGTGCGACGATCGCCTTGGCGTGGATGAGAGCGCCGTGACCGAACAGGGCGAGGCCGGCCAGGCCAATCGCGAGCGGGATGAGGACACGAGGCATGAACTCTCCTTTCGTCATTGCGAGGAGCGAAGCGACGAAGCAATCCAGAGTCGCGCACCCGGCCCTGGATTGCTTCGTCACCTTCGGCTCCTCGCAATGACGCCGTTAGTTAGTTGGCAGGCCGCCGCCGAAGGGCAGCGAGCCAGATCAGTTCGAGCATCAGGATCCCCAGCCCGAGCAGCATGCTGAGCTCGGCATCGGTTGCCGTCTTCGGCAGCGTGATCGTGGCAGGCGCCGCCGGCACCACAGGTCGCTTCAGCGCGGCGAGCTGAACGTCGCCGTCGGCTTCGGCGCGGCGGTCCTTCCGCATCGCCGGCATCCCACCGCGCTCGCCGAACACCTTCTCATAGTCCCAGCCCGCCGGCAGGTTGATCGGCAGCTCGGCGAGCCTCAGCGGCTCGCCATCGGTCCGCCGCGGCGTCTTGTCGACGGCGACGAGGCTGGTCAGGCGCGTCACCAGCTGATGCTCCAGCGCGAGCTTCAGAATCGCGCCGTCGGCTTCCTCTGATGTCATCTGCCGCATCGTCTGTGCCACCTCGGCATCGCCGATCTTGCGCCGGGCCCACAGCTTGGAGAGGCCCTTGCCTTCGGCGGCGCCTGACAGCGGCAGCGTGATGGTCCAGGGCTGGTCGCCGATGCGGCCCTTGAGCTGCAGCGATCCAGCGAGACGGTCGATCTTCGCGGCGAGCACCAGCGGCTCGTCGCGATACACGTCCGGCAGCACCGCGGGCGTGAGATCCGCTGAGGCTTCCGAAAACGTCGCGGCCAGAGCGGTCACGACAGGGTTCTCCAGCTTGGCGAACAGGCCGCGCATGCGCTCCTCGACCTGCTCGACCGCGCCGATATGCGTGAAGGCGCCGCGGCCGAGCTCGGCGGCGCGCGTCATCAGATAGGTGTTCGGTGCCGAGCCGATACCGACCATGAAGATGCGCGAGCGGCCGCGCATTGCGGTGATGGTCTCGAATAGCTGCTGCTCGTTGCCGATGGCGCCGTCGGTGAGGAATACCACCTGCCGCACGCGCGCGCTGTCGCTGCCGTCGTCGGTCAGCGCCGCGCGCATCGCAGGGACCATCTCGGTGCCGCCGCGCGCATCCAGCGAACTAACGAAGCTGGTGGCGCTGCCGACATGCTCGGCATCGGCCGGCACCGAGGCGGGGAAGAGCACCGTCATGGTGTCGTCGAAACGGATCACGTTGAAGCGATCGCCCGGCTGTAGCCGGCCCAGCGCGTAGAGCAGGCTGGCCTTGGCCTGGCGGATCGAGGTGCCGCCCATCGATCCGGAATTGTCGATCACGAAGATGACGTCGCGCGGCTGCGGGCGCTGCGCTGACGCCGTCACCGCAGGAGGCGTGACGAAGGCGAGCAGATAGTCGGCGTCGCCGACCTGCTCGTGGAACAGCCCGACCGACGGCATCGCCACCGCCGCCGGCTTCCAGGTCAGCTCGAAATCGCGGTCGGCCGGCACCACGCCCTCGGCCAGGGTCACGACACGCGTCCTCGCATCGGGGCTGTCGATGGTCACCTGGTGATGGTGGCTCTTGACCTCGCCGAGCGCGAAGCCGGCCTGCAGCCGCACCGTGATCTTGGTCGGGTTGACCGGATCACTCTTGGCGGGGTCGAGCACCTCCGGGGAGATGCGGTTGCGGTCCGGTACCGGATCGTTCGCAGCGGCGCCCCAGCCGTTGCCGCCCGGGCGCAAATCGACGCTCTGCACGATCGGCGCCGGATTGTAGCGCGGCGCCACGACCAGCGGCACCCGCAGCGAGAATTCGCCGGCCGCCTGTGCCACCGGCTGCTGATATTCGATCTGCACCAGCACGGTCTCGCCGGGGCCGATGTTGGCGAGCGAGTTGGTGAAGATGTTCGGCCGCTCCTGCTCGGTCAGCGCCGCGGTCTTGCCGTCGCGCTTGGCCTGCTCGTAGATCACCTTGGCCTGTTCGCGCGGCTTGATGTCGCCGACCACGACGCGGTCGCCGACGATCATCTTCAGCGTGTCCACCGCGCTGTCGGGCGGCAGCGGATAGACATAGAGCGCCTCCATCCATTGCGAGCTCGTGTTCTTGAACAGCTGCGTCACGCGCGCCCGCGCAGTCGGGCCTGAAACGACGATGTCGACGTCGATGCCGAGCCGCGGCGCCTCGGCATAGCTGCCGTCGGATTTGAACAGCAGCGCGCCGGAGCGGGCATCGCCCGGCCTGGTCAGCGGCGCCAGCGGCCCTTCGGCGGACCAGCCAGGGGTGACGCTGAGAAACAGCGCCGTGAAGCCGACCAGCAGCACGGCGGCGGCCTGCAGCAGCAGGAATAGCAGCATGGTCACGATCCACGACCGGACCGGATGGGTGCTGCTTCTGATATCGTGGTCGATCGTCTCGCTCATCATTGGCTCCGCAACGAACAATTTCGGCATGCCGACACTGAGCGCAGCGCGCCGGCGCCGCGAGCGGAATGGTCGGTCTTGTTTGGCCGCGGCCCGCCCGCGTCTGTCCGGTGGTGGTCGAGAGCGCGGCTGATCTGTCCGGGTTTGTGCCGATTTGTCCGTCTGCTAGAAGAGGTGGGCGTCACGCGGCAGGGGACAGGATGTCGAACCCGGACAACAGCGAGCTTTCCGACGAGCAGAGCCGGCAGGTCGCGGAGACGATCCGCGAGGAGATCGCGCGGCGCCGGATGTCGCGGCAGGCCCTCGCCGAGCAGGCCAGGCTGAGCCTGTCGACCCTCGAGAAGGCGCTCGGCGGCCGCCGCCCGTTCACGCTGGCGACCATCGTCCGGCTGGAGCAGGCGCTCGGCATGTCCCTGCGCAAGGCGCCGAGCGCGCCTCTCGCCGCGCCTGCCACGAGCGGCGGCATCGCGCCGGACAGTCTCGGCTCCTATTCGCGGCGGGCGGTGGAATGGATCGAGGGCACCTACGTCACCTTGCGGCCGTCATTCGGCGACAAGGACGCGATCTACGCCTACCGCACCGACATCGCCTGGGACGATGCGGCGTCGTCGCTGGTGTTTCGCGAGGGCGCGCGGCTCGATGCGGCGTTCACGCAATTCGGCGAGGTCGCCGTGCCCAACCAGTCCGGCTTCGTCTACCTCGTCACCAACCGCCACGGTCAGCACCGCCTGATCACCGTGTCACGGCCGACCATCACCGGCGAGATGTACGGCATCATCACGACGCTCTTGGCGGGCCGCGGCTCGCTGCTGACGCCGATCGCGGCGCCCATCGCGCTGCTTCCGCTGCGCAATGTGGTGGAGCCGAGCTTCGGCAGACTCGGCACGGATGATCGACACTATGGGGTGTACCGCGAGCATCTGCGCAAGACGGTCGAGGAGCCGTTCGCACTGTTCGTGCAAGGCGTGCCGTGAGTTGTTAGGTGTAGGGTGGGCAAAGGCGCGCCCCGGTGCGTGTTGCATGCTGCGCTCCACCGCGCGCCGTGCCCACCATTCGCTCCGAATGCGCCGACGGACGGTGGGCACGCAACCGCCCTGCGGGCGTCCGCTTTGCCCACCCTACGGCAGCTGACTCCGTCGCCGCGTTCGCTAGGACGGTGCGTGTGGGAGACGCGGTGCTCCTACAAATACGCTGTCGTCCCGGCGAACGCCGGGACCCATACCCCCAGGGAGGGGTTTGAGGCTGGCTGGTCATTGGCATTTTGCCCAACACAACCGCCGCGGAGTATGGGTCCCGGCGTTCGCCGGGACGACAGCGGTGGGTGGGCGGATTCACGGCTCAAACAGCAGAAGGCCTAAACAGCAGAACGGATCGAACAGCAGACGACGGACATGTCGACGCATTCCCGCGGCACATCATGCCCGAGGTCTGCGATCAGTTCGTCCCTCCTCAAATGCAGAGGGCGCAGGGAATGCCGGGTGAAGGCCTCACCCATGGCCCGCCTGCTCAAAAAATGCAGGCGGCAGGTACCACAGGCAAAGCCGATTCAACCGGCATTCCCTGCGCGACGGTCTTCACGCTTATACGCAGTCTCCCTGGTGCGCCGGGCTTGTTGGCCACCATTCGCGACAATGCTTGCGCATTGCGCGGGACACCAGCATCGGGGTGTCAGGACGCTGCGACTTCACGTCCGCAAGCGATCGTTCGTCCGCATCCTCGTTGAGGAGAATGCTGCGATCTCTCGCGGCCATCGCATCCCCACCTCGCGTGTCGTGACGATCGCGCGCAACGCCCCTCTGCGGTGAGGCGGGATGCAGGGATACAATCATGAATTCCGAAAAATCGCAAGTAAATTATTTTTATCAGAATCCGGAGGCAAGCCGAACATCGGTTTTCTTCGTGAAGAGCAGGCTCTTGCCGCGATGTCGGTCAGCTCCCCTCCCCCTTGCGGGGAGGGGGTGGGGGTCCAACGAGTCGTGCTCGATGTGATGAGGGAGGATCTCTGAGAGACGCGAGCACGGCTTCGCGGCAGGGGCGAGGGGGGCTGAGGTCCAGAGCGCCTGATATATCGAGCGACGACGTCGATAGGCGCGGGGGCCTTCATGCGGGTCGGTGCGCGTGGACCCCCACCCCCAACCCCTCCCCGCAAGGGGGGGGAGCACACTGCCGTCGTTGCGAGAGCGAGGCCAATGCCAAGCCCGTGTGCTCAGACCAGCGAAACGGGTTGGCTGAAGCACACGGGACGATCTTGTCCGCCTATCCCCCCACGTCCGCGCTGATGATGTCGCCGAACAGGTCCCATTTGCCGCCCTTGAACTGCATCATCTTGAGCTGCTCGATCGGGGCGAAATCATTGGGGCCGGTATTGACCTTGATGCCGGGGATCAGGGTGTCGGGCGCAAAATCCTTCAGGCTGGCCGCCTGCTTCATGACGTTGTCGCGGGTGAGAGTGTCGCCGCACTGCTTCAGGGTCTGCACCATGGTCTGGGCCGCGGCATAGCCATAGGCGAGGTTGGCGTCGGAGATGTTGGCGCCCGGCATGTACTTGTCGATGAAGGCCATGAACTTCTTCATGCCCTCGTCGTCCTTCCACTGCGGGTCCGACGGATCCTTGAGATAGCCGGCGGACAGCACGCCTTCGGACGCATCGAGGCCGGCGGGCTTCATCACCGCGCCGATCGAGATCGAGACGTCGGTCATGACATGCATCGGCTTCCATTCCAGCTCGGCGATCTTCTTGATCGCCTGGGCTGCGAATTTCGGCGTGGAGATGTTGACGAACACGTCAGCGCCGGTTCCCTTCAGCTTGACGATATGGGAATCGATCGAGGGCTCGGTGGTCTCGTAGCTCTCCTCGGCGACGATCATGGTCTTGGCCTTGTCGCCGAGCACCTCCTTGATGCCGAGGACGTAGTCCTTGCCGAAATCGTCATTGGCATAAAAGATCGCGATCTTCGCGTTCGGCTTCTCCTTGAGGATGTACTTGGCGAAGATCCGCGCCTCGACGCGGTAGCTCGGCTGGAAGCCCATGGTCCAGGGGAATTCCTTCGGGTCGTTCCATTTGCTGGCGCCGGTGGCCAGGAACAGCTGCGGCACCTTCTTGGCATTGTGATATTTCTGCACGGCGGTCTGGGTCGGCGTGCCCAGCGCATTGAACACCAGGAACACCTCGTCGCTCTCGATCAGCTTGCGCACCTGCTCGACCGTCTTCGGCGGGCTGTAGCCGTCGTCATAGGAGATGAAGTTGATCCGGCGGCCGTTGATGCCGCCCTGATCGTTGATCATCTTGAAATAGGCTTCCTCGGTCTTGCCGATGATGCCGTAGGCCGAGGCCGGGCCGCTATACGCCTCGACGTTGCCGATCCTGATTTCGGTGTCGGTGGCGCCGGTGTCGTATTTCTTCTGCGCAAGCGCGCTCTGGCTCGCCAGTACGGAAAAGGCGGCTGCGGCCGCGAATGAGAGCAGAGTCCTGGTCGTCATCGGCAACATCCCTGGGCTTCCTCGGTTGAATTTCCGTGATTGTCGTTTTTGCTCTTGGCCTGCGGCGATGGTGACCATGGGAGGCCGCTCACCGCAATCGAGTGGGCAGATGTGTGCAATGCACTGTCTTGCGTCCAGGCGCTGGCCTTGGGAACCTGGCGGGGGCCGATCGGGCGCGCCGCAGGTGATTTTGCCGGCCAGCCACTCCACGCAAGTTGATACGGGCGTTTCCGGCGCATCTTCTCCCGCGCACGAAGCAGGATCCTCCCGGCGCCGCCATGACCAAGAGCCCGTTCTACACGGCCGAGCACGAGGCCTTCCGCGACGTCATCAGGCGCTTCGTCGACAAGGAGATCGCGCCGTTCGCGAGCACGTGGGACGAGGCCGGAGAATTTCCGCGCGCGCTTTATCTGAAGGCGGCGGAGATCGGCCTGCTTGGACTCGGCTTCCCGGAGGAATTCGGCGGCGTGCCGGCCGACCAGTTCATGAAGATCGTGTCGTCGCAGGAATTGGCGCGTGCGGGTGCCGGCGGCATCAGCGCCAGCGTGATGAGCCACACGATCGGCGCGCCGCCGATCGCGCGCGCCGCGCAGCCGCAGGTGAGGGCGCGCGTGCTGCCGGAGATTCTGGCGGGGCGCAAGATCTCGGCGCTGGCGATCACCGAGCCAAGCGGCGGCTCCGACGTTGCCAATCTCAGGACCAAGGCGGTCCGCGACGGCGATCACTACGTCGTCAGCGGCGAGAAGACGTTCATCACCTCCGGGATGCGCGCTGACTACATCACTGTCGCCGTGCGCACCGGCGGACCGGGGCCGGCGGGCGTCAGCCTGCTGCTGGTTCCCGGTGACACACCGGGGCTGACGCGCACCAAGCTCGACAAGATGGGCTGGTGGGCGTCGGACACTGCGACCCTGCATTTCGACGGCTGCCGCGTCCCCGTCGAGAACCTGATCGGCGAGGAGGGGCAGGGCTTCAAGCTGATCATGCACAATTTCAACAGCGAGCGGATGGGCATGGCGGCGAGCTGCACGGCCTACGCCCGTGTCTGCCTCGACGATGCGATTGCCTACGCCAAGGAGCGCCAGACCTTTGGCAAGCCGCTCGCGCAGCACCAGGTCATCCGCCACAAGCTGGTCGACATGGCGCAGCGCGTGGCGGCATCGCAGGCGATGCTGGAAATGCTGGCGTGGCGGCTCGAACAGGGCGACAATCCGGTCGCCGAGATCTGCATGATGAAGAACCAGGCGACGCAGACGATGGCCTACTGCGCTTCCGAAGCGGTGCAGATCTTCGGCGGCGCCGGCTTCATGCGCGGCATCCGGGTCGAGCGGATCTATCGCGAGGTGAAGGTCAACGCGATCGGCGGCGGCACCGAGGAGATCATGAAGGATCTGGCCAGCCGGCAGATGGGATTGTGACGCGTGCCTTCTCAGCGCACGTCATTCCGGGGCAGCCCGCAGGGCTGAACCCGGAATCTCGAGGTTGTTGGAACGAACGCAAAGCAATCTCTGGATTCCGGGTTCAAGTCCTGCGGCCTTGCCCCGGAATGACGAGCGTGACTCAGTCAAATGAGGCCATATCGAGATTCCCGGTTCGGTCGCTGCGCGCCCGCCCGGAATGACAGGGAATGAAACATGCTCTTCACCGCCGACCATGACGAACCGCGCCGCATCCTGCAGAAGTTCATCGCCGCCGAGATCAATCCTCACGTCGACGAATGGGAGGAAGCCGGCATCTTTCCGGCGCATGAGCTGTTCAAGAAGCTCGGTGACCTCGGCTTTCTCGGCCTCAACAAGCCGGTCGAGTTCGGCGGCCAGGGGCTGGACTATTCCTACGCGCTGATGATGGCGGAGGAGCTCGGCGCCATCAATTGCGGCGCCATCCCGATGGCGATCGGCGTGCAGACCGACATGGCGACGCCGGCGCTGGCGCGGTTCGGCTCCGACGAGGTGCGCAAGGAGTTTCTGGCGCCCGCGATCTCAGGCGACTATGTCGCCTGCATCGGCGTCTCCGAGCCCGGCGCGGGCTCCGACGTCGCCTCGATCAAGACCCAGGCGCGCGGCGATGGCGACGACTACGTCATCAATGGCGGCAAGATGTGGATCACCAACGGCACCCAGGCCGACTTCATCTGCCTGCTCGCCAACACCAGCGACGGACCTGTCCATCGCAACAAGTCGCTGATCTGCGTGCCGATGAAGAGCAAGGGCGTGCAGGTCGCGCGCAAGCTCGACAAGATGGGCATGCGCTCGTCGGACACGGCGCAGATCTTCTTCGACAACGTTCGCGTCCCCAAGCGTAACCGCATCGGCGAGGAGGGCCATGGCTTTACCTATCAGATGATGCAGTTCCAGGAGGAGCGGCTGTGGGCCGGCGCGGCCTGCCTGAAGGCGCATGAAGCGATCATCAATGCGACCATCGAGTACACCCGCAACCGCAAGGCGTTCGGTCGCTCGATCCTCGACAACCAGGTCGTCCACTTCAAGCTCGCGGAAATGCAGACCGAGGTCGAGCTGCTGCGCGCGCTGACCTACCAGGCCGCGGAGGCGCTGATCGCCGGCGAGGACGTGACACGGCTCGCGACCATGGTGAAGCTCAAGACCGGCCGGTTGGGGCGCGAGCTCACCGACGCCTGCCTGCAATATTGGGGCGGCATGGGCTTCATGAACGAGACCCCGGTCAGCCGCGCCTATCGCGATTCGCGCCTGAGCTCGATCGGCGGCGGCGCCGACGAGGTCATGTTGACCATCCTGTGCAAGATGATGGGGACCTTGCCAGGCAGCGGCAAAGCGGGGAACGCCTGATGATCACGCTGTATCATTGCGACGGCGCCCGCTCGTTTCGCCCGTTGTGGATGCTGGAAGAGCTCGGTCTCGCTTACGAGTTGAAGATGCTGCCGTTCCCGCCGCGGGTGCTGGCGAAGGAGTATCTGGCGATCAATCCGCTCGGCACGATCCCGTTTCTGATCGACGGCGAGACGAAGATGACGGAGTCCTCGGGCATCTGCCATTACCTCGGCGTCAAGCACGGTCCCACGCCGCTGATGGTCGGGCCTGAGGAAAAGGACTACGGCGCGTTCCTGAACTGGATGTATTTTTCCGACGCGACGCTGACATTCCCGCAGACGCTGGTATTGCGATACACTCAGCTCGAGCCGGAGGAGCGGCGCTCGCCGCAGGTCGCCACCGACTATGCCAAGTGGTTCCTGGGACGGCTGCGCGCCGTGGAGGCAGCGACGGCGAATGCCGAGTTCTTGTGCGCGGGTCGTTTCACCGCGGCCGACATCGTGATCGGCTATGCATTGCGTCTCGCAGACACGCTTGGGCTCGCCAAGGATTTTGGGCCGAATGTGGCTGCCTATTGGGTGCGATTGCAGCAGCGCGAGGGCTATCAGCGGGCACGCGCCGCCGAGCAGCGTGCGGGCGTGGAGCAGGGCATCGAGCCGCGGGTCAGGCCGTAGCTTTGGGGACGTCATTCCGGGGCGATGCTTGAGCATCGAACCCGGAATCACGATCATCTCGAATCGGTGAATTAACCGCGACAAAAATCGGCAGTCGTCGCCGATGACAGGGGCGCGAATTGCGCTATGGTTCTCCTCCAAAGAAGCGGCCGCCAGAGCCGCGCCTCAGGAGGAAGACCATGGATGTGACCCGCCGGGACTCCGGCCATCTCATGCTGATCACGCCCGAGCGCGTCTTCTACGCCGGGCTGCTCGGCCGTCCGCGCCAGCGCTGCTCGGGCGCGTGCCATATCTACGTCGCGCTCACCGGCAGCCTGCGGCTGCTGGCCGAAGGAGCCGAAGAGCGCAGCGGCGAGCTGCTGGTCGTGCCGCCGAACCGGCCGCACACCATCGAGAGCGATTATCGCACCGTCATCGTCGTCACCATCGAGCCGGAGAGCGTGCCGATCGGCACGCTGGACCGCTTCGCCAGCCGCGTCGCCCGCGAGGCCGAGGCGTTCGCCTGCCGCATTCGCGCCGCCTATGAGGAGCTGGTGCAGCGGCCGCTGAGCGGCGACGTCACCAGCGCGATCTTCGACCGGCTCTGCTTCGGCGAGGTGCTGCCGCAGCGGACGCTCGATCCGCGCGTGGTCAAGGCGATCGGTCTGATCAGCCGCTTCTCCGGCGAGCCGGCCACGGCCGAGAGCTGCGCCGCCGCCGTGGGGCTGTCGACGTCGCGCTTCCTGCATCTGTTCAAGGAGGAGACCGACATCTCCTTCCGTTCGTTCCGGGCCTGGAAGCGCGCGCGGCATCTGCTCAACTACGCCAACCAGGACCTCAACCTCGCGCATCTCGCGCAGGACATCGGCTATCCCGACTCGACGCATTTCAGCCACTCGATCCGCCGCTTCTACGGGCTGAAGCCGCGCGCGATCTTCTCCGGCTCGCGCGATCTCGCGATCTACCGCGCCGGCGAGGCGGCCTTGACCTGATCTTTCCTGGCTGCGTGCCGCGCGAGCGCGGCGCGCAGCGGGAACTTCGACAGTTCGAGCATGATCAGCGTGGTCAGCGCGGCTGCCGCGGTCAGCGCGAGATCGTCGACATGCAGCGGTCCGAACCGGAACAGCGCCGCGGCGGCGGGCAGCGTCAGGCTGGTCGCGAGCACGGCGACGACGAAGCCGATCACCAGCAGCAGCATGCGGTTCGGCCGCAGCAGCGCCTCGCGCAGCGAGCTCGAGAACGAGCGGTTGACGAAGATCAGGCTCACGATCACCGACACCAGGGTGAAGAACACCAGCGCGCGGAGCTCGTCGTCCGGCATGCCGTTGCGGTGTGCCAGCAGCAGGACGCCGCCCGTGGTGAGCATCGCCAGGATGCCCTGCAGCGCCCCCCACAGCACCAGCGGCCGCGGCAGCAGAGGCTCCTGCGGATCGCGCGGCGGCCGCCGCATGATGTCGCTCTCCTCGGTCTCGGCCTCGAACACCAGCGAACAGACGGGATCGATGATCATCTCGAGAAAGGCGATGTGCACGGGCCCGAGCAGCAGCGGCAGGCCGGTGACGAGCGGCAGCAGCGCCAGTCCGGCGATCGGAAAGTGCACGGCAAGGATGAAGCTCATCGCCTTGCGCAGATTGTCGTAGATGCGCCGGCCGAGCCGGATCGCCTTGACGATCGAGCCGAAATCATCGTCGAGCAGCACGATCGCCGAGGCCTCGCGCGCGACGTCGGTGCCGCGGCCGCCCATCGCGATGCCGATATGCGCCGCCTTGAGCGACGGCGCATCGTTGACGCCGTCGCCGGTCATCGCGACGATCTCGCCGTCGGCCTTGAGCGCGGTGACGATGCGCAGCTTCTGCTCCGGCATGATGCGGGCGAACGCCGTCGGCACGCGCGCCGCAAGCGCCAGGGCGTCGTCGTCGAGATCGGCAAGCTCGGGGCCCGCGATGACGCGCTCGGGATCGATCCCGGCCTGCCGCGCAATGGCGGTGGCCGTCGCGGGATAGTCGCCGGTGATCATGATGACGCGGACGCCGGCGGAGCGGCACTCGGCGACGGCATCCTTCACCTCCGGACGCAGCGGGTCGGCGAAGCCGACGAGACCGCGGAACGAGAACGCGAAGTCCTGCTGTATGTCGGGGAGCGCCTCGCCGCTCCAGCTCGCCTGGGCGACGCCGAGCACGCGCAGGCCCTCGGCGGCGAGCGTCTCGACGCGCGCCTGCAGCGCCGCCAGCTCGCCGCCGTCGACGCCGCAGAGCGATGCGATCGCTTCCGGCGCACCCTTGGCCGCCACGAGGCCGGCGCCGTCGCGCGACCAGACGTTGGTCATCGCCAGCAGGTCGGGGCGCAAGCCGTAGCGTCGCTGCAACGTGGCGCCTGCGGTGGCGTCGGCGCCGAGCGCGTGCAGCGCCTTCTCCATCGGATCATGCGACTGCGGGTCGCAGGCGAGCACGGCGGTGGCGACGAGATCGCGGAAGGGCGGCGCGATGGCATCCGGCGTCGCCGTCGCAGGCTGCAGCACGCTGCCGTCCGGCAGCACCAGCCGGGCCACCATCATGCGGTTCTGCGTCAGGGTGCCGGTCTTGTCGGTGCACAGCACGGTGGCGGCGCCGAGCGATTCGATCGCCGAAGCGCGCCGCGTCAGCACGCGCGCCTGCGAGATGCGCCAGGCGCCCATCGCCAGGAACACGGTCAGCACCACCGGGAATTCCTCGGGGAGCATCGACATGCCCAGCGCGATGCCGGCGAGGATTCCCTCCAGCCAGCCGCCGCGGTACACCGCATAGAGCACGACCGTGATCGCAACCACGATGCCGCCGCCGATGGCGAACGCCAGCACCAGCCGTCGCGTCTGCTGCCGCAACCGCGGCGTCTCGGTCTCCAGGGCGGTCACCGACTGGCCGATCCTGCCGATCGCCGTGTGCGGCCCGGTCGCCGTCACCTCGGCAATGCCGCCGCCGCGGACGACGAGACTGCTGGAGAACACGAATGGCTGGTCGTCGCCGCCGGCCGCCGCAGCGGGCGTGTCGATCGGCTCGGCCGGGGCGGGGCGCTTGCGCACCGGCACGGATTCGCCTGTCAGCAGCGATTCATCCGTCAGCAGATCGTCGCACTCCCGCAGCACCGCATCGGCCGCGACGCGATCGCCCTCGGCGAGCACGATGAGATCGCCGTGCACCACCTCGCGGCCGGCGATGCGGATGCGCTCGCCGTCGCGGATCACCAGCGCGCGCGGGCTGGAGAGATCGCGCAGCGATTCCAGCACGCGCTCGGTCCGCGCCTCCTGCACGATGGTGATGAAGACGGAGGCCGAGGCGAACACGCCGAGCAGCATCGCTTCCGCCGCGTCGCCCAGCGCGAGATAGATGCCCCCGCCGGCGAGCAGCAGAAGCAGCATCGGCTCCTTCAGCACGTCGGCGACGAGGCGCAGGATCGAGCGTTTGCCGGTCTGCGGCAGCTCGTTGAATCCCTCCGCCGTCAGACGCCGTGCCGCCTCGGCCGCGCTCAGGCCGTTCGGAAATGTCGGCGCCGGTTGTGTGTCGATCGGCATTGCACGCCCCGTGACGAGAAACATGGGAACCAGTTAGCGCCGATCCCGTCCGGGCGCTTGATGCAGAGCAATAGCGGGTTGCGCGGCCTCCAACCAGCGAGTCAACGCAAGCAGATCAGGCGGAGACGCCGTCATATACGGGCCGGATCAGCACAGCGCCGCTTGCGCGAAGCCATCGAACGAGTGCCATGAGCGACAAAGCCGTCATCACCTGCGCGCTGAACGGCGTGCTCACCGATCCCAGGCAGCATCATGTGCCGGTCACGCCCGAGGAGATGGCGCGCGAGGCGCGGCGCGCCTATGACGCCGGTGCTGCGATCATGCACATCCATCTGCGCCAGCAGGCGCCGGGCAAGGGGCATCTGCCGTCCTGGGACGTCGACGTCTCCCGCGAGATCCAGCAGGCGATCCGCGAGGCCTGTCCCGGCGTGATCATCAATCACACCTCGGGCGTGTCGGGACCGAACTATCAAGGTGCGCTCGACTGCATCCGGCAGACCCGGCCGGAGATCGCGGCCTGCAATGCCGGCTCGCTGAACTATCTCAAGGTCAAGGCCGACAACAACTGGGCCTGGCCGCCGATGATGTTCGACAACTCGGTCGAGAAGATCCAGGACTATCTCGCCGCGATGAAGGACGCGCACACGATCCCGGAATTCGAATGCTTCGACGTCGGCATCGTGCGCTGTGTCGCGATGTATCGCCAGACCGGCATGTATGGCGGTCCGCTGGAGTACAATTTCGTGATGGGCGTTGCCTCCGGCATGCCGGCTGATCCCGAGCTGCTGCCGATCCTGCTCAAGCTGAAGCTGTCCGAAGCGCACTGGCAGGTCACGGCAATCGGCCGCGCGGAGATCTGGCCGCTGCACCAGCGCTGCGCCGAACTCGGCGGCCATCTCCGCACCGGGCTGGAGGACACGTTCTATCTCGGCGACGGCACCAAGGTGACCTCGAACGGCCAACTGATCGAGGCCATCGCGGCGTGCGCGCGGCGCGCGGGCCGCGAGATCGCAAGTCCCGCCGAGGCCCGGCAGATGTTTGGCACGGTGAATTGACGCGGCATACGCCGTCATTGCGAGCGCAGCGACGCAATCCAGAGTTCTGCACGACGCCCTGGATCGCTTCGTCGCCTTCGGCTCCTCGCAATGACGTGGATGGGGAGGGAACAGACCAATGACCAATCTCGATGCCACCGGCGGCGTGTCCGGTCCCGGCCGCATCGGCCGGGTCGCGATCGGCGATCTCCTGAAGCGCGCGGCGCGCCGCTTTCCCGAGCGGGTGGCGATCACCGATGGCGCCCGTCAGGTGACGTTCACCGAGCTGGAGCGCGATGCCAACCGGTTTGCGAACTATCTCGTCGCCAAGGGGCTGAAGCCGGGCGAAAAGATCTCGACCGTCTGCAACAACTCGATTGAGTTCGTCAAAGCGCTGTTCGGCATCCATCGCGCGGGTCTCGTCTGGGTGCCGATCAATACGATGCTCGGGCCCGCCGACATGGACTACATCCTCGGCCATGCCGAGGTTCGCTTCGCGCTCATCGATGACAATCTGTTTGCTCAGGCGGACCGCCGCGCCGCGCTGGAAAAGCGGGGCGTCGAGCTGATCGCCGTCGATCTCACCGGGACGGCGAAGGCCGCGGGGCTCGCCGGCTTCACCGACCTCATCCAGGGGCATTCGGACGTCGAGCCCGAGATCGAGATCAACGATCGCGATCTTGCGATGATCATCTACACCTCGGGCACGACGTCGCGGCCGAAGGGCGCGATGCATTGTCACCTCGCCGTGGTGATGGCCGTGATGAGCAACTGCATCGAGATGCAGCTCTCGCGCGACGACGGCATCACCGGACAATTTCCGCTGTTCCACTGCGCCGGCCATGTGCTGCTGCTCAGCTATCTCTCGGTCGGCGGCCGCATGGCGCTGATGCGTGGCTTCGACCCGGTCGCCTGCATGGAGGCGATCGTGCGCGACCGCCTCACCGTGTTCGTCGGCCTGCCGCTGATGTACCAGGCAATCCTTGATCATCCGCGCCGCAAGGAGTTCGACCTCTCCCACTTGCGGACTTGCCTCTACACGATGGCGCCGATGGGCCGGCCGCTGTTGGAGCGCGCGATCAGGGAGCTGTGCCCGAACTTCGTGCTGACCAGCGGCCAGACCGAGATGTATCCGGCGACGACGATGTCGCGTCCCGAGGTGCAGCTCAATCGTTTCGGCAATTACTGGGGCGAGTCGCTGTTCGTCAACGAGACCGCGATCATGGACGATGCCGGCAACCTGCTGCCGCCCGGCGAGATCGGCGAGCTGGTGCATCGCGGGCCCAACGTGATGCTGGGCTACTACAAGGATCCGAAATCGACGGAGGACGCCCGCAAGTTCGGCTGGCACCACACCGGCGATCTCGCGGTCATCGACAAGGGCGAGGTGCTGTTCCTCGATCGCAAGAAGGACATGATCAAGTCCGGCGGCGAGAACGTCGCCTCGGTCAAGATCGAGGAGACCCTGCTGGCGCATCCGGCGGTGCAGAATGCCGCCGTCGTCGGCCTGCCGCATCCGCAATGGGGTGAGGCGGTCTCGGCCTTCGTCAAGCTCAAGCCCGGCGCGCAGGCCAGTGAGACCGAGCTGCTTGAGCACTGCCGCAAGTCGCTTGGCGGCTTCCAGGTGCCGAAGCTGGTGCGGGTGCTCGAGGAGATGCCGATGACCGCCACCGGCAAGCTGCGCAAGGTCGAGCTGCGCCAGGCCTATGGCGATCATTTCGTGGCGAAGAGCGCGTGAGGGTTGATCCTCGAGATTCCGGGTTCGCTCCCGCGCAGCAAGATGGCCCGTCCATCTTGCTGCGCACTCGTGTCCCGGAATGACGAAAGCATGAACTGATGGCCACCATCGACAACACCATCTCTCCCGCTGGCGCCGCCTTCCAGGCCAATCGTGACGGCATGCTCGTCCTGATCGCGCGGATGCGCGATCTCGAGGCGCGCACGCGCAATGCCTCGGCGGCGGCAAAGGAGCGCTTCCATCAGCGCGGCCAGTTGTTGCCGCGCGAGCGCGTCGCCTTGGTGCTCGATCCCGGCGCGCCGTTCCTGGAGCTGTCGACGCTTGCCGGCTACATGTTCGATACGCCGGACCCGGCCAAGAGCGTGCCGGGCGGCGGCGTCGTCGCCGGCATCGGCTTCGTGTCCGGCGTGCGCTGCATGGTCTCGGCGAATGACGCGGGCATCGATGCCGGAGCGCTGCAGCCCTACGGGCTCGACAAGACCCTGCGCGTGCAGGAGCTGGCGCTGGAGAACAAGCTGCCCTACCTGCAACTGGTCGAGAGTGCCGGCGCCAACCTGCTGCGCTACCGCGTCGAGGACTTCGTGCGGGGCGGCAACATCTTTCGCAACCTGGCGCGGCTGTCGGCGGCGGGGCTGCCGGTCGTCACGGTGACGCACGGCTCGTCCACGGCGGGCGGCGCCTACCAGACTGGTCTGTCCGACTACATCGTGATGGTCCGCGGCCGCACCCGCGCCTTCCTCGCCGGCCCGCCGCTGCTGAAGGCCGCGACCGGCGAGATCGCCACCGAGGAGGAGCTCGGCGGCGCCGAGATGCACACCTCGATCTCCGGCCTCGGCGACTATCTCGCCGAGGACGACCGCGATGCCCTGCGTATCGCGCGCGAGATCATGGGCAAGCTGAACTGGGATCGGCCATCGCACGAGTCGTCACCGGTGAAGCCGCCGCGCTACGACCAGGAGGAGCTGCTCGGCATCATGCCGCTCGACCACAAGCGCCCCGTCGACATGCGCCAGGTCATCGCGCGGATCGTCGACGACAGCGACTTCGTCGAAATGGCACCAAACTACGGGCCTGCGACGTTGTGCGGCCATGCCCGTATCGAGAGCCAGGCGATCGGCATCGTCACCAACAACGGCCCGCTCGATCCGGCCGGCGCCAACAAGGCGACGCACTTCATCCAGTCCTGCTGCCAGACCCGAACGCCGATTCTCTATCTCAACAACACCACCGGCTACATGGTCGGCCGCGCCTATGAGGAGGCCGGCATGATCAAGCACGGCTCCAAGATGATCCAGGCGGTGACCTCGGCCAGCGTGCCGCAGATCACGATCTATTGCGGGGCCTCGTTCGGGGCGGGCAATTACGGCATGTGCGGCCGTGGATTCCACCCGCGCTTCTGCTTCTCCTGGCCCAACGCCAAGACCGCCGTGATGGGTGGCGAGCAGGCGGCGGAGACGATGGCGATCGTGACTGAAGCGGCGGCGGCGCGGCGCGGCAAGCCGGTGGAGCGCGAGAAGCTCGATGCCATGAAGGCGCAGATCATCGGCGTGTTCGACAGCCAGATGGACGTGTTCGCGACCTCGGCGCGCGTGCTCGACGACGGCGTGATCGATCCGCGTGACACCCGCGCGGTGCTGTCGGAAGTGCTGGCGATCTGCCGCGAGGCGGAGGCGCGCGAGCCGCAGCGGATGCAGTTCTCGGTGGCGCGGCCATGAGCGGAGAGATGCCGGGAATGCAACGCAGGCCGTTCCACAAGGTGCTGATCGCCAACCGCGGTGAGATCGGCTTGCGGATCATGCGCACCGCGCGCCGGCTGGGCCACGGCGTGGTCGCGGTCTATTCGGACGCCGATTCCGATGCGCCGCATGTGCGGCTCGCCGATCAGGCCGTCCGCGTCGGCGCGCCGCCGCCCGCACAGTCCTATCTCAACATCGCAGCGATCATCGCCGCCGCAAAGGCGACTGGCGCGGATGCCGTGCATCCCGGTTATGGCTTTCTCGCCGAGAACGAGGATTTTGCGCAAGCGTGCAAGGAGGCCGGTCTGGTGTTCATCGGGCCATCGCCCGAGGCGATCAAGGCGATGGGCAACAAGGCCGGCGCCAAGGTGATCATGAGTTGCGCCGGCGTGCCCTGCGTACCCGGCTATCAGGGCGAGGACCAGGGCGACGACGCGATGCTGCGCGAGGCGCGCCGCATTGGTTTCCCGGTAATGATCAAGGCCGTCGCCGGTGGTGGCGGCCGCGGCATGCGGCTTGTGACGGATGCGGACGCCTTTCCCGACCTGCTGCGCAGCGCCCGCTCGGAAGCGGCGACGGCGTTCGGCGACGGCACCGTCATCCTCGAGAAGGCGATCGCCAATCCGCGCCACATCGAGATCCAGGTATTCGGCGATAGCCACGGCAATGCCGTCCATCTCGGCGAGCGCGACTGCTCGGTGCAGCGCCGGCACCAGAAGCTGATCGAGGAGGCGCCGTCGCCCGCGGTCGGGCAGGAGCTGCGCGCGCGCATGGGCGCCGTGGCGGTGCAGGCGGTGAAGGCGCTCGGCTATGAGGGCGCCGGCACGCTGGAGTTCCTGCTCGATGCCGACGGCCAGTTCTACTTCATGGAGATGAACACGCGGCTGCAGGTCGAGCATCCCGTGACGGAGGCCCTGACGGGACTCGATCTCGTCGAGTGGCAATTGCGTGTCGCCGCCGGCGAGCCTCTGCCGTTGCGCCAGGACCAGATCAGCTTCTCGGGTCATGCGATCGAGGTGCGGCTATGCTCCGAGGATGCCGCGCACGACTTCATGCCGCAATCGGGGCGGATGGCGCTGTGGCAGATGCCGGGGATGATCCGGGTCGAGCATGCGCTGGAGTCCGGCGCGGAGATCCCGCCGCACTACGATTCGATGATCGCCAAGCTGATCAGCCATGCTGCGACTCGTGAGGAGGCGCGCGCAAGGCTGATCGCCGGATTGGAGCAGGCCGTTGCTTTGGGCGTCCCGACCAACCGGGCCTTCCTGATTTCATGTCTGCGGCATCCGGCCTTCGCCGCGGGCAAGGCAACCACCGCATTCATCGCGGCGCATCGTGACGAGTTGCGTGCGCCGGCCGTCGAAGCGGCAGACCTCGCGCCGGTCGCGCTGCTGCTCTCCGTCAGCCATCCGCTCGCACATCCCGTCCGCCGCGGCCGCTCGCTCGCGGCCGCCTTCGCGACGCCGCTCCGGTTCGAGATCGCCGGCGAGGTGGCCGAGTGCGAGCTACTGTGCGAGCGTGACGGAAGCTATCGCGTGACGCGTGGCGATGCAGAGCATCGCTTCGAGATCGTATCGCTCACTGATGACACGATCCGCGTTCATCACGCCGAGATCGTCGAGAGCGCGCGCTTCGTCCGTGACGACGATCGGCTGTTCGTCCAGCATCGCCGTCAGACGCTGGCAGTGCGCGATCTGACGTTGGCGAGGCCGCAATCCTCGGCCGCCACCGGAGGCGATGGCAAGGTCCGTGCGGCCCTGAACGGTCGCGTGGTCGCGGTGCTGGTGAAGCCGGGCGACAGCGTGGCTGTGGGACAGCCGGTGGTGACGCTCGAGGCGATGAAGATGGAGCACGTTCATACTGCTGGCATCGCAGGAACGGTGACCGCGATCGAGGTAGCCGAGGGCGACCAGGTGACGACGGGTCGGATCGTGGTGGAGATTGCGGGCTGATCGTCGCGCAAGTGGGCGTGAGTTAGCTCGAGGCATGCTGCACCTCTCTCCCGCTTGCGGGGCGGGGGTCCGCGCGCGCTGAACTCTGTTGTATGCGACTTCGATATTCTCACGGAGGCATCGCTTCGCGACATGCAGCGTCCCGCCGCTGCATTCTGCAACACTCAAAGTAGGCGGTTCGCCGGTTGCGCAGATCATCGTCGACATCGTCCACGGTGGGAGCGCAGATCACGTGGAGCGCGACACGTGGACCCCCACCCGCGACCCCTCCTCGCAAGGGGGAGGGGAGTGCATTGCTGTCGAGGCGAGGGGGCAATTCTGCCATCAAAGACGTGAAATCAACTGCGCTGTTTCAAGGGCGCGGTGCCGACCCCTAATCCTTCAAACGGCAACAATGCCGATCGTGGCTCTGTTGCGCGGCCGACGCGCGCCTCACGGATGCAATTGCCGCCTCAGCGCCGCGACCAGCCGTGACGTCTGGAACGGCTTCGACAGCAGCGGTGCCGTGGCGAATTCTTCCGGGCATTGATCGACGGAATAGCCGGTGACGGCGACGAAGGGCACGCCGGCCGCGGCCAAAGCGCGCGCGATCGGCGCCGATGTTTCCCGCCCGAGATTGACGTCGAGCACGGCAAGATCGCAGTGATTCCGCTCGAGCAGATGGAGGGCTTTGTGCACGGTCGGCGCCACGCCGACCACCGTGAATCCGGCGGCTTCGAGCTCGACCGCGAGGTCGAAGCCGATCAGGGGATCGTCCTCGACGATCAGGAGGTGAGTCTTCTCACTGGCGCGCATGATGATGGTCGCGGCTGAGGCGTTGCAGGGGGCACCTCAGGTGCCAGCGCAGTCCGGCCGGCAGGAACTGGACCTCGACCGATCCATCCAGGCCAGCGCGCACCAGGTCGGAAATCACCCGGCTGCCGAAGCCGGTGTGCTCGGGCGGCGCGACCTCAGGTCCGCCGCTTTCGACCCAGGTCATGTCGAAGCTGTCGTCGATGCGCGTCCAGCGGACCGCGATCCGTCCGTCGTGGTTCGACAGCGCACCATATTTGGCGGCGTTGGTGGCGAGCTCGTGGACCGCCATGCCGATCGACTGCGCGGCCTCTGGCGTCAGCTCGATCGGCGGTCCGTCGATCGCGATGCGGTCGCCGATCAAGTCGCTGAACGCCCCGAGCTGCGAGCGGACCAGGCCGCCGAGTGGAATGAAACGCCAATCGTTCTGAATCAGGAGATCCTGATTGCTCGCGATCGCCTGCAGGCGCTCCAGAAAGCGGTTGAGGTCGAGCTGGCGGCCGTGACGGGTCATCTGCCGGGCGATCGCCTGCACCAGCGACAGCAGGTTCTTGCTGCGGTGGTTCACCTCGGCCAGCAGGGTGCGCAACTGCTCCCTTGTCTGGCGCTTGTCGGTGATGTCACGCACGATCTTGGAGGCGCCGATGATCCGGCCGCTCGAATCCCGGACCGGCGAGACCGTGACCGACACGTCGATGAGCGCACCATCCTTGCGCAGGCGGATGGTCTCGAAATTGTCGATGATCGCGCCGGATAGGACGGTGGCGAGGATCCGGTCCTCCTCGGCCTGGCGCTCCTGCGGGATGATCGTGCGGATCGAGCGGTTGATCATCTCGCCTTCCGAGAAGCCGAAGATGCGTTCGGCGCTCTTGTTCCAGCTGGTGATCGTGCCGTCCAGCGTCTTGCTGACGACGCCGTCCGAGGACGAGGCGACGATGGCCGCGAGCATCGCCGCCGCACGCTCGGCCTTCTTCGACAGCGTGACGTCGCGGATGATTCCGGAGATGCCGACGATCACGCCGGTGCTGCTGCGGATCGGTGAAAACGTGATGGAGACCTCGATCGGGCGTCCCTGCTTGGTCAGCCGGACGGTCTCGAAGCTCTCGACCGCTTCGCCCGCGTTGACCCTGGCGCGCAAGGCGTTCGCCTCTTCCGCCAGCTCGGGGGGAACGATCTCGGAGACGGATCTGCCGATCATTTCAGCCGCGGTGAACCCCAGCATCCGCTCGCTGGCCGCGTTCCAACTGCGGATGACGCCGTCGGCGGTGGTGCTGACAATGGCGTCGGCCGAGGACTCCACGATCGCCGCCAGATAGGCCGTGTCGTCGTCGGTCGCGCGTGGGGCGGGGGAGGCGCCGGGCATTCCGTGCACGTCGCAGGCTCCTTGCTAACAGGTCGGTAGAGAAGACGCCGTGCACCAGATTACCAACTTGTTTGTGTGCAAATGCAAGGGCTATCTCGATCGCTGCTTGTTGTTGGTCTTCCCGGCAACGAGGACAGGGCGATTTGCCGTCAGCAGACCCGTTTGGGGCCATGCGACGTGCTCCAGCTCACGACGGCGAACACACAGAACGCAGGCTTGAGCGTTTCGTTCCGGAGGATCTTGCTAAATTGCCGGCGAAGGTGCCGTATCATCGGGCGCCAGGGCCCACTCTTGCGTCCGGACGCCGCCGATCACGGGGCGGCGGCGCAATCCAAAGGCGAATTTGGCAGCAACTACTTCCTAAGGCTGAGGATATAGCCTGCCAGGTCGGTCGCATCGTTCGCACTGAGCGGATTGTTGGCCATCGTCGCGTGGGGAAGCAGGAGGAACTTGACCAGCATGTCCTTCGTCACTCCGTCCCTGGCCGCGATGGCGACAAACGGCCGGGCGCGGCGGAACTTGGTCGGCTCGGTGGCCACCGCATGGCAGGCGGCGCACCAGCGCTCGGCGAGCCGGCGGCCGTGGTCGAGATCCTCGGCGGCCGCCGAGGCGGAGAGCAGGACCAGCAGCAGCAGTGATGGTACGGAGGCACGTCGCACGCCCGGCTCTCCTCACAGCGGTTGGTCGTCGTCGGTCGACGGCTGGTCCTGCAGCGAGACGATGTCACCGCCGCCGAACTCGTCCTCCGGCGGCGGATAGACCCACATGTGGTCGCGCACGTTCCTGACGCCCTGGACGCTCTTGGCCGCCACGATCGCCGTGGCCCGCTCCTTCTCGTTGCGAACCGCGCCCGTGAGATGCGCGATGCCGTTGCGGACGACGACGTTGAAGCGGCAATGCTTGCAGGCGGCCTGGTCGAGCGAATCGAGAATGGCGCTGCGGATCCCGTCATCGTCGGGGGTGGGGCCCGGAACGGCAGTGGCGAGGTCGGCCACGGTTTGCAGGAAATCCGTGTGTGTCACCACGCCGACCAGCCGGTCGCCACTCATCACAGGGAGACGCTTGATGTTGCGCTTCTCCATGATCTCGGCGATCTCCGCCAGGCTGGCATCGGCGCTGACTGTGACCGGAGGCTGGCTCATGATGTCGCCGACCGTACGGCCGTGGGAATGGACGAAGTCGGCGCCGATGCGGCCGCGGCCGACCAGGAGGTCGAGCCAGCGGCCTTGCCTGTGTTCGGTGCCGAGCTCGGCGCGGCGCAGGAAATCACCGTCCGTGACCATGCCGACGAGCGTGCCGGACGCGTCGACCACCGGCAGCCCGCCGATGTGGTTGCGCAGCATGATCCGCGCCGCCTCGGCCACCGGGGTTCCGGGCGTCACCGCGATCACGGATCTGGTCATGATTTGATGAGCGCGCATGTCGTCGTCTCGTGCTGCGATCGCAATCAGCGAAGAATAGCTGCGCGGCATCGCGCGCGCTTGACCAGGATCAATCCGAGGTCGTGCCGCCCTACACGATCCTAGAAGTCTTGTTGCCCCAATAGCGGTCGCGCAGCAGACGCTTGTAGAGCTTGCCGGTCGGCAGCCGCGGCAGCTCCTTCTCGAAATCGATCGAGCGCGGCACCTTCTGTCGCGACAGCGATTGCCGGCAGAACGCGATCAGCTCCTCTTCCAGCTCAGGCCCAGGCATGATGCCCGACATCGGCTGGACCACCGCCTTCACCTCCTCGCCGAGATCGGAATTGGGCACGCCGAACACGGCGGCATCGGCGACCTTCGGATGCGTGATCAGCAGGTTCTCGCATTCCTGCGGATAGATGTTCACGCCGCCGGAGATGATCATGAAGGTGGCGCGATCGGTGAGATAGAGATAGCCGTCGGCATCGACATAGCCGACGTCGCCGACCGTGCTCATCGTGCCGTCGGCCGAGCGTGCCTCCTTGGTGCGCTCGGGGTCGTTGAAATACTCGAACGGCGATCCGGTCTTGAACCACACCGTGCCGGCCGTTCCGGTCGGGCACGGCTGCATGTTCTCATCGAGGATGTGCAGGTCGCCGAACAGCACCTTGCCGACGGTGCCGCGATGCGCGAGCCATTCCGCGCTGTCGCAGGCGGTGAAGCCGAGGCCTTCGGTGGCGCCGTAATATTCGTGGATGATCGGCCCCCACCATTTGATCATGTCCTCCTTGACCTGTGCCGGGCACGGCGCGGCGGCATGGATCGCGACTTCGAGCGAGGAGAGGTCATAGCGCGTGCGGATCTGTTCCGGCAGTTTCAGCATGCGCGAGAACATCGTCGGTACCAATTGCGTATGCGTGATGCCCCATTGCTCGACCAGTTGCAGGTAGCGCTCGGGGTCGAACGTCTCCATGATGATGGCGGTGCCGCCGACGCGGATGGTGAGGTTGACCGCGGCCTGCGGTGCGGAGTGATAGAGCGGCGCCGGCGACAGATAGATCATGCCTTCGCGATAGCGCCACAGCTTCTCCAGGAAATCGAAGATCGGCAGCTGCTGCACTGGCGGCTGCTCGGGCAGCGGCCGCAGGATGCCCTTCGGCCGGCCCGTGGTGCCGGAGGAATAGAGCATCGCGGTGCCGACGCATTCGTCGGCAATCGGCGTCGCCGGCAGGCCGGCGGTGGCCTCCGCGAGGCCGACGATCCGCTCGCTCTCGCCGGGGCCGTCGGCGACGATGCAGAGCTCGATGTCGGGCGCCTCCTTCAGCGCCTCGCGCGCGACCTCGAGCTTGGCGAGGGAGGTGATCAGAAGCCGCGACCGGCTGTTGTTGAGGATGTAGGCCAGCTCGCCGGGCGTGAGGTAGGAGTTCACGCAGGTGAAATACAGCCCGGAGCGCTCGCCTGCGCCGCACGCTTCCAGATAGCGGCTGTTGTTCTCCATGAAGATCGAATAGTGGTCGAGCCGCTTCAGGCCGCGCTTGCGGAACAGATGCGCCAGCCGGTTGCTGCGCGCCTCCAGCTCGCGATAGGTCACGGCCTCGCCGGTCGAGGCCATGATGAAGGCGGGCTGCAACGGGCGCAGCCGGGCGTGCTTGCCGGTGTACATGTGTCCTCCCTTCCGACGCCGGCCGGAGGTACGGTGGTGGAGGGCCACAGGGCAAACGTCACGCCGACGATGTTCTCGTCGCGCCCTCGGGCCGTTTCCTTCCGCGCGTACCATCCTTACGGGACGGCATGTCGTTGTTTGCGGCCAATCTAGCGGACAGGTTCCGGGCTCTCAACAGGCCTCTCAGCCCTTTGGCTGAGGAGGGAAGGGATGGGCGCGGCCGGGGTTCTGGCATAACATGGTTAGGCATTCCAACGAATGACATGTCAAAGCCTAGAAACTCCGGGAGAGATCATATGAAATCGGGCTTGCTGGCTGTTGCTGCCGTCGGTGCGCTGCTCGTGGCGGCGCCGGCGTCGGCACAGGTCAAGATCGGCATCCTCAACGACCAGTCCGGCGTCTACGCGGACTACGGCGGCAAGTACTCCGTCGAGGCCGCCAGGATGGCGATCGAGGATTTCGGCGGCGAGGTGCTGGGGCAGAAGGTCGAGCTGGTCACCGCCGACCACCAGAACAAGCCGGACCTCGCCTCGTCGATCGCGCGGCGCTGGTACGATACCGAGGGGGTCGACATGATCACGGAGCTGACGACCTCGTCGGTCGCGCTCGCCATCCAGGATCTGTCGAAGGAAAAGAAGAAGATCGATATCGTCGTCGGTGCCGCGACCTCGCGCATATCAGGCGATGCCTGCACGCCCTACGGCTTCCACTGGGCCTATGACACCCGCGCGCTCGCGGTCGGCACCGGCGGGGCGCTGGTCGAGTCCGGCGGCGATACCTGGTTCTTCATGACCGCCGACTACGCCTTCGGCTATGCGCTGGAGAAGGACACCAGCGACATCGTGACGTCGAAGGGCGGCAAGGTGCTGGGCTCGGTGCGCATCCCGCTCAACTCGTCGGACTTCTCGTCCTTCCTGCTGCAGGCGCAGAGCTCGAAGGCGAAGATCATCGGGCTCGCCAATGCGGGCCTCGACACCACCAACTCGATCAAGCAGGCGGCCGAGTTCGGCATCGTCAAGGGCGGCCAGAAGCTCGCCGGCCTGCTGATGACCTTGTCGGAGGTGCATGGCCTCGGGCTGGAGGCGGCGCAGGGCCTGATCCTCACCGAAGGCTTCTACTGGGATCGCGACGACAAGTCCCGCGCCTTCAGCGAGCGCTTCATGAAGCGCACCGGCCGGATGCCGAGCATGATCCACGCCGGCACCTATTCCGCGACATTGTCCTATCTGAAGGCCGTCAAGGCCGCCGGAACCAAGGACTCCGATACGGTCGCGGCCAAGCTGAAGGAGTTGCCGGTCGACGACGCCTTCGCGCAAGGCAAGGTGCTCGCCAACGGCCGCATGGTCCACGACATGTACCTGTTCGAGGTCAAGAAGCCGTCCGAATCGAAGAAGCCGTGGGACTACTACAAGCAGCTCGCCACGGTGCCCGGCGACAAGGCGTTCTTCACCGCCAAGGAGAGCGGCTGTCCGCTGACGAAGTGATCGCGCGCCAGAACATTGGTGTCGCCCCGGCGAAAGCCGGGGCCCATACCGCGTGATCTCTGAACAGGGCAGGCTGCACGTCGACCCGCCGCGCAACAAACATCCGTCGGTGGCTATGGGTCCCTGCGTTCGCAGGGACGACAGCGGGGGACTGGGCGGTCAGCCGTGCAGCATGCGCCAGAGGATGGCGATGAGCGAACCGACCAGCAGGATCGAGCCTGCCAGGGCCTGCACGCCAAAACCGGGGCCGCGCTTCTCGGCGGCCCTGGCGTAGGACACCATGTACATCCCGCGCCCGGCGATCCAGACCAGGCCGATCAGTGCGGCGATGACATCGCTGACATAGATCGCGAACAGCCACAGTGCCGGCAGGAAGATCGGCAGCCATTCCAGCGTATTCATCTGCACGCGGAAGGTGCGCTCGAAATCGGCATTGCCGGTGGTCGCGGGCGCCTTCACGCCGAACCTGGCGCGCGCCTGCGCGACGCGGACGGCCATGTAGAAATACAGCATGAGCGCGAGCACGGTGACGAGTGCGGTGAAGTGATACATGCGCGGTTCCCCCTGATGACGGCTTCTTAATATCCGGTCAGTTCGAGATAGCCCACCCCGGTGTGGCTGCCCTTGAAGCTGATCGGCCCTTCCCAATAGGGCACGCGCGTGCCCATCCAGGCGTTTGGATTGAGCGCTGCGGTGTCGATGGCGATGCCGAGCGCTGATATTTCGACACGCCAGCCGACCGGCAGCCTGCGCTCGCCGATCGCAACCGTCTCTGTCGGCGTCATGACGATGTCCCCGGGGCCGAGCGCATGCGAGGCGCCGTCAGCCGTGATCCAGGTTCCCGATGTGTAGTCGCCATTGCCCTGCCGCATCCGGTACAGCATCAGCTTCTCGCCGCCGGCAAAATGCAGCGCGAACCAGTCCCAGCCGCTCTGGTCGGAGGCCAGCGGCTGGCTGCTCCATTCGCGGTCGAGCCAGGCCAGCCCTGAGACCTCGACTGGTTGATCGTCGAAGCTGATGCGGCCTCGGGCGCGGTAGAACGGCTGGCTGTAGTAGTACGACGCCTGGCCGCGCTCGGATTTGCGGCTGTAGCCGCCGATGCCCTGCAGCACCACCGGACGGTCCGCCTCCAGATGCAGTGCGTAGGAGAAGTCCGGCCCGACGGCGCTCATGTCCAGGGGCGCCAGCGCTCGATCGTCGGTCGCGGCGGTGCCGCGCAGCTGCCAGTCGTCGATCCAGGCCTGGAACGGCTTGGCCTCGACGCCGGACTGGCCGACGCCGCCGCGCGCGAATTTCTCGGACGAGCGGTGACTGTCGGCACGCGTCACCGCGGCATGCGCCATCCAGAGCTGCTGATTGTCGAAGCCTTCGCCCTGCGGCCCCGGCCGGGCCGCCGAGCGGAACAGGGTCCATTGCAGGCCATAGGCCTTGCCGCTGGAATCGGCGAGGTTGGCGGTGACGTACCACCATTCGATTCGGAAATCGTCGTGCGGCCCGTGATCCGCAGGGAAGCTGAACTCTCGTCCGGGCGTCACCGGTGCAAAGCCGTCGGCGCTATCGCTCAGTCCCGCAAAGCCCTGCGCGCGCGCGAGGCGGGGCAGCGCCAGCAGGCCGAGCCCGCCGATCAGCATGCGTCGCGAAATGGTCGCTCTAGCGCTCAATGGTGAAGGTCCTGACGAGATCGGCCGGCTGCATCCGTGCCAGCCGCAGCACCGGCAGCAGCGAGGCGATCAGCGCCGCGATGAGCGTGACGAGCAAGAGCCGAATGAGCTGCAACGGAAACACGTCGAACGGCAGCCGCCAGCCGAATGCCTTGACGTTGACGATCGCGATCAGGCACCACGCCACCACAAGCCCGAGCGGCAGCGCCAGCAGCGCGGTGAGGCCGGCAAGCGACAGCGTCTTCAACAGCTCGACCTCGGCGAGCCGCCGCCGCGTCAGCCCGATTGCCCATAAGGGTGCGAGCTGCGGCAGCCGCGAGTTCGCCAAGGTCAGCAGGCTGGTCAGCAGCGCGATCGCTGCGACGCCGAGCGTGAAGGTGTTGAGCGCGCCGGTCACCGCAAAGGTGCGGTTGAAGATCTGTTTCGATTCCTGCTTCACGGTGGCCTGGTCGACGACGTTGCGACTATCGAGGCCGAACTTGTTGGTGAGCCCCGTGATCAGCCCCGGCACGTCGGCGGCCGCCGCGCGCACGGCCATGCGCGTCATGGGCGTCGCCGGGAAGCGGCGTGTCAGCGCGGCGACGTTGACCGTGATCTGGCCCTTGGGATTGCCGTAGTCGGCATAGATTCCGGCGACGGTGATGCGCCAATCGCCGCCGGGCGCGGGAAGGTCCAGGCTGTCGCCAACGGATAGATTGAGCCGCCGCGCCAGCTGCTCGCTGACGAAGCCGGCGTCGCCACGCACCAACTGCTTCCACGCGTTGTCGACGGCCTGCAGCAGCGGCCAGTGGTCGCGATAGGTGTCGTGATCGGGCAGGCCGAGAATGTCGACCGGCGCGCCCGCAAGCTGCGCCTCGGCGCGGCCGCCCGGCAGCACCGCCTGCACCTCGGGCCGCGCGCGCAGCCAAGCCTGGACGTCGCGCGCCTGCGCTTCGTCCGACGCGCTGATGTAGATGTCGGCCGCGAGGCGGCCGTCGAGCCAGACCAGGAAGGTGCGGCTGAAGGTTTCCACCATCGTCGCCACGCCGACATTGACGGCGAGCGCCATCAGCAGCGCCATCAGCGCCAGCGACAGGCCCGAGATCTGCTGGCGGCTGTCGGCCCAGAACCATTGCGCCAGCGCTCCCCGCGCGCCGCGCTCGCCGAGCCGCAGCACCAGCTCGAGGATCGCCGGCAGCAGCAGCGCGGCGCCGAGCATCATCGCTGCGAGCACGCCGAAGCCGGCGAGCAGCGACTGCCCGAGCCACAGCAGCAGGCCGGCGGCAACGAAGAAGGCGAGCGCGACCGCGCTCTGCAATCGCAGCCAGCGCCGCTGCGCCTCCTGCCAGGCATAGGGTTGCGCGGTGGAGAGGATCGGCAGCCGCATCGATTTGATCAGGCTCGTCGTCGCGGCTGCGAGCGCGCCGGCGATGCTGATGACGAGGCCCGCAAACCACCATTCGGGCTGCAGGCTCAGCTCGCCCGGCACCTGCGCGCCATACAGCCCGCGCAGCGACGCTGCCACGTTCGGCAACAGCGCCGCAGCGATGAAATAGCCGCACACCAGCCCGACCAGGCCCGCCGCCAATGCGAAGGCGATGAGCTCGCCGATCAGCACGCCATTGAGCTGGCGCGCCGACACGCCGCAGGCGCGCAGGGTGCGCAACACCGGCAGGCGCTGCTCGAAGGCGAGCCCGATCGCGGAGTTGACGATGAAGAGGCCGACGACAAAGGACAGCAGGCCGAACGCGGTGAGGTTGAGGTGGAAGCTGTCGGTCAGCCGCTCCAGGTCGGTCTCGGCCTCCGGCTGCACGAGCTGCAGCCGGCCGTCCGCCAACGACTGCAACGGCTGTCGCTGGCCTTGCGTCTTGCCGACCAGCAGCCGCGAAATCTGGCCGGGCTTGCCGAGCAGCCGCTGCGCGTCGCTGATATCGACCACGAGCACGCCGGGTGCGAGCTGCTGCTGCGCCATCAAAGGCGGCAGCATGGCGTCGTTGCTGAGCCGCGGCATCGCGCCGTCTTTGAGTCCGAGATCGGCCAGTGTCTCCGGCGAGATCAGCGTGCGATGCGGTGGTGTCAGAAACGCCTCGAGCTCGCTGCGGCCGACCATCGGCGCTTCGCCGACCTCCCTGGGAATGCTGAACGGCTCGATGCCGAGTAGTCTGATCGAGCGGCCGTCGATCTGCACGCGGCCTTCGAGCACCGGCGACACCGGCCAGCCGGCGCGGCGCAATTCCGCGAACACGCTCTGCGGCAGCATCTTGCCGTCGGTCGCGACCAGCATCGGCGTGCGCGCGCCGCCGAAGACCGCGGCGGCGCGGTCATAGGAGCTGCGCGCCTGCTGGTTCAGCGCCTGCACGCCGCTCCACAGCGCCGTGGCCGAGATCAGCCCGATCAGCAGGGTCGCGAGCTGCATCGGATGCCGCCGCCAGTGGCTGAGCAGCACCGCCAGAATCCAGAGCGCGCGTCTCATGCGACGCGTCCGGCATGCAGATGCACATGGCGGTCGAGCATTGCGGCGAGCCTGGTGCTGTGCGTCACCATCAGGAAGCCGCAGCCGGTGCGCGCGACGAGGTCGCGCGTCAGCGCCATCACCTCGTCGGCGGTGTCCTCGTCGAGATTGCCGGTCGGCTCGTCCGCGAGCAGCAGGACCGGCTTGACGGCCAGCGCGCGGCCGATCGCGACGCGCTGCTGCTGTCCGCCCGACAATTGCTCCGGATAGCGCTTGAGCAGCGACTTCAGCCCGAGCCGCTCGACAAGCTCGGTGTGCCACGCCGGGTCATGTCGACCGGCCAGCCGCGCCTGGAAACTGAGATTGTCCTGAACCGACAGGCTCGGCACCAGATTGAACTGCTGGAACACGAGGCCGAGCCGCTCGCGCCGGACCGCCGCGCGTCCAGCATCGTCGAGCGTGCCGACCGAAGCGCCGTCGAGCAGGATGTCGCCGCCGTCGGCGGCATCGAGCCCGGCGATGAGATGCAGCAGCGTGCTCTTGCCGGAGCCGGATTCACCGGTCAGCGCGACGCGCTCGCCGGAGGAGACGTCGAGGTCGACGCCACGCAGGACGTGGATCGGCTCGCCGCCGGATCGATAGGACTTGGTGAGATGACGGACGCTGAGCACGAGCATGATCGAGGTTGTTGCGTCACAACATAACAAGGGCCAACGCGAACATCACGCGCTCGTTCTTCGTGACGCCCCCGATGTGATGCCGGCCGCGCGCAATCAGGTTGCGAGGGTATCGCGATGCAGCCCAAGGGGGGCGGATTCCCGCGTTGCAGCAATAAGTTAGCTCGCCAGCCGGTTGCCTGCAAAGCCGCTTCGTGGGTAGCATCGTCAAAACGCCCGGACGACAGGGGCGGATCATGACAGAATGGGGAAGGACCATGGCCGCGCCAACGACGCTGAAGGGCACATCCCGCGCAAGCGCGACGCCGAAAGGCGCCTGGAAGATCACCTTCCTGCTGTTCCTGTTCATGCTGGTGAACTTCGCCGACAAGATCGTGGTCGGGCTCGCCGGCGTGCCGATCATGACCGAGCTTAATCTGAACGCCGAGGAGTTCGGCCTGCTGGGCTCGTCCTTCTTCTTCCTGTTCTCGATCTCGGCCATCGTCGTCGGCTTCGTCGTCAACCGGGTTCCGACGCGCTGGGTGCTGCTGGTGCTGGCGCTGATCTGGGCGCTGGCGCAATTCCCGATGGTCGGCACCGTCGGCTTCACCACGCTGCTGATCTGCCGCATCATTCTCGGCGCCGGCGAAGGTCCCGCGGCGTCGGTCGCCGTGCACGCCGTCTACAAATGGTTCCCCGACGAGAAACGTGCGATGCCCACGGCGATCCTGTCGCAAGGCTCGGCCTTCGGCGTCATTCTCGCGGTGCCGGCGCTGAACTGGATCATCGTGAATCACGGCTGGCACTATGCCTTCGGCGCACTCGGCGTGGTCGGGCTGATGTGGAGCGTGGCGTGGCTGTGGCTGGGCAAGGAAGGGCCGCTGGCGGAGGTCGAGCTCGCCGGATTGCGCGAGCGGCGCGTTCCCTATCTGCAACTGCTGACGTCGCGGACCTTCGTCGGCTGCGTCGCCGCGACCTTCGGCGCCTATTGGGCGCTGTCGCTCGGGCTGACCTGGTTCACGCCGTTTCTGGTGAAAGGCCTCGGCTTCTCGCAGCAGCAGGCCGGCTTCATCTCGATCCTGCCCTGGATCTTCGGCGCGTGCGTGGTGCTGACCACCGGCTTTGTGTCGCAGACGCTGATGGCGCGTGGCGTCTCCACGCGCATGGCCCGTGGCGTGCTCGGCGCGACGCCGCTCGTGATCGGCGGCGGGCTGATGGCGATGATGCCGCATGTCGACGCCGCTTCGGCAAAGATCGCACTGCTCGTGGTCGGATCGGGATTGTGCGGCTCGATCTACGTCGTCTGCCCGCCGATGATCGGCGAATTCACCCCGGTCACGCAGCGCGGCGCCGCCATGGCGATCTACGGCGCGCTCTATACGCTCGCCGGCATCGTTGCGCCCCTCGTGATGGGCAAGATGATCCAGGCCTCCGGCAGCCTGCTCGAAGGCTACATGTCGGGCTTCACCATCAACGCGGTGATCATGGTGATCTCCGGCCTCCTCGGCCTGGCCCTGCTCTGGCCGAACAGCGAACGCGCCCGCCTGCAGGCGCATCAGGCTGTCGCGCCGGAATTTGCGTGAGCGCTGCCTTAGAACTCGGCCTTAACGCGGCCTTGCGCAACACAGGTTGCTATGATCTCGACTGTCGTCCCCCGGCCTGACCGGGGGACTCAGTATGCAGAGGCGGTTGTGCATGGGCCGATAAGCCGCCGGATGCTGGATGCCCCGCCTATGCGGGGCATGACGGCTGCGAGTGTCGTTTGGCTATGGCAAGGCCGTGCCGATCAATCCTCGCTGTCGTCCCGGACAAGCGCGCGGAACGCGCGCGCAGATCCGGGATCCATAACCCCAGGGAGTTGTTCGAGGCACGATCGTCAATCATTTTCGCCCAGCACGTCCGCCGCGGCGTATGGGTCCCGGGTCGGCGTCCGCCAATGCTGCGCATTGTCGGGACTTGCCCGGGACGACACCGAATGTGAGGCGCGCATTGGGGTCATGCGGCGCAAGTCCAGGTTGGCTTTCCCCTTATTGCACCCCGCTTCGCGCACCCCTGACCAGTCGACCCGGCCGCGCGCCCGTCGCCTCGCCCTGCCTGCGCGTCACCACGCCCGACACGATCGTCGCCTCATAGCCGTCGACATCCTGCATCAGGCGGCGACCGCCGACCGGCAGGTCGTAATGCACCTTGGGCGGATGCAGGTGCAGCCGGTCGTAGTCGATGACGTTGATATCCGCCTTGTAGCCTGGCGCGAGCAGGCCGCGATCGTCGAGGCCGACCGAGAGCGCGGTCTTGCGCGACTGCGCGGCGACGACGAAGGGAATCGA
>NZ_JAUHID010000020.1:0-105483 GCF_032377735.1 Bradyrhizobium sp. SZCCHNRI3043
GACGCGAACTGGAACGTGTCGAGATCGGTGTAGGTCTGGCCGATCACCTGCATGCCCGAGGGCATGCGGTCCTCGACCACGCCGAGCGGGACATCGACGACCGGATAGCGGTTGAGCAGATTCCAGTGCCACGTCAGCGCCAAGCCCAGACCGGTGCCCACCCACGGGTCGACCTTGTTTTCCTTGCTCTTGAACATGTCGGCCCTGACCAGAGGCGTTGCCATGGTCGGCATGAGCAGGATGCGGTAGCCTTTGCCGAACACGCGCTGCTGCACCTGGCGGTGCAGCCGCTGCAGCAGCTCTTCGGCTTCTTCGGCCTGGCGCGGTCCGACCGCGCCGACCTGGTCGAGCATTTCGGTCATGTAGGGCGACAGCTGATCGCGATGCGCATTCGAGATCTCGATCGCAGTGCCGATGGACGTCGACATCAGCCCACGGATGAAGACCATCTTGTGGGCCTTCGTGAAGCCGCAGTCGACCTCGTCCACAGTGCACCCCGCGGCGCGCAGCGCCTCGATTCCTCTCAGCATCGCAGCCTTCACGGACGGTATGACGTCCGCAATGCCGGCGCCCCAATCCACGGCGATGCGCCACCCGGAAAGGCGCGGATAACGGGTGGGGTAGTCGAGGCGAGGGCGCATCGCGGCCATCACCCGCTCGGACGGACCGACGATCGCGTTCTGGAGGCGGACGAGGTCGTCGAAGCGCCGCGCCATCGGGCCCGAGGTCGAGAACGGGATTTCCCCACCAGCCACGCGTCCGAACGGCGGCCTGAAGCCATAGAGACCACATTGTGAGGCGGGAATTCGGATCGAGCCGCCCATGTCCGAGCCCATGGCGAGCGTCGTGAAGCCTGCGGCCAGCGCCGCGCCCGATCCCGCCGACGACCCGCCCGGAGAGTATTCGAGATTCCACGGATTGCGTGTCGTGCCCCAGGCGCGGGTGGACGCGCCGAGGAAGAGGTAGAATTCCGGCACGGTCGTCTGGAACGGCATGACTGCGCCGGCGGCCTCGAGCAAGTCGGTGATGGCCGAGTTTTCCGTTGCCGGCGGCGAATCCTTGTAGATGAGCGATCCCTGTGTCGTCCGCCAGCCGGTCCTGGAGAATTCGTCCTTGATGGCCACCGTGATCCCTTCGAGCGGCCGCGGATTGCCGCGCCGATACCGGTCTTCGGACTGCTTGGCCTCCTTCATCGCCTGGTCGAAGTGCGCGTAGGTGATACAATTGACCTTCGGGTTGTAGGCTTCGATCCGCTTGATCTGCGCCTTCAAGAGATCGACCGGCGACGCCTTGCGGGCCCGGAACATGGCGATGAGATCGGCGACCGACGCATAGCAGAGCGGATCGGCGGACTCGGCGCGCGCGGCCGGCAAATCGAGTCCGGACGCGACCAACGCCGCTCCCGCGCCTTTGATGAGCGTTCTTCTGTCAATCATATACGCCTCCGTATTTCCGGGAATCGGTCTGAGTTTGTCGATGTGGCCCTGAAGGTGACGGTCCGAGACGTCGCTGGATTCAGCTTCGCTGTTCATGCCTGACCTGACCGTTCATGACGGTCATCAGCACCTTTGTGTTGTGGATGTCGTGCGGGGCGACTTCGAACAGGTTTCTTTCAAGCACGATCAGATCGGCGAGCTTGCCGACCTCGATCGAACCGACCTTCTGGTCGAGCCCGAGCTGATAGGCCGGGCCCATGGTGGCGGCGCGGATCGCCTCTTCGAGGCTGATCCGCTCGTCGAGCGGCACCAAGGCCGGCTGATCCGGCTTGTTCAACTCCCGCCGCGTGGTCGCGATCTCGATCGCATCCAGCGGCTTGTAGGTGCTGTAATAGCCGGCGGCCGGCCAATCGGTGCCGAGCGAGATGTTGGCGCCATGACGCAGGATCGAGCCGGTGCGAAACGCCTGCTCGGCGCGCGCGCCGACGCGCGGCCGCATCACGCCCTGCCAATAGGCATCCGCCACCGACCATTGGGCGGAGAACTGCGCGGTGACGCCGAGCTTGGCGAAGCGCGGCAGATCGTCAGGCGAAACAAATATGAGATGCGCCAGCGTGTGCCGGCGATCGCGCGGCGGATTGACTTTGATCGCGGCTTCGAACGCGTCCAGCGACAGGCGGTTGGCGCGATCACCGTAGGAATGGATGTGAATATTGAGGCCCGCCCTGTCGGCGCGGCGGATGATGTCCTTGAACTGATCCGGCGGGACCAGCGTCTCGCCGCTCGTGCTCGGATCGTCGCTATAGGGGGCCAGCAATGCGGCGGTCCGTTGGGCTTCGCCGCCGTCGATGTTGAGCTTGAGAACGGGCGCCTGCACCAGTTCGGAATTGAAGCGTCGACGCAGGGCCTTCGCGATCGGCACGGGGTCGATCGCCGGATTGTTGTGGTAGGTCGATCCGACCACACGGAACGGCAGTTTTCCTTTGCGCTCCAGATCCTGATAGAGTTCGTAGCCTGTCTCCTCGGGCAGAACGAGCAGTCCGGCATCGAACACGCTGGTGATGCCGGCCGCCGACGCCTTCGGCAGCCACTGTGCGAGCGAGTCCGCAATATAGCCGGTCGTGAACGGCGAGACCGCGTTGAGGACCGGAAACATCGCCGGTGGCTCGACCAGATAGCCGGTCGGCTCTCCCGAGGCCGGGTCCCGCTCGAAGTAGCTGTAGCCGGGCAACGGATCCTTGGTCGCCTTGGTCACCTTGGCAATCGCCAGCGTCTTGGAATTGACCCAGGCTGAATGGCCATCGATCCCGACGAGAAAGACGGGCGTGTCCGGCCAGATCTGATCGAGATCCTCCTTGCGCGGGCCGGTCGGCGGAAAGGCGTTATAGCGCCAGCCGAAGCCGCGGACGATGCCGGCCTGGCCCAGCTTGGCGCGATAGGCCTTCAGGGCGTCGAGCATCTCCTCCCTTGTGTCGTATTGAAGATCGACACCCCGAGTCACGACAGCGCCCGCTATCGGATGGATGTGTCCTTCCACGAAACCGGGCAGCAGCATCCTGCCGGCGAGATCGACGACGCGGGTCTTGGGGCCGATGAAGGACCGGACGCCCGCGTCATCGCCGACATAGACGATGTGTTTTTGCATGACGGCGACCGTGCGGGCCCATTCCCGGCCGCCGTTCACGGTGTAGACCGGGCCGTTGCGAAACACGATGTCGGCCTTGCCGCCGCCGGTTCGCGCCTCGGCGTTTGTCGGAGCGGACACCGAGGCAACGCCGGCCGCAGCGAACGCCGCGCCTGTCTGCAGGAGCTGGCGTCGTGACGGCTCGGCCTCGTTGACGGAGTCAAAATCAGGCTTGAGCAAACCACGAAATCTTGCCCAGTTGCATGCGATGCACATACATTCACCCTTGCACGCTCTGCGGGAACCGCATTCTTCCCGATTCCGAGGATTGTATGAACTCGGGGGAACTACGTAGCCCTTTGCGTGCGAAGCGTTCGCATGAGCTGCGCGTGTTCGAGACGATTAGATTCGAATGACTATCATTTCGGTGGACGCCGGCCTGCGCATCGACCAGCTTGCGATTGGGTTACGAACTCATCCGAGCTGCAGAGTTCAGTTGATGGCAACGAAATCGATGTAACCTGCAAGTGCACGATTCTGGCCGTAATGCTCCAACCGAGGGGTAACGGCAGACCGACGGAGTGAAGAATGTTCACACTGGCACATGCAGGGACTTGGCTCGTCGTCGGCTTGATTGGCGGCGGCCTTGCCGGAATCCTGGTGAAGCGCCGCCGAGCAGGTTTCGGGCTTCTGACCAACATCGGATTGGGATGCGTCGGCGCCCTCATTGGTGGTGTCCTGTTCAACCTGTTTGGGCTGTTTCCAGGCATGGGCAGCATCGTCATTTCGCTGCGCGACGTCGTCGCGGCGTTCGTCGGCTCGCTTGTCCTGCTGGCGGCAATCTGGTTGTGGGGCGCGGCTCGCGAACGGAGTCCGCGCTGACCGCAGGCGGTCGACAGCCGGAGTGACGCGCGGTCTCCGCCCGCCAGTCGCGCGGGCGGATGCCGAAGCCCATGAGCTGTGCTTCTCCGATCCGGCGCGGCTCGCGCACGCGATCATGGATGCGGGACGGGCCTGACGGCGCGCGGCGTAACGCTCCCAGTCGACGTCACATTCACCGGGGCGCGATCGGCCAGAGTGATCTCCGATGAACGCAGCTCGGCGGGGTACCCTTCTCGACCTTCGGACTATTTCAGCACGATCCAGGCCGGCGCGTGATCGCTGGCGCCGTCCTCGCCGCGGATGAAGCGGTCGACGCCGGCCTTGCTAAGGCGCGGCGCGAGTTTCGGGCTCAGCAGCAGGTGATCGAGCCGCAGGCCGGCGTCGCGCGGCCAGCGGTTGCGCTTGTAGTCCCAGAAGGTGAACATCGGCGCCTCCGGATGCAGGGTGCGGATCGCGTCGCACCAGCCTTGATCGACCAGCGTCTTGTAGGCGGCGCGGCTCTTCGGCTGAACCAGCGCATCCTTGTCCCATGACTTCGTCGGGTAGATGTCGAGCGTATCAGGCGCGACATTGTAGTCGCCGGCGAGCACGACCGGAAGGTCGTCCTTGATGAAATCAGCCGCGTGCTTGTGCAGCCGCTTGAACCAGGCGAGCTTGTGGTCGAATTTCGGTCCCGGCTGCGGATTGCCGTTCGGCAAGTAGATGCAGCCGACGACGATGCCGCGCACGGCGGCCTCGATGTAGCGCGCCTCGCGATCCCTGATATCGCCGGGCAGGGCAGTGCGCGTCAGCACCGGCTCGGCCTTGCGGGCGAGGATCGCGACCCCATTCCAGGTCTTCTGCCCCTGCCACACCGCGCTGTAGCCGGCCTTGGCGATCTCATCGACGGGGAAATCGGCCTGGGTGCATTTCAGCTCCTGCAGGCAGACGACGTCGGGCCTGGCCGCGCCCAGCCAGCGCAGCAGGTTGGGGAGACGCCGCCGGACATTGTTGATGTTGAAGGTCGCGATCTTCATGATGCCCGTTGCATTGAGGGGAAGGCCTGATGTCCAAGCTCGCAATCGCCATTTTGTTCACGCTGTTGCTGGGCCTTGCGGATGCGGCCCGCGCGCAGCTGCTGCCGACCGACGAGCAGCGCGCCGCGTGTCAGGTCGACTACGCGAGGTTCTGCAGCGATGTGCTCCCCGGCGGCGGCCGCATCATCGCCTGCCTGACGCGCAACTATGCCCAGCTCGCCGACGCCTGCAAGAAGGTGCTCGACGCCGCGAAGAAGGACTAGCCGCGGGGACGTCGCGCTTCCGCGCATCCCCCGGTCGACGCTGGCGAGCGAGGCGCGCGAGCCGAGTGCGGTTGTGTGGCTATTTCGGTCGTGACGTCACGAGCGCGCGGATCTTGTCCGCATCCGCCGGCGTCGCGGGATTGTAGATCACCATGGTGAGGTCGGGCCGGCCATCGACGGCGAAGCCCGAAAATTCCAGCGAGAGCGATCCGGCGATGGGATGCTGCAGGACCTTCACGCCATCGCCATGCCGTCCCTGCACGTCGTTGTCGCGCCACATCGCCGCAAATTCCGGGCTCGTCGCGCAGAGCTCATCGACCAGCGACTGGACATTGCGGGCCGCACCGGCGCGCGCCACGTCGGCGCGGAAGGACGCGACCACATAGCGCGCCACGGCCTGCCAGTTGGGCTGTGCTGCGCGGACACGGCTGTCGTGGAACATCATGCGCAGAACATTGCGCTGGTCCTCCGGCAGGGTGCTGTAGTCGGTGAGGACAGCCGCAGCCGCCCTGTTCCAGGCGAGGATGTCCCATGTCGCCGTGCGAACGAAGGCGGGACTGTATTCCAGCGTGTCGAGCACGCGTTGGAGACGGGGTGAGATGCCGTCGATCGCGTGATAGCGGGCTTCGGGTGGCCGGCCGAGACCGAGCAGGAACAGATGCTCGCGCTCGGCGTCGGTCAGCATCATGGCGCGAGCGATGCGGTCAAGCACGTCGGCGGATGGGGCGCCGCCGCGCCCTTGCTCGAGCCAGGTGTACCAGGTGGCGCTCACATTGGCGCGCTGCGCCACCTCTTCGCGCCGAAGCCCCGGCGTTCGCCGCCGCTGCAGCGGCAGGCCGAAGGCGGTCGGATCGAGCCTGGCGCGGCGGTCCCTGAGATAGGTCCCGAGAGGGTTAGCGTCCGTCATCCTGTTAGCGATTATACCCGTATAAAGTCACGACTTTACCCGCATGAGCAGCCTAGCAATATCCCGGCGGTCTGAACAGGGAGTGTGTCTCATGCGCGTATTCGTCACCGGCGCCGCCGGATTCATCGGCTCCGAAACCACCAGGGAGCTGATCGCCGCCGGGCATCAGGTCATCGGCCTCGCGCGCTCCGCCGAGAACGTCCGCACGCTCGAGCAACTGGGCGCGCAGGTTCATCGCGGCTCGCTGCAGGACCTCGACAGCCTGAAGCGCGGCGCGAGGGATGCCGACGGCGTGATCCATCTCGCCTTCATCCACGACTTCGCGAAATTCGCGGAGAACGGCGCCATCGACAAGGCGGCGATCGAAGCCATGGGCGACGTGCTGGCCGGTACCAACAAGCCGTTCATCGTCACCTCCGGAACGGGGCTCGTTGCGGCCAACGTGGTGGTCACCGAAGACATGCGGCGCGAGTCGTCAGCGCATGTCCCGCGCGTGTCCGAGCAGGCCGGCCTGGCCTATGCATCGCGTGGCGTGCGCGCGATGGCGATCCGCCTGCCGCAGGTGCACGGCGCCCCCGGAAAGGCCGGGCTGATCTCTTATCTCGTCGAGCTCGCACGTCAGAAGGGCCGCGCCGCCTATGTCGGCGAAGGCACCGAGCGCTGGGCCGCGGCGCACCGATCGGATGTCGCCCGCATCTACCGGCTCGCCCTGGAGAAGGGCGTGGCAGACGCGATCTACCACGCCGTCGGCGAGGAAGGCGTCGCGATGCGTGAGGTCATCGAGGTGATCGGTCGCGCGCTGAACGTGCCGGTCGTTTCGATAGGTAAGGAGGAGGCGGGCGACTACTATGGACCACTGGCGATGTTCGCGGGCCTGCACATGCCGGCCTCCAGCGCCCTGACACAGCAGCGCCTGGGCTGGAGACCGGACGGGATCGGCCTGATCGCCGACATCGGCCAGCCGGGTTACTTCAAGGCGTGAGCGGCGGCCGCGAACGTGGGAAGTGCACGAGCGAAGCGCAGGGTCGCGCGAGTCTTGTGCACTGCCACCGGCCTCATGCGATCGGCACGACGCCGGCACTGTGTCGTCCGCGCGCCCCGCAATGACGGCGACGCGGAGATTGGGGCCTTCGGGCGCGAGGCGACTGAACGTAGCGCTCCTGCCGTCATCGCTGCTAGTCTGGTTCATCCCTGCATGAGCCCGCCATGGCAAAACAGCCCATCCCGCACCCGATCCTCTCGACCGCCCGCCTGCGACTGCGACAGTTCGATCCCGATGACACCGAAGCAATGCACCGGTGCTTCAGCGATCCGGATGCGATGCGCTTCTGGAATCATCCGGTTCACACCAAACGGATCGAGAGCGAACGTGCCGTCCGCCGGTTCATCGATTGTACGCCGTCCTACTACCGGTTCTGGGCGGTGGCAGAAGCCGAGACCGACCGCTGCATCGGCATGGTGAACTATCACGACGGTCACATGCGTGCGAAGCGCGTCACGATCGGCTACATCGTCGATCCTGCCCGGCAGCGCGATGGCATCGCCACCGAGGCGGTCGGTGCGATGCTCGATTTCTGCTTCGGCGAGCTCGGCCTGCACCGCGCGCAGGCGCTGATCCATCCCGACAACGCCGCGTCGCGCAAACTGGCCGAGAAGCTCGGCTTCCGCTGCGAGGGCCGGCTGCGCGACCACCTGCGCGTCGGCGGCGAATGGCGCGATGACATGCTGTATGCGTTGCTGAAGACCGATCCGCGCGGGTGGGGATGAGGGGGGGCCCGCCGGTGAAGCTTCGCTGTGCTCAATCAACGCGCCGCATCATTCCGCGGATGGCGGCCGATGGCTCGATTGAAGCTCCGAGCTTGGGACGTCGCCGTCTTCCGATGCTGTTGAGACATGCGACATGTCAACCTCCTCCTCATCCGCAGACGGGGAGGGTGGTGGGGATGGATCCTCGTCGCGATGGCCGCGAATACGCCGGTGCAGTTTTTCGCCCTGGTCGAAGATGATGTTGAGCAGCCAGCCTGCGATGGGGCGCGCGATCGCACGGAACGATCTGGCAATGATGAAGCCGCCTTTGACGTTTTCAATCGGAAAGGCCAGTGCGTTGACCAGCGTGTCGGCGGTGACGTGCCGGTAGTTGTCCGCCAGATGCTCGGAGTTCATCAGCATCTGGATGGCAGGCTTGTCGCTCTCATCGTTGAACAGGATCTTGGAAAAGAATTTGCCGTCCGAGCCGGTCAGCTCATTGGCGGCCGCCGCTGCGACCGGATGCAGGCGCACCAAACTCGCCTCGGTTTCCTTGCGGTAGTGGACAGCCAGCGTGAGCTCGCCCATCTGCACCGCAGCCAGCAACGTGTTGAGATAGTCGGCATCGACCTCGGGTCTGTCGAAACTGACGCCCGGAACCTTTTCAATGATATCGAGGATGCGACCGAGATCCGCCGCCGCTGCGGCGCGGGTCGCAAGACTGGCGGCGAGATCGGCAATCGCCCTGGAGGCGCTCGCGAACTGTCCGCCGACGCTTTTCACTGCACCCGAGGCGATGTCTTTGAGTTTCTAGAACACGCCCAATTCCCTCGTGAGCGTCCAGCATAGCGTAGAATTGGCGGATCAATGCGTCAATTTGTGCTCGGAGCGGGTATTGGACGTCCCGCCGCCTACGTCGCAACGCCACCTCTCCCGAAGGGATGTTGAGTGGCTTGAGACGACCTGTGCCGGGGCACCTGGCTTTCCAGTCGCAGGCTGGCTTCGCTCTGATCCGATGGGGACGTCGCAATTGAAGGGCGATGGAGCAGGGTCTAGTCCGGTGATGCTGCGTCGCGTGCAGCCATCAGCATCTGCTCGACGATCGCATCGAATTCTTCCTTAGCAATAGGATCTCTTGCAGCATGTCGTCGTGCGATTTTCGATACGGCTCCCACCAATGGTGGTGAAGCCCTGCCTTGCGGAGAATCCGGGCCGCTGCCTCTACTTCTGCCAATGAAGGACGCCACACTGTCTACCACCTCCTAAGCCGCGTAGTGGCGCTTCCATATCAGAAAAGCTTCCACATCAGATAACCCAACATGTCTCCTGAATCGAGGCGAAGTCGCCTTGGACTACGGTGCATGGAACTTGTTCTACAAGGCTCGTCGCTGGGTCAGGCTCACGAAGAGCATTGTTTGCCACGGCCGCAGTGCCGATTGTCGCTGCGCTCATCCGGGCAAAGCTTGTTGCAATATCAGGGTAGGTCTGGACAGCCGTCGCGTAGTTTTATCGGTTGAAACTGCCGCGTCACTCCGAGAAGCGTCGAGTCCCGCAGGTTGAACAGGAAGCTGACGCCGGTCTGACCAGGTGCCTGTTGCGGCGATGGCGGATCGCGGAATTCGACCTGAACATAGTGGGGCACGATTGTTTCGTCATGATACCAGGAGCCTGTCAGAAACATTTGGCGACGAGAGCCCTTGGCGACCAGCTGCAGCAGACAGGGTTGGATGCGGGTTTCTCGCCCGGACGAAAGGAAGCTCAATCCCTGCAAGGCTCCCGCGTTGCCATTCGAGAAGACAAGGTGCAGACGCGTCGTCTGATAGTCAGGCGGCAGCCCCGGGATCGTGCCATCGGTGCCGAGCGAAAGGATGACGTCTTGATGCGAGAGAGCTGCTGTGGTGGCGAGCATGACGGTCGCGACAAGAACCATTATGCGTTTCATGGCGAGGCGCTCGTTTTGTGGAGGTGGCAAGTCCGCGGCTCTTCTATCACAAGAAGTAGCTATCACAGATCGCGGGATCGATCAGCCGATCTGCTCTGGAGCATGCGCCGATAAAGGAATTTCGCCAGCAATCTCAATGCGACTCACCCTGTCCAGTCCGCGCACGAAAAATATCCGACTTCCGTTTATCAGAAAATTATGGTTCACTCCCTCCGTCCCGCCTCGGCACGAGGGGCGTATCGCGATCGTCACGGCACGCGGGGTGGGATGCGGTGGGCGCTTTGGGTCGCAGCATGGCTGATGCTGTGCGGACGAACGGCTTTAGGCGCACGTTGAAAACGTATGGTCCTGGCATCCCGACGCTGATGCTACGCCGGTGGTGATGATGATCCGCCGGTCACGGGGGCAAGACAGCCCGGTCCCCGGGGAGAGTACGCATAAGACCTAAAGCCATCGCGCAGGGAATGCCGGTTGACCGGCTGGACCTGTGGTGACTGCCGCCTGCTTTTTTTCTGCAGGCGGGCCATGGGTTGCGGCCAGCACCCGGCATTCCCTGCGCCCTCGTCTATCGAGAGGGTGAAATGAGATGCAAGCCTCGGGCGTTACATGCCGCGAGAACGATGGCTCATGTCAGTTCGCCGTCATTGCGAGCGCAGCGAAGCAATCCAGGGTGGTGTGCGGGATTCTGGATTGCTTCGCTGCGCTCGCAATGACGATGTGGCAGCAGCTGTGTGCACGTCAGACAGAGAGCGTTGCTGCGCGCGATCAGCTTTCCGCTGTCGCCGCGCCGCCCTTGTAGATGCGACAATAGCGCCGGCCGAGATTGGTCAGGACTTCGTAGCCGATGGTGCCGAAATGATGCGCGAGCTCGTCGACGGTGATGCCCTCGCCGAGCAGCGTGGCGAAGTGGCCGCGGCGGGCGGCCTTCGGCGGCAAGTCGGTGACATCCACCGCGATCAGGTCCATCGAGATGCGTCCGGCGATCGGGCAGCGTTGGCCGGCGATGATGACGTCGGCGCCGCGGGTGCCGTCGTTGGAGCTCGCCGCGCGGAAATAGCCGTCGGCATAGCCGGCGGAGAGGATCGCGATCTTCGTCGGGCGGCGCGCCGTCCAGGTGCCGCCATAGCCGACCGTGTCGCCGCGCGCGAGGTCGCGCAACTGCACGATGCGCGCTCTTATCTCGGCGACCGGCTGCATCGGATTGTCGGCCTCCGGCGTCGGGTTGACGCCGTAGAGCGCTGCACCGGGCCGCACCATGTCGAACTGGAAGGCGGCGCCGAGGAAGATGCCGGAGGAGGCGGCAAGCGCGGCGGGCACGCCGGTGAAGACGCTGGCGACCTCGCGGAATGTCGCGAGCTGGCGCGCGTTCGAGGGGCTGTTGATCTGCTCGGCCGAGGCCAGATGGCTCATCACCAGCGTGATGCCGTGGTCGCCGCTCTGGATGCGCGGGATCATGCCCTGCGCATCGATCGGGGTGAGGCCGAGCCGGTTCATGCCGGTGTCGACATGAACGGCGGCGCCGCCCTTCCAGCCGGTGCGGCGGCAGAAGATGTCCCATTCGGCGAACTCGTTGAGCTCGCCAATGACCGGGCGGCAGTTGATCGCGGCGTAGTCGTCGCCGGTGTTCTGGAAGAAGCCGTCGAGCACGTAGAGCGCGGCCGTGTCGGGCAGGGCCGCGCGGGCGACCTTGGCCTCGGCGAGCGTCGCGACGAAGAAGGTCTTGCAGCCGGCGGCCGCGAGCGTGCGCGCCACCTGCGGGATGCCGCAGCCATAGGCGTCGGCCTTGATCACGCCGGCGCATTCGGCCGGCACCGCGGTCTTTTCCAGCTTGCGCCAATTGGCGGCGAGCGCGTCGAGATCGATCGTCAGCACGCCGGTGGCGCTGGCCGGCACCTGGACCTCCTCAGGACCGGGGGCGGGCTGATCAGCGGCGGGTTTCAGATCGGGAACGCTCATGTCGCGCTTTTACGCGGTGCAGCGTCCCGGTTCAACAGCACACGGTCAATAGTCGTGATGCTGCGGCGGCAGGCCGTCATGGGCGAGGTCGCCGAAGCGCGTGACCGAGGCGTCGAAGTGCAATTCAACCGTGCCGGTCGGACCGTGGCGCTGCTTGCCGATGATCACCTCGGCCTTGCCGAGCGCCAGATCCATTTCCATCTGCCACTTCTGGTGCTCCTCGGTGCCGGGGCGTGGCTCCTTGGCGGCGAGGTAGTACTCGCCGCGATACACGAACAGCACCACGTCGGCGTCCTGCTCGATCGAGCCGGATTCACGCAGGTCCGACAGCTGCGGCCGCTTGTCCTCGCGATTCTCGACCTGACGCGACAGCTGCGACAGCGCGATGATGGGAACGCTGAGCTCCTTGGCCAGCGCCTTCAGGCTGGTGGTGATCTCGGTGATTTCCTGCACGCGGTTGTCGTTGCCGCGTTTGCCCGAGCCCGACAGCAGCTGGATGTAGTCGATCACCAGGAGGTCGAGGCCCTTCTGGCGCTTCAGACGGCGGGCGCGCGCCATCACCTGGGCGATCGAGATGCCGCCGGTTTCGTCGACATAGAACGGCAGCGACTGCAGCTCGATCGAGCATTCGCGCAGCTTCTCGAAATCGGCCTCGGTGATGCCGCCGCGGCGGATGTGGCTCGACGGAATGCCGCTGCGCTCGGCGATGATACGGGTGGCGAGCTGCTCGCCGCTCATTTCGCAGGAGAAGAACCCGACCACGCCGCCCTGGGCGGCCCGGTAGGTGCCGTCGGGCTGCAATTCGGGAACATAGGCCTGGGCGACGTTGTAGGCGATGTTGGTGGCGAGCGAGGTCTTGCCCATGCCGGGACGGCCGGCGAGGATGATCAAGTCCGAATGCTGCAGGCCGCCCATCTTGGCGTCCAGATCGCGCAGGCCGGTGGATATGCCGGACAGCTTGCCGTCGCGCTGGAAGGCCTTGGCGGCCATGTCGAGCGCGGTCGTCAGCGCCTGGGAGAATTTCTGGAACCCGCCGTCGTAGCGGCCGGACTCGGCGAGCTCGTACAGCCGGCGCTCGGCGTCCTCGATCTGGTTGCGCGGCGCGAAGTCGACCGGCGCGTCGTAGGCGACGTTGACCATGTCCTCGCCGATGCCGATCAGATCGCGGCGCAACGACAGGTCGTAGATGGTGCGGCCATAGTCCTGGGCGTTGATGATCGTGGTCGCTTCGGCCGCGAGCCGCGCCAGATACTGCCCGACGGTCATGCCGCCGATGTCGACGTCGGCGGGCAGGAACGTCTTCAAGGTCACCGGCGTCGCGACCTTGCCCATCCGGATCAGGCTGGACGCGGTCTCGAACACGGTCTGGTGCAGCGGCTCGAAGAAATGCTTCGGCTCGAGGAAGTCCGACACGCGATAGAACGCGTCGTTGTTGACCAGGATCGCGCCGAGCAGACCCTGTTCCGCCTCGATGTTGTGAGGAGCGCTGCGATAGGCCGGCGTTGCTGCGTCAGTCGGCGCCAGCTTGTGAACGTTCGAATCGGTGAGTGCCATGACCGCGTGTTTAGCAGCTTTGAAGAGGAGGGGATAAAGCGCCAGTCGCGCGCGAAGCGGAAGCGAAAGCTGAGCGCTATTCACCGTCCGGTAAATCTGGTGGATGAATCCGGACTCGCCAGATGTCGCGCTTGACGGAACCGGCGGGACTCAACGCCGCGCAGGCGGGAGCGACGCGCCGCTGCAATCAGGGAACGCGATCGTTCGACAGTTCTGCGATATGGGAACGGGAGCCGGCACGCCCAGGCGCGCCACGGCCGCCAGCGGATCCGCGCGGGACGTCAGACCAGCAGCAGATAGAGGAGGGCGAGGAGGGAGGCACCCACGCCGGCGGCAATCAGCGCGTAGTCGGTGCTGAAGTCGGTCTGCGGTTCCAACATGGCTCTGGTGGGGCTCTGGGACATGCGGGGACACTACGGCCAGGCTTTCCCGGGGTCTGTGAGCCAGTTCACAGACCGCACGATTTGTTTGAAAATTTGAGTCGGATGGGCATGATCTCGCGCGCGAGACGCAACCTGTCCACCGCGCGTCTCAAAATTGAACCCGAGCCCGGCGGGGCGCTGCCGAGCGAATGCGGGCATCCGTCTCTGCAAGACCATCGCACTGACGCCGCCCTCCGCTGTCGTCCCGGGCCGCGCGCGCTACTCCCCTGCCATCCGCAGCGCCGGACGGCTGCCGCGCTCGCGCGCCCGCAGCCGCGTCTCCTCACGGGGAATGTAGTCGCGCGTCATCGGCACGATGCCCTGGCGCTTCGTCAGCTGGATCTGGACATTCATCAGGTTCTGCTTGCGGAACGCCATCTCCGATATCGCCAGGTAGAACTCCCACATCCGCGCGAAGCGCTCGTCATAGAGCTGCACGGCCTCGTCGCGCCGGGCCATGAAGCGTTCGCGCCACGCCTTCAGGGTCTCCGCGTAGTGCAGCCGCAGGATCTCGATGTCGCAGACGAGCAGCCCGGCGCGCTCGATCGCCGGCAGCACCTCCGAGAGGGCTGGGATGTAACCGCCGGGGAAGATGTATTTGGCGATCCATGGATTGGTCGCATCCGGCCCCCCGGAGCGTCCGATCGAATGCAGCAGCATGACGCCGTCGTCCGCGAGCAGCTCGGCGCAGCGGCGAAAGAAGGTGTCGTAGAAGGCGACCCCGACATGCTCGAACATGCCGACCGAGACGATGCGGTCGAAGGTGCCGGGCACGTCGCGATAATCCTGCAGCAGGAAGCGGGCGGAGGCGGAGAGGCTACGTTCGGCCGCGCGGGCTTCGGCGACCTGCAACTGCTCGGCCGACAACGTCACGCCGGTCACGTCGGCATCACACATCTCAGCCAGGTAAAGTCCAAGCCCGCCCCAGCCGCAGCCGATGTCGAGGATGCGATGGCGGCGGCCGATCAGCAGCTTGGCCGCCAGATGACGTTTCTTGGCGAGCTGGGCGTCGTCCAGCGTCGCGTCCGGCGTCTCGAAATAGGCGCAGGAATATTGCCGGTCGGCATCGAGGAACAGCGAATACAGCCGGCCGTCGAGATCGTAATGATGGGCGACGTTGCGGCGCGCGCGTCCCCTGACGTTGAGCTGGCGCAGATGGCGGGCCAGGTAGCGCAGCCACCATTGCGGTTTTGCCCAGTCGGGCACCACGGCCGGCTGGCTCATCACGATCGACAGCAGATCCGCGATCGATCCCCGTTCGACCACGAACGAGCCGTCCATATAGATCTCGCCGAGCGCGAGCTCGGGATTGGCCAGAAGCCGGCGCTCGGCTTCATGGGTCAGGAATCGTGCTGCCACGGGAACACCGGTTCCATCCCCGCAGCTGAACGTCGTGCCGCTGGCGGTCGTAAAGCTGATCGACCCACGGCAAATGAAGCTACTCAACAGACTTCGCAGCAAACGGTCCATCCACACCACCCAACGAGCCATCCCGTGAGTTGTTGACTTTCCCGGCCGTCGCACTCGACGCGTTGAGAACCGATTGGTTCCCTATCATCACCTTGTTATGTTACCCAGCGGGCACAAGCCGACGCCACTGCCATGAACACAAAGCCGATATTCCGTCATGTCATTGATCGATGGACATCTCAGCGCAGGAACATCTGTGCGCTTTCATTCGCTCCGCAATCCGTTAAAAAGGCCGCGGCCGCCGGCCTTTTGGCCGGTGTCCGGCAACTGACCGCCGGACGAGGTCTGAAGGAATCGCCATCGAGGGCGTGGAGCGACCGCAACGTCCGCTGTCACGTTCGGCTGATCGCGAGAGGAAACACGGCAGCGGATGTCGCGCGGGGGCGGCGCCGTGTGGGCGAAACCATAGCTGGAGAATGAGAATGGTGGGCCGAGCGCTCAATTTGGCGACGGTGGTGGCGGTGTTCTGCATGGGCTTTGCGGGGGCCGCCGTTGCGCAGGAAAATCTCGATGCGGGCAAGAGTCCTGCGCAGATCTACAACGGGACCTGCGTGGTCTGCCACAAGTCGCCGCGCGGCCTGGTCAAGAACACCTCGGCCGGCTCGCTGCCCGGGTTTCTGCGCCAGCATTATACGACGAGCCCCGAGATGGCCGGCGTGCTCGCCAACTACCTGATTGCGAACGGCGCTGCGGATGCGCGCTACACGGGCCATTCGGCCAAGGACGGCAAGGAGACGCGGTCCGAGCGCCGCGCCCGGTCGGCCGCCACCGAGCCGTCCGAGGCGAAGCCTGCCGCCGCGGATGCTGCTGCCAGCCCAGGCGAGCCGCGCCGCCGTTCGGGTCATCACTCCAAGCGCTCCGCGCCGGCCGAGGCGAAGCCCGACGCGGCAGCGGATCCAACCGCTGCGCCGGCCGACGGCGAGGGCAGCGCGCCCGCGAAGAAGGGCAGGCTCGGCAAGCGCAAGAAGCCGGCCCAGGAGGGCTCGGCTGCGGAGGAGACGCGCGGCGAGCCGACCGGTGCGACCCGTCCGTCGCCGTCGCGAGAGGACAGCGCCGCCGGCTCCGAGCCGCCGCGGGTCGAGCCGGCGAGATCGAGCGACGCCGCCCCGGCGCTGCGGGCCGATCCGGTCCCACCGGTGACGCCGGCGCCGGCCACGACCCAGTCGGTGCCGTCGGATCCCTCGGTTCCGTCCTCGCCCTCGCGGTGAGACGACAATGAAAAAGCCCGGCTCGTTGAGCCGGGCTTTTCCGCAAATGGGCTGAGCGCGCTTACTGCTGCGCGGGCTCGCCGGCAGCGCCCTCGTCCTGGGCCTCCGGATCGAAGAACTCGCCGGCGGCGGCAATCGCTTCGGCGGCGGCGTCGCGGTCCTCCTGGCGGGTCGAGATGTCCTCGCCGCGCTTGATGCGCTCGGCCTCGTCGGCGCTGCGGGCGACCGTCACGGTCACCGAGGTCTCGACCTCCGGGTGGATCGCGATGGTGATCGTCTGCTTGCCGATCGTCTTGATCGGGGCGTCGAGCCAGACCTGCGGCCGGCTGACGGTGATGCCGTCGGCGGCCAGCGCGGCGACGATGTCACGCACCGAGACCGAGCCGAACAGCTGGCCGGATTCGGAGGCCTGGCGGATGATGACGATGTCGCGGCCGTCGATCTTCTCGGCGACCTTGGCCGCCTCGCCCTTGGCCTTGATGTTGTTGGCCTCGAGATCGGCCTTCATGCCCTCGTACTTGGCCTTGTTCTCGGCCGTCGCCCGCAGCGCCTTCTTGCGCTTCAGCAGGAAGTTGCGGGCGAACCCGTCCTTGACCTTCACGATCTCGCCCATCTGGCCGAGCTTGGCGACACGTTCCAGCAGAATGACTTCCATCGATGTTCTCCTTGTAATGTTCGGAAGCGGTTGGTGTGAAGTTGAACCTTTACGGCACCGGCAAAGGCGGCGGCTGCCGCGGGCCGAAACGGTGGCGGAGGTCGAAGGCGGCGTCGGCGAGGCCGAGGACGATCATCGCCAGCATGGGGATCGGCCAGATGAAGGTCAGCATCAGCGCGTAGGCGAGGCCGAGCCAGAGCGGCCGGGTGCGCAGTGGCAAGGTCAGCGTATGCAGGACCGCGAAGCCGGTCAGCGCATAGGCGGTCAGCAGCGCTGCGGCGGCGATCCGCGCCAACATGCCGATCAGTCCGCCTGGGAAGCAGAAGGCGATGATCGCAAACAGCGCCGGAAGCGTCATCAGCGGCAGCTTGGTGTCACGCAGGCGAGGCCATGGGCGCATCAGCCGGCCGGAGATCGCCGTGATCTTTGCGGCTGCCAGAACGTTGAGCGACAGGATCGTGGTCATGATCACCGCGGCCATGGGCGGCGCCATGAAGACCAAGAGCTCGATCAGCCGGGGAATGTCGACCGCGTCGGTCGACGTGACGGTATTGCCGAGCACGCGCGACAGCAGCCGCCTGAGACCCTGATTGGTGGCCGTCATGTCGGTGCCGAAGGAGAACGCGGCGATCAGCGCCGCGATCACCGCGATCCACAGCAGGATATGGCCGGGCGGATACCATTCGATGCCATCCTGGCCGGACGGGCTGGTCGTCGGACGGCCGAGCAGGACGAGGTGGCCGAGCCACCAGGCCGGCAGCGTCACGGAGACGGCAAAGGCGAGAGCGCGATCGAAGCCGAAGATGGCCAGCACGCAAGCGGTTGCCACGAGACCGCCGATGACAGCGCAAAGCCGGCCCCAGGCGATTGCGGCGACCAGCAGCGGCACGGGCGCGAGCAGCGCAAGCACGAGCGCCGTCATCACGCCCGACCCGGTCGAGGCGAACATGACCGCGGAGGCAGCACCTGCCGCGAGCGCGATGAGAAGCGTTCCGATCATCAGCTGTCCCGCTCCCTTCGAGCGGTTAGAGGCGTGGTGGCCCCAACCATCGGCGACCGGACGACCCGGAAGCCTTATGAGAATTCAACGAGAGGAGCCGGCGGCGCGGGGCCGCCGGTCCGAGGTCCGCAATCAGCGGATGACGTAGGGCAGCAGGCCGAGGAAGCGGGCGCGCTTGATGGCGCGCGCGAGCTCGCGCTGCTTCTTTGCCGAGACGGCCGTAATGCGGCTCGGCACGATCTTGCCGCGCTCGGACACGTAGCGCATCAGCAGCTTGGAGTCCTTGTAGTCGATCTTCGGCGCGTTCGGCCCGGAGAACGGGCAGGTCTTGCGGCGGCGGAAGAACGGGCGACGTGCGGGGGCTTCAGCCATTGATCTTACTCCTCGTCCGCAGTTTCTTCGTCACGGGGACGGCGCGGGGGACCGCGATCACCACGGTCGCCACGATCACCGCGGAAACCGCCGCCATCGCGCTCACCGCGGAAGCCGCCGCCACGGTCGTCGCGCTCACGGTCGCGATCGGCCTTGCGCATCATCGCCGACGGACCTTCCTCGAGCTCGTCGACGCGGACGCTCAGGTAACGGATCACGTCCTCGCTGATCCGCTCCTGACGCTCGATCTCGGCGATCGCCGCCGAAGGCGCGTCGATGTTGAGCAGCACGAAGTGCGCCTTGCGGTTCTTGTTCATGCGGTAGGTGAGGGAGCGAACGCCCCAATTCTCGGTCTTGGTGATCTTGCCGCCGAGACCTTCGACGATGCCGGTCATCTGGGCCGTCAGTTCTTCCACCTGCTGGGTGCTCGCGTCCTGACGCGCGAGAAAAACATGCTCATAAAGAGGCATGGCTGTCCTTTCCATGTTGGCGCAGATCCCGGCGTCAAGCCCTTCGAGCCCTTGTGGAAAGGACTCGCAGACGTCAGCTCAGAAGGCGGGAACACGGGACGACGGGCCGACTGGCCCTGCCCCATCAAAGTCGCCTGGACATCCTGGAGGAGATACATCCCCAGGATCGAGCAAGGTTAATTTGCTGGGACCGTCCGTTCAGCTCCCGGCTCGGGATCCACGGATGGCGGGCCTTATACCGATTTTCGGCGCCAAGGCAAGGGAAAGTGGTCGAATTGCGCCCGTCACGCGCTTGACATCCCGGCCTTTGCCAGTGTCTTTCCGGCCAAAGCTACTCAATTCCAGGGATTTTGGAACGTTCAGGGGGCGGCCATGACGGCAGCATTCACTTTTCCGGGGCAGGGGTCGCAGGCCGTCGGCATGGGCAAGGCGCTCGCGGACGCCTTCCCGGTCGCCCGCTCCGTGTTCGAGGAGGTCGACGCCGCCCTCGGCGAGAATCTGACCGCCCTCATCTGGGAAGGCCCGGCCGAAACCCTGCAATTGACCGAGAACGCCCAGCCCGCCCTGATGGCGGTTTCGATGGCAACCTTGCGGGTGCTGGAGGCCGAGGCGGGGTTCTCGGTCGGGCGTGATGCGGCCTTCGTCGCCGGCCACTCCCTCGGCGAATATTCGGCACTCGCGGCTGCCGGCAGCCTGACCATCGCCGACACCGCCCGCCTGCTGCGGACGCGCGGTCTCGCCATGCAGAAGGCCGTTCCGGTGGGCGTCGGCGCCATGGCCGCGCTGCTCGGGATGGATTACGAGGCCGCCGTGGCGGTCGCCGAAGAGGCGGCCCAGGGCGAGGTCTGCCAGGCTGCCAACGACAATGGCGGAGGGCAGGTGGTGGTGTCCGGCAACAAGGCCGCCGTCGACCGCGCGGTCGAGATCGCGCGCGGCAAGGGCGCCAAGCGCGCCATGCTGCTGCCGGTCTCCGCGCCGTTCCATTGCAAGCTCATGCAGCCGGCGGCGGACGTCATGGCGGAGGCGCTGTCCAGGGTCACCATCAAGGCGCCGGCCGCGCCGCTGGTCTCGAACGTGCTCGCGGCGCCGATCAGTGATCCCGACGAGATTCGCCGTCGCCTGGTCGAGCAGGTCACGGGTACGGTGCGCTGGCGCGAATCGATCGCCTACATGGCGAGCCAGGGCGTGACGCGGTTTTTCGAAATCGGCGCCGGCAAGGTGCTGAGCGGCCTGGTCAAGCGGATCGCGGACGGTGCGGTCGGTGTCGCCGTCGGCGGGCCGGCGGACATCGCGGCCGCCAAGGATGCCTTGGCCGCGGCCAAAACGTCGTAAAGGGCCGCGTGCAGCGGCATTGAGGAGAGTTTGATGTTCGATCTGAGTGGCAGGACCGCGCTGGTCACCGGCGCGACCGGCGGCATCGGCAATGCGATCGCCAAGGCATTGCATGCCCAGGGAGCGACCGTGGCCGTTTCCGGCACCCGGCGCGAGGTGCTCGAGACCCTCGCGGGCGAGCTGGGCAGCCGCGTGCACGTGCTGCCTTGCAATCTGTCGGATACGGCCGAGGTCGAGGCGCTGGTGCCGGCCGCCGAACAGGCCATGGGGCAGGTCGACATTCTCGTCGCCAACGCCGGCATCACCCGCGACAACCTGTTCGTGCAGCTGCGCGACGAGGATTGGGACGAAGTGATCAAGGTCAACCTGACCGCGACATTCCGCCTCTCGCGTGCCGCCACCAAGCTGATGATGCGCAAGCGCTTCGGCCGCATCATCGCGATCACCTCGATCGTCGGCGTCACCGGCAATCCGGGGCAGGGCAATTACACGGCGTCCAAGGCCGGCATCATCGGCATGATCAAGACGCTCGGTGCCGAATATGCCAAGCGCGGCGTGACCGCCAACTGCATCGCCCCGGGCTTCATCAAGACACCGATGACCGACGCGTTGAACGAGAAGCAGCGCGAGTCGATCCTCGCCAAGGTGCCGGCGGCGCGGTTGGGCACGCCCGAGGACATTGCTGCAGCTGCGGTGTACCTCGCCTCAAACGAGGCGGCCTATGTCACGGGCCAGACCATCCACGTCAATGGCGGCATGGCCATGATCTAGGCTCTGCCGCGGCTCGGAATGCGGCGAAAAGACGTCGCGACCACCATACCGGGCCGTGTGGTCAATGATTCGCGTGTATGGTAACCGGGCGGCTGATGGGGGCACGAAGAACGCCATTGCAGGATTTCCAAACCCTGTATATTGGCGGGGCGAGCTACCATCGTTCGCCGGGCCTCCGTCGACTGGTGCTGCTGATCCGGGTTTCTGTTTGAGCGCTCTGGATCGGAGGCGTACCGGCCTCATGGAGAGTGTGGATTGGAGTTTGTGAGTGGCCCCGTTTCCGAAGTTTTCGGACCGCAAGTCGTCCGCCAAATTTCGGTAAAGGGGCGCTGCGGGGCAAATCTGGTTTTGCGCGATCGCGAAGGAAGTTTAGCGGCCGGGGTGATGCGGATCATCCGGGGGTCGGGTCTTAAAGGAACAAGCACGAGGTTGAACGATGAGTGAGATTGGCGAGCGGGTTAAGAAGATCGTGGTCGAACACCTTGGTGTCGAGCCCGAGAAAGTGGTCGACAACGCGAGCTTCATTGACGACCTCGGTGCTGACAGCCTCGACACGGTCGAGCTCGTCATGGCCTTCGAGGAAGAGTTCGGTTGCGAGATTCCGGACGACGCCGCGGAGACGATCCTGACTGTCGGCGACGCCACCAAGTTCCTCGAGAAGAACGCCAAGAGCTGACGCTCTAGCGAAGTTGCGCGAAACCGGCCGATCCGTCTTGTGCGGTCGACCGGTTTCTTGCTGTTGGCGGCGTCGCGATGAGCCGTCATCTGGCGGCCGGCGACGGACGATTCGGACGCGCTGCCTGGCCAGAACGTGTTACTCGAACAATTGACCCGAGGTGCGGCGACGGCAGTCAGCCGATCCACAAGCGCTCAAGGTCGGGTCTGGAGAAACGAACATGAGGCGGGTTGTCGTCACTGGCCTTGGCATGGTTTCGCCGCTTGGCTGTGGTGTGGAAACGACCTGGCAGCGCATCCTTCAGGGCAAGAGCGGTGCGCGCTTGATCGAGTCGTTCGATGTCTCCGATCTTCCCGCCAAGGTGGCCTGTCAGGTGCCGCGCGGCGATGGCTCCGACGGCACCTTCAATGCCGACCAGTGGATGGAGCCGAAGGACCAGCGCAAGGTCGACGATTTCATCATTTTCGCGATGGCTGCGGCGCGTCAGGCGCTCGATGACGCCAACTGGCATCCGGCAACGGAAGAGGACCGCTGCGCCACCGGCACGTTGATCGGGTCCGGCATCGGTGGCCTCTCGGGCATTGCCGACACTGCGATCCTCCTGAAGGAGCGTGGTCCGCGCAAAGTGTCGCCCTTCTTCATTCCCGGACGTCTGATCAACCTCGCCTCGGGCTATGTCTCGATCGAGCACGGGCTCAAGGGCCCCAATCATTCGGTAGTCACCGCCTGCTCGACCGGCGCGCATGCGATCGGCGACGCCAGCCGCCTGATCGCGCTCGGCGATGCCGATGTCATGGTCGCCGGCGGCACCGAATCGCCGATTTGCCGAATCGGCATGGCCGGGTTCTGCGCGGCGCGCACGCTGTCGACCGGATTCAACGAGACGCCCGAGCGGGCATCGCGCCCTTACGACAAGGACCGCGACGGCTTCGTGATGGGCGAGGGCGCCGGTGTGGTCGTGCTCGAGGAGTATGAGCACGCCAAGGCACGCGGCGCGCGGATCTACGCCGAAGTCTCCGGCTACGGACTGTCCGGAGATGCCTATCACATCACCTCGCCATCTCCGGACGGCGACGGCGGCTTTCGCAGCATGAGTGCCGCCTTGAAGCGTGCCGGCATCACGGCAGCCGATCTCGACTACATCAACGCCCACGGCACCTCGACGCAGGTCGGCGACGAGATCGAGCTCGGCGCCGTCGAGCGTCTGCTCGGCAATTCCGCGTCGAAGATCTCGATGTCCTCGACCAAATCGTCGATCGGTCATCTCCTGGGAGCTGCGGGCGCCGTCGAAGCGATCTTCAGCATTCTCGCGATTCGGGATAACATCGCTCCGCCGACGATCAACCTGGAGAACCCGTCGGTGGAGACCGCGATCGACCTCGTGCCGCATGCGCCTCGCAAACGCGAGATCAACGTGGCGCTGTCGAACTCGTTTGGTTTCGGCGGCACCAACGCGTCGGTGGTTTTGCGGCGCGTGGCGAACTAGTGCGGAAGGACGGATGCCGCTCGGGCCGATTGTCGCTTGGTCACGTGGATATCCGACTGCAGCCACACTAGAACCCAAGACTTCGCGTGTCCTTCGCAGGTCGGCCTTCGGCGCCGATGCGGTAAGTGGATGCGCATGGCGGTGAGGCCCGGCGAAAACACCTTTTCGCCGTATTCGATGACGACATGACGAATCGTTAAATTGGGCGTGGACTTCAGGTCGCTTGCGTTGGGGAGCGCACGGCCACGACGAGAGCGACAGGACTGAAGGTTGCATCGATGAGTGAACGGCCGCCCATCTCACCCCGCAGCCCGCGCGCAGCGCTGGAGCCGGAACGCGTGCCGCCGCCGCCGCGCCGCTCCGACCGCGCCCGCAATCCGTTCGTGGTGGTCGGCAATGCGATCATCACCTTGCTCATCCTGGCCATGCTCGGCGTGGGCGCGGCCTACTATTATGGACGGCAGATCCTCGAAGCGGCAGGACCGCTGCAGGAGGACAAGATCGTCAATATCCCGCAGCGCGCGGGCAAACGCGATATTGCCGACGTGCTCGCGCGTGAAGGCGTGATCGACGTCAATCCGTGGATCTTCATTGGTGGGGTCTATGCCCTGAAGGCCAGTTCCGACCTCAAGCCGGGCGAGTATGCGTTCCAGAAGAATGCATCGTTGCGCGACGTGATCGGCGTCATCGTCGAAGGCAAGGTCGTGCAGCATTCGGTGACCGTGCCCGAGGGCCTGACGTCAGAGCAGATCGTGGCCCGCCTGTCCGAAAACGAGATCTTCACCGGCAGCGTCCGCGAGATTCCGCGCGAAGGCACGTTGTTGCCGGAGACCTACAAGTTCCCGCGCGGCACCAGCCGCGATCAGGTCGTGCAACGCATGCAGCAGGCGCAGAAGCGGGTGTTGGCCGAGATCTGGGAACGGCGTAGTCCGGATCTGCCGGTCAGGACGCCGGAGCAGCTGGTGACGCTGGCTTCGATCGTCGAAAAGGAGACCGGCAAGCCCGACGAGCGCAGCCGGGTGGCCGCCGTATTCGTCAACCGGCTGAAGCAGAGGATCAAGCTGCAGTCCGATCCGACCATCATCTATGGTCTGGTTGGCGGCAAGGGCACGCTGGGCCGTCCGATCAAGCGCAGCGAGATCACCCAACCGTCGCCCTACAACACCTACGTGATCGAGGGCCTGCCGCCGGGACCGATCTCCAACCCCGGCCGCGCCTCGCTGGAGGCGACGGCCAATCCGGCGCGCACGCGCGATCTCTATTTCGTCGCCGACGGCACCGGCGGCCATGCGTTCACTGAAACCTACGACCTGCACCAGAAGAACGTCGCCAAGCTCAGGGCGATGGAGCGGCAGACCCAGAACGACACCGTCGAGCCCGACGAGGCGCCGCCTGCCGTCGTGGGCGGCGCGGCCGATCCGGCGGCCGGAGCGGCGGCCCCACGGACTCCCGCAGCGGCAAAGAAGCCGCCGGCCAACCGCGCCACCGGCGGAGTTGCACCGGGGGCCGCACCTGGCAATGGCGCCCGTCAGGGGGCGGCGCAGCCGAGCCCGCCGGTCGTTCAGCAATAATTTCCCACGCATGTCGGCCGCGCAGAACCGGGCTTAACATTTGCCCAAAAGGCCGTAAGGTTCGCGCACTTTTGGCGGGGGCTGAGTCTGTCCTCGTTCCCAATGTGCCGGAGACATGGACGAAATGGCGCTGTCGAGCATGACCGGCTTTGCCCGTAGCCACGGAGCAAGCGGTCCCTACTCGTTCGAGTGGGAGTTGAAGTCGGTCAACGCCAAGGGATTGGACATCCGGGTGCGGTTGCCGCAGGGCTGGGACGAGGTCGAGGCCTTCGCCAAGAAGCGCGCAACGGAAGTCCTGTCGCGCGGCACCGTCTATGCGAATCTCACGGTCAAGCGCACCGAGACCGGGTCGACGGTGCGAATCAACGAGGACGTGTTGGCTGCGGTGGTGAAGATGGCGAGCTCGCTTGCGGGCCGGATCGACGCGGTCGCACCGAGCATCGATGGGTTGTTGTCGATCAAGGGCGTGATCGAGGTGGCGGAGCCGGAGAGTGACGAGGCCGAGGACAAGGCCGCCAAGGAGGCGGCGATCGCGGCGTTCGAGACCGCGCTGAAGCATCTCGTCGAGATGCGCCGGCGCGAGGGCGACACACTCGGACAAATCCTCAATCAGCGCGTCGACGAGATCGAGGCGCTGGCGAAAAAGGCGGAGGCATCGCCGGGCCGCAAGCCCGAGGCGATCAAGGCGCGGCTGGCCGAGCAGGTGGCAGCCCTGCTCGAGACCTCCGATCGTTTCGATCCCGATCGCCTGGCGCAGGAGGCGCTGCTGATCGCGGCCAAGGCCGACGTGCGCGAGGAGCTCGATCGCATTGCCTCGCACATCGCGCAGGCGCGCGAGATGCTCGGCAAGGGCGGGCCTGTCGGCCGCCGGCTCGACTTCCTCGCCCAGGAATTCCATCGCGAGGTCAACACCACCTGCTCGAAGTCGAACGACATCGAGCTGACGAACATCGGCCTCGAGATGAAGACCGTGGTCGAGCAGTTCCGCGAACAGGTTCAGAATCTGGAGTGATCCATGGTGGCTCACGACGGAAGCTTCGATGGGGTCGAGCGGCGCGGCCTGATGTTCGTGCTGTCATCGCCTTCGGGGGCGGGCAAGACGACGCTGTCGCGCCTGCTGATCGAGCGCATGCCGGGCCTGCGGATGTCGGTATCGGCGACGACGCGTCCGATGCGCCCCGGTGAGATTGACGGCCGCGACTATCACTTCGTCGACCGGGCGCGCTTCGAGGACATGGCCAAGCGCAACGAGCTGCTCGAATGGGCCACCGTGTTCGACAACCGCTATGGCACGCCACGCGCGCCGGTCGAAGCGGCGCTCTCCGGCGGCCAGGATGTGCTGTTCGACATCGACTGGCAGGGCACGCAGCAACTGCGCGAGAAGGCGCGGCAGGACGTCGTCAGCGTGTTCATCCTGCCGCCGTCCGCCGCCGATCTCGAGAAGCGGCTGCATACGCGTGCGCAGGACTCCGATGAGGTCATACGCGGGCGCATGAGCCGCGCCAGTCACGAGATGAGCCACTGGGCGGAGTACGACTACATCGTCATCAACCGCAACGTCGACGATGCGTTTGCCGAGGTGCAGTCGATCCTCAAGGCAGAGCGCCTGAAGCGCGAGCGCCGGACCGGATTGACGACCTTCGTCCGCGAGTTGCAGCGCCAGCTCGAAAGCTGAGGCGCCTGTCACGCCCGTCGGCCGAGGCGCGCCAGGATGTCCTGGATGCCGTCGAGCGACTCATCCTGCTGAATGTTGCGCGGCCGCGGCCGCAGCGCCGGCGGCCGCGGAATGAAGTCGAGCGGCGGGGTCGCCGGGTCCTCGAACGGCGTCGGCACGAACAGGGGGCGCTGCTGCTGCGGCCGCTGCGCCTGCGGTCTGTCGATGGGGAGCGCGGCGGGGATCGACGACCGCGATTCCAGGAGACTCATCAGTCGGGCCGCGGGATCATCATGCATGTGCGCGACGTTCTGCTGAGCCTCGACGGAGAACTCCTCGTGCTCCTCCTGCTGCGGCTGTGCCTCCAGCTCGTCTTCGGGCAATGAAAAGCGCGACTGCAGAAGGTTGATCAGCGCCGCCGCGGGATCGTCGAACTCATCGTCTTCGGCGGCAGGGGCCTCCGACATCATCGCGGGTCCGGCCACGGCGATGTCATCGTCAGGCTGAGCGGCCGGTTGTCGTGCCGCATGCGCGCGAAGCGTCTCGATCAGTGCGGCCGCTGGATCGGCTGGTGCTGTCGACGGCGCGCGCGTGGGTTGATCGGGCATCGCGGGAACGGGCTGAGCGGCCGGCTGGCCGCCACGCAGACGATCCGTCAGATGTTGCGACGCCGGCGTGGTCTGGGGGGCCGCGTCCTCACGCGCTGGCGGAGCCGTCTCAGCGAGGACCGCTGCAGCCGGAGCATCGCCAGCCTCGCCGGGTTGCGTGGTACGCCGCTTGGCCGCGCGCGATACCAGCAACGCGGCAATCACCTTGGCGGCGTCGATCGGGGCGCCGGCAGAGGGGGACGCGGCTTCGCTGCTGCGGGCCTTGCGCAGCGCCGACACGATTTCGCTGACGTCGACAGGGGCGGGTGGGGCGGCGCTCGTGCCAGCCTGCGTCGGTGGCGGTGCGGGTGGCGGCATCGGTGCGGCCGCCTGGACGCGGATGGGATTCGCAGGTTCAACTCGCTGCGCAGCCGGCCAGGGCTCGGCGGGTGCGGTCGGCGCCGCATAGGTCGGCGAGCGTTGCGAGGCGGCTGCGGCAGCGGCGCTCGCCTGGGCTGCTGCAATCTTGGTGGCAGCGGCCTGCGCCGCGGCCATCTGGGCAGCCGTCAGTTGTGCTTGCGCCGGAGCAGCAGGCGATGGAGCAATTGCGGCAGCCGGCGATGGCTGCACGTTGGCCGCAGCCGCCTGTGCCCCGGAAGGCTCAGCCCGGCGCACCGCTGCGCGATCCACCAGCTCATCGACCGCCTGCCACACTGCGTCGGTGGACTGCGACCGTTGCATCTCCGCAGCCGCGTCCCGGTCGCGTCGGCGAGCGGCCACGGCCGGGTGATCCTGATGCTGGGGAGACGGCGCCGGTCGCTGTGCACGGGGGTCGATCTGGTCCGTTGAAGCGGACAGCCGCGCGCTGGCGAGGTCGAGCGCCGAAGCCGGCTGAGAGCCGCGGCTGCCGCCTGGATGGGATGGTGCCGCCGGCATGCTGCCGCGGTTCGCACGCATCCCGCCCTGCGGCGCCTTGGACCGTGGTTTGATGCGACCACGGCGCATCCGTACTGTGTCCGCGTGCCAGCTGCCGTTGCGACGTTGTCGCCGTCCCATCCGGCTGAGCCGATAGAGCGCGCTCGCCAGCAGTCCTGAAATCGCGAGTGCGCCGATCACCACGAGCATGAGCACGTGGATGGGCGCTTCGGGCTTGCTCGGCTTGGGTGCGATGATCGGCCCGTCGGCAGCCGGCGCCGCATTCGCGTCCGGCTCCACATTGCCGTCGTCGGCCATTGCCGGCGGCGGCGCATCGGCCGCAATCGGGTCAGCCTGTTGCGGCGGGGCAGAGGGCCAGGGCGAGCTATCGAGGCTGCGCGGCAGGCTGGCGTCCGACGCCGTCAGCGTCGTCCGTGTGGCGAGGGTCTGCGGCTTCGGCGTGCCTCGCACGGCGAGATCGGTACGCAGCCGCGGCTGCGGCGCTTCTGCGAGGGCGTCGCTGGTGCGAACGACCGGGCCATCGGTGCGTCTTGGCGTCAGTTTGGGTGGAGCGGGCTGGGCGAAGTCCCAGGGAGCCGGCTGCTGCGTCGCCCGTATCGGTGCCGCGGCGTCACGGGGGTTGCCGTTGGCGTCTTTCAGATACCAGCAACGCCGATTGGTGCCACGATCGAAACGATAGTACCAGCGTTGCGCGTCGGACTTCTCTCCCGTCGGCTCGGTCAGACATTCCTCCGCCGCCAAGACGACGCGCGGCAGCACGAGCACGACGGTGCCAGCGATTCCGGCAGCAATGGCAAATGCAACTCCTGCCGTTCGGCTTGCCATTGAAGACTCCGGATACGCTTACGCAACGGCGCGTTCTCGGAGACAAGTTGGGTGGCAATGAGCCGCAATTCCGGATTAATTCTGTCTCGATCCTTTCGTGTCCGAGTGCGGCTTTTTTCCCACAAGAGGGTTTGCATCGCGCCGCGATTTTGGCCGCGCTATCGCGCCAAATCGGTCACATCGGTGAAGATGGACCTAGTTTTTCACCCTCAGGGGTCAAGGGCGTCACACCGACAACCTCTGCGTTTGTGGACAAATGATTGGCAGCAGCGGCAGCGGTGCAGCACCGCCGCCGCGTCCGATGTCGCAACAGGCGACGGATCAGTTCGTCAGCACCACACGTCCGACCACATGGCCGGAGCGCAGCGCATCGATCCACTTCTGTACGTCAGCCATCGGCTCCTCGCGCATCGGCGGCGGCTTGATCTTGCCGGCGCGCGCGAGCGCCATCAACTCGTGCGCCTCAGTCAGCGTGCCGACCATGAAGCCCTCGATGGTCATGCGCTTGTACACCCATTGAACCATCGGCAGGGTGAACTGGCCGCCCATCAGTCCGGAGACGACGATCTTGCCGCCGCGTGCGACGACGGACACCGCAAAGGCCATCGACTTCTCGTTGCCGGCGAAATCGACGACCTCGTCGAAGCCGCCCTCGGTCTCCTTGAGGATGCGCTTGATCACATCCGGCTCGGCCGGATCGTAGGCCGTCGCGGCGCCATTCTTCAGCGCGGTCTCGCGCGCGGCCGCCGAGAGGTCGGCCACCGAGATCGGTTGCTTGAACATCGCCTGCGCGAACGACAGGCCCATCATGCCGACGCCGCCGAGCCCGATCAGCAGCAGATTGCGCTGGCGCGGGCGGTCGACGAGGCGCTTTAGCGCGCCATAGGCAGTCACGCCGGAGCACATCAGCGTCGCGGCCTGATTGACCGGAAGCGGATCATACTCCAGCAGATATTTCGCGTCGGGCACCAGCACGTGCGTGGCGAAGCCGCCGTCGATCGAGACGCCGAGGAAGCGCTGCTTGGCGCACAAATTCTCGTCGCCATTGACGCAGTCGCGGCATTGGCCGCAGCCGATCCACGGAAACACTGCGCGGCGCGCGCCGATCAGCTCCTTCGGCACGTCGGGTCCGACCTCGTCGACGACTCCGGCAATCTCGTGTCCGAGCGTGAAGGGCAGGGTCATGCCGCGCGTGGTGTCGAGGCGCTTGCCATTGCCGAGATCGGCATAGCCGTCCTGGATATGCAGGTCGGAGTGGCACAGGCCGCAGCGCTCGATGCGAACCAGAACTTCCCGGCCTTGCGGCTTCGGCGTCTCGACGATCGTCTCGCACAGCGGTGCGTCGAACTTGACGAGCGACTGACGGCGCATCAACGCCATGATGAAACTCCCTGAAATGCTTGTTGATTAGGACTTGTTCTCGTTGCGACTATTGGTCAATTCGCGGGCCATGGCAACAAAGCCGGACACCGGGATGGTCTCGGCGCGGCGGGTGGGATCGACGCCTGCGGCGGCCGCGAGCCGCGCGGGATCCGCCGGCAGCGACTTCAGGCTCTGCCGCAGCATCTTGCGGCGCTGGCCGAAGGCGGCGGCCGCGACCTGCTCGAGCGCGCGGCGGTCGCATGGTTCGGGCGAAGGGCGCGGCACCAGCCGCACCACCGACGAGGTGACCTTCGGCGGCGGCACGAAGGCCGACGGCGAGATGTCGAACAGGATCTTGGTCTCGCAGCGCCAGTTGGCGAGCACGCCGAGCCGGCCATAGGCGTCCTCGTTCTCGCGCGCGACGATCCGCTCGGCGACCTCGCGCTGAAACATCAGCACCATCATGTCGTACCAGGGCGGCCACGGCTCTACGGAAAGCCAGCCGATCAAGAGATGCGTGGCGATGTTGTAGGGCAGGTTGGCAACGATCTTCGCCTTGGTGCTGCCGAGGTAGGGCCGGACGTCGAAGGTGCGGGCGTCGGTGCAGACGATTTCGAGCCGGCCGGGGTAACGGTCGGCGATCGCCTGCAGCGCCGGGATCGCGCGCTCGTCGTGCTCGACCGCGATCACGTGGCGGGCGCCGAGCGCGAGCAGGGCCCGCGTCAGGCCTCCCGGTCCCGGGCCGATCTCCACCACGGTGGCGTCCTCCAGGGGACCTGCGGCCCGCGCGATGCGGGCCGTGAGATTGAGATCTAGCAGGAAGTTCTGACCGAGCGCCTTGCGCGCCGACAGCTGATGTTCGCGAATGACCTCGCGCAGCGGCGGGAGGTCGTCGATCGCGCTCATGACGACTGGCTGGCCATGCGCGCCGCGAGCTCGAGCGCCGCGATCAGGCTCGCCGGATTGGCGGTGCCCTTGCCGGCAATGTCGAAGGCCGTGCCGTGGTCGGGCGAGGTGCGGATGAAGGGCAGGCCGAGCGTCACGTTGACGCCCTCGTCGAACGCCAGAGTCTTGATCGGGATCAGTGCCTGATCGTGGTACATGCAGATGGCGCAGTCATAGGTCTTGCGCGCAGCTTCATGAAACATCGTGTCTGCCGGCAGCGGTCCCTTCACGTCGAGCCCGGCGTTGCGCAACGTCGCGATCGCCGGCGCGATGATCGTGTCCTCCTCGCCGCCGAGCGTGCCGTCCTCGCCCGCATGCGGATTGAGTCCCGACATGGCGATGCGGGGCCGCGCCACGCCGAAATAGCGACGCAGGCTCGCCGCGACGATTCGCGTCGTCGACGTGATCAGCGGGCTCGTCAGCTGTTCGATCGCATCGCGCAACGCGACGTGGATCGTCACCGGCACCACGGCGAGAACAGGCGACCACAGCATCATGACCGGCTGTGGCGTGGCTCCACCATCGGCGGCGAGCTCGGCGAGAAATTCGGTATGGCCGGGATGCGAGAAGCCGGCGCGGTAGAGGACGGCCTTGGCGATCGGGTTGGTCACGACGGCGCTGGCGCGTCCGGCCCTCACGTCGGCCACGGCCTCCCGGATCGAGCCGATGGCCGCCTCGGCACTCGTCATGTCCGGGCGGCCCGGCAGGGCCGTCACGGCGTGCCCGGTGGAGACCACGGGCAGCGCGGTCGCAAACGCCTGCGCCGCATGTTCGGGACGAACCTCGTCCACAGTGACGGGGAGGTCGAGCAGCTTGGCGCGCTGAGCCAGGAAGGCCGGATCGCCGCGCACGTAGAAGGCGGGGAGTCCGAGCTCGGTGCGGCGCAGCCACGCCTGCAGGGTGATGTCGGGGCCGATGCCTGCCGGTTCCCCCAGGGTCAGCGCGAGCGGCTTCGTCATCAGCGATATTCGATCATCGCCGCCTTGCGGACTTCCTGCAGATAGGCCTTGGAGGTGGCCTCGTATTTCTTGGTGTACATCTGCTCCTTGATCTCGCGCTTCTTCGGCGTGTCGATCGTGGTCGGAGTCCGCGAGCAGAGCGCCACCATCTGAATGCCCTGCCGTGTCGCTTCCGGCGGAGTCAGGTGGCCGATCGGCGTGTCGTCGAGCAGCTTGCGCAGATTCGGCGGAATGTCGGCGGACGTCTTGACGACGATCTCCTTGATGACCGCGTTCGCCGTCGTCTTGAAGATGTTGTTGGCTTCGGCGCAGGTCTGCACCCGTGAGCGCAGCGCCTCCGCCTCCTTGTGACGTGCTTCCATCAAGCCCTGGTTCGAGGAGTTCGACACGATCAACACGATCGGCTGCATCTTGTACTCGAACGCTTGGCCCTGCTGATCGCCGTCGCCGCCGGCGGCGGCGACAGCCGCGGCGACGTCCTTGTCGGAGACGAGCAGCCGCTCCTTGTAGCGGCCGCGCACCAGGCTGCTCCAGACGATCTCGGCCTTGATGCGGGCCTTCAGCGTCTCCGGCCGCACGCCCTGGCTCTCCAGCGATTTGGTCAACTGTTCCGGGTTGAGCCGCATGCGAGAGCCCATGCCGGCAAACGACTGGTCGACGTCGGAGGCAGTCGGCTCGACGCCGTACTTCTTGCCCTCCTTGATCTTCACCTTGTCGTCGATCAGCTCGTCGATGATCTCCTGGCGGGACTGATGCTTGCGAGTGCTCAGGAAGTTCAGCTTGGTGCGCTGCTCGATGTCATAGTCGGTGATGGGATCGCCATTGACCATGACGACGATGCTCTGGGCGCAAGCTGACATCGTTCCGATGCCGCAGACGAGTGCGGCAAGAGTGCAGATGGCCAGGGCCCGAAGGCGAGGAGAGAACGCGATCGTCATGACCAAGCTTCGCTGTCGCTATTGATCCAACTGGAAACCGCGCCACGGCTCCCGACGAGGGACTTTCGAACCCCACGGAGCGGCCCGTCGGAGACTGGCGCGCGCTACTGAAGGCCCCCAGCCCCGGTTCCCGTGGACGAGGAATTGGCCAGCGTCCGGAGTCCGATCTGGAGCATATAGGCATGGCTCAGAACGGGGGGAGTGGTGCCTGCCGTATAGTTATACGACGTTACATAGTTGGCGGCCAGCACGAAACAATCATCCACATAGCCGGCGCCGATCACATACTGGTTGATCTTGTTGGCTGCCAGATCCCAGCGCGCTGCACCCGTGACGACCCAGTTCGGCGCCACCTTGACCGAGCCGCTGCCGAGGATGCCCTCACGCCGGTCGAGATAGCCGAGCGCCGGATCGGCGGCATAGTTGCCGTAGGTCAGGGCCACCGACCAGCGGTCGAAGTTCGCCTTGGCTTCCGCCTCGAAGCGCTGGATGTTCAGGGTCTGCTGGTCGAACCGGCTGCGCATGCTGAACGTGTAGGTGCGGTTCGGCGAGTAATCGACACGCGCCACGTAGTCCGAGACGTTCTTGTCCAGGCCGGAGCCGATGGCGGTGTTGTTGGCATCCTGCACCGCGAACGAGTTCATCCCGAACAAATGGTAGGACTGGCCGAACAGCACGTTGATGGTGCCGCCGCGGTCGAACTGCGTCGTCGCCTGGACGCCGACATTGGCGCGGCCGCCGCCTTCGACGCGGTCGTAGCCGGAGAACTTGTCGACGCTGAACAGGTTGCTGGCGTCGAACACCATGCTCTGGGCGTCCTCGTTCGGCAGCCGGCCGGCGTAGGTCTCGTTCGGCCGGATGATCACTTGCGCGATCGGCTCGATCGTCGTCGTGCCCCACGGCTGAACGTTGATGAACGGGTAGCGATATTCGAGGCCGACCGTCGGCATCAGCCGCAGCGCCTGGGTGTCGCCGGTCTGCAGGAAGTTGCCCACGCCCGGCTGGTTCGAGACGTTGGCGTTGATCGCATCCGCGCGCAGGATCGCGAACGGCGTCCAGATCTGGCCGTAGGGATCCGTGAACGACCGCCGCCACTCCGCCTGCGCAGTCAGGCGGGTGTAGGTGCCGGGCGTGGCGCGCAGCAGGCACTGGTTGGGCAGACGCGCCCGCGGATCGGCAGACACCGTCGTACACAGCCCGGCGGTGTTGGCGGTGGTCGTGATCGGATCGAACACCGCCGTCTGGCGGCTCAGATTGACGAAGTTGGTCTTGTAGCTGAACTCGCCGCCGAACACGGGGTAGTTCAGCACGTTCGAGTAATCCAGCACCGGATAGACCACCGGCACGGTCTGCTGGTTGCCCGAGAAGCTTAGATAGTGGATCGCCCTGACGTCAAAGAAGCTGCGACTGCCAACGCCGGTCAAATACAGCTGCGAGATCGCCTCGGTCGGCAGGCTCATGAACGAGTTGAACGGGTCGCGGTACTGCGCCAGCCGGTAATCCGACAGGAACATGTAGTCGGACAGCAGGATGCCGTCCCAGCCCCAGACCCACTTGTCGTTGAGCGCGAACTGGCCCTTGGTGTCGACGCCGCCGCGGAACTGGCGATCGCCCGGCTGGCCGGCGAAGGCGTTGCGGTCGAGCTGATCGATGCCGTACAGGCGCACCTGATAGCCGCCATTGCTGAGGCGCTGGCGGAACTCGGTCTGCAGCAGCACGCCCTGCTTGGAGGTGATGCGCGGCGTGAAGGTCGCGTCGTAATCCGGCGCGATCGCCCAGTAATAGGGGATGTCGACGCCGAAGCCGTAGCCGCCGGTCTGGGTGATGCCGGGCATCAGGAAGCCGCTCTTGCGCTTCACGGTCGGATCGGGCGTCGAGAAGTAGGGGATGTAGGCCAGGGGAACGCCGAAGAACTCGAGCTGGGCGTTCTCGAAATACAGCATCTTCTCGGTCTGGTCGTGGATGATGCGCGCACCCTTGACCTGCCACAGCGGCGGCTTCTTCGGGTCGTCCTTGCAAGGCGCGCAGGCGGTGTACACGCCGTTCTCGAAGACGGTGTAATTCCCCTTGGAGCGGTCGGCGCGGGTCGCCGCCATCCGCGTCTGATCCTCGGTCTCGACGCGCAGCGAATCGACGAAGCCGTCACGATAATCGTCGGACAGGTCGAGGCTGTTGGCGTAGGTGATCTTGCCGTCGGCGTCGGTCATGCGGATGTTGCCTTCCGCATGCAGACGCTTGGTCTTCTGGTCGTAGATCACCCGGTCGGCCTCGACCGAGGTGCCATTGTAGAACAGCTGCACGTTGCCGACCGCCGACACGCGCGAGTTGTTGTAGTCGTAATCGACCTCGGTCGCCTGCACCAGCATCTGGTTGTCGTTGGCGACGCGCGGCGGCGGCGCCTTGGGCGGGCGCGGATTGTAGGTGAAGCCCTGCGCGGCGGCAGAACTCGGCGCCACGACCCCGGTCGCAGCCGCAACCATCAGGCCGAGCCCGCAGGCCAAAACGAATCCAAGCACGCCAGACCCGGCGCGACGCACGCGCACGCAACCGCGGCGCGCAACGGCATGCTGCCGAAGCGCGGCGAGCGCTGTCTGACGGACGGCAACGAACGACACTAGCCGTCCTCCTGGTAGAGCAAAGCCATGAAACCGGTGAGGCCGCCGACGAACACCGGCAACCACGCCGCAGCGATCGGATTCATCAACTCAGCCTTGCTCAAATCTTCAGTTACTTTCGACAGAACGTAGAGCAGAAACCCGGCGCCCACGCCACTCAAAACCATTTTCTGTACGCCACCCATTCGGAAGAACCTGAGCGACACGGACGCAGCCAGCATGACCATCGCAGCCAGCAAAAACGGCTGCGCGATCAGCTTATGATACTGCAGTCGGTACCCCGCGGTCGCGAAGCCTGAGCTCTCCGACGAACGGATGTATGTCGGCAGTTGCCAAAACGACACAGTTTCGGGGGTGGAGAAGCTGTTTCGGACCTGCGCCGGCGTCAGGCTGGTCGGAAGAATGAACGTCGGTTCGTCGACAGGGGGCGCATCGAGGGAGAATCGGCGCACCGAGCGGAAGACCCACCGGCCTTCTTCGAGGATCGCCTCGCGGGCTTCGATTCGCTCCTTGAAGTGCTTGTCCGTATCAAAACGGAACAGGGTCAGTCCGGTCAGGCGGACGCCCTGCTGCTCGCTGCGGGCGGCATTGATGATCACGGAGCCGTCCGGGTTGATCTGGTTGAGCCAGAAGCCGGCCGCATCCTGCACGCCGCCGCCGGGGGCCGCGCCGAACAGCTCGGCCTCCATGCGCTTGGAGAGCTCGCGCAGATTGGCCGACATCGGGTTGTAGAGGGTCGTGGCCATCAGCCCGAGCACGATGGCGCTTGCCAGCGCCGGCGCGATGAACTGCCAGGCGGAGACCCCGGCTGCGCGCGCCACCACGAGTTCGAGCCGGCGCGACAGCGCGAGATAGCAGGTCATGGCGCCGATCAGGACGCAGAACGGCATCATCTTCTCGAGCAATTGCGGCACCCGGAACAGCGACGTTTCCGCCACCATCAGCGCCGAAGCGGAGGCGAGCCCGGAGGTCTTGCGCACCATCTCGATGTAGTCGACGAGCACGAGCAGGATGAAGATGCTCGCGAACACGCCGACCGCCGAGACCAGGAAGCGGCCGGCGAAATAGCGCCCGAGCGTGTTGGTGACCATGCTCATGCGGTGGCCGGCCTTCCGAACAGCCGCGCGATCCGCGCGTTCGAGCGGTTGATGGCTTCCATCAGCCGCGCCGGCGGCTCGACCACCACGCCGCCGATGATGATCCAGATGCTGAGGCCGAGCACGCCGAACAGCATGAGGTACTGCACCAGCGCCGCCATCGGCGTCTTCACCGTCATGACCGAGCAGGCGAAGCCCGCCATGCGGACGCCGAAGACGGCGAGGATCGCGCTGCCGAACGAGAAGTTGCGGCTCTGGCGTGTCGTCCGCGGCGCGCCCAGGAATGCGAAGGTGAGGGCCGCGAAGGCGAACGGATAGATCGGCGCCAGGAAGCGGTCGTGCAATTCCTGGCGGAATTGTCCCGGGATCTGCTTGTAGATCGGATCGTTCTCGGCGGGGGCCATCAGCTCCCAGAGATAGCGCTCGCGGATGCCGAGCGTGACGTCGCGGCCCTGATTCGAAAACTTCGACATGTCGAAGGCGTAGCGAGCGAACGCGACCATCGCCGGCTCGCGCTTGCCGAGCTCGAAGCGTTCCAGATTGCCGTCCTCGAGCACCAGGAACGAGCCGTCGGCATTCTTCACGACGGTGCCCTTCTCGGCGATGATCGTGATTCGCTCCTTGGGGTCGCGGCGGTCGTCGATCAGGATGCCGGACAGCTCGCCGCCGGGTTGGCGCTCGCGGATCCGGATGGTCAGGTTCTGGTCGAGCTGCGCGAACCGCCCGGGCTGCAGGATGTTGGCGAGCACGTCGGCGGTGATCTCGGCATCCCACTGCTTGATCCGACGCAGGCCGTCGGGGGCGAAGAAGGCGGCGATCACTGTCACCAGCACGGCCACCGCGCAGGTGGCATAGGCGAACGGCACGAACAGCCGGATCGGCGACATGCCGGCCGCGTTCATGACGATGATCTCCGAATCGGTCGCGAGTTTGTTCAGCGTGTGCGAGACCGCGATCATCAGCGCAATTGGCGCGATGACGCCGAGCAGGGAGGGAATCACGAGACCGGTGATGCCGAGGAAGGTCAGGATCGTCTGGCCCTGGCTGGTCATCAGGTCGATGCCGCGCAGCGCCTGCGTAATCCAGATCACGCCGGTGAGGCTGACCAGGACCAACGCGAACGACGCCAGCGTCGTGCGAAAGATGTACCTGTCGATGGACCCCATCGTCTGCGCTCGATCCCCAATCAGCAGTCCCGGAACGAGCGCTGCAGCCCCCCTTGAAACGGGTCCCCCAAGGCCGCTGTCGCCGTGACGTTCCAAGAGCAGTGAATATCATTACCATCTCGTTGATCCGTCGACAAAATGGCTGTGGCATGGCGCCCCGAAAATACGGTCAAAATTTCATGATTGTGACTGGCCCGCCACGCGGCGCTTGGCAGCCGCGGCCCGGGCAGGTCATACTGCTGCCAAGTTGGGTTCCGAACTGCCGCCATCCGCGTCTGGTCCTTGAGGTTTTCGGCCGGGCGTGGCGGCTCATCACGTCGAAATTTGGAGGATTGCTTGATGTCCGACGCCGTCAAGGTCGGCTTCGTCCCGCTGTCGACCGCCCCGCGCGGCATCGTGGTGGCGTTCTGCGATGACACCCTGCGACTCGGAGTCGCGACCGAGAAGGCCCTTGGGGGAGCCTCGGACCTGATCAAGCGCGCGGCCGCCGCAGCCCGGTTCAAGGGCAAGGACGGCGCGGTGCTGGACCTGCTGGCTCCTGAGGGAATCAAGATTCAGCGCTTGATCGTCATTGGCACCGGCAAGGGCTCGGATCTCAAGGACAAGGATTTTCTTAAATACGGCGGTACTTTAGCCGGAAAGTTGAACTCCGGAACTGAAGCGGTCGCGGTGCTGGCCGAGTTGCCTTCGGGCCCGCTGTTGCCGGATCAGGTCAGCTCGCTGGCCACCGGGATCCGGCTGCGGGCCTATCGGTTCGATCGCTACAAGACCAAGAAGAAGGACGAAGAGGGCGCCGTCAGCGCCAATGTCTCGATCGCCGTGGCGGATGCCGCGGCGGCCAAGAAGGCGTTCGCGCCGCGGTCCCACGTCACTGACGGGGTGATACTGGCGCGCGATCTCGTCAACGAGCCGCCGAACGTGCTCTACCCGGAGGAGTTCGCCAAGCGCGCCGCCGCCTTGCGCAAGCTCGGCGTCACCGTCGAGATCCTCGACGTGCCTGCGATGAAGAAGCTCGGCATGGGCGCGCTGCTCGGCGTCGGCCAGGGCTCGGCACGGCCGAGCCGCACCGTCGTGATGCACTATAATGGCGGCAAGCGCGGCGAGCAGCCGGTCGCCTTCATCGGCAAGGGCGTGTGCTTCGACACCGGCGGCATCTCGATCAAGCCGGCCGGCTCGATGGAGGACATGAAGGGCGACATGGGCGGCGCGGCCTGCGTGGTCGGCCTGATGCATGCGCTCGCCGCGCGCAAGGCCAAGGCCAACGTGATCGGTGCCATCGGCCTGGTCGAGAACATGCCGGACGGCAACGCCCAGCGTCCGGGCGACATCGTTACCTCGATGTCCGGCCAGACCATCGAGATCATCAATACCGATGCCGAGGGCCGGCTCGTGCTCGCCGACGTGCTCTGGTACGTCGCGACCAAGTTCAAGCCGAAGTTCATGATCGACCTGGCAACCTTGACCGGCGCGATCATGGTCGCGCTCGGCACCGATCATGCCGGCCTCTTCACCAACAATGATGATCTCGCCGACAAGCTGTTCAAGGCGGGGCAGGAGACGGGTGAGAAGGTCTGGCGCATGCCGCTCGGCCACGAATACGACAAGCTGATCGATTCGCAGTTCGCGGACATGAAGAATACCGGCGGACGCCATGGCGGCTCGATCACTGCTGCGCAATTCCTGCAGCGCTTCGTCAACGATACGCCGTGGGCGCATCTCGACATCGCCGGCACCGCGATGGGCGCGCCGAAATCGGAGATCAACCAGAGCTGGGGATCGGGCTATGGCGTCCGGCTGCTCGACCGGCTGGTGTGGGATTCGTACGAGTCCAAATCCGACGCCAAAGCTGAAGCCAAGTCCGGCGCGAAGGCGTGACGCGGGACGATGACAGAAGTCCTGTTCTACCATCTGCAGAACATGACCATTGAAGGCGTGCTGCCGCCGCTGCTCGAGAAGTCGCTCGAGCGCGGTTGGCGCGTCGTGGTGCAGTCGACGTCGGAGGAGCGCGCGGATGCGCTCGATGCGCATCTGTGGACCTATCGCGACGATTCGTTTCTGCCGCATGCCACCTGGCGGGTGGCCGATGTGGCCGATCAGCCGATCGTGCTCGCGGTGGAAGAGAGCAATCCCAACGGCGCAAACGTCCGTTTCCTGGTGGACAACGCGCCGCTGCCATCGGACTCGCACAGCTACGAGCGCATGGTGCTCGTATTCAACGGCGATGATGCGGACGCGCTCGCGGCTGCGAGATCGGCGTGGACCGATTGCAAATCGCGAGGATTCGAGGTCACCTACTGGCAGGCGGATGAGCGGGGGCGTTGGCAGCGCCGGCAATGATGCGGAAGTCCGTGAAGCGCCAATGATGGCAGCGCGGCGCGATTCATGATAAACTGCTGATTTACCGGCAGAGCGTTGGCAAAGTCACGAACGTGCCGCAAAGTGATGTTGGGACAACACGTTAGAGTGTCCACAGGTTGCAATTCAGCAAGGTTCATCGTGCGAGACCACAACAAACAGCTGACGCGCGCTCTGGCGTTCCTTGTGCTTGCCCCGGTCGTCGCCGGATGCTCGAGCACGCCCGATTTCCTGTCCAAGGACGCCGAGTGGTTCAACCGGCCGCAGCGCCTGTTCATCAGGAACATCTCGATCGACGCGCCGCCGCTGACGCCGGATAAGCCGGTCACGGCTGAGGACCTTGTGAGCGCCGAAGGCGCATGCCCGGGCATGGCGCCTGCGGCCGGTGCTGCGGGCGCGAACGCGCTGGCGAATGATCCCGCCGCCGCAACGCCGGCCGTCGGCGGCACCGTCGCACTCGGCCATACCGAATGCGACGTGGTGCGCGGCATCGGTGCACCCGACAACGTCAACGTCTCGAGCAATGGCGGTGAGCGCGTGGCCACGGTGACCTGGCTGCGCGGCGCGCGCGCCGGCGTCTACACGTTCAGCTCTGGCCGCCTGACCTCGGTCGAGCGAGCGCCCGATCCGGGACCCGCGCCGAAGACGGCCAAGCCGAAGGCGAAGAAGCGCGCGACCTGAGTGTGCGCTGAAGTTGCCGAGAGAGTAGTTCGTCGGACGAACATTGGTTCGTCGCGGATTGCTCGATCAGCCGGTTGCCTCGTCATACAACGTGCTCGCTTCCAGCCATTGCTCCTCGGCGCGCGCCAGCGCGTCGGCGGCATTGGCCCGTGCCTTCGACAATTGCGCCGCCTGTTTCGGGTCGCGTGTGAAGATGTCGGGCAGCGACAGCGCGCCGTCGATCTTGGCGATGATCTCGGTGATGCGGGCGATCTCGGCTTCGACCGCCGTGATCTTCTGCTTCAGCCCGCTCCGCCTGTTGTCGCCGCGCGGCCGCTCTGCTTTCTCGGTCACCTGCGGACGTTCGGTCTCTCGGGTGCCGGCGCCGCTGCGTGACGACAGGACCATGCGCCGGTAGTCATCGAGATCGCCATCATAGGTCTTCACCGTGCGGTCGGCGACGACCCAGAGGCGGTCGGCGCAGGCCTCGATCAGATAGCGGTCGTGCGAGACCATGATCACGGCGCCGGGAAATTCGTTGATCGCTTCGGCGAGCGCGGCGCGGCTGTCGATGTCGAGATGGTTGGTCGGCTCGTCCAGGATGATCATGTTGGGGCCGAAGAAGGTCGCGAGCCCGAGCAGCAGCCGCGCCTTCTCGCCGCCCGACAGGCTCTTCACCAGCGTGTCGGCGGCCTTGCCGGAAAACCCGATCGCGCCGGCGCGCGCGCGTACTTTCGACTCCGGCGCGTCACCCATCAGCTTGCGCACGTGACTATACGGCGATCCGGTCTCGTCCAGCTCATCGAGCTGGTGCTGGGCGAAATAGGCGATCGACAGCTTGTCGGCGCGCGTGACCTTGCCGGAGAACGGCGCGAGCCGGCCGGCCAGCAGCTTCACCAGCGTGGACTTGCCATTGCCGTTGGCGCCGAGCAATGCGACGCGGTCGTCATTGTCGATGCGTAAGGTGACGCGGTTGAGCACCGGTTGCGCGGGGTCGTAGCCGACCGAGGCGTTGTCGACCGCGATGATCGGCGGCGACAACAGTCGCTCCGGTGCGGGGAACGTGATCTCGTGCACGTCCTGGGTGACGAGCGCGGTGATCGGCTTCATCCGCTCCAGCATCTTGACGCGGGACTGCGCCTGGCGCGCCTTCGAGGCCTTGGCCTTGAAGCGCTCGACGAAGGCCTGCAGCCGCGCGCGCTCCGCTTCCTGGCGCTTGACCGCCTTGGCATCGAGCATCTCGCGGGTGGCGCGCTGCTCCTCGTAGGAGGAGTAGCTGCCACGGTACAGCGTGAGCTTGCAACGGTCGAGATGCAGGATCTGGTCGACGGAGGTTTCCAGCAGATCGCGGTCATGGCTGATCACGATCACCGTGCGCGGATAGTGCGCCAGATGATCCTCGAGCCACAGCGTGCCCTCGAGGTCGAGATAGTTGGTCGGCTCGTCCAGCAGGAGCAGGTCGGGTGCGGCGAACAGCGTGGCCGCGAGGGCGACCCGCATGCGCCAGCCGCCGGAGAATTCGGCGCAGGCTCGCGCCTGATCCGCGGCGGAAAATCCGAGGCCGCTGAGAATCGCGGCCGCGCGCGCCGGGGCGGAATGCGCGTCGATGTCGACGAGGCGGGTCTGGATCTCGGCGATACGGTCTGCGTCATGGGCGGTCTCGGCCTCGTGCAGCAGCGCGTGCCGCTCGAGGTCGGCCCGGAGAACCACCTCGATCAGGCTTTCGGGCCCGCTCGGGGCTTCCTGGGCCAGGCTGCCGATGCGCCACCGCGGCGGCACGCTGATGCTGCCGGTCTCCAGCGACAGTTCGCCGCGGATCGCTTTGAACAGGGTGGACTTGCCGGTGCCGTTGCGGCCGACCAGCCCGACGCGCGCGCCCGGCGGAATCTGCACCGAGCTCTGGTCGATGAGAAGCCGTCCGGCGAGGCGGATGGAAATGTCGGTGATGGAAAGCATGCGCGCCTTGTCACCGCGCGCGCGGCCAAAGGCAACCGCTTTGTCGCGGTCTCAGCGGCCGGATAGGCTCGTCCCGGCCTCGTCGCGCTTGCGTAACTCGTTCATCAGGTCGGCAAGGGAAGCTGGCAGGTGAGAGCCGTCCGGCGGCAGGCTGCGTTGCAGGCGCTCGCCGACGGCCTCGCAGATCGATCGGCTGGTCTTGCGATCGAGAGCCTCGCTGAAATTGGCGGTGCGGCCAGACATGACGGAATTCCACGAGCAGTTGCAGGACGATGCGTAACAAGTCGTGGCCGCTCGATTTGTTTCCGGCTCCTGACCGGAATACCCCGAAATCAGGTTGAAACTGCACAAAAAAAGCCCCGGCGTGGGGGAGACGCCGGGGCGATGCGAGTTCGGTGCGGCGGGGGGCGGGTGCCGCGCCGAGGCTCGTATCAATAGCAGCGGTTGATCAGGCGCCAGCGCGGTCCCCACGGGGTCGGAACCACGCGGCGCACATAGCAGCCTCCATAGCCGTAGCTGTAGGCCGGGCCGCCGACGAAGAAGCGGGGACCGTAGAACGGACGGTGCCAACCGCCATGCCAGCCGCCTCCGTGCCAACCACCGCCATGCCAGCCACCGTGCCAGTGAGCCGAGGCGGCGGTCGGGGCGAGGGCGGCTGCGCCGAGGGCAACGGCGGCCGCCGCGATGAGGGAGAGTTTGCGCAACATGATCGTCTCCTGGATGACAGCGTTGGAGGCGCCGAAATTGTCCGACGGATGAGGCTGGGAGAGGGCGGCCACCGGAACGCTGCTGGCTCGTCCTCGCCCGATACCGAACACGTTAAGACATGACAGCTGAATGATGGTCGCACGAACCCTTCAGGCTATGTTCAGAAACGTGAAATTGTCGTAAGGCGTTGCGCCTCCGGGCTGGGTCCCGGTCGCTTGCCGTCGACCAATCGCGTCGATATAAGCCCGCAACCCACCCAAATCCCGCACCTCCAAGGACGACATCATGGCGATTGAGCGCACCTTTTCGATTATCAAGCCCGACGCGACCGAGCGTAACCTCACCGGCGCGATCAATGCGCTGATCGAGAAGGCCGGCCTGCGCATCGTGGCTCAGAAGCGGATCCGCATGACCCGCGACCAGGCCGAGACATTCTATGCCGTGCACAAGGCGCGGCCGTTCTTCGGCGAGCTGGTCGATTTCATGATCTCCGGCCCGGTCGTCGTCCAGGTCCTCGAAGGCGAAGGAGCCATCCTGAAGTACCGCGACGTGATGGGCGCGACCGATCCGTCGAAGGCCGCCGACGGCACCATCCGCAAATCGCATGCGAAGTCGATCGGCGAGAACTCGGTGCATGGCTCGGATGCCGCCGAGACGGCTGCGGTCGAGATCGCGCAGTTCTTCGCCGGCAACGAGATCGTCGGCTGAGCCATGATCGCTGCGGCGGAGCCTCGCTCCGCCGCATGCCGACGTGCTCAATCTTCGTTGAACCGATCTGAAAGGCTTGGCCGTGAACTGGCTGTCGCAACTCGCTGATCCCGCCACTTTCGGCCATTTGCTCGCTCAATTCGAGGCCGACCTGCAGAGCCCGGGCTTCTGGCTCGCGCTCGGCAAGATCGTCTGGATCAACGTGCTGTTGTCGGGCGACAATGCGCTGGTCATCGCGCTCGCCTGCCGCGGCCTGCACGGCAAGCATCGCGTCTGGGGCATGGTGGCCGGCTCCGGCATTGCCGTCGCACTGCGCATCGCCTTTACCGGCATCGTCGCCACCCTGATGGCGCTGCCCTATCTGAAGCTGATCGGCGGGCTGGCGCTGATCGTGATCGCCGCCAAGCTGCTGGTGCCCGAGGACGAGAACGACGAGATCGCAGCCGGCACGACGCTGTGGCATGCGGTCCGCATCGTCGCGCTTGCCGACCTCGTGATGAGCCTCGACAACGTGATCGCGGTGGCTGCGGCCGCGAACGGCCAGGCGTCCCTGCTGATCATCGGCCTCGCCATGAGCATCCCGCTGATCATCGCGGGCGCCGCGCTGATCATGCTTGTGCTCGATCGGGTCCCGCTGCTGGTCTGGCTCGGCGCGATGTTGCTCGGCTGGGTGGCCGGCGAGGTGATCGCGACCGATCCCGCGATCGAGCCGATGCTGCACCATCTCCTCGACGGCACCGTGGTCATCAACATCGAGGCGACCTCGGCGCTGTTCGCCGGCAAGACCAATCTCGCGAGCCACGTCGATGTCATGGAGACGCTGATGTCGCTGATCGGCGCCGGTGTGGTGCTGATCGCCGGCTCGATCTGGCGCGGCCGCGCGCTGCAGCGTCAGGCCGAGAGCGAGCTGGTGCCGGCGCGCGGCGTCGATCTGCCGTAGCTGATCGTCAGGACGCGTCGCATCCGACCGGGCGGCGTCAGGACGCCGCATCCAGCCGATCGAGGAATTCGCGAACGGTGTGGACCGATCCCGTGGCGGCTGGCTGGTAGCCGGGCAGGGCGGCGACGGCGCGATGGAATTCGTCGCCCTTCATCACCTCGAGCACCCGCCGCATCGGGTCGGTCTCCAGAAACGATTTATGGCAGGCGAAGAAATAGTCCTCGGTGAGGATACGGATGAAGTCGAGTCCGAACTGCCGCGCGGCGGCCTCGACGCCGAAGCAGACGTCGGCCATGCCGCTCGCGACATAGGCGGCGACGGCTGCATGGGTGAACTCGATCTGCTGCGCGCCATTAATGCGCGCTTCGTCGATGCCTTGTGACGCGAGCAACTGATCGAACAACAGGCGGGTGCCGGAATCATGATCGCGATTGACGAAGCGCGCCCTGCCGTCGGCAAGATCGGCCAATGAACGGATGGACAGCGGATTGCCGCGCTTGACCATCAGCCCCATTTCACGGGTCACGAAGCTGATGACGCAGTCCTGCTTGGGATCAAGCCAATCCCTGCAGGCCCGGATGTTCTGGGCACGCAGCTCGCCGCGCGGCAGATGCAGTCCCGACAGGTCGCATTCGCCTTGCGCCAGCGACGCCAGCGAATGCTGGCTGCTGACATAGCGGACATCGACCCCGACGCCTGGCTCGCGATCCAACAGCTCGCGCAGCTTGGCGACGGCAAAGCCGTGGCTGGCGTGAACGCGGATCACGCCGGGATGCGGCTGCAGGAACGGCTTGATCTCGGTCACCAGCTCCTGCGCCAGATTGTCGAGCTGCGGGCCGAGGCGGGCGTGCATGCGCTCGCCGGCCCACACCAGCTTATCTTCCGAACGTAGTGAGCTTCGATCCCTTGCCGCGCTGGGTCTCGACCAGCGGCACGCCGAAGAATTCAGACCACTGCTCGATCAGATTCCAGACGTGACGATAGGACAGATGCGCGTCGCTGGCCGCGCTGGTGATCTTACCCGTCCTCCTGATTTCACTGAGCACGCGGAGCATCACGACGATGCTCTGCGGGCCGTCGTCCTTGTAGAAACGCCAGACAGGTTCGATCGCGATCCGCAACATCAGGGCCCGCTTGTGAAGTCGGCTTCATATGACCGCCGGCCATAGGCAACAGATATCATATTTACGAACAGATATTTGTTCTTACCTTCATTGGTATACAACAAACGGAAGAAATATGATGTCGATTGCATATGATTACGAGCGCGGCTCGAGGACGACGTCTTATCTGACGAAGCCGTTCCAGCTCTTGATCGGCGGCCGGCATGTTCCCTCGGTTTCGGGACGCACCTTCACTTCGCTCAATCCTGCAACCGAGCAGGCGATTGCGACGGTCGCCGAGGGCAATGCCGAGGATGTCGATCTCGCAGTCGCCGCGGCCCGCAAGGCCTTCGAAGGGCCGTGGCGGACGATGCGTGCAGCCGAGCGCGGCGCGATCCTTCTGAAATGGGCGCAGCTGTTGCGCGACCATGCCGACGAGATCATCGAGCTCGAAAGCCTCGATGCCGGCAAGCCGGTGTCGGCGATCCTGCGCCAGGATCTTCCCGCCGCCATCGATACGCTCACTTACTACGCCGGATGGGCCGACAAGATCAGCGGTGAAGTCGTCTCCACGCGCGATGATGCGCTGACCTATACGGTGCGCGAGCCGGTCGGCGTGGTCGCGGCGATCGTGCCGTGGAATTTCCCGCTGATGATCGGGATGTGGAAGCTCGCGCCGGCGCTGGCCTGCGGCTGCACCGTCGTGATGAAGCCCGCCGAGCTGACGTCGCTGTCGGCGCTGCGGATCGGGGAGCTCGCGCTCGAAGCCGGACTGCCGCCCGGTGTTCTCAACATCGTGACCGGCCCCGGGCGCACCGTCGGCGAGGCGCTGGTCAACCACCCCGATGTCGACAAGGTCACGTTCACCGGCTCGCCCGGCGTCGGCCGCGGCATCATGAAGGCGGCGGCCGGCAACTTCAAACGCGTCTCGCTCGAGCTCGGCGGCAAGTCGGCCAACATCATCTTCGACGATGCGAACATCGAGGCCGCCGCGAAGGCTGCGGCCAGCGGCATCTTCTTCAACACCGGGCAGGTGTGCTCGGCCGGATCGCGGGTGCTCGTGCACGAGCGCGTGTATGACGAGGTGGTCGAGCGCCTGACCGAGCGCGCACGGGCGCTGCGGATCGGCGATCCGCTCGATCGCGCCACCTCGCTCGGACCGGTCATCTCCGGACGGCAGATGAAGACGATCCTCGACTATGTCGACATCGGACGCAACGAAGGCGCCACGCTCGTCACCGGCGGCCAGCGCGCGGCCGCCCGCGGCTATTTCGTCAGCCCCGCCGTCTTCGCTGGCGTCACGCACGACATGCGGATCTCGCAGGAGGAGATCTTCGGACCCGTGGTCAGCGTGATCAAGTTCAGGGACGAGGCCGAGGCGCTGCGGATGGCGAACGGCACGGCTTACAGCCTGGCCGCGGGCGTCTGGAGCCGCGACATGGGGCGCGTCCATCGCTTCGCTAAGCGCCTGCGCGCCGGCACTGTGTGGATCAACACCTATGGCTACACCGATGTGCGGCTGCCTTGGGGTGGCGATCGTGACTCCGGACTGGGCCGCGAGCACGGCACGGCCGCGCTGGACAACTTCACGGAGCCGAAGTCCGTCTGGATGAACCTCGCGGTCTGATCCAACACGGGCAGCTCACGCGGACGGCCGCATCAGCGGCCGCCCGCATGCTCCGGCTGTTCAATCGGTAGACGACGGCGAGACGATCTCGCTGGGGTTCGAGCTCTTGCCGGAATGCCGCGCGATGTTTCCAGCCGACATGGACGTGTTGAAGCGCGATTTCATCGCGACGCTCGCGGTGCTCGTCGGCAGCCTCGATCAGATGACCGGACTTCTGTCGAGCACCGACATCCTCGGCCGCAACCATGCGCGCTACGGCGTCAAGCCGGAGTACTATCCGGTGGTCGGGGAGGCGCTGCTGTGGAGCCTCGCCAAGGGGCTTGGTCCGCATTGGAATGATGAGGTGGAGCAGGCCTGGCGCAAGGTCTACGGCATCATCGCCCAGCGGATGATCGCAATTTCGGTCGGCGCTCGGCGGCCCTGATCCGGATCTAGCTGCGCACGATCGAGCCCGAGCGGCCGACGAGACGCGCGAGCTGCTTGAAGCGTCCGCCGACACGGTCGGCGACGAGGTCGACCATCTGGTGCTCGAACACCAGCATCAGCTTGCGATCCTGGGTGCGGAAGTGCGTTGCGGGGAGCACGCCGGGTCGCGCCGCGGAGATCAGATGCGCGACCCGAAACGCGGTGCCGAGCAGGCGCGCACGATCGATCTGGGCCGGGCTCAGCTGCTCGGTGAGGGCAGGCGCCGCCGCCTCGTCGCGCAGGCCCTCGTAGCGGAAGAACACCGACAGCGCGACGAAGATGCGGCCCTCGTGGTTGATCGAGCCGAAATTGCCGTTCAGAACGATGCCGTAGGTCTGCTCGCCGCGATGGTCCGGATGCATGCGCCAGCCGATGTCGGACAGCAGGCAGGCGGCGTGCCGCAGCCGGCGCTCGTCCTCGGTCTCGCGCATGTGCATCACGCGGAACAGGCGGTCGGTCCAGTCGATCAGCTCGCGGGCATGCTGGGCCGAGCGCGACAACAGCTCGTTGAGGCCCTGCGCCGCGCAGAGCAGCCCGTCCTTGGCGCGCTCGGCGTCGGGAAGCTTGGAGTAGAGCAAGCCCTCGCGCACGCCGAAGGTCGAGAACACGACGGTCGTCGGCCTGGCGACGCGGATGATGTGCTCGAGCACCAGCGCGGCATAGGCAAGCAGCGGGCGCCGCGCCTCGGCGATCGCTTCGATGTCGGCCAGCATGTCGGCGGCGACGAGACGGCGCAGCCGGCGCACGAAGGCCAGCGCATCGGCCGCCGGAATCGCATAGCCGTGCATCACCCCGAGCGGATAGCCGCTCTGGATGATGTGGATGCGCGCCAGCGCGCGCCAGGTGCCGCCGACCGCATAGAAGGTGCGGTTCTGGCCGGCCAGCAGTTGCGGCAGGTCGGTCAGCGCCTCGCGCGCGATCCGCTCCGCCTTCTTCAGCGATTTCTCGGCGAGATCCTGCAGCGCCAGGCTGCCGAGCGGCAGGGTGACGCCGCTGCGGACCTGGTGCCCGCGCACGTCGATCAGCTCAAGTGAGCCGCCGCCGAGATCGCCGACGATGCCGTCGGGCTTGTGGATGCCGGAGATGACACCGAGCGCCGAATAGCGCGCCTCTTCGGGGCCGGTGAGGATCTGGATCGGGGCGCCGCAGATCTTCTCGGCCTTGGCAATGAAATCAGCGCCGTTCGAAGCATCGCGGCAGGCGGCGGTCGCGATGGCATGAACTTGCCCCACCCGCTGCACCTTGCACAACGCGCGGAAGCGCTTCAGCGCGGTCAGCGCCTTGTCGACGGCATCGGCCGCGAGCAGGCCGGTGGTCTGGACCTCGCGACCGAGCCCGCACAGCGCCTTCTCGTTGAACACGGTGACGAGACTGCGTTCCATCGCCTGGTAGACGACGAGACGGACCGAGTTCGAGCCGATGTCGATGACACCGACGCTCGCGGCCCTCGTGCCGGGCCGCTTCACCACGGCATGTCCCGGCGCAGAAGGCCCCGGTGCAGAAGGCCCCGGTGCAGACAGCCCCTATGAAGGAGAGCGTTCATTCCGGCGCGTGAGCCGGCGCGGCGATGATTCCTTGAGCGACTTTCCACGGCCGGACAGACTCGGATTCGTCATGAAGTAATTGTGCAGGTTGAACGGCTCCTCGCCCTTCGCGGCCTTCATACGCGTTGACGACCCATCCGGCAACAATTGCCAGCTCTGCTCGGTGTCCTTGAGGTTCGCGACCATGATCTGTTCCAGAACCTGCTGATGCACGGTAGGGTTCTGAAGCGGGCACAGCACCTCGACGCGGCGGTCGAGATTGCGCGGCATCATGTCGGCCGAGGAGATGTAGACGGCGGCCTTGGCGCTCGGCAGGCCCTGACCCATACCAAAGCAGTAGATGCGGCCATGCTCGAGGAAGCGGCCGATCACCGATTTGACGCGAATGTTCTCCGACAGTCCGGGGAGGCCGGGACGCAGGCAGCAGATGCCGCGCACGATCAGCTCGATCGACACGCCGGCCTGCGAGGCCTCATACAGCGCGTCGATGATGTCTGGATCGACCAGCGAGTTCATCTTCATCCAGATCACGGCGGGCTTGCCCTGGCGGGCGAAGCTGGTCTCGCCGTGGATGTGCTCGATCATGCGCTTGCGAAGCGTGAGCGGCGACACCGCCATCTTCTCGATGTCGATCGGCTCGGCATAGCCGGTGATGTAGTTGAACACCCGCGTCACGTCGCGGCCGATCACCGGGTCGGAGGTGAAGTAGGACAGGTCGGTGTAGATGCGCGCCGTCACCGGGTGATAGTTGCCGGTGCCGGTGTGGACATAGGTCGTGAGGCTGCCGCCCTCGCGGCGTACGACCATCGACAGCTTGGCATGCGTCTTCAGCTCCAGGAAGCCGTAGACCACCTGCACGCCGGCGCGCTCCAGATCGCGGGCCCAGCGGATGTTGGCCTCCTCGTCGAAACGCGCCTTGAGCTCGACCAGCGCCGTCACCGACTTGCCGGCTTCGGCAGCTTCCACCAGCGTGCGCACGATCGGCGAGTTGTTGGAGGTGCGGTACAGCGTCTGCTTGATTGCGACGACGTCCGGGTCGCGCGCCGCCTGCTGCAGGAACTGCACGACGACGTCGAACGACTCGTAAGGGTGATGGACGATCAGGTCCTTCTGCCGGATGGCGGCGAAGATGTCGCCGCCATGGTCGCGGACACGCTCAGGATGGCGCGGCACATAGGGCACGAATTCGAGGTCGGGCCGGTCGACCCGCGTCAGTTGCGACAGCTCGTTCATCGCCAGCACGCCGTCGACCAGGAACACCTCGTCATCGGTGGTCGAGAGCGCATTCTGCACGAAGCGGCGTAGCTCCTCCGGCATGTTGGCCTCGATCTCGAGCCGGATCACCGAGCCGCGACGGCGCCGCTTCAGCGCGGTTTCGAACAGCCGCACCAGGTCTTCGGCCTCTTCCTCGATCTCGATCTCGCTGTCGCGGATGATCCGGAAGGCGCCCTGGCCCTTCACGGTGTAGCCCGGAAACAGCCGGCCGATGAACAGGCCGGTCGCCTGCTCGAGGGTGATCAGGCGGATCACGCCATCCTTGGAGCCGGGGAAGCGGATGAAGCGGTCGATCTTGCCGGGCATTCGGATGAGGGCGTTCATCGGACGCCCGTCGGCGGAGCGGATCAGCTGCAGCGCCACTGTGAAGCCGAGGCTCGGGATGAACGGGAACGGATGCGCCGGATCGATCGCCAGTGGCGTCAGCAGCGGGAAGATGTTGGCGAGGAAGTGGTCCTCGATCCAGGCGCGCTCGCTCTTGGTGACGTCCTGGCCGTCGACCAGCACGATGCCGAGCTCGCCGAGAAACTTGCGCAGGTCGCGCCAGATCGCCTGCTGGTCGATCGCGAGCTGTGAGACGGTCTCGTTGATCAGCTTCAACTGCTCGGTGGGTGTCAGCCCATCCGGGCTGCGCTCGGCGATGCCCTCGCGGACCTGGGCGCGGATGCCGGCGACGCGGACCATGAAGAATTCATCAAGGTTGTTGGCGGAAATCGACAGGAAGCGCACCCGCTCCAGGGCGGGATGGCGCGGATTGACCGATTCCTCCAGAACGCGGCGGTTGAAGTGAAGCCAGGACAGTTCCCGGTTGATGAATCGCTCGGGGCTCGAGGCAATCTCGAAGGACGGCGCCGCGACCGGTTCTTTCTCTGAAAGTTCAGTAACTTGCTCGGTATCCATCGGAATTCGATCCATATCCATCCAGTCGCGAATGGTCGACCGTAGCCCAATCTGGGTAACCAGGGGATGACGTTGCCGGCACCATTGAGGTTCCGTCGCCAACCGCCGTCAAGATGGCCGCCGGTCACAGCGGGCGGAGCAGCTCCGCCGCCAGCGCCCGGGTGACCGGCCGTCCGAGCCGCAGGGACTCGTTGTCCAGCAGCGCGATGGTCTGGCGTGCCGCCGCATAGGAGCGCTCGATGTGGCTTGCGAGATAGCTGACCACGGTCTCGTCGATCGCCAGTTGCCGGTCGGCGGCCAGCTTGACGATCAAGGCACGGAACAGCTGGTCGTCGGGCGGCAGCAGCGTGACGACCGGGACGGCGCGCAGCCGCGACCTCAGATCGGCCAGGGCGATGGGCAGGGCCGCTGGGGCCTCGCGCGCCGTGATCAGCACGAAAGCCTCGTCCTGGCGGGCCAGGTTCAGCAGGTGGAACAGCGCCCGCTCGTCGAGATCGGTTGCCGTCAGGTCCTCCAGCACCAGCGCGCCGGTGGCGAGCGCCCCAGGGACCGCGCTCGCCTCGAGGGCATGCGCGGACAGGGATCGGGCTCCAGCTTGCTCGGCCCAGATCGCGGCGAGGTGGCTCTTGCCGGAGCCGTCGGGGCCGACCAGGAACATGGTCCGCGCCGGCCATTCCGGCCAGGCGTCGACCAGAGCGAGCCCGGCCGCGTTGCCTGGACCTTCGAAGAAATTGTCCCGCGTCAGGCTCTCCGCATGCGGCAGTGCGAAGGCCAGCTGACGAGGGGGGATATGGCCGGCCAAGGTCGAATTGCTCCGTATCGTGGGGTGCGTGAGGTCAGGACGGGCCCTCAGCGGAGGATCACCGGACCTCGATGGTGCTCATGTGGCGCACCCAGTCGACGAGATACAGCCCGACCGACACGAGGGTAAAGACCGTGACCAGCGCCATCAGCACCACATCGTAGGGCTTGGGCTCGAAGCCGAAGCTGAGCGAGGCCAGCACGAGCGCTGCGAATCCGACCTGGGCGACCGTGTTCAGCTTGGACACCATCAATGGCTTCATCGCGACCGGCCGGTCGAACAGCCAGGACACGATCACCGCCGAGACGATCATGATGTCGCGCGAGACCACCAGGATGACGATCCAGCGCGGGATCGCGCCCCAGATGCCAAGCGTGACGAAGATCGAGACCAGCAGCGCCTTGTCGGCGAGGGGATCGAGCAGGGCTCCCAGTTCGGACCGCAGGTTGAAGCGCTTTGCCAGGAAGCCGTCCACGGCGTCGCTCACCCCCGCGACCACGAAGACCAGAAACGCGATCTCCATCTCGCCGGCCGCAATGGCCCAGACGACGATCGGAACCAGCAGGATTCGACCGAGCGTGATCAGATTGGGGATACTGTGGGGAATGGTCACGCAGCGGGTCCCGACGACAACGATCAAAAGACAACCCGATTCCGAAACAGGGCGAACCGGTACGGTTCCTAGATAGTATGGGGACGAGCCCCTTGCGAGCCATTGCGCGCGGCCGGATTCCGACGTAACCAGCGGCCAGATTAGGGGTTTTTACCATGACCGAGCGCAAGAACGGGCTCACTTATGCAGATTCGGGCGTCGATATCGATGCCGGAAACCGTCTGGTCGATCTGATCAAGCCCATGGTGCGCGCAACCGCCCGCGCCGGCGCGGATGCCGAGATCGGTGGCTTTGGCGGCCTGTTCGACCTCAAGGCCGCCGGATTCAAGGATCCGGTGCTGGTCGCCGCGACCGACGGCGTCGGCACCAAGGTGAAGATCGCGATCGAGACCGGGCTGCATGGCGGCATCGGCATCGACCTGGTCGCCATGTCGGTCAACGATCTCGTCGTGCAGGGCGCCGAGCCGCTGTTCTTCCTCGACTACTTTGCCTGCGGCAAGCTCGACCCGGAGGCGACGGCCTCGATCGTCGCCGGCGTCGCCGAAGGCTGCCGGGAATCCGGCTGCGCGCTGATCGGCGGTGAGACCGCGGAAATGCCGGGCCTCTACAAGGACGGCGACTACGATCTTGCCGGTTTCGCGGTCGGCGCCGCCGAGCGCGGCACGCTGCTGCCGTCGCCGGACATCGCGGCCGGCGACGTGGTCCTCGGCCTCGCTTCATCCGGCGTGCATTCCAACGGCTACTCCCTGGTGCGCAAGATCGTCGCCCAGTCCGGCCTCGGCTTCGATGCGCCGGCACCGTTCGCGCCGGTCCTGACTCTCGGCGCGGCGCTGCTGACGCCGACCCGGCTCTATGTGAAGTCGTGCCTTCGCGCCATCCGCGAGACCGGTGCGGTCAAGGGGCTCGCGCACATCACGGGCGGCGGCTTCACCGACAACATTCCGCGCGTGCTGCCGAAGCATCTCGGCGTCTCGATTGATCTGACGGGCCTGCCGGTGCTGCCGGTTTTCAAATGGCTGGCGGAGCAGGGCGGCATTGCCGAGCGCGAGCTCTTGCGCACCTTCAATTGCGGGATCGGCATGATCGCGATCGTCAAGGCCGAGGCCGTCGATGCGGTGATCGAGGTATTCACCGCCAATGGTGAGCATGTCGCCCGGCTCGGCGAGGTCGTTGCCGCCGCGGGCGATGAGCGCGTGATTTACACCGGCGCCCTCGATCTGGCCCTGTGAGACGAGTGAGCCGATGAAGCGCCGCGTCGCCATCCTGATCTCGGGCCGTGGGTCGAACATGGCCGCGCTGATCCACGCGGCGGCGCAGCCGGATTTTCCGGCCGAGGTCGCCATCGTGATCTCCAACCGAGCCGATGCGGCCGGACTGCAGAAAGCGCAGGAGAGCGGCGTCGCGATCGAAATCATCGAGAGCAAGCCGTTCGGCAAGGACCGCGCAGGGTTCGAAGCCAGACTGCAGCAGGCGCTCGATGCACGCGGCATCGAGATCATCTGCCTGGCCGGTTTTATGCGCCTGTTCACGGCGGAGTTCGTGCAGCGCTGGTACGGAAGGATGCTCAACATTCATCCGTCGCTGCTGCCATCATTCCCCGGCCTCGATCCGCACGGCCAGGCGCTGCGTGCCGGCGTCAAGCTGTCAGGCGCCACCGTGCATTTCGTCATTCCGGAGACGGATGCAGGTCCGATCGTGATGCAGGGCGCGGTCGTGGTCAGGGACGACGATACGCCGGACACGCTGTCGACGCGCATTCTTGGCGTCGAGCATCGCATCTATCCCGAGGCGCTGAAGCTGCTGGCCAAGGGCCTGGTGCGGCTCGAAGGCGATCTCTGCCGGACGTCGTCCGTGGTGCAGGCCGATCACGCGCTGATCTGGCCCGTCGTCCGTTAGCTGTCGCCGGACGAAAAAAATCCCCGGCGGGGCCGGGGCACATCAAGGCTGACGAAGTCTAGTCATCCGCGGCAAGTGAACGTGACGCGGAACTCGTGAGTTGGCTTGCGAGCGCGCGCTGTGGCGTCCTCCGCCGGGACGATACTCACGAGAGCTTCAGGTTCTCTGCCGACGTCTTGCCGCGGCTCTCCACCAGATCATATTCGATCGTCTGGTTCTCGTTGAGCGTGGTCAGTCCAGCACGCTCCACGGCCGAGATGTGGACGAACACGTCCTTGTCTCCGCCAGCCGGTTTGATGAAGCCATATCCCTTGGTCGGGTTGAACCACTTCACGCTGCCCTTGTAGGTCGGCATCGCTGTCTCCTCGTCTAGACGAAAAAAAGACGCGGCCACGCTCACGCGTGCCACGCCACAAACGGGCTTCCGGGGATCTGCTCAATTTCCGAAGTCGCGAAACGCACAGTCGAACGGCCAATCCGATTGTACTGGAGATTGCAACACGATTTTCCGCCGATATCAAGTTTGGCGGACCGATGAGAACGCGTCGCGACGTCACGTCACCGGCTTCTGCTGCACTGCGTGGCTTGTGGCGCTGGAACCACAAATCTTTGCGGTGCAGCCGCGGCATGGTCAATCTGATTGACCGCAATCGGGAACTGCGGACAAATCGACGCGGCAATATTGAAGCGAATTCGAGCGGGCGGCGAACGGGGCATCGATGCGCGGGGCATCTCAGGCCGAGCGGGGCAGGCGACGGTGCACCCGTGTACCCGGGGCGGCGCTGCTGGCCATCGTCGCCTTCGGTATGGCCGTCGCGTCTTCGCCGTGCGCCGCGCAGGCCGGCCTGCCGAGCATAGCCGCTAGCCCGACACCAACGCCGAGCCCATTGCCCAGTCCTGCACCCGGCGCGATCAGTTCCGAACGCTCGTCCGGCCAAACCGTGCTCGATCTCGGCTCGAGCTTCCTCGAACGGCTCGGCACCCAGGCCACGCAGGGCGTCACCCGGCTGCAGCGGAGCAATCCGGGGGGCGGTGGTGCGCCGGAGGCTTCGGAACAGCCTCGGTTCCGGACTTGGGGCGAGACGTATGGCGTGACGGTCCGCAGCAATGCGCAAGGCGACTTCGTTGGCGACAAGAGGACGACTTGGGGCGGTGTCGCCGGTATCGGCATGCGCCTCGTGCCGGGCGTGAACGTCGGACTATCCGTTGACCAGAGCCGGACCAGGGTCGATGTGCCGCTGGCGCTGCAATCGGCGACGCTCGATCTCACACAGTTCGGGTTCAACGCCTCGGTCGACCGGGGACCCTGGACCTGGGCGATCGCGATCGTCCATGGCTTCGGCGGGATCAATGCGCGGCGCGACACCAGCCTCGGTGCGGCGACGTCGGTCTACGGCGCCCACATCACGGGCGTGCTGAGCGAGCTCGACTACTACTGGAGCATCGGTGAGAGCCGGATCGTTCCGAAGCTCGCCTTCGAATACACCCGCGCCACGACCGCGGCATTCCAGGAATCGGGCGGGCTCGATCCGCTGTCGGTCAGCGGCACCTCGCTGGAGCGCGCCCGCGTTCTCGTCGGCGCCGAATTCGGCCGCTACTTCATCGTCGACGGCAGGGTCCTCGACGTCTCGGCCTATGGCAAGCTCGTCGACAATTTCAGCCAGAATCTCGGCGCGGTGACCGTGAGCCTCGGTCCGCAGAGCATCACGCTGCAGGGCCTTGGCGAGGGCCGTTACGGCGCCGACGCCGGCGCGGCACTGTCGCTATCCTTGAACCGAACGTCACGCCTCTATCTGAACTACGATGCGAAGCTGCGTTCGGCGCTGCAGTCGCATCAGGGGACGCTCGGCGTCGAGTTGAAGTGGTAAGTCGTCAGACCGGTTTCGGCGCGACGTAGCCGCCGAAGCCGACGACATCCCGCGCGGACGCCATCAGAGGCACGAGCTCCAGCGGATGGATGAACTCGTCCCGGAAGCAGGCATGGACCTTCGGATCGAAGATGCGCTTCAGCCAGTCGATGACGACCTTGTGCCGGTCGGAGTTGCGAAACTCCTTGTGATAGGTCAGCCACAGATCCATGTGGTAGTTGATGCCGAGATCGACCGGAACGAGCGGGGCCCCGAGCGCGACCGCCGATGTCGGCAGGAAGCCGATGCCGGCGCCGCGCTCGACCGCGTAGAGCACGGCAACGCTGGAATTGGTGGAGATGCCGACGATGCCCTCGAGCGACTCCAAGCCGAGGATGCGCGCATAGCCCGTCTCGTCGAGCTGCACGCCGTGCTGCTTGATGATGCGGTGGTTCTTGAGATCCGCCAGCGATGTCGGCAATCCATGTGCGTCGCGATAGGCTTCCGACACGAAGCCGTAGATGTGCAGACGGCCGAGCTTCACAACGATCACGTCGGGGTTGGTCGGCCGTTCGAACTGAATCGAGATGTCAGCCTCCAGCCGCGACACGTCGGCCTGCTGCATCGCGCAGCTCAGATCGACCGTGATCCTGCGATAGGTCTTCTGGAAATCGATCAGTCGCGGCAGGATCCAGAAATTGCCGGGGCCTTCGGTCACGGCGACGCGCACCGATCCCTGAGTGTCGGTCGACAGCGAGGCGCGCCGGAAGATGTTGAAGCTCAGCCGCTCCATCTGCTCGACGTCGAACAGCAACGATCGTCCCTCGTCGCTGAGCGACAGGCCGGATTGATCACGGATGAAGAGCTTGAATCCGAGCTCGTCCTCGAGCCGGTCGATCTTGCGCATCAGGGTTGTGCCGGTCAGTCCGAGAACATCCGCCGCGTTTCGGAAGCTGCGGTGACGCGTACAAAGCAGAAATGCTCTCAAATCCTCCCATGAAGGGTTAAGCGTTTCGTCAGACTTCCTGTGCTGCGTGGATGCAGCACCCCGATGCAAATGTTGCCGCATACACTCCAGCCCCGACAAGTATGATGACGTTATCAAAGCCAAGCTGGAAACATAGATGCAGAACCTGCACCGCGGAAGCACAGAATTCACGCTGCGACATCAGCTCGACGCGCTGCCGCGGACGGATCGGGTCACGGCTCAGGCGGTCACGCTCGATCGGCTCGGCGAGCTCGCGGCGCTCGCACGCCGGGAAATACCGGGCGTTCGTGCCTCGGAACACGAACTTGCGGAGTTCTTGCGGCACGATCCGGACTCGATCTTCGCGCTCTACCGCGGCAGGAACTTACTCGGCGGCATCGCCTTCCTCTATCTCAACTGCTCAGGCCTCGATGCGTTGCTCCTGGATGAGTTCAATTTGAATGATCCGCCGCGCAGATTTCTGGCGCGGCCGGACGAAGACGTAGCTGCCATCTATGTCTGGGCGCTCGTGGCGCAAGGGCGAGGAGCAATCGGCCTCGGCAACGTCGCGCAGGCGCTGCAAGGCGCGAGATTTCGCGCCGCCGATTACTACGCACAACCGTCGAGTCCGGAAGGGCGCGGGTTTCTCGGCGCACTCGGCTTCACGCCGGTTCCAAGCTTTCAGCCCGATCTCTGGTGGTATCAGCGGCCGTGGAACCGGCTGCCCGAGATGATCGCGCCTTCGATCCAGTCGATCACGAGTTTCGGACAAGGGAGCATTGCGGATGCAAAGCATTAGTTCGGCCAGGGCGGCAAAGACAAATCCGCGCGCGATCACGGTGCGCATCGCGCGTGATCCGAATGACCTCATGCTCGTCACGGCGATCCGCTCGGCGGTCTACCTGACCGAGCAGGATTGTCCGATGGAAGAGGAGTTCGACGGCAACGATCTGGTTGCAGCCCACTTCCTCGGTTTCGTCGGCAACGAGCCGGCTGGATGCGTGCGCGTGCGCTTCTTCGGCGACTTCGCCAAGGTCGAGCGGCTCGCGGTGCGCCATCAGTACAGGCGCTCGCGACTGTCGTTCAAGCTGGTTCGCGAGGCGCTCGACTATTGCAGGCGCAAGGGCTTCAAGAAGGCCTATGGCCACGCGCAGGATCGTCTCGTCGATTTCTGGGCGCATTTCGGCGCCAAGCCGCTCGGCCATAATCGCAAGCTCACCTTCTCGGATTTCTCATACACTGAGATGGTGCTGGACCTTGAGCCGTGCGACGACGCGATCACGCTCGACAGCGATCCCTACATGATCATTCGTCCGGAAGGGGACTGGGACCGGCCGGGCGTGCTCGATCTCTCGGCCGGCCGGCCGGCGTCCTCGCCCTTGCGCGACTTCGCCGCAGCGAGACAGTGATGTCGAGCCGAGATCTGTTCGGTGCCACCGAGGTGGATCCGCCGGTTCTCGTCTGCGCCGATCTGCAATGCGAATATCTCGCCGAGGGACGCAGGCATCTGATCGCCGATGGCGACGTCGTCACGGCGCGGTGCCGGCAGTTGATCGCGCTCTGGCGCGACAACCTGTGGCCGGTCGTCCATCTCAAGCGGATCGCACAGGCGGCCTGGTTCAACCCGGCCTCCAACCTGACGAACTGGCTTCCGGACTTCAAGCCGACCCCAGGGGAGCTCGCGTTCGAGCATCCACTGCCGTCGGCCTATAGCTCGGCTCGGTTCGCCGAGTACATGGCGAACATGCGCAGCATGCGCTGCGTGCTGCTCGGCTTCTCGCTGGACGAGACGATCCTCTCGACGGTGGTGGACGGCTTTCACCGCAGCCACCGCTATCAGGTGATCGGAGACGCCGTCGCATGCCGGCAGGCTTGCGCCGGCGACGCTGCGTTGTACAAGCTGGTTGTAACCAAGGTGATTGGCAATTTTGCCGGCGTCCTCGACAGTGCCGAGCTTATCGGCGCCGGCGGCCGGCTCGCGGTGTGACCGCGGCGGATATTGGCGGTATCATCCTGAGGCGAGTCGTTCGGCCAGATCGATAATCATACGGCGATCGGCCGGATCGCTGATCTTGTTGAACGCGACGACGAGGCGAAGGGCCTCGACGACGTGCAGGTCGACCGGATTCTCGCTGAGCAGCCGCAGCAGCTTCTGTTCCGGCGGTTCGCAATCGTCTTTGCTCACGCGGCAGCTCCAGGACCGAGACCACGACATGACCCGAGAGGAAGAGCTCAAAGAGCTGGCGAGCAGCCTCCAGGCGGCCATCGCGAAAGCGCGCCAGCTCAATCTGCCGACCAGCGCCTACATTCTTTCGATGGCTCTGGTTGAGGTGTCTCAGACAATCGAGGCGGAGTTGAGGGGGCAGACCAGCGCCGAATGATGGGCAGCATTATGGGCGGCCGTGCCGCCTGCTGCAATCAACTGGGCAAACTCCGGAAGACGTAGCCGGCCTTAGCCGCTGCGATGCCCGTCAGGCCCGGTCGACCCGGACGACGCGGCCCTTCTCGATGGCGAGCGCGAGCTTGCCGTGCTTCAGCGCCAGCGCGGCCTCGCCGAACAGCTCGCGGCGCCAGCCCTGCAGCGCAGCAACGTCGGCATTGTCGTCGGCGGCGATCTGCTCGAGATCGTCGACGGTGGCGATGACCTTACTCGCCACGGCATGGCGCTCCGAGGTCATGCGCAGGAGGACCTTGAGCAACTCGACGATCGCAGCGCCATTGGAGTTGTTGCGCGGCTTTTCCAGCTTGGGCAGGGCGGCGAGATCGCGCGCCAGCCCGCGCTGCACGGCGGCGACGATGTCGGAGCCCCATCTTGAGCGCTCGAAGCCCTTGGGCAGCGAGCGCAGATTGCCGAGCTTCTCGATCGTTGTCGGGGCATGGGTGGCGATGTCGCCGACCGCGTCGTCCTTCATCACGCGGCTGCGCGGCACGTCGCGGCTCTGCGCCTCCTGCTCGCGCCAGGCCGCGACCTCGATCAGCACCGCGAGCTCCTTCGGCTTGCGGACCCGCGTCTTCAGCCGCTCCCAGGCGCGCTCGGGATGGAAGTCGTAAGTCTTCGGCGAGGTCAGGATCTCCATCTCCTCGCTGACCCAGTCGCTCCGCCCGCGCTTCTTCAGGTCGGCATCGAGCGCGGCAAACACGTCGCGCAGATGGGTGACATCGGCCTCGGCGTAATGCGCCTGCTCCTTGGTCAGCGGCCGCCGCGACCAGTCGGTGAAGCGGTGGGTCTTGTCGGGGCGGTGGCCGGTGATGCGCTCGACCAGCTGGTCGTAGGCGATGCTGTCACCGTATCCCAGCACCATCGCGGCGACCTGGGTGTCGAAGATCGGGTGCGGCACGATGCCGGCGCGGTGCCAGATGATCTCGATGTCCTGGCGGGCGGCATGGAAGACCTTCAAGACCTTCTCGTTCGCCATCAGCTCGAAGAAGGCTTTGAGATCGATGCCCTCGGCAAGGGCGTCGATCACCACGGCCTCGTCCGGGCTCGCCATCTGCACGACGCAGAGCAGGGGGTAGTAGGTGGTCTCCCGCAGGAACTCGGTATCGACGGTGACGACCGGGTGCTGGGCGAGGCGGGCGCAGGCGGCCGCGAGGTCCGCGGTGGTGGTGATCAAGTCCATGAACGATCCATGACGAGGCACCTACGCCGTCGTCCGAAAACGCTGACAAGTCAAGGGTGTCGGCAAAGGGGAAGGAACGAAATTCGTCCTCGCTTGTCGGCCCAATCCGCCCGGAACGCAAGCGCTCCGGTGTCAGCTGATCGCTCTATGGTTGACGATCGGCGGTCCGGGGTGGCCTCAGTGATGCCGGACGCGGCCCGACGGCCGCCGCGCCGAGGGCACGGCGAGCACGATCAGGCACAAGGCGATCATCGCCAGACCCATGAATTCGAACACCAGCGCGTCCACGTGCGCGACCTCCCGACTTGTTGCTTCAACTTGTCGGGGCTGCGTTGATCGTTTCTTAAGGACCCGAGCGTGACGCCGGCGATGGTGGACGCGAGGTTAAGGCAGGGAGCTTGCCGTTTACGTGCCGCAGAACGTCTGCAGCACGCGTTCCTGGGGCTGCGGCGGCTCGGCATAGGCGGCCTGGTCCGGCTGGTCGTCGTACGGCCGGGCCAGCACCGCATGAAGCTCCTCGAACGGCGCGTAGTCGTCGTTCTCGACCGCCGCGGTGATGACCGCCTCGATGCGGTGGTTGCGTGGGATGAAGGCCGGATTGACCTTGCGCATGGCCTCGCCCCGCTCCGCCGCCGTCTGCGGTTCCTCCGCGAGGCGCCGGCGCCAGCGCTGAGCCCATTCGTCGAAGTCCGTGGGATCCTCGAACAGGGCGCGGACCTCGCTGAGATCGCCGCTGCCGGCGGCGTCGCTGAGACGGCGGAACGTCAGCGTGAAATCGGCTCGGGCCGCCGCCATCGCATCGAACAATGCCTGCGCCAGCGGTTGGTCGCCCTCGCGTTGCATGAACAGGCCGAGCTTGCGGCGCAGCCCCGCCTGGTGCGCGTCGGTGAACTGGGCGGCAAAACCGTCGAGCGCGGCCTCGGCCTCCTTGATCGCCTGGTCCTTGTCGCCGCCGAACAGCGGCAGCAGGCATTCGGCGAGCCGGGTCAGGTTCCACATCGCGATGCGCGGCTGGTTGGCGAAGGCGTAGCGGCCGAACTCGTCGATCGAGGAGAACACCTGCTTCGGGTCATAGCCGTCCATGAAGGCGCAGGGGCCGTAATCGATGGTCTCGCCGGACACCGAAGTGTTGTCGGTGTTCATGACGCCATGGATGAAGCCGACCAGCAGCCAGTCCGCGATCAGCCGCGCCTGCCGCGTGATCACGGCGTCGAGCAGAGCGTGGTAGGGCCGCTCGGTTCCGGCGAGGTCCGGATAATGCCGGCTGATGACGTGGTCGGCGAGCCGGCGCACGGCGTCGGTGTCCTGGCGCGCGGCGAAATACTGGAACGTGCCGACCCGGATGTGGCTGGTCGCGACCCGCGTCAGCACCGCGCCGGGCAGGGCGGTCCCGCGATAGACCTGCTCGCCGGTGACGACCGCCGCCAGCGACCGGGTGGTCGGGATGCCGAGCGCCGCCATCGCCTCGCTGACGATGTATTCGCGCAGCACCGGCCCCAGCGCGGCGCGGCCGTCGCCGCGGCGCGAGAACGGGGTCGGCCCGGAGCCCTTGAGCTGGATGTCGCGGCGCACGCCGTTGCGGTCGACCACCTCGCCGAGCAAGATCGCCCGGCCGTCGCCGAGCTGCGGCACGAAATGCCCGAACTGGTGGCCGGCATAGGCCATCGCGATCGGCTCGGCTCCCTCCGGCACGGTCTTGCCGGCCAGGATCTCGGCACCCTCCGGCGTCTCCAGCTCGGCCGGGTTCAGCCCCAACTCCGCGGCGAGAGGCCGGTTCAGCTTGATGAGACGAGGCGCTGCGACGGGGGTCGGCGCCACCCGGGCAAAGAAATTGTCCGGCAGCGTGGCGTAGGAGTTCTGGAAGGGGAAATGCACGGTCATACCTTCCAAGATAGGCGCGAGGAGGCCGCTTTTCGAGCCCAAACGGCCGCCAGATGAGCGTTTCAGCACCAGCTCAATTCGGCGGCAGCGCGCCTGGTTGCATCGGTGGCTCGAGCGAGGCGGCCTTTTCCCCGCTGCGAGGCGGAAAAGGAGCCGTTCCTGCGGTTGCCGCGCCGGGGCGGCTCGGCTAAACCCTGCGCGCATTCGGAGCGCGCCTTTAAGGGCTGCGCCGATTCCTTCTCCTCACGACGACCATTCAGGACGACCATGCATCGCTACCGGACCCACACCTGCGGCGCGCTCCGCGAGAGCAACATCGGAGAGACGGTCCGGCTGTCCGGCTGGTGCCATCGCATCCGCGACCATGGCGGCGTCCTGTTCGTCGACCTGCGCGACCATTACGGCATCACCCAATGCGTGGTCGATCCGGACTCGCCGGCGTTCAGCCTGGCCGAGAAGCTGCGCTCGGAATGGGTCGTGCGCATGGAGGGCAAGGTGCGCCGCCGCCCGGCCGGCGCCGACAACAAGAGCACCGACAATGACGATCTGCCGACCGGCAAGATCGAGCTGTACGTCTCCGACATCGAGGTGCTCGGCCCCGCGGACGAGCTGCCGCTGCCGGTGTTCGGCGAGCAGGAGTACCCCGAGGACATCCGGCTGAAATACCGCTTCCTCGACCTGCGTCGCGAGAAGCTGCACCAGAACATCATGACGCGCGGCGCGATCATCGATTCGATGCGCCGGCGCATGAAGGAGCAGGGCTTCTTCGAATTCCAGACGCCGATCCTGACCGCGTCGTCGCCGGAGGGCGCGCGCGACTTCCTGGTGCCGTCGCGCATCCATCCCGGCAAGTTCTACGCGCTGCCGCAGGCGCCGCAGCAGTACAAGCAGCTGCTGATGATGTCGGGCTTCGACCGCTACTTCCAGATCGCGCCGTGCTTCCGCGACGAGGATCCGCGCGCCGACCGCCTGCCGGGCGAGTTCTACCAGCTCGACGTCGAGATGAGCTTCGTCGAGCAGGAGGATGTGTTCGCGGCGATGGAGCCGGTCATCACCGGGGTGTTCGAGGACTTCGCCAAGGGCAAGCCGGTGACCAAGGGTTGGCCGCGCATCCCGTTCGCCGAGGCGATCCGCAAATACGGCTCCGACAAGCCTGATCTGCGCAACCCGATCGAGATGGCCGACGTTTCCGAGCACTTCCGCGGCTCCGGCTTCAAGGTGTTCGCGCGCATGCTCGAGGACCCCAAGAACCAGGTCTGGGCGATCCCGGCGCCATCCGGCGGCAGCCGCGCCTTCTGCGACCGCATGAACTCGTGGGCGCAGGGCGAGGGCCAGCCCGGCCTCGGCTACATCATGTGGCGCGAGGGCGGCGAGGGCGCAGGTCCCCTGGCGAACAACATCGGTCCGGAGCGCACGGCTGCGATCCGCAGCCAGCTCGGCACCAAGGAGGGCGACGCTGCCTTCTTCGTCGCCGGCGATCCCGACAAGTTCTGGAAGTTCGCAGGCCTCGCCCGCAACAAGGTCTCGGACGAGCTGAACCTCGCCGACAAGGATCAGTTCAAGCTGGCCTGGATCGTCGACTTCCCGATGTACGAGTACAACGAGGAGGACAAGAAGGTTGACTTCTCGCACAACCCGTTCTCCATGCCGCAGGGCGGCCTGGAGGCGCTGCAGACGCAGGACCCGCTGACCATCAAGGCGTTCCAGTACGACATCACCTGCAACGGCTACGAGATCGCCTCCGGCGGCATCCGCAACCACAAGCCGGCGGCGATGGTGAAGGCGTTCGAGATCGCAGGTTACGGCGAGCAGGAGGTGGTCGACCGCTTCGGCGGCATGTACCGCGCCTTCCAGTATGGCGCCCCGCCGCATGGCGGCATGGCCGCCGGCGTCGACCGCATCGTGATGCTGCTCTGCGGCACCACCAACCTGCGCGAGATCTCGCTGTTCCCGATGAACCAGCAGGCCATGGACCTGCTGATGGGCGCGCCGTCGGAAGCCAGCACGAAGCAGCTGCGCGAGCTGCACATCAAGACCAACCTGCCGAACAAGTAGTTCGGCGGACTGAGGTTGATGCTCGAATCTTCGTCATTGCGAGCGCAGCGAAGCAATCGAGGGTGGCACGAGGACTCTGGATTGCTTCGTCGCCTGCGGCTCCTCGCAATGACGATCGTGTGGGGATCGCAGAGCGGTCGTCACGGGTCGCGCATCGTTCACGCGGCCGAACGGCCCGGCAGCATCCGTGTCAGGACGCCGTCGCGGCGGACGACGTGATGAAACAGCGCGGCCGCGACGTGCAGGGCCACCACGATCCACGCGATCCATTTGCCGACGACATGGTGGATTGCGTCGACCGGCGGCTCGAACGCCTCCCAGGTGATCCCCCAGCGCGTCTCGATCCAGCCGAATAGCGCCGTCTCACGGAAGTTCGGCAGCGCGAACGCTCCGAAGTCGGTGGCGGCATCGGTGCCGATATAGCCGGTCAGCGGCATCAGGATCAGCAGCACGTACAATCCCCAATGCGCGGCGTGCGCGAGCCACGCCTCGGCATGTGATGCATGCGGCTGATCGGGCTGAACGTTGACGAGCCGCCACAGCAGGCGAGGCAGGACGGACAGGCCGACGATCATGCCCAGCACCCAATGGACGTTGAGCACGGGCAAGGCGTCCGGGGAAGTGTCATCCATGAACCAGATGACATAGTACACGACGGCATAGGCCGCGATGAAGGCCGCGGCGCCGGTCCAGTGGAAGAGCTTGGCGATCGCACCGAACTCCATCGTCGTATTCTTCCATGGCATCACGAACCTCTTCCCACCGCTATGAGCTGCGATCTGCTGCTATCGCCAAAATCGGCAGCGAGCCAGCGATGGGCCGGCGGGTCAGGACGCTTCTCCCGTCAATTCAGTCTCACCTCGTCGTTATCGGATGCTGAGCTGCGGCATGTCGTCGCCGGTGACTCGAGACTGCGGCGCAAGATGACCCAGCCTTGAAGGCGTCGCCCGGCATTTGATGGTCTCGCGTTAATGCTGGTTAAGACTGCGAACAACTTCGTCCGGGCATCCCGATGGCGTCCAGGCGGCTCCGGAGACGCCTCGCGCATCGCGCTGAGCTCTTTGACCGGCCGGTGAAGCCGGTCGCCATGCCCCGCGGCAAACTGTTGATTCTGAGAACTAATCGTTCGTGCCGCCTGTTAGTTCGGCGGGTTGCGCGACACGGCGCGAAACACGATCGAGCAGTGCGCCCCGCTATGAGTTCCAGGCGACCGCGATCGGCCGAATGGATATTGCGGTGTCATGCAACCTGTCCTTAATAGGAAGCCTGTCTGACTCATGGTGTGAACTTAGCCAACCAATCACAAGAAGACGGATAGTTCAAAATGACCGTTCGCTGGTGTGCGCTCCTTCTCGGAACCTGCTTCTTCGTCCCTGCCGCCTCCGCTGCTCCCATTTCCCCCGATGTCGTTCGTGATCTCGCCGCCCGCGTCGGTCCGGTCGTCGGCCAGGCCGCGACGTGCCGCGAGATCGCCCAGGGGCGCGTCCAGACCATCATCGATCAGTTCAGCGAAGTGATCCGCCAGGGCTCTTCGAACGGCGGCGAGCGCGATGGGCTCATTCGCACCTTCAACAGCTACATCGCCGAGGGCCGCGGCCGGGTCGCGTCCTCGCAGGTGAGCTGTCAGACCGCAGAACGCCAATTGGCGGAGCTGGAGCGGTCGCTCAGCCAGCAGCAGTCGGCGGCTCCGTCGCTGTCCTTCGCGCTGGCGCCCTCGACCGCAGCCGCGTCGACGCAGCCCACGGCCAACCTGCCGCCTCCGCTTCCGCACGGCGTCAGCGACACCGAGATCCGGTTCGGCACCGTCATCCCGTTCTCCGGAGTCCGCAAGGAGTCCGCGCGCCAGATGAAGCTCGGCATCGAGACCGCCTTCAATCGCGCCAACGACGCCGGCGGGATCAACGGCCGCAAGCTGCGGCTGATCGCGGCCGACGACGGCTATGATCCGACGCGGACGCTGGGTGCGATGACGCAGCTCTACGAGAAGGACCAGGTGTTCGGCTATATCGGCAACATGGGCACCGCCAACAACGCGGTGGCGATTCCCTACGCGCTGGAGCGCCGCGCGCTGTTCTTCGCGCCGTACAGCGGCTCCGCCGTCGTCCGCCGCGATCCGCCCGACCGCTACGTCTTCAACTATCGTGCGAGCTATGCGGAAGAGACCGCGGCGATCGTGCGCTACCTGATGAAGGTCAAGCGCATCCCGGCGAAGCAGATCGCCGTATTCGCGCAGAACGACGCCTATGGCGACGACGGCGCCAACGGCGTCGCCAAGGCATTCCGCGCGCTCGGCATCACCGATCCGATCATCCGCTACGGCTTCCCGCGCGGCTCGCTCGACGTCGACGAGGCCGTCGGCAAGCTGAAGGCGCAGACCAAGCCACCGATCAAGGCCGTGATCATGATCGCGACCGACCGCGCGGCGGCGAAATTCATCGAGAAGACCCACGAGGCGGTTCCAGGGCTGATCTACGCCAACATCTCGGCGGTCGGATCGTCGTCGCTCGCCGCGGAGCTGAAGCTGCTCGGCTCGAAATACACCAACGGCGTCATCGTCACGCAGGGCGTTCCATCGGTCGCCGGCTATTCGAGCCTGGTGCTCGACTACAAGACCGCGCTGGAAAAGTACTTCCCCGGCGAGGCGCCGGACTACACCTCGCTCGAGGGCTTCATCTCGGCGAGCATCCTGATCCAGGCGCTGAAGCAGACAACGCCGCTCGAGACCGAGCGGCTGGTCGACACGCTGGAGTCGATGCAGAGCATCGACCTCGGGCTCGGCAGCAAGCTCTCCTTCGGACGCGCCGAGCACCAGGCCTCGCACAAGATCTGGGGCACCGCGCTCGACGAGACCGGCACCTACCAGGCGATCGAGCTGGAATGACGGGCGGGGGGCGGCACGACGCAGCCGAGCTTGTCGTCCCCCGTCAGCGCCGCAGTGCAAACGACGTCCCCCCGGCCGGCTTGCGGCCGGCCGGGCGACACGGATCCGACCTCGAGACCATGGTGAGCCGGAACTGTTCGACGGATACTTCATTGACTTGCAGGCGCAACAACCGTGAGCGACCGCAATGTCCATGCGAACACAGATTTCGGCGATGGTCTTCATGATGGTTCAGGCCGTGCTGTTCGGTGCGGGAGTTCTGACGATTCTTCTCACGCCGCTCAGCAATCACGCGATGCTCGCAATGCCGGTCATGATTGCCCTGAGCGTGGTGCTGTCAGCCATTGTCGCGTGGCAGATCGCACCGCGGCTGCGCGCGCGATATTGGCGCCGGCGTGGAATCAACCACGACCTGATCTCGGGCTGACGCCAGAGAGCAACCGGCGACCGCCCTGGCTCAGAACTTCAGCTCGCTTCTGCGTCCGGCTGTCATTTGCTTTGCGGCGCAGCATCGAAAGAGCAGGTGTCGTTCGAACCAACGCTGATCCGCACGGTTAGACAGCCTTCTCTTGGAGGATGAACCATGCGCGTTCCGACAGCAGCGACCGTCCTATTGATATCCTCTTGTCTCCTCTCCGCGGGAGCGTCCGCTCAGCAGGCCGACAGCGCGCCGGGAACCGGCCAAACCCAGGCCGTTCCGGTGCAGCCGGAACGTACGCCCCAGCAGTCAGACCGGGCTCGTGAACGCGAGCGCCAGAGTGCCGAAGACACGCGGGTGAACCGCGACTGGACGGCACAGCAGCGCGACGACGACCGCATGGGCATGGATCGCATGGACATGGATCGGATGCGCCAGCACCGCATGGGCCGGATGATGGATCAGGACATGGATCATCGCACCACGGGCCGAAACGCGCGAATGCAGCGCGATGATGACGACATGGATCGTCGCGCGCGTAGCTCCGAGGGGGATCGGCCCTACCGGCGCGTCAAGATCTGCTACGAATACGAGAACGGCGACGAGCTCTGCCGCTATCGCGACTAGCCCGGCAAAGGCGGCCGCAACGCATCGGCTTGTGTGTGCCGGCGCCACAAGCGCCGGCGTGCTGCGGCACGTTTGTTTGGAAGTATAATTTGTGTTGGAAGCGCAACTTCGCGCCAGCTGATCTTGGCGTCAGCTTGTGCGCCGCGCCAACAACAGCGCGCCGCCAAGGCTGCACATGACGGCGCCCGACGCCTGCCGCATCCGCGTCACGAGGCTCGGCCGGTGGGCGAGACGATGCCGCGCCTTGGCGGCCCAGAACGTCACGATCAGGTCGACGCTGGTGTTGAGCGTCACCGAGATCAGCCCGAGCACGACGAACTGCGCGGCGACGTCGCCGGCGGGATCGACGAATTGCGGGACGAAGGCGAGGAAGAACGCCGCCGTCTTCGGATTGAGCGCCTCGACGATGATGCCCTCGCGAAACGCGCGCCGGCTGCCGGTCGTCGTTACTTCGGTGGGTTCTGCGCCCCAGGCCTCACGCCAGGTCTTGATGCCGAGCCAGATGAGATAGAAAGCACCGGCGATCTTCAGTGCGGTGAACGCTTCCGCGCTCGCCATCATCAGCGCGGACAGCCCGACCGCGCCGGCGAACACGTGCACGAGGCCACCGAGCCCGAGCCCCACGCTGGACGCCAGCCCCTCGCTCCGCCCGCCGGCCAGCGTGCGCGCCACGATGTAGAAGATGCCGGGGCCGGGCGTCAGCGCGACGACGAGGGCGGCGGAGAGGAACAAGAGGAAGGTGTGCAGGTTGGGCATGCGGCGAATTTCGTGTTACGCCAAGGTCGTGCCTTTTAGGCCAGTTCGACGAGCGGGCGAAGTAGCCCGACGGGGTTTGCTGCTATCGAGGCGGTCTGAGGCTGTAGACGGCCCCAAACTACCATCTTCTTTCTATAACACCTCGGATCAAAAGAGCCACGCTGCCTCCTATTGATATCTCACTCGAAGACCTGGCCGCCGCCAGCGCTTCTATCGCGGAGCTGTCACGCTTGGCCTGAAAATACGTTAGGTCAACTTGTAGGCGCGCTTGGTGGTTGTCTGCGTTCTCGGCTACGAGATAAGCTTGCGCCGAAGCCACCGGATCGACGGGCAGGTCCATCCGCCGGGACACCTTTATGAACATAACCAGTAGCGGTCTGAACTACACGTCAGCGTCCTTTGCTCTTGTAGCTGCAGCGTTGTGGCTTTGGTCTGCAAGGATTCCCACTCCGAAATCCGTCCGTCAAATCGACTTCGGCCACATAGCGGCTAACCTCGATAGTGACGTCGAGCCAGAACAGACGGACGACCTGCAGAAGCTCGCGCTTGCCCTCACCCGGCAGAGCAGACTGAGTTCGGCCGCGGCAACGGCAGCGGCCGTAGCAGCGTTGTTTCAGGCTGCCGCGACTTACCTGGCGGTTGGTCCGTAGGCTCCGGTCGGAGGCAGTTAAAGAGCGATTCCGGTGGACATCCGGTGGACTGTCAGACCTTAAATGAGCCGCGTGCTAAGGTAGATTAGAGAGGCTGAGACAACTGCACGCCATGGGAAAGTCCAAAGGGCCAAGAGTAAAGCCGCGCCCCAAGCAGCCAGATCCCCCGAAAAGCGAGCCGCCGAAACCATCACGTAGTTGGCTAAGGCTCTGGGCGAGGCTCAAAAAGGTTTGGAAGCTCCTCGCCGGGGCGGTGGCCGCCGTCTCGGCCGTGCTTGGCATTTACTCCCAGACCATTCCCGAAATCGAACTGCAAGGTCCGGACGCGTTACCGTTCGCACTTCCGTATGTTGTCAGGAACCCCAGTTGGCTGCTCAGCATGACCGACGTCGTTCTCTCGTGCAGCCCCAGCCCTGGTGGCTCGCTGCAGATCGGTAATATCATTCTGAACAACAAAACGGATGGCGACATCAAGTTTCACGATGCCGTGCGCCCCGTGGACATGCGGCCTGGACAGAAATGGTTCTTCCGATGTCCGATCACCAACGCTACTGGGAGTCAGTTTAGAGGTACGATCCATCCACTAGTTGAGTATCGTACTCTCGGGATCCGGAGGACACACGTCGGTCTAGACCAAACGTGGTTTTCGGACGCCAATCCGCCCAGATGGGTTCAAGGCCAAGCACCGCCTCGCTAGATGTCAGTCGTTGACTATTGAGTCATATCCTGCGTCTCTCTGTGGCCGACGGGCAATCCCCGCATCCCCGCCATGCGCAAACTGCCCGTCGTGTTAGTTTGTCGCAATCATTCCGCTTGCACCGTCGGGCAAATCGCCTTCACATTTCCGGCCATCCCGCCTCGATGAAGAGGGACGGTTCGCGGTCGTCACGAAACGTGAGGCGGGGAGGCGGTGGCCGCAGTCTGTCGCAACGCGTGTGAGCGCGCGGACGAACGGCGGGTTGCGGGCGGTCAAGTCGCGTGGTCCTGGCACCCCGATGCTGGTGTCAAGTTCGCGTCGATGCCTTTGGGCATCGCGCGGATGACGGGGGCAAACAAGCCGGTCCCCGAGGAGAGCGCGAAGCAGCCGAAAAGCCCACCGCGCAGGGAATGCCGGATGATCGGCTGGACCTGTGGTACCTGCCGCCTGCATTCTTGTTCGCAGGCGGGCCATGGGTTGCGGCCAGCACCCGGCATTCCCTGCGCCCTCTTCGAATGGCAGAGGGCCGAACGACCGGACGAACTCGGGCGGAGAAAGCCGCGAGATCGTGGAGGCGCGGGTTGAGTTCATGCGCATGAATCGACGACATGGTGAGAGCGGACGTCATGGGTCCCGCGCGGTCCTCACCGTCGGCGCCGATGTCAGCCCATGCGGAATCCCTCCGTCGTCGTTCCGGGGCGCGCGCAGCGCGAGCCCGGAATCCATACTCCCGAACAGTAGTTGGTGAAGAATGTCGTGCGTTCAGGCGTCTCGATCCTCGCGCAGAGTCGGGACTATGGACTCCGAGCTCGCGCTGCGCGTGCCCCGGAATGACGGAGGAGAGAGGCGGGTACTCGCTCCTCCTTCCACGTCACGGCTCAAGTTACGGCGCGGTCTGCGCCTCGATCTTGAACTGCGCCAGCGCGCTCGGCGGGTCGATGGCGATGAGCTGGGCGAGCTGCAGGGCCGGGACCTTGGCGCGCGGCGAGAGCTTCAGCGTGAAGGTCTGGTGCGGCCGCTCGACGAAGCGGCTGATGGCATCGACGGCACCGGCGACATCGACGTTGTCGGCCGCGACCTGCGCGCCGATCGCCTTGATGCTGTCGACCAGCGCCTTGCGCGCGGCGTCCCGCGTGATCGCATGACCGCGCGCATAATTGGCGACGAGCACGTCGACTGCGCCGAGATCGCGCAGGGTCAATTCCAGCCCGCTGGCCTCGATCTGCGCCGCGGCCGTCGTCGCCTGCTGCAGATCGATCGTGAACACGTCGCGCGGCACCTGCGACAGCGACATGCTGGCCGAGGCTGCGATGAGGTTGCTGACCTCGAGCTTGAACGGTTGAAGCGCGAACGCGCCCGAGCTCTCGGTCCAGCCGAGGCCGAGATCGGCGTCGAAAGCGGCGGTGTCGATGCCGGCGACCAGAAGCGGCAGCAAGGCCGGATTGGACGCATCGAGCGGTCCGGCCATCTTGGCGACCAGGTGTGCCTGGGTCGGGATGGGACCGACGAACTGGCCCCAGTCGAGGCTGAAATTGTCGATCTGGACCGGCTTGGTGCTCGCCTTGTAGGACGTCGTCAGCGCCTTCAGCTCGATGCCGCCGATCAGCTTGAACAGCGCCAGGGCTTCGGCCGGACCTGGCTTGGCTCCCGGTACGGCGAATTTGGCGGTGTGGCGCAGCAGGCCGCCCATGTCGAAGCGCTTCACGGCGAAGCGGCCGAGCTTGACCGGTCCGTTCGGGGTCCGGCCGTCGAAGCCCTCGAACGCGACGTCGCCCTTGCCGTCGTCGAGGTCGAACCGCGTCAGCGCGACCTTGACCGGGCCGTCGGGCGTCTCGACCGCCAGGCCTTTGACCTCGACGTTCTTGAACAGGACGCCGTCATAGATGCTGGCCACCTTGTCGATGAGGTCCGGCGTCATGGCGCTCGTTCGCGGCGAGGTCGGCGTCAAGGCGGCGACCAGCGCCGGCAGTTGAATGCGCGACGGCCGCACGCCGAACTGGTCCATCGTGAGGCTGTCGATGTGCATGCGCATGCCGAGATCGGACGTGATCTCGTAGAGGCCTGCCCCGGCGACGCCGCTCAGGCGGACGACACGATCGTCGGTGGCGGACTCGGGCGCGAGCAGAGCGACGATGGCGTTGACGTCGATGTCCTTGGTCACGACGTCGAGCATGCGGCCGCGCACCGTCTCGACCTTGCCGTTCGGCGGTTGCGCCGCGGTGCTGAAGGTGACCTCCTGGATCTTGTAGTTGCCGATGCGGCCGCCCTTGATGTCGTCCACCACCAGCCCGGAATAGCCGAACTCGGTCGGCCCGACCGAGGGGCCGCCTTCCATCGTGCCGGTGACCCGCGGCACCGTGGCCGAGGTGGCGCTGATGGTGGCGAGCTGTTGGGCGAGCGCGCGGGAGGTCTCGAGCATGCCGGCGCCGGCCGGGAGCGCGGCGAACCGCGCCGGGCCGGCATAATCCTTCACCAGCAGTTGCGGCAGCTTGTAGCTCAGCCGGAGCGGCGACGGGCCGGGGATCTGGCCGGCCATGGCGATGTCGCTGATCTCGATGCTGGCGGCCGTGACATGCTCGGAATCAGGCTGGCTCAGCCCGGTCGCGGTGATGGTGCCGAGCGTGACGCTGGCCGGCGGCTGGGCGGCCGATTCGAGCTTGACGTCGGCGATGGTCAACTTGCGGCTCCACAGGTCGAAGGCGACCTTGCCATGGGTCGCCGTGGCGCCGCTTTGCCGGATCTGGGCAAAGCCGGCCTCGACCTCGCGCTCGGCGCGGCTCTGGGCGTACCAGGGCACGCCGACGAAGCCGGCGACGGCCAGCGCAACAGCCGTGAGAATTCCGATCAGGATACGGGTCATTTGATGTGCTCCGCCCAAGGCTTAGGCAGCAAGTGATGATGGTCTCAATGAAATCGATGGAGTAGGGATGTGCTTCTGCGAACTGGGGAATCGCTGGCCCGGGATGCCGGCGAACATGGTTTCGGATGTTGCATGAAAGCCGCCCAACGTGCATCACATGCACTTCCACCGGCCGGAAAAACCGACGTCTGACCGAGACTCAAGAGACCAAAAATCCGGGTCGGAAACGCTGGAGCACGTATGTCGTCGTCCTATTCTGAAGATCTTCGTTCCGCAGCCCTGGCCTATCACCGGCTGCCACGGCCGGGCAAGCTGGAGATCCAGGCTACCAAGCCGCTCGCCAACCAGCGCGACCTGGCGCTGGCCTATTCGCCGGGCGTTGCCGCCGCCTGCACCGAGATCGCCAACAGCCCGGCCGAGGCCGCCACGCTGACTGCGCGCGCCAACCTGGTCGCCGTCGTCTCCAACGGTACCGCCGTGCTCGGCCTCGGCAATATTGGCCCGCTGGCGTCCAAGCCGGTGATGGAGGGCAAGGCGGTCCTGTTCAAGAAATTCGCCGGCATCGACGTGTTCGACATCGAGATCGCGGCCGACACGATTGATCGGGTGGTCGAGACGGTCGCGGCACTGGAGCCCACCTTCGGCGGCATCAACCTCGAGGACATCAAGGGACCGGAGTGCTTCGAGATCGAGGCGCGGCTCAAGGAGCGCATGAAGATCCCGGTCTTCCATGACGACCAGCACGGCACCGCGATCATCGTCGGCGCCGCGATCAAGAATGCGCTGTCGCTGGCCGGCAAGCAGCTCTCCGAGGTCAAGATCGTGACGTCGGGCGCCGGCGCCGCCGCGATCGCCTGCCTCAATCTGCTGGTCTCGATGGGTGCGCAGCGCAAGAACATCTGGGTCTGCGACATCGACGGCGTCGTCCATGAGGGCCGCAACACGCTGATGGACCCCTGGAAGGCGGTCTATGCGCAGAAGACCGACAAGCGGACCCTGGCCGAGGTGATCGGCGGCGCGGATATCTTCCTCGGGCTGTCCGCCGGCGGCGTGCTGAAGCCGGAGCTGCTCAAGCAGATGGCCGAGAAACCGCTGATCATGGCGCTGGCCAATCCCAACCCGGAGATCATGCCGGAGGAGGCGCGCGCGGCGCGGCCGGACGCGATGATCTGCACCGGGCGCTCGGACTTCCCGAACCAAGTCAACAACGTTCTCTGCTTCCCGTTCATCTTCCGCGGCGCGCTCGACGTCGGCGCCACCGCCATCAACGAGGCGATGAAGCAGGCGGCGGTCGACGCGATCGCGCAGCTTGCCCAGGACCCGCCGTCGGACGCGGTCAGCCGCGGCTTCGACACCGGCGAGACGCAGGGTTTTGGTCCGGGCTCGCTGATCCCCTCGCCATTCGATCCGCGCCTGATCCTGCGCATTGCGCCGGCGGTGGCGAAGGCGGCGATGGAGTCCGGCGTCGCGACGCGGCCGATCACCAATTTCGACGAGTACACTGCGCTGCTGGAACGTTTTGCGTTCCGCTCTGGCCTGGTCATGAAGCCGGTGTTCGCCAAGGCGAAGACGCAGCCGGTCCGCGTGATCTATGCCGAGGGCGAGGACGAGCGTGTGCTGCGCGCCACCCAGGTCGTGCTGGAGGAGAAGCTGGCGCGGCCGATCCTGGTCGGTCGTCCCAGCGTGGTCGAGGCCCGCATCAAGCGCTTCGGCCTGTCGATCAAGGCCGGGCGTGATTTCGACCTCGTCAACCCCGAGGACGATCCGCGCTACCGCTCCTATGTGCAGAGCTACATCGAGGTCGCGGGACGGCGCGGCGTGACGCCGGATGCGGCGCGCACGGTGGTGCGCACCAACGCCACCGTGATCGCGGCGCTCGCCGTCGTCAGGGGCGAGGCGGATGCGATGATCTGCGGCGTCGAAGGGCGCTACATGAGCCATCTGCGCCACGTCCGTGAGATCATCGGCTTCATGCCGGGGGTCAGCGACTACGCGGCGCTGGCGCTCACCATCACCAGCAAGGGCGCCTATTTCATCGGCGATACCCAGGTGCGGCCGGATCCCACGGCCGAAGAGCTCGCCGAGATGGCGTCGCTCGCGGCCAACCACGTCACGCGATTCAACATCAAGCCGAAGATTGCCTTCGTCTCGCATTCCGATTTCGGTGGCTACGACACCGAGTCCTCGCGCAAGATGCGGCAGGCGACGGCATTGCTGAAGCAGCATCGTCCCGACCTCGAGGCCGACGGCGAGATGCAGGGCGACACCGCGCTGTCGGCGACCGCGCGCAAGGCGATCCTGCCGCATTCGGATCTCGAAGGCTCGGCCAATGTCCTGATCATGCCGAATCTCGACGCCGCCAACGTCGCCTATCAGATGATCAAGGTGCTGGCGGATGCGGTCCCGGTGGGGCCGATCCTGATCGGCCCGGCGCGCCCGGCGCACATCCTGACGCCGTCGGTGACGGCGCGCGGCATTCTCAACATGACGGCGGTGGCCGCGGTCGAAGCCCAGGAACGGGCGGGGAGGGCGCAGCCGACGCTGTTTGCGTGACGTTGTTGGCGTGATCGAAGTGTGGCGGAATTCGTCCGGTTTCGGTCGTATTCCGCCCGCCTTTATTGTTGAAAAGCGTTCGCGACGTCACATATCCGGCCCGGTGGGCCGACGACACATCGTTTGAAGTTGATCCGTGAGGGCGAGAATGCCGGGTTTCATTACATTCGGGCGCGTTCTGTTCGCCGTGATCTTCATCTACACGGGCGCGACCAAGCTGTTCGGCATTCCCGCCACCGCCGATCTCATCGCCGCCAAGGTCACGATTCCCACGATGCTCGCGCCCTATGCGGCGCAGCTCGAGGCCGCTGCCAGGATGCCGATGCCGCAGATCCTGGCGATCGCGGCCGGCGCGTTCGAGGTGCTTGCCGGCGTGATGATCGCGCTCAACTTTCTCGGGCGTTTCTTCGCGGCTCTGATGATCGTGTTCGTCGGCGCGACCATCTTCTACTTCCATGACTTCTGGAACCAGGCCCCGCCCGACAACGCCAAGACCCTGATCGACGCGCTGAAGAACCTGTCGATCATCGGCGCGCTGTTCATGATCCTCGGCTACGGCAAGGGCCCGAAAGCGCCGGAGCAGAGCGCGTATGGAGACATCTAGAGGGAGCTCTAAGCGGTGCGTTTCCAGGCGGTCACGCTGACGTCGTGGGCGGGATCGAGCATCAGCTGATTGGCGGGCGTGTAGCCGTGGGCCGTCAGCACCTGCTGCGGCGAACGGTCGGGACCGATGCCGGGAAAGCACGGCACGCCGCCGGGCAGGGAGACGTGGGGCGCGAGCGACAGGAAGAAGGTCTCGTAGCGGTCCATGAACATCTCGAACACGACGGGGCCGCCGATCACCGCCACCGTGCCAGAGCTGACGCCCGCGGCTTCACAGGCGGCTTCGAACGAGGCACTCGCCGGATTCCAAAGGGTGGAGAGCGGCTTTTCCGGATCCGGCGCCAGCCCCGCGACCTTGCCGGTCACGACGATGCGCCGGCGCTTCGGCGAATTCGGCTGGTCCTCATAGGAGTTGCGGCCGTGGACGATCAGATCGGCGCCATCGAGGGCCTGGGAAAAGAATGCGGCGTCGCCGGGAAATTTCAGGGCGGGCGGCATCGCATTGCTCGCGTCGGCCAACATCCCGTCGGCCGACACGATCACGTAACCTTCGAGACGAAGCTTGGTCACTGACGAAAGGAATCCTGTCTCATTCGGACACTGTCGTCACAACGCTCGAGACCGGCCGTTGGCTCACCGTCGGCAGCTTCGCGACCTTGCTGAGCTGCTCGTCATACTGCGGCAGCGACTGCACCGGCGCCTTGGCGCGCATCGCGACCACCTTGTAGCCGCCGGCCTTCAGGCGGCGCAGCAGCTCGGGCAGGGCCTCGGCGGTGTGCTTGTGGAAGTCGTGCATCAGGATGATGCCCTTGCCGAGCTTGTCGAGCTTCTTGAAGGTGACGTCGATCACCGCCTGCGCATTGCGCGCCTTGAAGTCGAACGAGTCGAGATCGCAGGAGAAGATGCCGATGTTGCGGGTGCCGAGATAGGTCACGATCTCCGGCGGATGCTGCAATGCCGGGAAGCGGAAGAACGGCGCCGGCGAATTGCCGCCGAGCGCCCATTTCACGGCGCTGATGCCGAGCTCGATCTCTTCCTTGCGTTGATCCTCGGTCAGCTTCTTGTTGGTCAGCGCCGCGTGCGACCAGGTGTGCGTGCCGACCGTGTGGCCGGCATTGTAAACCTGCTTCAGGATTTCCGGATAGTAGGTCGCATGCTTGCCGATGATGAAGAAGATGCCGGTGGTGCACTGGTCGGCGAGCGCCTTGAGCACGCTGGGCGTGTTCTCCGGCCATGGGCCGTCGTCGAACGTCAGGACCACCTCATGATCCTTGAGGAAGTCGAGGTCCTTGAAGTGCTCGAAGCCGAATCCCGGACCGCCTGTCGTGTCGATCTCGACGGTGCGGCCGACGCCGAGCGCCTCGGGGTTCATGCAGGGCGCGCGCGGCGGCTGCGTCTGGGCGGCGACGGCGGGAACAGGGGCCGGTGCGGGAGCAGCAGCGGCCGGGGTCGGCGCCGCCGCCGTGCGCTGCGCCTGCGACCAGGCCGCGCCAGACGTCAACAGCGAAGCCGCCAAAGAACTCGCGAACACCAATCCTGCTGCAATCCGCATCGTGTTTCCTCGGGGTTGTTGCAACGGGAGCGCCAGCGTCGAGAGTCGCTCCGTTATCCGGTTGGGGATACTAGCCCAGCTGCCGGATGGGCGCCAAAAGGAAACGAGGCAAAAACACGGGGGAAGTTGCCGGCTTCCGCCGCATTCCTGCCGAGTGTTGCTCAGCCGTCCGCCAGCAGCCGGGCGACCGCGGTCTTGACCCGCGTATCCGTCGGCTCGACCGAGGAGGCGAAAACGTCGGCGATGTAGCCGTCACGGCCGATCAGATATTTGTGAAAGTTCCAGCGCGGCGTCTCCTTGGGCCGCGCCTCGGCGGCCCAGCGGTAGAATGCGTGGGCGTTGGAACCGGTGACCACCGCTTTTGCGGTCATCGGGAAGGTGACGCCGTACTCCTTGTTGGCCAGCTCGGCGATGTCGCCCGCGATCCCGGGCTCCTGGTTGAAGTCGTTGGAGGGGACCGCGATGATCGCCAGCCCACGCTCATGGAACTCGCCCCACAGCTTCTGAAGGCCGGTGTATTGCGGGGTATAGCCGCACTGGGAGGCCGTGTTGACCACCAGCACCGGCTTGCCCGCGAAATCGGCGAGCCGGATCGGCTCACCGGCCAGCGCGGGGAAGGAGAAGCGATAGGCGGTCATCTTGCTCACCGCATTGTCGGCATGAGCGGCCTGCGACGTGAGCGTCGCGCCCGACAACGAGGCGCCGATGCCGAGAACAACCATCCTGCGATCGATCATTGTGAATCTCCCTGAGCAGAGCCAGCCCCGTCAGCATGAATGTGCCCGCGCTCGACCGGCCGCTGCTTGAACGGCCGCGACATGGCGCTGGATCAGACTGCGTTCCGGCACGGGATACCCCTGCCGTGGGGCGGAAAGAGGGACGTCGTCGGTCGTCAGCGCAGCGAAAGGATGAACTCCGTGCCCTCGCCGGTTTCGCCCTGGTTGATGCCTTGATCGGAGACGATCAGCGAACTTCCGGTCGACAGGGCTTCGCCGAGCCACGCCATGACGTCGGCGGGAATGGTGATGCGATCGAGCGCCTCGGCTGCGCTGCTCAGCGGAACGACCTGTTTCAGCTCGGCATCGGCGCCCGCGGACCTCTTACCGCGCCGGGCCGCCTTGGCCGCGACATCGGTCGCCGCGGCGCTCCGCGCCGAGGAGGGCAGCGAGACGACCGACCAGCGCATCGTCGCCGGATCGGCCTTGTCAGCCGTCGCGGTGAACACGTGGGTGCCGAGCGGCTTGTCGCCCGGTGCGATGGTGACGGGGGTGTTGAACACCGGAGCGAAGTTCTGCCGCACGTACAGCTTCGAATCCTTGCGGCTGATGAAGATCGCGATCTGGCTGTTGCGCTTCAATTCGGGCTTGGGCGCAATCGGCTTGTCCGGTGCGGCAACACGCGCCTGATCCTTGGCGAGATCGTTGGGGTCGATTGGCTTCGCCGGTGCCTCTGCCGCCGGTGTGGGCGGCGGCGCAGGCTGGTCCGTGATCGCGGCATCGGCAGGCTTGGACCCAGCCGACTTGGACTTAGCAGGCTTGAGCTCGGTCGAACCGGGGGCTTCGGCATTCGCCGAGGCCTCAGCCGGCGTCTCGACGGCCGGAGCGGCCACCTGCGCAGCAGTCGTGGGCTGACCCGCCGGAGCGACGTCGCTGGGGGCAGACTTGGCCTCGTCCTGCTGCTCGATCCTGACCCCGGCCGGGGCGCCTGGCTTGGCCTCTGCGTCGGCGGTCGCGTGCTCAATCATGGTCTCGGCGACACTGGACTTCAGATCGGCAGCATCGCTCCGAACCTCCGCCGCGGGGGAACGCGGTGGTTCGGCGCTTGACGAAGCGTCCGAGATCTTCGGTGGCAGCCCATTGGCGTTGCTGGCATCGGCGGTCCGCACCTGGCCCGACGCGGTTGGCGATCCTTCGAAGCGGGGGCTCTCGGCATGACCGATCGTGGCGCGCAAATCCGTCGTCGCGACTGTGATCGCGCTGGTGACGGCTGCGCCCTTGTCCGACTTGATCGCTGCGGGCGCAGTCGGATCGGGGTGCTCCGATGCGCTCGGCTGCGGCGCTTTCAGTGCAGCGAGCATCGGATGCGAGAAACTCGCAGGAGCCACCTCGCTCGGCGTGACCAGGACCCGGGATCCCATCCGCGTCCAGCCATAGATGCGGGTTGCAAAGCTTGCCGGCATGCGGATGCAGCCATGCGACGCCGGGTAGCCCGGCAGCACGCCCGCGTGGAGCGCGACGCCGGACCAGGTGATGCGCTGCATGAACGGCATCGGGGCGCCGCTGTAGATGTTGGAGCGATGGTATCTCTGCTTCTGAATGACGCTGAACACGCCCATCGGCGTGGAATGCCCCTTCATGCCGGTCGACACGGGTGCTTCCGCGAACAGGCCGTTTGCGTCGTAGACCTTCAGCTGCTGCTTGTTGATCGACACCGCGATCGTGAGCGGCGCTTGCGGCTTGGCAGCCTCCTTCTCGGTCTTGGTCAGCATCTCAAGGTGGCGCGCCTTGGGCTTGCGCGGAGCGGCCGGGCGTACGGTCGGAGCAATGGTGATGGGCTGCGCGTCGTTCCAGTAGTAATAAGACGCTGCGCCAGCCTGTGAGGTCACTGCTATGGCAAGCGGGACTGAAACGATTGCGGCACAATAGAACCGCCCCCTGGCGGCTGCACGAACGCAGAGCATTCCGGCAAATCCTCAAGAACCATCTGGTCTTTAGTGTCGCAGACGGAGTCTGCGTTCACCAGCTTGGGCTTCTGCCCTGCGTGATTTCGTTCCAATCGTAGCAGAAAAGCCTCACATCCCGTTAAACGGGTAGTGGAAGGTCAGGGGCTGGAGCGCCTTCCTTGCAGGCATTTGTGTCCCTACATGGGCGGTATGCCGAGTATCGGCGGTATAACGGAGACCGACATGTCGTTCAGAGCCACCAAACGGTTTGATCTGTGGCTGAAAACCCTCGTTTGCCTACTGCTTATCGGATTGTCCTCGCCTGTGATCTCAGCATACGCCGCAGACGAGCCGGATCTGATCTTCCGTCGGTCGACCGTGTTCAAATTGCTCAGTCCGAATGACAAGCTCGCGACCTATGGCGTTGATGATCCAGAGGTAGAGGGCGTCGCCTGCCACTTCACGGTGCCGCAGAAGGGCGGCTATGCCGGTTGGCTGGGCCTGGCCGAGGAGGTCTCCGACATCTCGCTCGCATGCCGGCAGATCGGCCCGATCAGGTTCAAACGCAAGCTCGAACAGGCCGACGACATGTTCCGGCAGCGACGGTCGCTGTTCTTCAAGAAGATGCAGATCGTTCGCGGCTGCGACGCCAAGCGCAATGTGCTCGTCTACATGGTTTACTCAGACAGGCTGATCGAGGGATCGCCGAAGAACTCGACCTCCTCCGTTCCGGTCATGCCTTGGGGCAAAGCCGACGACGGCGTGGTCCAGAAGTGCGGTGATTTCATTCAATAAGGGACTTGCCAAGAGACGATCGGCTGCCGAAAGCCTTGCCGGGCAATTTGTGCTTGGCAGGATCGTGGCAGCCGATCAGCCGCACCAGGCTCTGTGGCGTCGAGCCGGCGTAGCTCTCGGTTCGCTGCTGCGCCATCGGTGCAGCCAGGGAGCTGCGGCGTGATACCTTCGGTTTGGGTGTGTGCGAGCGCTTGTCCATGGTGACCCTGAGGGAGCAACGTCGTCTCCCAACGCGCCGCGCGCTGCTGGGTTGCCGTGGTGAGCTGGGAGGTTCTCCCTGCCGGCCACAGTTAATGTAAGGTCGTTAAGAAGCTCGCCATCGGCAGAAATGGCGGCTGCCCCGGAGGGCGCTGGCTCGCCCAAGGCAAGTGAAACATTCCTCTGCTTGGGGTTTTAGATCACTCTCGTCTTGGTTGTATTTTGTGTCATCGGGGCGGTCGCGATGAAACGAAGCGGCGGGGCCATGAAACCATTTTGGGCCTGTGCCGCAGGCCGCTTGAAACGTGAAGCGGATATGAAACCGATGCTGGCGTCAGCGACATGCGAATCGTGTCGTCCGGGCCCGCGTGGATGACATGACGAAAAACGAATACCAGCGGTCCACCATGCGTTTTCGACTGGATGCTGCGGCGCTTGCCGTGCTGTCGTGCCTCTTCTGGTCCTCCGTCGAGGCGCGGACAACGACCCGATTGCCCGAGCTGCGCAGCGAGTTCGTACGGCAATGTGCGCCTCGTATGCTCGACCGGTGGGCGCATCCTGAAGCTGTCTGCTCCTGCCTGCATGATCATGCGGCCGCGATGGTGGAGGATGCCGACTTGCGAGAGGCGCTGCTGCGCGGCATCAGTGAGACCGGCGTGCCGACCATCGAGACCGATTGGGTGCCCGCGCCGAAGCAGGCCGAGATCGGTCCTACGTTCACCAAGATCGCGAAGCCTGCCCTGCAGTGCATGTTCGATCCGGCCAACTGATCAGCCGCCGGACCTGACGTCGATCGGCGTCCATCCGTCCGGCGGTGCTGGTTGTCAGTCCAGGCCATACTGCGACATCAATGACTGCACCTCCGGCCGGCGCATGATGCGCGAGATCCGCGTGCTGATGGCGTCGTCGTCGCGGTGCCTCGACGATCTCGCACTCGGCTTGGGAGCAGGGCGGGCCGCTGACGCATCGGCACTCGTCGGCTGATGCCGCGCAAGTGCAGTCTTTTCGGCGGATGGCAAGGTCGCCGCTTTCGTCCGCGTCGTCTGCGTGGGCGCCGTGGCCGTCAGACCGGGCTGGGTCGGCGCGGCAGCAGGAGCGACTGCGGGGACGACGGCCGGTGAAGCTGCGGCCGTGGCGGGCGGCGTCGCGGCCGGTGCCACAGGGCGTGTTTCAGTGGTGGCCGCCACGGGCGGAGTTGCGAGCACTGGATTCGACGTCTTGGCAGCTTCAGCAACGGGCGCGGCGGCCGTGAGCGAGTTGGTACGCGTCTGCGACGAAGCTACCTCAGGCGCCGGGACGGGCGCAGCCAGTGCGGTGAGGGCCGGGGCTGGCGGCGAGATCGGCGCCGGCGGCTCGATCACCGGAAGCGAGGCGGCGATCGAAGCACCGCCCGAGGCGGCGGACTCGCTGACGATCCTTTCACTGCTGTCCGGCGCCGGCTTCTTGATGTCGCCGGGGACGTTGAGGGCTTGGGTTTGCGCGTGGGCCAGCATCTGACGCGCGGTCATCGGTGTCTCCGCTGAAGCCGACATCGGCAGCAGGACGGCGGTCGCGAGCGCCAGCTGGAGTGTCCGTGCGTGCGATGTGAACTTGATCATGGCTGGCTCCTTGCGGTGTGCGATCTGCATTGGGGTCCGTTCAGGCCGCGGCGCTGGCCGTCGCCCGGTCGTGGGCGACGACGACACGCTGGCCGCGCATCTTGGCGATCACCTCGTCGCGCGGGCCGCATGCCAGCGTCTTGCCGAAGGCCATCACCATGATGCGGTCAACATGCGCCAGAAGCTGCGGACGGTGCGTGACGACGATCACGGTTCGGCCGGCGGCCTTCGCCTGGGCCATGGCCTGCGCCAGCGCCCGCTCGCCGTCCTCGTCGAGGTTCGAGTTCGGCTCGTCGAGGATCAGGAGCCGCGGATTGCCGTACAGCGCGCGGGCGAGGCCGACGCGCTGCCGCATGCCGCCGGACAACGCCACGCCGCCTTCACCGATCGGCGTGTCGTAGCCGTTGGGCAGGCGCAGGATGACCTCATGCGCGCCGGCGGCCTTGGCGGCAGCGACGACGGCGGCCTCATCCACCTTCGCGAGCCGGGCGATGTTGTCGGCGACGGTGCCTGAGAACAGTTCGATGTCCTGTGGCAGGTAGCCGATATGCTTGCCAAGCCGGTTTGGGTCCCACTGGCTGTAGGCGGCACCGTCGATACGGATCACGCCTTCGCGCAGCGGCCAGACCCCGGCCATGGCGCGCGCCATGCTCGACTTGCCGCTGGCGGAGGCGCCGACGATCGCGAGGCTCTCGCCGGCCTTGAGCGAAAAGCTGACGCCCTTGACCGAGGGGCGGCCAGCCGCCGGCGGCCACACCACGGCGTTCTCGACGTCGATCTCGCCGCGCGGCGTCGGCAGCGCCGTCGGTGCAGCCGTGACCGGCAGCGCCTGGAACAGCTCCTCCAGCCTGCGATAGGCGGAGCGGAATGCGATGATGCGCTTCCACTGGCCGACGACCTGCTCGACCGGAGCAAGCGCGCGGCCCATGATGATCGACGTCGCCATCATCGCGCCGGGCGAGATCTGCTGCTCGATCGCGAGCCAGGCGCCGATGCACAGCAGCGAGGTCTGCACCGCCATGCGCGCGAACTTGGTGACGGAATGCATCGCCGCGCCACGCTCGACGAGGGTGCTGTGGGCTTCGACCATCGCCGACTGGCGGCAACTCCAGCGGTCCATGACGATGTCGCCCATGCCGAGGCCGCGCACGACCTCGCCGTTGCGCAGCGCCGCCGCGACGAAACGCGAGGCCTCGTTGGCCAGCGCGTTGGTGCGCTCGACGCTGGCGCGCGTGTAGAATTCGGTGAGCAGCGCCAGCGAGAACAGCACGATCGCGCCGAGCAGCGAGAGGATGCCGAGATAAGCGTGCTGCAGAAAGCACAGCGCGACGAACACCGGGGTCCACGGCAGATCGCAGGCGATGGCGGCGGTGCCGCTGGAGATGCAGTCGCGGATGGTCTCGGCGTCACGGATGATCTGCTGGCCGAAGCGATGCCGCGGCGACAGCTCCGCCTTCATCATCGTCTCGAACAGCGGGTGGCGCAGCGTGCCTTCGAACTGCACGCCGGCCCGGGCCAGAACGCCGGAACGGGCGAATTCGAGGACGCCATACAGCACCAGGAAGACACCGACGATGAGCGTCAGCATGACCAGCGTGCCGAGATTGCGGCTGGTGAGGACGCGGTCGTAGACCTGCATGGAATAGAGGGGCGAGGCGAGCATGCTCGCATTGATGAAGAGGCTGAGCACGAAGGTCGCGGTGAGCGCGGGAAAGCAGGCGCGGAGCGCGGTTCCCAGCGGGCTTCGGGTGGTGCTCGTCATGTCGGATCCCCTTGCGATGGTGCTGGAGAACTTCGCCTGGGGCGCCCGTCGTCGACCGTGATTGACCTCACATAGCTTGAGGCTGATCTGCCAGCGCTTGAGTTGGCCGGTTGCAGCCGCTACCGGATGGATCAGCCGTGCTCAGATTTCGCAGCTTGCCTGAATCACAGTGACCTCATGCCTGCCGTAACGTCCCAGAACATCCGGCTCGTGTCGGGCCTCGTCCTGTTTGCGTTCGCCGCGACGCATTTTCTCAACCATGCGGTGGGTCTGTTCAGCCTCGAGGCGATGGACGAGGTGCAGGAATGGCGGCTGGTCGTCACCCGATCGTGGCCGGGGATGATCGTGCTGGCGGCGGCATTGCTCGCGCATGCCGTGCTTGCTTTCGTCAAGACGGTTCAGCGCGGCACGTGGCGGCTGTCCTCGTGGGAGTTTGTTCAGATCGCCACGGGATTTGCGATCCCGCTATTGTTGCTGCCGCACGTCATCGAGACCCACATCGCTCATGCGCTGTTTGGCGTTCAGGATGGCTACCTCTATGCGCTGGCGTTGATGTGGCCCAAGGCGGCCTGGATTCAGACCGCGCTGCTGCTGCTGGTCTGGATCCACGGCTGCGTCGGCCTGCATCACTGGCTGAAATTCCGGAGCTGGTACCGCCTCGTCCAGCCGCTGCTGTTTGTCCTCGCCGTCGCGGTGCCGATGGCGGCGCTGATGGGTTTCGTGGTGTCCGGGCGCGCCGTCGCCGCGTTGCTCGGCAATCCCGGCATGGCCGAGCAGATGCGCCAGGTCACCCATTGGCCGAGCGAACTCGACGGGAGGTGGATCGCCTTGCTGCAAATTTCGGCGCAGATCGCAGTCGTCGCGCTGCTCGTTGCAGGCGTGACGATCATCGTGTTCCGCTACGTCGCGTCGCTCGCGTCGCCGAAGATCGTCATTGCCTTCACGGGTGGCGCGACGGTGCGGGCCGCGGTCGGTCCGACGCTGCTGGAGATCATCGGCAGCAACGAGCTCTCGCAGCGGTCCGACTGCGGCGGCCGTGCCCGCTGCGGTCTTTGCAGCGTCCGGGTTGATGAAGGTGCGGAGACGCTGGCGCCGCCCGGCCACGCGGAGCGCGTCATGCTCGCCGACTTGGCGGCTCCGGCGAATGTGCGGCTGGCCTGCCAGATTCGTCCGGCGGCGCCGCTGACGATCACGCGTCTCCTCGGCGGCGATCAAGCGGAGAGGGCGCCCCTCGTCGACCACCTTCCCGCCGAGCGCCGTGCGGTATGCCTGGTCCACGTCCGCGTCCGTCCGGTTGCCACCATTGCGCGCGACCGGCTGCCCTCCGACCTCGGGTTCATGATGAACGAGATCTTCGGCGCCATTGGCAGGGCGATCGAAGCCCATTCCGGGCGCATCGACCGCTTCCTCGGCAATGGCGTCCTCGCCGTCTTCGGTGAGGAGCAGGGAGCAGAACAAGGCTGCCGCGATGCGCTGCAGGCGATCGGCGCCATGGACGTGGTCATGGACCGCGTCAACGAAAAGATCGCCGCGGAGATCGGTCGGCCCGTCGAGTTGACGATTGGTGCTCACCTTGGCGACATCGTCGTCGGGCAACTGACCTTTGGACGCACATCGCAGGTGGCTGTGCTCGGGCTCGGGACGGAGTGGCCGGCGCGTCTGGCTGAATTGGCGGAGACCAGAGGTTGGCAGCTCGCGATGTCCGGGGGCGTAGCGACAGCTGCCGGCCTTGCTGATCTGGATGGAGCGACACGTGAGAGGCTTGCCGATCCGGAGCAGGGCAGCGAGCTGGACGCCATCGGCGTGCGGCGTGCCCGCGACCTTTCTGTCGTCGCGGGCGCGCCACCGGTGCCGTCGGCCTAGGTGCTCTCGGCTCATTTCTCACGGAACGTCTTGGCGAGCGTGTTGAGCAGCGGCCCGACCAGATATTCGAGCACGGTGCGCTCTCCCGTGGAGATGATGACGTCGGCCTGCATGCCCGGCAGAATCTTCTCGGCGATCTCGGGCGGGATGGTCGAATAGTCGATCACGACCCGCGCCGAGTAGTAGCTCTGCTTGTTCGCCTCGTCCGACATCGCATCCGCCGAGACGCTCGAGACCTTGCCGAAGATCGTCGGCGTCGTGCGCGAGGAGAAATTGGAGAAGCGCACCTCGGCCCTCTGGCCGATGGCGACGCTCTCGATGTCGCGCGGCGAGACGTGCGCCATCACGTCGACGCCTTCGCCGACCGGGACGATCTCGGCGAGCGTATCGCCGGGCTTCACGACGGCGCCCACGGTGTGGACTTTCATGTTCATGACGATGCCGTCGCGCTCGGCGCGGATGTCGACCCGGCGCAGCACGTCCTCGGCGATGACGAGCTTCTCGCGCAGGTCCGACAGCTTGGCACGGGTGCCGTCGAGTTGCTGGCCGACTTCGGTCAGATATTTCTGCAGCGCCTGATCGATCTGCAGGCGCGTCTGCGCCGCCGTCTGCGTCAGCCGCGCCACGTCGGCCTGCGCCTGGCCGAGATCGCCTTCGACGCGGGCGCGCTCGCGTTCCAGTTCGAGGAACTTGTTGCGCGGATAGTAGCCTGCGGCGACCGCCGGGCGCACGTTGTTCATCTGCGTCTCGAAGCTTGCGAGCTGCGCGGAGAGCGCGGCGCGCTGGCGGTCGCGGCCGGCGAGCTCCTGCTGCTGCTGGGCGATCTGCGAGTTGAGGATGTTGATCTGGCTGATCAGGCCATTGCGGCGCTCGACGAACAGCCGCTGCTGGTCGGCGATGGCAAGCGCCGCCTCCGGCACGTTCTGGCGGTTGAGCAGCGCGTCGGGAAACGTGATCATCCGCGCATTGCCGCGCTCGGCGAGCAGGCGCGCCTCCTCGGCCAGCGCCGCGTCCATCTGCTTGCGCAGGAGGTCGGTGTTGGCCTGGGCCTCGGTCGGCTGCAGCCGGAACAGCAGGTCGCCGCGATGCACGGCGTGAGTCTCCTTGGCCAGGATGTCCCGGATGATTCCGCCTTCACGGTGCTGAACCACCTTGTGATCGCCGGAGACGGACACGGTGCCCGGTGCGATCGCCGCGCGATCGAGGGGGGCATAGGCGGCCCATACGCCGAAGCCGCCGAACACCAGCGCCACCGAGAGATAGCCGAGCAGGGCGTAGCGGCTGAAATCGGCCTTGACCGGCTGCGGCCGGTCGGCCGGTTCGAAGAAGCCGTGATCCTGCACCGCTGACATCGACATGCTGCGTCCCCGCTTGTCCACGGGCAGGAGCATCATCGATGCGCGGCTACGGGACTGTGCGGAAGGTCACGCGCCGGAGGTCGGCGGCGAGAGCCGCATCAAACGAGATCAGCTACTTCTTCTTCGGCCCGAAGCGCGGCACGCATTTCGTGGTGCGGACAATACCGGTTTCGGCCATCTTGGAGCCGGAGACCTCCTTCACCTGGCCAGCGGGGCAGGTGCCGTCATCGACCAGGACGCGCTGGCCAAGCCGGAGATCGGTGACGTCCTGCTCGCGCCCGACATATTGCGCCTGCGCGGGTGCGGCAACCAAAAGCAAGAGACCGAGGACGCCGAGAGGGCGGGCTGCGACATTCGCGAACGAGGAGATTTGAGAACGCATCACTTTCCTTCGATCTTCAGGCCGTTGGGCCCGATATTGATCTGGACACCCTCCGGCTGCTTCTTGGCCTGATAGAAATTGTAGCCGAGCACGATGATCGCCGCGCTGAGAATGCCGAGGAGGAAATAAAGGATATTGCGGTGATCCGACATGCCAAATTCCAAAGTATGTTGCGGTCATTTTCGTATGCGCGAATGTACGGGCGGCCTTGCGATTCTGAAAGCAGCGGCGAATCCGGTGCAACTCTGCATGAGATTGTGATTTGCTGCAGTCATCGGTAATTGGAACCTCGACAGGCATGATCACCCAGGACATTACGCAGCGCATCGTCGACGCCGTCGATGCCGACTTCGACCGGCAGCTTGCGACCACGAGCGACTTCGTCGCCATCCCCTCGACCCGCGGCGCCGAAGGGCCGTGCCAGGACATGTTCAGCGATCTCCTGCGCTCGCGCGGCTACGAGGTCGACGACTGGCACATCGATCTGGACGATCTCAAGGAGATGCGCGGCTACGGCCCGATCGAGCACGATTTCTCGAGAGCACGCAGCGTGGTCGGAACCTACCGGCCGGCGACGTCGGCCGGGCGGTCGCTGATCCTGCAGGGGCATTGCGACGTGGTGCCGGCCGGTCCGCTCGATATGTGGGAGACGCCGCCGTTCTCGCCGGTGATCCGCGACGGCCGGATGTATGGCCGCGGCGCCTGCGATATGAAGTCCGGCACCATCGGCGCGCTCTATGCGCTCGATGCCATCAAGGCTGCCGGCTTCAAGCCGACGGCGCGCATTCACATCCAATCCGTCATCGAGGAGGAGAGCACCGGCGTCGGCGCGCTGTCGACCCTGCAGCGCGGCTACCGCGCGGATGCCTGCTTCATCCCGGAGCCGACCAGCGGCAAGATGGTGCGTTCTCAGGTGGGCGTGATCTGGTTCCGCCTGAAGGTGCGCGGCTTCCCGGCGCATGTGTTCGAGGCCGGCGTCGGCGCCAATGCGATCCAGGCGAGCTATCATCTGATCCATGCGTTGGAGAAGCTCGAGGCGGACTGGAACAAGCGCGCCAAGAGCGACCGTCATTTCAAGACGCTCAATCATCCGATCAACTTCAATCCGGGCATCATCAAAGGCGGCGACTGGGCCTCGAGCGTGCCGGCCTGGTGCGACGTCGATTGCCGCATCGCCATCCTGCCGGGCTGGTCGGTCAAGGACTGCCAGAACGAGATCCTCGCCTGCGTCGCCGCGGCTTCGCGCGATCATCGCTTTCTCTCCAACAATCCGCCGGTCGTCGAGTGGTCGGGCTTCCTGTCCGAAGGCTACGAGTTGACCAATTCGGCCGAGCCGGAGGCGGCGTTCGGCAAGGCATTCACCGCCGTCTACGGCGGCGAGGTCCAGGATCTCGTCTTCACGGCGCTGACGGATACCCGCTTCTACGGGCTCAACTACAACATCCCCAGCCTCTGCTTCGGCGCGACCGGCGCCGCGATGCACGGCTTCAACGAATATGTCGAGCTCGACTCGCTGCGCCAGGTCACCAAGACCATGGCGTTGTTTATCGCGGAGTGGTGCGGGGTCGAGAAGGCCTGAGCTGAGCGGCGGTACGATCGGACTGAAGCAATGACCTTTCAGGTCATTGCTTCGGGTTCGAAGCCCGGCGCATCCAGATGCGGCGCTGACCCGCGAAGACGGGTCGTCCGATCAAACGGGGGAGGGAAGGCATGACGCCACTCGACAAGATCAATGCGATGAAGATGCCGTTCGCGGACCTGAAGGGTGTCACCTTCACCGAGGCCAGTGCCGATCGCGTCGTGGCGCAGATGCAGGTGCGGCCGGATCTCTGCACCCTGCATCACACCATCCATGGCGGCGCGGTCATGGCGCTTGCGGATTCGGTCGGCGCGGCCGCGACCGTGATCAACCTGCCGCAGGATGCCAAGGGCACCACGACGATCGAGAGCAAGACCAACTTCATCGGCGGCGCCAAGGAGGGGACTGTGGTGACGGCAACCGCCACGCCCGTGCATCGCGGCCGCCGCACCCAGGTATGGCAGACCCGGGTGGAAACCGAGGACGGGCGTCTGGTCGCGATCGTGACCCAGACTCAGCTCGTGCTGTGATGATTCGTACACAAACGAATCGTTAACTCACGCGATCCTTGCATGGCCGCATGTTCTCTCCGTAGAGCATGGGGCTTGAAATGAATGTTGCGATGCACAATATAGCTCCTGTCTAGGGAAAGACGTCTGTGCGAGGGCTCTCGAGAGGAGTCTCAGGCAGTGTCACAGGTAGATACTTTTCGTCCCCGGCCGGGCTTCGGCTATGCGCGGACGCTCAGCCAGCACGAGGAACTGCCGTTGCTGCGCGATCATCTGTTGCGGCTCGATGCGGAAAGCCGGCACGATCGATTCAACGGCTTCCTCGATGACAGTTTCATCGAACGCTACGCGGCCCGCTGTGCGGCCGACGGCACGATCGTCGTCGCCTACATGGAAAACGGCCTGGTGCGCGGCGCCGCCGAGTTGCATCCGCCGGAGCAGTCCGAGGACGGGCTTCCGGAGATTGCGTTCAGCGTGGAGGCTTGCGTGCGTCGCCGTGGGGTCGGCAGCCTGCTATTCCAGCGCGTGATCTCGGAGGCGCGGTGGAAGGGCTATCGCAAGCTTCGCGTGACGACCGGATCGCAGAACCATGCGATGCGGGCGCTGGCAGCCAAGTTCGGTGCGCATCTGGCGTTCCGTCACGGCGAATCGACCGGCACGATCGATCTGACTGAGCAGCCCCAGGATGAGCTGGCGAAGCTCGTGATCGAAGCACCCATCGCGGCAGCGCGGGCGTTCTTTACCCTCAATCGCGCCTGCTGGAAGCTCGTGACCCGGATGTACGGCGACAAGCGCGCCGCCTGAGCCGAGCCGTTGCTGCGACGACAAAGGCGCGACAGCGATCACCGCTGCCGCGCCTTTCGTTTGATTGCATTGGCCGATGCGCCCCGGAGGGCGGCGTTCAGGTGCCGGTGCGCTTGTCGAAATTGAAGCGGCGCACGGTACGGCGCTCGACCACGACGGCACGCTGCTGCGTGCCCTGATCGGCCGTGATGACGCGCGTGTTGGTGCGCGCGGCAACGCGGACTGCCTTCTTGACCTCAGGGAGCACCTGCTCGAGCGGCAGACCCATCAGCGCCGACGCGATCTCGGCCTGGGCCTGGACGTCGTCGGTGATCCCTGACGCAGCGAAGATCGCCTCCTCCAGAGTCGGGGGATCACGCCTGACGCGACGCGGACCGTACTTGGTGTTCCAATCTTCGCTCATGGGGGCCTCGTGAATCGTCCCGGATACCTAGAAGCAGGATTGTTGCATTGCAATATATATTCCGCGAGGCAGCCCAGCTATGCGTTCACCATGTCGCGATCGGGCAACGCTGCCTGCGTCATGTGGATATCCTGGGGCCAGCGGCGCAAGGCCGCGAGCCCGGCTTTCGTGAGGACATAGACGCCGCGCTCGGCGCGGTCGAACCAGCCATAGACGTTACGCTGCAAGATCTTCGGCGCATCCGGAATGTCCGCGCGGAGGTCGCGGACGCGTCTCGGCCCGTCCGACAGCGCCGAAGCGCAGGCCAGCGCCTGCTGCCGATAGGCCGTCATGATGGGTGCGCGGGTCGAGCCGCCCGCGACGGGGTCGCCCTTGCGCCGCTGATGCTCGATCACAAGACGCGAACGCTTCTTGGGATTCTTGCGCGGCGCGGTGATGGGCGGCTGCACCAGCACTTCGATGTCTCCGGCTGAGGTCACGGTCAGCATGCCGAAGCCGAGCCGGCGGCACAGATTGCGATAGCGTGCGTCGCTCTCGCGGCCCTTGCCGCGTGCCGACAGCTTCGCCGCGATCCAGACCTCGTCGCAGGCACCGGCCCGGTCGACCGCCTGCAGCAGCAGTTCCAAGTTGAAGACCTGCTTCAGCTCGCAGACGACCACCACCGGCGGGTCGTCGCCCTTGAGCGCCACCACGTCACAGCCGCCGACTTCCCCTTTGACCGAGAAGCCGAGGTTTTCGAGGAAGCGTTTGACGGGAAGGTAGAGCGCGGTTTCCAAGGGGCCGTCCGATGTGTGCGACTCAGAGCGCGCGCGAGTCTAGCCCGCCGAGTCCCGTGATGTCAGCGCCAAGTCGGGGTGACCGGCTGGCTTCGCTACACCCGGCCGATAACCGGTATCAGTGCGCCGGTCACACCGCTCGCGGCGTCGCTGGCTAGAAACAGAATGACCTCTGCGAGTTCCTGCGGCGTCACCCATTTGTCGAAATCGGCCTTGGGCATGCTGGCGCGGTTGGCCGGCGTATCGATCGTCGACGGCAGGACGGCGTTGACGGTGATCTTGCCCTTCCATTCGGCCGCGAGCGCTTCCGTCAGGCGATGCACTCCCGACTTGGAGGCCGCATAGGGGCCCATGCCGGCACTGGCCTGGAGCGCGCCCATGGCCCCGATGTTGACGATGCGGCCCGTGCTGGAGCGGACGAGATGCGGTATAGCCGCGCGCGATGCGTGCAGCGCGGTCATCAGGTTTCGCGCATGCATCGTCTCCCAGACGGAATCGTCGCCATCGGCGGTCGTCTCGAACGCGAACGCGCCGGCGATGTTGATCAGCGCATCCAGAGTGCCGAAGTGGGCGGCGACGGAGTCGATCGCGACCTTTGCCTGCTCGGGGTCGGAGAGATCGACGCCTCCGAGCTCGATGCGGTCGTCACTCGCCGGGATTTCGGCCTGGGCATGGTCGATCCCGGCCACATGTGCGCCCCGTGCGAGCGCGAGATCGGCCACGCTGCGCCCGAGCGCCCCTTGCGCACCCGTTATGACAATCACTGCTCCGTTCATTCCGTCCCTGGTCTCCGTTGACGCGCCCCACAGCGCCGCTTGCTATACTATGATCCTGCCGATGAGTTGCAATGGCCGGGCGGCCGGGGCATGGAATTGCAATCAGAAGGCGTGGTTCGTCAGAGGTGACCATGACCGCAACAGGCTCTCTCGAATTTCCTGACGTCCCCACCAGTTTTCCTCGTCCGATCAGACGTTTCAGACAGAGTCTGGATGCGCAGCGCAAGACCCGGATCGTGGCGCTGGGCTCATCTTCCACCGCGGGCACCAACGGAATCATCGCTTTTCCGGCCCGGATCGAGCAGTCGCTGCGCAAGGCCAATTTCGGCTGCATGATCGACGTCCTCAATCGGGGTGTGGGCGGACAGGAATCCCCGGACCAGCTCTCGCGCTTCGAATGCGACGTGATTGCGGAGCAGCCCTCGCTCGTCATCTGGCAGGTCGGCACCAACGCCGCCTACAGACCCGAGGTCTACAGTCCCGATGACGTCGAGGCAGCGCTGCGCGTCGGCGTTCGATGGCTGGCGGCGCTGGCCATCGACGTCATCGTGATCGACCTGCAATACACGGCTGCGATCGTGACGGTGCCGAACAGGCTGGCGCGTGCCGAGGACATTCAGCGACGGATCGAGAAGGTCACGTCTGCGGCCAACGTCAACCTCTTCGGGCGCTGGAATTTGATGAAGAGCTGGTATGAGGCCGGCCAGATTCCGTTGTCGGCGCTCGACGACGGGCACGGTGACCGCTTGCATGTGAGCGAAGCCGCCACCGCGAAGATCAGCGACGTTTTGGCCAGCGCCATCCTGACGGCGCCGGTTGCGCTGGCCTGATCGATAAAATTTGCCGGACTTTCGTAAGTGGATTGCCAGCGCAGCCCGCTAGCCTGTCGCTATGCCGCTTGAGGGGCGTTGGAGCTTTGACATGATGAGACATCTGCCGGACCATGGTTTGCCGCTGGTGCAACTGAAGGAGCAGCGGCGGGATCTGGTGGTCGCCCTGCAGAACCGGGCAGGTCCGGTGACCGGTTGGGAATTGATGCAGATCGCGGCGGTTCAGCAGGCGATTTCCGCATTCGAGGAGGTGATTGCCGATCTCGACGCGATGGAAGCCGCCGAGACAGCCGATATCGAAGCGGCCTGATCGGGCTCAAGCGTATTCGCGCCACACCGACTTACGGCGTGAGATAGCGCTCCTGTAACGTCTTCCGCGCTGCGTCGTCGATGCCGAGACCGTCGCGCAGGTAGGTGTCGACGTCGCCGAAATCATCACGCATGGCGTCGAACGCAGCTGCGAGGAACGACGCCTGGACCATCCCGATCGTCTGGACGACATCAGCGGGAAGATCTGGGTGAGCCGCGGTCTCGCGACGATAGAGCTGGTTCGTGAGCAGGTAGTCTTCCAGGATGACGTCATCCGCAACGTCGAGCGCGTGTAGGACCAGCGCGCAGGCCACACCGGTGCGGTCCTTGCCGGCCGTGCAATGGATCACCAACGGGACGTCCTCATTGAGAACATGCTGGAACAGCGCGCGGAAGCGCGGCGTGTAGTTGCGGATGTAGTTGCGGTAGGACTCGCGCATCAGCTCCAAGGCATGGTCGGTCGTGAGCTGTCCTCGTGTCGCCAGGGCCCGCAGCGCCGGCACGACGCTCGGCTCGATCGGCTCGGAGTGCACGGTGATCTCGGCGATCGTGCAGAGGCCGGCCGCGCGCTCGTTGCGACCGCGTAAATCGAACGCTGCGCGAATGCCGAGCTCCCGCAGGACCGCGACGTCGGGCTCGGTCAGCTGTCCGAGATGGTTCGACCGAAACAGCCGCCGCCATCGCACGTGCCGGCCATCCCTGCTGGGATATCCGCCGAGATCTCTGAAGTTGCTGGCGCCGTGAAGGCCGAGATGGCGAAGTGGATAGGCGGACATCGTCTTGTTCTAGGGGACGCGGGCTTCGATGTGAAACGCCGTTTCATCGACGGACGCGACGCCGCAGGCACAGCCCTTCGACAGGACAGGGAAGACCATGAAACGGGTCACGACGGCGGCTTGTTTGACCCGGCAGGTCGAGTCCGCCGGCGACCGTCAGCAGCGGCGAGAGACATGCAGACGGCAGCGCAAGAAAAAGGGCCGGAACCTTGTCGGTCCGACCCTTCAGCAAAGGCGTGATGGCGTCACGGTACGGTCTGACATCAGCGATCCCACGCCGGCTTGGCTTCCTGGATCGCCTCGTCATGATACCAGCTGCCGCTATAGATCGTCGGCTGGATCGACGGCGCGATCAGCGGCGCGGGCGATGATCCGGATTGGCGGGGCGCAAGACCCGCTCGCCCTCCGCGCGGAAATTGGTAGATCCTGGCGGATCCCTCGTCCACATTTGTGTCCATTCCTCAGTCTCCTTCCAGCGGGCCACACATCAGGTTGCGCCCGACTCGTTCTCTTGTGGTGACCAGTCTCGATATCAGTGCTGCCCGGAGGGAATGCAACATGATCAAAACGAAATCACATGTTGCGCGTTTTGCAGGCATTTTTTCTTGTGCTCCCTCCGCAGCAACGCGCCGCTGAGCAACACTTGGGCTGGACCAAAGGTTGCGAAGTGGAGCTCAAGTCTTTTCGAAAATGTCCGGGAGGTGCTGACGGCTTGTTCGGCCTCTCTTGCGCATCGCCGCAAATGCTAAGGAATCAAGCGGGTTTTCGACAGGCTCTTTTCTCCGCCATGCGCTCCGTGCAATCCCGGTCGCGCTGCTTTGCCGCACCCCTGACGTGCAAAATCCGCCGCCGGCTCCGCCCCGATTGGTCTCCGTCCATGCGACGGGACGTCGCGGGATTTGGCACGTTCCATGCTTAAGAGTGCGCTGGCCGATCGTGGCCGGGTAAGCGGGGAGCCTTCGATTGCTGGGCTCCCACCTTTCGATAAGACAGAGAGGCTCAATGACGAAATACAAGCTCGAGTACATCTGGCTCGACGGCTACAAGCCGGTGCCGAATTTGCGCGGCAAGACACAGATCAAGGAATTTTCCTCTTTTCCGACCCTGGAACAGCTGCCTCTTTGGGGCTTCGACGGCTCGTCGACGATGCAGGCCGAAGGCCATAGCTCCGACTGCGTGTTGAAGCCGGTTGCCGTGTATCCCGACGCCGCCCGCACCAACGGTGTGCTGGTGATGTGCGAAGTGATGATGCCGGACGGCAAGACCCCGCATCCGTCGAACGCCCGCGCCACCATCCTGGACGATCCAGACGCGTGGTTCGGCTTTGAGCAGGAGTACTTCTTCTATAAGGACGGCCGTCCGCTCGGTTTCCCGGAATACGGCTATCCGGCCCCGCAGGGCCCGTACTACACCGGCGTTGGCTTCAAGAACGTCGGCGACGTCGCCCGCAAGATCGTCGAAGAGCATCTCGACCTCTGCCTCGCGGCCGGCATCAACCACGAAGGCATCAACGCCGAGGTGGCGAAGGGCCAGTGGGAATTCCAGGTGTTTGGCAAGGGCTCGCGCACGGCTGCCGACCAGATGTGGATGGCCCGCTACCTGATGCTGCGCCTGACCGAAAAGTACGGCATCGACATCGAGTTCCACTGCAAGCCGCTCGGCGACACCGACTGGAACGGTTCGGGCATGCATTGCAACTTCTCGACCAAGTACATGCGCGAAGTCGGCGGCAAGGAGTATTTCGAGAAGCTGATGGACGCCTTCAAGGAAGCTCGTGCCGACCACATCGCGGTGTACGGTCCGGACAACCACATGCGCCTGACCGGCAAGCACGAGACCGCCTCGATCGACACCTTCAGCTGGGGTGTGGCCGACCGCGGCGCCTCGATTCGCGTGCCGCATTCCTTCGTCAACAACGCCTATAAGGGCTATCTGGAAGACCGCCGTCCGAACTCCCAGGGCGACCCCTACCAGATCGCGTCTCAGGTCCTGAAGACGATCGCGATGGTTCCGACCGGCGCGAAAGCCGCAGCCTAAGACGCCGAACACAAACCCCGGGGCCGGGGGCTGATATGATGATCCGCCGAGGCAGCCGCTTCGGCGGATCATTCGTCTGGCGGGCTCGAACGATCGGAGGCGGCCTTGGCCTTGATCAATCGCAAGTCCGGTTTCGATCGCAGCGGTATGTCTTCCCGTAGCGGTTTGTTTGGAAGCGGGGCATGGAATGAGCTATCGCAAGTGGGTTTCAGGCGTTCTGGTCGCCTGTTCGGCCATCTCCCTGGCTGCAGCGCAGTCGCAGTCAAATGCAGAACAATATCTGCCGCGGCTTGGCGACATCATGAATCTGATTCAGGTCAGACACGCGAAGCTCTGGTTCGCGGGACAGTCCAAGAATTGGGATCTCGCGTCCTATGAGCTCGCCCAGTTGAGGCAGAGCCTGACTGACGCTGCGGTCTTCTATTCAGGCCTGCCGGTGGACAACGTCACCACGCTCGGCCAGCCGATCCAGTCGATCTCGGACGCCATCGCTACCAAGGATGGCAAGCGCTTCGCTTCCGCCGTGACCGAATTGACGTCGGGATGCAACGCATGCCACGCGTCGATGGATCGGGGCTACGTCGCGATCCGCATTCCGACCGACAAGCCGTTCGGCAACCAGGATTTTCGGCCTCAAGGCCGCTGACCGGCTCCGCTCGAGGCGTGAGTTGCGCTGCAAAATTGCGCCTTCCACCGGCGGCGCGCATCGACTAAGAGCGGCGGCAACCTGTCCATCGCCTGAGCCCTCATGATCCGCCTCGATAACGTCTCCAAGCAAGTCGGCCACCAGATTCTCTTCATCGAAGCCTCCGCCGCCCTCCAGAAGGGGGAGAAGATCGGACTGGTCGGCCCGAACGGGGCCGGCAAGACGACGCTGTTCCGGATGATCTCAGGCCGCGAGCAGCCCGACGAGGGGCAGGTCTCGATCGATCGCGGCGTCTCGATCGGCTATTTCAACCAGGATGTCGGCGAGATGTCCGGTCGCAGCGCGGTGGCGGAGGTCATGGACGGCGCCGGGCCGGTGTCGTCGGTGGCGGCCGAGCTCAAGGAGCTCGAGGCCGGCATGGCCGATCCGGACCGCGCCGGCGAGATGGACGAGATCATCGCGCGCTATGGCGAGGTCTTGGCGCGGTTCGAGGAGCTCGACGGCTACGCGCTCGACAGCCGCGCCCGCGAGGCGCTGGCTGGCCTCGGCTTCTCCGAGGAGATGATGGACAAGGATGTCGGCCTGTTGTCCGGCGGCTGGAAGATGCGCGTCGCGCTGGCGCGCATTCTCCTGATGCGGCCCGACGTGATGCTGCTCGACGAGCCGTCCAACCATCTCGATCTCGAGAGCCTGATCTGGCTGGAGCATTTCCTCAAGGGCTACGAGGGCGCGCTGCTGATGACCTCGCACGACCGCGAGTTCATCAACCGCATCATCAACAAGGTGATCGAGATCGACGCCGGCCAGCTCACGACCTATTCCGGCGACTACGACTTCTATGAGCAGCAGCGGGCGCTGAACGAGAAGCAGCAGCAGGCGCAATATGAGCGCCAGCAGGCGATGCTCGCCAAGGAGATCAAGTTCATCGAGCGTTTCAAGGCGCGGGCCTCGCACGCGGCGCAGGTGCAGAGCAGGGTCAAGAAGCTCGACAAGATCGAGCGGGTCGAGCCGCCGAAGCGGCGCCAGACCGTGGCGTTCGACTTTCTGCCCGCGCCGCGCTCGGGCGAGGATGTGGTGGCGCTGAAGAACGTGTCCAAGAGCTATGGCAGCCGCCGCATCTACGACGGGCTGGACTTCATGATCCGGCGCCGCGAGCGCTGGTGCGTGATGGGCGTCAACGGCGCCGGCAAGTCGACTTTGCTGAAGCTGGTTGCCGGCACCGCCGAGCCCGATGACGGCTCGGTGGCGATCGGGGGCAGCGTCAAGATGGGCTACTTCGCCCAGCATGCGATGGACCTGCTGGACGGCGACGAGACCGTGTTCGAGTCGCTCGAGCATTCGTTTCCGCAAGCTGGTCAAGGCTCGCTGCGGGCGCTGGCCGGCTGCTTCGGCTTCTCCGGCGACGATGTCGAAAAGAGATGTCGGGTGCTGTCGGGGGGCGAGAAGGCGCGGCTCGTGATGGCGAAGATGCTCTACGATCCGCCGAACTTGCTGGTGCTGGACGAGCCGACCAACCATCTGGACATGGCGACCAAGGAGATGCTGATCGCGGCCCTGTCGAGCTTCGAGGGCACCATGCTGTTCGTCTCGCACGACCGCCATTTCCTCGCCGCGCTCTCCAACCGCGTGCTCGAGCTGACCCCTGACGGTCTCCATCAGTATGGCGGCGGCTATACCGAGTATGTCGCCCGCAGCGGCCACGAAGCGCCGGGCCTGCGCAGCTGACGACGCGGCCATACTCGTCGCTCGTGCTCTGCTTGCGCTTTGTTCGCATCATCCCCGGCTAGCTCATCTGGACGTGGGTGAAGACGAACAGGAACAGCGCGCCGATCGCGATCAGGAAGATGCCGACCCAGAGCGGCGCCGCGACGCCGCTCTTGTTTGTGGGATCGAGCACGGCCGTCTCGGGTTGTATCGGATCGTAGTAGACGGTGACGTCGGTGTTGACCGGATATTGGGCGGCGACGGCTTCAGCGCTCGACCTGTCGGAATGCAGCGCGGTCCAGCCCCAGTTCCAATGCGTGCTGTGGAAAGAGCGACCATCCACCGTGTAGCTGTATTCGATCGTGACCCGGAAACGCTCCTCTTCCGTTTCTCGTCCGCGATCGTCCTCACGTCGTGTGATCTCCATCGTCACGCCGGAGCGCGTGATGCGCCCCGGCGCAGTCGGCCAGGAGCGGCTCGCCAGGCGCTCCTGCCGCAGCTTCCAGTAGGAGGCGAGTGCGACGGCTCCGAAGCCGAACAGGGCGAACGGCATCAGGAAGGCGAACAACGGCACGCCAGCCTCGGTCGTGAGCACCTTGCCGGCGAGCGAATGCGCCACCAACACGGCGGTCACGGCCGACAGCACGACGAACAGCACCACAAGCGCCACCGTGCCGCTGGCATTGGTAGGCTCGAGCACCGATTGCGAGGGGCGTTTCGGATCGTAAAAAACGCGGACCTTCGCGCCTTGCGGATATTTGCCGGCGAGCTCGTTGGCTTGCAGGCGCGTGACCCGGCTCGGGCTGCCGAAACGGATGCGGCGACCTTCGTAGCTCTTGCCCAACACCTCGTAGCGGTAGCGGATGTCAGGCTTGGCATCGGTGTCATCTGCCGACCGATGCGTCGCCGCGACAGACACCGCCGAGGCCACGATCTCCCCCTCGACGACCGGCCAGTTGCGCCCGCCGCGGGTCTTCTTGTGCTGGAGCCAGAGTCCGTAGCCGGAATTGAGGGCGAGAAAGCCGAAGATGCCGGCGGCGACACGGGTCCAGAACAGGGCGGATGCGGTGAGCATGTTGATCTCGCATGGGCTCGCCAGGGCGGGCGACATGCAGTGGTGTCCTGCGGGTTCCACTCGGTTCAATAGCGTGCCGGTCCTCCTCAGCTCTCCACCGTCTCGTCGAAGAACTCGATGATGCAGAAGCCTTCATCGATCGAGTTGAACAGAGTCCGGTAACGCTCCTCGCTCTCCGCCAGGGCGGTCTCGGCGCGCGCCCGCTTGCTGCCGGCATGGCTTTGCCCCGCCAAGCATCATGGCGGGGCGCCAGTGTCGTCAGCCGCCAGCGCGTCAGCCGCCGGCCTCGCACTTCTTCATGAAGCTGGTCTTGGCCGCGCCAGCGAGCTTCTTGCCATCGGAGCCGACCGCCTTGGTCTCGCAGGTCTCGGCCATGCACTTCCTCATGAACGAGGTCTTGGCGGCGCCGGCGAGCGCCTTGCCGTCCTTGCCGACGGCCTTGGTCTCGCAGCTGTCTTGGGCGAAGGCAGATCCGGCGGCGAAGGTCGCGAGCGCGGCAATCAGGAAAAACTTCTTCATGAGTGTGTCTCCTTGGGACAAACAACGCGGCGGATGGGAGCCGCAAATCTTGGCGCGATCAAGTTTCCTGTTCGGGCTTGTCACCCGAAATCCGACCGCACGGCAGAGCTGGTTCATTGCCGTGTCGGCCGTATGAGGCCGAGGTAGGCGTCTGCGGTAACCGTGTGCTCATGCGGTGCGGTGCTGCAGAAACGCCAGCGTCGCCGGGTCCCGCGCACCGTCGCAATAGCGATCGAGCGCCCGAGCGAAGATCCCGTTCGGGCTGATCGAATCGAACAGCGTCATGCAGGAGCGGAATTTGGCATCGTCCGGAACACCCAGAATGTCGCGCAGCGACTTGCCCTGCACCGCGAGCACCAGACGGGTGCATTCGAGCAGTCGCGGGCCGAGCAGGGGATGCGTCAGATAGGCCTCGGCCTCGGCACGGGAGCGGATCGCGTAGCGCTGGGCCATGGCGGAGTGGCCGAGCCCTTCGACCTGCGGAAACACGAACCACATCCAGTGGCTTTGCTTGGCGCCGGCCGCAAGTTCGGCGGTCACACGCGAATAAATCGAATTCTGTGCGTCGACAAATCGGCCGAGAGCATCACAATCCGCCTTCATTGGCTGCTCCAAATATTTGAATGATCGAGGTAATTTCTTGTTCTGGGAAGACATGGCGGCGCCAGGGCGGCCCGATCCCCCCTGGGGCGCCGTGGCACTCCGGGCTGGCGTTTGTCTAGATTATGCCGCACTCTTGCCATCCTATGTCATGACGGGTCGAATCGTACCCCTTGGGGTCGGGCACCTTTCCCGGGTGGTCCGAAAAAGGGGGTATATCGGGGACGTGATGGCTTCCAGTGAAGCAAGCGTAGACGTTCTGTTGTCGCAAGGCCGCTTCGGGCGCTCCGAAGCGATCGCATTCGTGCTTGCAGCACTTGCGATCGCGGCGGGCGCGGCTGCATGGGTCGGCGCCCACAGCGAGGAGACGTCGCTTGCGACCGCGGCGCTGCCGGCCGCCGGCGCGCCGTCCATCACCTTCGAGACACGTTTCGCGCCGGCCTCTGCCTCGGCCACGGCCTATTCGGAAAAAGACGCGATTCGCGCGCTCGACCGTTTCGCCCTTCGCGGCGCGATCGACCGCCAACTGCTCGATGCCCGGGCCGCGCTGGTCAAGGGCATGGAAGCGCGCGATTCGGGCGGACGCGACCCCAGCAACAGCGATTGGCGGCCGATGCTGACGGAGGGCAATACCGTCACGATGCCTGCACCGGGCGTGCCGCTGCCGCGACCGCGCCCGTCCGTCGCCAACCTGCCGACCAGCCTGGTTTCGGCCAGTGCGCCTGAAGCCGTCGGACGCGTCGACGATCGCTCCATCCTGCAGAAGCTGTCTGACCTGTTGCCGAGCCCGACCAAGTTCGCCTCGCTCGGTCCGGATAGCGGCATCGTGCGCTCCGGGATCGATCTCGGCGCGCTCGGCTATGACAAGACCGCCGTGTACGACATCAAGGCCAGGATGGTGTATCTGCCGTCCGGCATCGGGCTCGAGGCCCATTCCGGCATGGGCAGCCTGCGCGACGACCCCGAGCACGTCAATCAGCGCATGGTTGGCGCGACCCCGCCCGCCACCTATGACCTGAAGCCGCGCGAAAAACCGTTTCACGGCGTGCGCGCCCTGCGCATGAACGTGGTGGAAGGATCGACCCTGGGCCGGAGCGGATTGCTGACCCACCCCTATATGCTGGGTCCGGAGGGTGATTCGAACGGCTGCGTCTCGATCAAGAATTACGATCGCTTCCTGAAGGCGTATGATGACGGCGAGTTCAACCGACTCGTTGTCGTCGTCGGGCTTGAGGCTGGCACCCCGACGCGGACCGCGCAAAAGACCGAGTGACGTTTTGTTGCTGGGCCTCGGCGCGACCTCGGCGGTGACGCCCGTCGCATCTTCCGGAAGGTCCCCATGATTGATCCCGCAAACTCGGAAACGCGTCTGCGTACCACCTTCAACATCAAGGTGAACGGCAAGCCAGTCGTGATTTCGACGGTCGGGCAGGCCCATCAGTTCCTCACCAGCCTCAATGCCGTCGAGTGGATGGAGTTCAAGTCGCTGCACGACCAGGCCATGGCCGCGCTGCAGGCCGCGGCCGACAACGCGATCATGACGGTGCAGGCCACCAACGCCGTGCGCACGCTGTTCGTGAGCGCGAAGCTGTTGTGATGCAGACGATGACGCGTTTGAGACAACGACCTCGCGCGGCCTTCCTGGCTGAGAATTCCTGCTCGGCGTCATCGCCCGGCTCGACCGGGCGATCCAGTATTCCGGGACGGCAGTGATCGACCGAAAGCCGCGGCGTACTGGATGCCCGCCTGCGCGGGGCATGACAGCGGTGGGATGGGCCATGGCCTCGCTCCATCGTCATGCCGGGGCGCGCGCAGCGCGAGCCCGGCATCCATAATCCAGAGCGGGCATGTGAGGCATGCTGGTCACTCCATCTCGTTTCATAAGTTCTGCTGCGGCATATGGATCCGGACTCGCGCTGCGCCCCGGAGTGATGACGTGTGTGTTGAGGCGCCTCGCGAACAAGAGCCTCCCACCATCCGCCATCATCCACCCATGATCTCGCGATCTCGCGACGCATCCTGCGTCCGAGTGATTCCATTCGTCTTGCCCGCCGCACAGCAGAGGGCGCGGGGAATGCCGGGATGCTGGCCGATCGGGATAGGGGGGAGTCTCGCGACTCCACCCCTCCCACACCACCGTACATACGGATCACGTATACG
>NZ_JAUHID010000021.1:0-100950 GCF_032377735.1 Bradyrhizobium sp. SZCCHNRI3043
AAGACGCTAGGATGGAAAACTCCAGCAGAGGCGCTTGACGAGCTGCTGTCACGAATGAAAACACTTGGTGTTGCGACGACCGCTTGAGCCCGCCTCCCGGCATTCCCCGCGCGATGGTTGGAACGGCTGCTTCGCGTTCTCCCCGGTGCTCCGGGCTTTTTGGCCACCGTCATCGGCACTGCGCGCTTCGCGCATCAGCACCAACTTGGCATCAGCATCGGGATGCCAGGACCACGCGACTTGACCGTGCGCATCGATGTCGTTCGTCGGCATGGCGAACCACGCTGCGCCATCGACACGCCCACCGCATCCCGCCTCAACGTCCGTGACGACCGCGAAGCGCCCCTCTGATCGAGACGGAACGGGAGGCATAGAAGCGTGATTTCTGATAAAAAGAAATAAGAAAATTTTTCAGCGGCGGGCTGGAGAGGGGGATGTGCTTGAAGCGGTTTGCCAAATGAGTTTCTTGGCGCGGGCGCTACGGACGACAAAATGCGAGCGGAGACCAGCGAGCGGCGCGCATGATCGCATTGCGCTATCCACTGAGTTGCCCGACAAGCCGGCCCCTTGATCTCGGGTTTCTTGAGTTCTTGCTGGCTCAGTCGAGCCTCCCGTCTTGGTGAGGATGACAAGCATGTTGCCATCTGAATTATGGCGCGGCAGCGGGCATCTAACGTGTGTCTCATAGCGTGCCAGCGAGCGCGCCAACACTTATTCGAATAGAGAAGTATAGATCTTCTCAAAAATCCAGTACCATCCGAATTGTATCGCAGCGCCCAGTCCGAACCCAGATACGAGTACGAGAAATCCTACCATGTTGCGACCCGCGGGATGCATGCTTTCGCCATGGTGTCCAGCAAGAAATGCTAGGCCATAGTAGGCGGGTGCCGCGAGCGCGACAGCCGGGATTCCATTCACAACTACAGCGACAATCATTGCGATGAGACCTTCGTTGCTGACTCCGTACATTCGGCCTATCGGTGTAACTAGCCCTAGAGCATAAAAATAAGCTGGGAACCAAAGCCATAGGAAATGAAATCTGCCTATGCCTCCGACACCTCGCGCGGCTCGATGGATGTCTGTTGCCGCGTCTGAAACGTAAGCGCCCACCATAGGGGTCAAAACAATCGACAGTGCGTCTATCGCATATTGATGCCAAGGTTCTGCTCTCGGTATCATCGTCGGCTCGGCATATAAAATAGCTAACTTGGCAGCAAAGCCGAGCGAAATCGTGCAGCCTCCCACTACCGCCGCTGTCTTCTCCCGTCCAGGCGCTAAAGCAGCCGCCACGAACGTGCCGAAGCCCATCGATATCGCTTCAGCGATGAGGCGAAAGCCCCAATGTGCGCCCCAGTGCGGCGTCTCGAATAGATCGGCCCGGCCCAGCACCGGTATTACAGAAGCAGCAAATGCTAGTTTGAGAGACAGATAATAGATGCCTGCAACTAAAGGAGCTAGCACGACGGGCCAGAACGGCACCCTCGGCTTCTGCCTTTGATCTATCGCGCCTTCCAGAGACATTCGTCGCCTCCGCCCTCTTTGGCTACCGCAAGTTGCAAGGTGCTTTCCAATATCCTAGCATGCTTGGGTTCTACGGTGCGGCAGGGGGGGTAACAGAATGCAAGCCATATTTTCGATTTTCCAACTCCCAATCCTAGTTCTGAACGTTTTCGGCTTCATCGGCTCGGCAGTTTGGCTGCTCATTCTTGGAGAGTGGCGCTTGGTACTGGTCGGCCTATTGATGTCTGTAACAGCGCCCTTTTTCCTAGGACTGGCGTCTCTTCCGACAGTGTTGCTTGGAGGGCCAGGGATATTCTTCGCGAAACGCGGGATCACGATAGGGGTCTACTTCTTCAGCTTCCTCGCCAGCATCTACATAGCGGCCTTGATTTCAGCATGGTGCGGTACTGTTGCATTTTACTTCTTGAAAGAAACGGCCAAGCCGGCCTTTTGGCCGCTGCTTATATGGTCCTACGGAGTAGCCACTTCCCCTTGGACATACATGGCTCAACAGGACGGCTCCCTTGCCTCAATGTTGGCTGCGTTTTTCGCCCAAGCAGCTTTCATAGTTATGATGATCGGTCTCGCCTTCGGAGCTGACCTCACGTCCGCCACTCAGATTTTCGCTGCGGTGATGGTTCTTGAGGTGCTTTTTCACATGCGCCTTGTCGCTGATGTGCAGCGAGAGGGGTTATACTAGGTGGTCCGTTGGCGAGGAAAAGCGGTGCGCACACGCAAGTCAATCAGCGTTGCAGGCATTTTGCTGGGTATTTGGTTTGCTCTAACGCCAGCCGCAGCGCGAGCGAAGGATGCTGCTTCATTCGATAGACATCTTCGTGCCCTTGCCGGTAAGGGAGATGCCGAGTCCCAGTACAAGCTTGGCACCGCGTATGATGAAGGGCTTGGCGTTTCAAAAGACTATTCCGAGGCGTTTAAATGGTTTCGTCTCGCCGCGGAACAAGGCCATGCCCATTCCCAGTTTCGGGTTGGGGACATGTACATGTCCGGCGAAGGCGTCGCCAAGAACGATGGCGAGGCGGTGATCTGGTTTCGCAAGGCCGCCGAACAGGGGCTAGCTAACGCTCAGGGCATGCTCGGGATAATGTACGCGAAAGGGCAAGCGGTTCCGCAGGACTACGTGCTTGCATACATGTGGCTCCACTTGGCCACCGAAGGCAACCAAGGTGCGGCGCAATTTCGGGATGCCGTTGCGCAACGGATGAGTGTCGCTCAGGTTGCCGAAGCGCAGAGGCAGGCACGCGAATGGAAAGCATCGAAGGGGCGATAGTGGAATCGATTGGTCTGGAATTGGCACGAACCGGAAATCGGGCGGAGCATGCATGCTCCACCCGGATGTTCTAGCGCGTAGGGCGGATTAGCGGAGCGTAATCCGCCGTCATGGCACGCTTGATATTGCGCGCCACGATGCGTGAGCTGGTCACGTTCGCATACTATTGTCGATGAGCTGGACAACGACGTGACATTTATTGAGTGCTCGCCTCGGGCGCGGCGGATTACGCTCCGCTAATCCGCCCTACGGGCTGCCGTATGCGGGAAGGGTTTCCAGCCGGAGCGCCGCAAAGTCCGACATGGTCTGCGCAGGCTGTCGCCCACAAGCGGGGCGAGGGGACGAGACCGGCTCGCCACATTTTGGCCGCAAGCGGAACAGCCCGCGTTCTCTGCTTCAAACCCGCCCCTCAATGCTCTAGAAGCCCACCATGCTCGGACGCATTTTCACGGTCGGCGGCTATACGCTGCTGTCTCGGCTCACCGGCTTTGCCCGCGACATCATGCTGGCGGCGATTCTTGGCGCTGGGCCGGTGGCGGATGCGTTCTTCATTGCGTTCCGGCTGCCAAATCATTTCCGGGCGATCTTCGCCGAGGGGGCGTTCAACGCCGCGTTCGTGCCGGCCTATGCGCATGTCCATGGCGAGAAGGGGCCGGCATCGGCCAGCCTGTTTGCCGACCGCATCTTCACGCTGCTGCTGGCCTCGCAAATCGTGCTGCTGATCCTCGCTTGGGTGTTCATGCCGCAGGCGATGACGATCCTGGCGCCGGGCTTCACCGACGATCCCGCGCAGCGGGAGCTTGCGATCACACTGACCCGCATCACCTTTCCGTATCTGCTGCTGATCACGCTGGTGACGCTCTATGGCGGCATGCTCAACGTGATGCAGCGGTTCGCCAGCGCGGCGGCGGCGTCCATCTTCCTTAATCTCGCAATGATGGCGACCTTGGCGCTGGCGGCGTTCTTTCCCGGCGTCGGTCATGCCGCCGCCTGGGGCGTGCTGATCTCCGGCTTCCTGCAATATGTCCTGCTCGCCGGCGATCTCGCCCGCCATGGCGGGCTGCCGCGCTTTGCGCCGCTCAAGCTCGACGATGACATCCGCGCCTTCTTCAAGGCGCTCGGTCCCGCAACGCTCGGCTCGATGGGCACGCAGGTCGCGATGTTCGCCGACACCATCATCGCGACGTTCCTGCCGGCAGGCGCGATCTCGGCGCTGTATTACGCCGATCGTCTCAACCAGCTGCCGATCGGCGTCATCGGCATCGCCATCGGCACGGTGCTGCTGCCGGAGATGTCGCGGCGGCTGACGGCGAATGACCAAGAGGGCGCCATGGAGCAGCAGCGCCGCGCCTTCGAGTTCACATTGCTGTTCTCGGTGCCGTTCGTCGCCGCGTTCCTCGCCGTGCCCGACGTGATTACGCGGGCGATGTTCGCGCGCGGCGCCTTCACCAAGGGCGATGCGGCGGCGGCGGGGGCGACGCTCGCCGCCTATGCCGTCGGGCTCATTCCGTTCGTGATGATTCGCAGCGCGGTCTCGACCTTCTACGCGCGCAAGGACACCGCCACACCGGTGAAGGCTTCGCTCACGGGGCTGACCGCCAACGTCGTGCTCAAGGTGCTGCTGATGGGCTCGCTCGCGCAGGTCGGTCTTGCGCTGGCGACGGCTGTCGGCGCGTGGATCAACCTGTTGCTGGTGCTCGGCTTCGCCGTGCACAAGGGTTATCTGCGTTTCGATCGGCGGCTCACCATGTCGCTGATGAAATTTGCCGGAACTGGCGTGGTGCTCGCGGCAACGTTGTGGGCGACGGCCTTCGTGGCATCGACCCATCTCGCATCGCTCGGCCGCATGCAGGATGAAGCCGTTCTCGGTCTGCTGATCATCGTCGGCGCCGTCATCTATGTGGGCGCCATTCTCGTTCTGTTCGGCCCGCGCTGGCTCAAGGCGCTGGTGCGGCGCTGAGGTTTGCGCTGCAGCATCGAGCTGCTGGCATGCCTGCTGAGAGTTGACCGCGCGTGGGTCCGGGGGCGGCCATATGGCGTTTGCGCGAGTCCTCGTTCCGCTGCAATATGCCGTCCAATATTTGCGACAATGCAAGCGGGAAGTGAAACCAGATGGCAGCTCCAATCAAGTTCGGTGTCGGACAAGGCGTTCTCCGCAAAGAGGATGACGCGCTGATTCGCGGCAAGGGCCGCTACACCGATGATCTGGCGCCGGCTGCCGCCTTGCATGCCCTGGTGCTGCGCTCGCCGCAGGCCCATGCCAAGTTCACCATCGACGTCACCCAGGCGCGGCTCTTGCCGGGCGTGGCGCTGATTCTGACCGCCGCCGACACCGCGGAGCTCGGTGGGCTACCCTGCCTGTTCAATCTCGAGACCGATCCGTTCACCGCGCCGCCTTATCCGATCCTCGCCAAGGACGAGGTGCGCCACGTCGGCGACGCGATCGCATTCGTCGTCGCCGATACGCTCGATCACGCGCGCGACGCGCTGGAGGCGATCAAGGTCGAGTGGACGACGCTGCCGGCCGTGACCGGCGTCGTGAACGCGATCAAGCCGGACGCGCCGCAGGTGTGGGCCGAGCATAAGGGCAACGTTCTGTTCGACGTTGCGATCGGCGACAAGGCCGCGACCGAGGCGGCGTTCGCCAAGGCTCATGCGGTTGCCGAGATCCGCATCGTCAATCCGCGCGTGGTGGCGAGCTTCATGGAGACGCGCGCCGCGGTCTGCGAATACGACACCAAGCGCGACCATCTGACGCTGACGGCGGGCAGCCAGGGCAGCCACCGCCTGCGCGACATTCTGTGCCAGAACGTGCTGAAGATCCCGACCGAGAAGATGCGGGTGATCTGCCCCGACGTCGGCGGCGGCTTCGGCACCAAGCTGTTTCCCTACCGGGAATACGCGCTGCTCGCGGTCGCCGCGCAGCGGCTGCGCAAGTCGGTGCGCTGGGCCGCCGATCGCTCGGAGCATTTCATGGGCGACGCGCAGGGCCGCGACAACGTCACCACCGCGAAGATGGCGCTGGCCGAGGACGGCAAGTTCCTCGCGATGGACGTCGACCTGATGGGCGACATGGGCGCCTATCTCTCGACCTTCGCGCCCTATATCCCGCATGGCGGCGCCGGCATGCTGCCGGGGCTCTACGACATCCAGGCCTTCCACTGCCGGGTGCGCACGATCTTCACCCATACCGTGCCGGTCGACGCCTATCGCGGCGCGGGCCGCCCCGAGGCGGCTTATGTCATCGAGCGCCTGGTCGATGCCTGCGCACGCAAGCTCGACATGAGCGTCGATGCGATCAGGCGCAAGAACTTCATTCCGCCGCGCGCGCTGCCCTACAAGACCGCGACCGGCAAGGTCTACGATTCCGGCGACTTCAACGCGCATCTCAAGCGCGCGATGGAGATCGCGCAGTGGAAGGAGTTTCCGAAGCGCGCCAAGGCCGCCAAGAAGCACGGGCTGATCCGCGGCATCGGGCTCGCGAGCTATGTCGAGGTCTGCGGCACCATGGGCGAGGAGACCGCCAATGTGCGGCTCGATCCCAATGGTGACGTCACCATCCTGATCGGCACGCAGTCGAGCGGGCAGGGCCACCAGACCGCCTATGCCCAGATCGTCGCCGAGCAGTTCGGCCTGCCGCCGGAGCGCGTCCACATCCACCAGGGCGACACGGCCGAAATCGCGACCGGCCTCGGCACCGGCGGCTCGGCCTCGATCCCCTCGGGCGGCGTTAGCGTGCAGCGCGCCACCCATGAGCTCGGCGACAAGCTCAAGCAGATCGCGGCGGAAGCGCTCGAGGCCGGCCTCGGCGATCTCGAGATCGCGGACGGCGTGATCCGCGTCGCCGGCACCGACCGGGCGATCTCGTTCGCCGATCTCGCCAAGCGTCCGGGCACAGATCCTGCCAAGCTGAACGGCAGTGCCACCTTCGCCAGCGCCGACGGCACCTATCCGAACGGCACACATGTGGCCGAGGTCGAGATCGATCCGGCGACCGGGATCATCAAAATCGTCAACTACGTCATCGTCGACGATTTCGGCGTGACGCTGAATCCGCTGCTGCTGGCCGGCCAGGTGCATGGCGGTGCGGTGCAGGGCATCGGTCAGGCGCTGATGGAGCAGGTGGTCTACAGCAACTCCGACGCTCAGCTCGTCACCGGCAGCTTCATGGACTACGCGCTGCCGCGTGCCGCCGACGCGCCGTCCTTTACCTTCGAGACCCACAACGTGCCCTGCAAGACCAATCCGATGGGTGTCAAGGGCGCGGGCGAGGCGGGCGCGATCGGCTCCTGCCCGGCTGTGGTCAATGCGATCGTCGAAGCGCTCTGGCGCGAGTACAAGATCGATCACATCGACATGCCGGCGACCCCGGAGCGCGTCTGGATTGCGATCCGGGAGCAGCATCGCCGTCATAGTCTCTGAGTACTCTCCCTCCGTAGCCTCTCCGATATCCGCCTCAATTCCGGAATAATCCGCGGGCTGAGGGGTTGATCTAACCGAGCGACCCGTTCAGGTGGGCTGGACGGGATTGTGACAACAAAGGAGCGAATTGATGAAGCGGACTGTCGTGGCTGTCGCAGCTTTGCTGCTAGGGGCGGGCGCCGTGATGGCACAGCAGGATCTGGTCAAGCATAGCCAGGACACGATGAAGGCCAACGCCAAGAACCTCGGCGGTGTTCTCATCGCCATGGTGAAGGGCGAGAAGCCGTACGACCAGGCCGCGGTCAATGCCGCTCTGGCGCAGCTCGACGAGACGGCCAAGAAGCTGCCGACGATGTATCCCGCCAGCGTCAAGGGCGCGAAGTTCGAGGGCGACTACAGCCCGTCGCCGAAGATCTGGGAAGACCATGCCGGCTTCAAGACCAAGATCGACAGCTTCGCCAAGGTGGTCACCGAGGCCAAGGCCAAGATCAAGGATCTCGACAGCCTCAAGGCGACCGCGCCGGCGATCGGCAAGGAGTGCGGCGGTTGCCACGAGACCTTCCGGCTCAAGGCCAGCTGACCTGATGTGATCTCATGCGAGGGGCGAACGCGTGCTGCGCGTTCGCCCCGTTTGTTTGTGCGCCTGTTTTGTTTGTGCGCCCGTGCGTCCTGTCGTATCGATCGCCGCCGACGCCTTGGGGCTTGCGGCGAAAACCACGACATCCTCCCCGCCGTGACGGAGCGACCATGTTGCGACGCCTTCTGCTTGCTGTCTGTGTGCTCGGTGCCGCGGGCCTTGCGGTATTCTGGTGGCTGACGAGCCCGTCGACCGTGGTGCTCGCGGCGGCGACACGGGCGCCTGATCTCGCCAATGGCCAGGAGATGTTCAACATTGGCGGCTGCGCGTCATGCCATGCCGTCCCGAACCAGCCGGATCGACTGAAGCTCGGCGGCGGGCTGCCGCTGACCTCGCCGTTCGGCACGTTCTACGCGCCCAACATCTCGCCCGATCCCACTGACGGCATTGGGCGCTGGAGCGAGGCCGAGTTCGTCAATGCGGTGGTGAGGGGCGTGTCGCCGGGCGGCAGCCACTACTACCCGGCGTTTCCCTATGCCTCCTACGCGGCCGCGAAGATCGACGACGTCCGCGATCTCTTCGCCTACATGAAGACGCTGCCGCCGGTCGCCGGGGCCTCGCGCGCGCACGACATGCCATTCCCGTTCAACATCCGCCGCACCGTCGGGGTCTGGAAGCTCTTGTTCTTCGGCGACAAGCCCTTTGCCGCCAACGCCTCGCGCCCGGCGGAGTGGAATCGCGGCGCCTATCTGGTCAATACGCTCGGCCATTGCGCCGAATGCCACAGCCCGCGCAATGCGCTCGGCGGCATCGTCTCGGCGCAGCGTCTGGCGGGTGGGCCCGATCCGGAAGGTCAGGGCTTCGTGCCGAACATCACCCAGAAGGGCCTGTCGGACTGGAGCGAGAGCGACATCAGCTATTTCCTCGAGACCGGACAACTGCCCGACGGCGACAGCGCCGGCGGCTCGATGGCGCGGGTGATCCGTAACACCTCGCAGCTCACGCCCGAGGATCGCAAGGCGATGGCGGTCTATCTGAAATCGCTGCCGCCGGTCGAAGGCCCGCCGAAGCCGAAGAAGCCCGCGGGCTGATCAGTTCGGCCGGCGCGCAACGCGGATCAGATCGGCTTGAAGCTGCCGTCGCTCTGGATCACCGTCAGCGACACCGGCGGTGGATTCTCCTTGCGCGCGTTGCCGAAGCTGACCACCAGCCCGCCGATGTCGAACTGGCCGACCTCGTTGATGATGCGCAGCAGCTCGGCGCGGGTCGGGTTAGGCCCGGTCATCGCCAGGGCGCGGGCCACCAGGCGGCCGGTGATGTAGCCCTCGAGCCCGATGAAGTCCGGCGTCTGGCTCGGATCGAGCGTCTTCATCGCGGCCTGATAGTCGGCGACGATGCGGAGGTCGGTGTCCCACGGAAACGGCACCACCTCGGAGACGATGACGCCGCGGCCTTCCGGGCCGAGCTCCTTGGCGAGCGCGTTGCCGCCGACGAAGGAGACCGCCGTGAAGGTCGGGTTGAAGCCGCTGCGATGCGCCATCTTGATGAACTCGGCGCACGGGCCGTAGGTGCCGACCAGGATCACCGCTTCCGGCTCCGCGCGCCGGATGACCTTGAGCGCCGCGCCGACCGCGCGCGTGTTGCGCTCGAACGTGCCTTCGGCCGCGAGCTCGAGGCCGCGGCGATCGAGATGTGTCTTCACGCCGGCCAGCACGTCGCGGCCGAACGCGTCATCCTGATAGAAGATCGCGATCCGGGTCAGGTGAAGCTCTTCGGTGAGGTACTTGATCGAGGCTTCTGCCTCGGCCGCGTAGCTCGCGCGGATGTTCACGATGTTCTGGAATTCGGGCGCCCGCAGGAATTCGGCGCCCGAGATCGGCCCGATGAAGGGGACGTCGTTCGACGCCGCGATCGGAGCGGTGGCCATCGCGGTCGGCGTGCCGACGGCGCCGATCAGCGCGAACACCTTATCCTCGTAGATCAGCTTGATGGTCTCGACCACCGAACGATCGGGATCGTAGCCGTCGTTGCGGCTCGCCAGCTTGAGCCTGCGTCCGTAGACGCCGCCCTTGGCGTTGAGCTCGTTGAAGGCCGCCAGCAGTCCCTGGCGCGCCGCCTGGCCCAGCGCGGCCGACGGGCCTTCCAGCGCCGCCACCTGGCCGAACATGATGGAGTCGTTGGTGACGCCGAGCTCGTCGGCGCGCGCAGGCCCGGGCGGGAGCACGCCGGCGATCAGGATGAGAACGATGGAGATCCGAAGGCTTGAAAACCAGTTCATTGCGATCTTCGATGCACGGGTACGCTGGATGACAACTCAGTCTAGGCGTGTTGAATGAAGACCTCGCTAAGGACGTAGCCCGCGCTTGATCGCGTTTTGGGCGGCCCTCAACAGTCAGCCGTTAACCAAGCCCCGGTTTCTGGTACTCCACAACGGATCATCTTTGACCGTCCTTAACTTACCGCGGCCAGCATCGGCCGCATCGTGGTGAGGGGCAGCCGTTTGGCGGGGGCCATATTGCAGGTTGAAGAGTACAGCGCACCGACGCTGCCGGAAAAGGATGATGCTCGCAGCGGTAGCGGGCGGGAGAGGCTGCGCGCGTCGTTATCGCGATACCGCCTTTATCGCCCCGCGATCATCGCGGCATGCGTCGGCGTCGTGCTGTCGGTCGTCGGGACGGTTGCCGTGGGACGCTGGGAAAACCGGCTGGCGCGCACCGATTTCGAAGGCGTGGCCGAAGCCCAGGCGATCCTGGTCCAGAACGGCGTCAACGAATATGTCAGCCGGCTGACCGCGCTGCGCACCCGCTTCGAATCCGCCAACGACGACATCACCCGCAGCGAGTACCAGACCTTCAGCGCGCGCCTGTTCGAGGCGCATCGCGGCATGCTCCGCCTGGCGTGGCTACCGCGGATCAAGCGCAAGGAGCGCGGCGAATACGAGGCGGCGGCGATCACCGATGGCGTTCCCGCCTTTCGCATCAAGTCCTATCCCGACGGCACGGTGGCGCCGGAGAGCGACGAATACTATCCGGTCTACTTCTCCACCGAGGCGAAGACCTCCCCGGTCTACGGTCTCGATTATTGGAGCATTCCCGACCATCGCGCCGTGCTGGAGCAGTCGCGCGACTACGACGTGATCGGCGCGTTGCGCACGCGTCAGAACCTGATCAATCAGAACGAGCGCAACAACGCCGTGATGATCGGCATCCCCGTCTACGCCAAGGGGACGTCGCGCACGACGGTCGCCGACCGCCGGCGCAATCTCAGCGGCTTCATCATCGGCGTGTTCGACCTGCCGACGCTGCTGCAGTCGGTGCGCGCGAACAATCCTAACAGTCCGGCGCTTGCGATCAACCTTCTGCCGCCCGAACGCGTGATCAACGCCTCCGGCGTGGACCCGCAGCGCTGGCCCGCGGACCCCAGCATCTGGTCGACGACCTTGCGCATCGGCGATGCCGACTGGGTGTTCCAGGCGGCGCCCGCCGGCGGCAGCCTGATGGCGAGCCACAACCGCGCGCTGGCGCTGTATGCGGCCGGCATGGCGACGACGATCTTCCTCGCCGTGTATCTCGCGCTGTCGAGCCGCAACGCCCTGCAGCTCGCGCTCGCCAATCGCCGCGTGCTCGAGCTGGCGCAGACCGACGCGCTGACGGGCCTCGCGAACCGCGCCTTCTTCCTCGAGGAGATGGAGCGCATCAACGACGAGAAGAACGGCCGCTTCACCGTTTTCCTGCTCGACCTCGACCGTTTCAAGAACGTCAACGATTCACTCGGTCATGGCGCCGGCGATGAGCTGCTGGTGCAGGTCGCGCAGCGGCTGAGATCGCAACTGCGCGACGAGGACGTGCTGGCCCGGCTCGGCGGCGACGAGTTCGCCCTGATCCAGGCCGGATCCGCCGACCAGCGCGCCGCCGCGATCGAGCTTGCGCAGCGCATCACCAAGCTGATCGCCGAGCCGTTCCAGCTCGCCGGGCAACGGGTCGAGATCGGCACCAGCATCGGCATCTCGCTCGCGCCCCAGCACGGCCGCGACCAGGAGCACCTGCTCAAGAAGGCCGATCTCGCGCTCTACCGCTCGAAATCCGCCGGCCGCAGCTGCTACACGCTCTATGACGATGCGATGTCGGCCGAGCTCGAGGCGCGCAACACGCTCGAGGGCGATCTGCGCGACGCCATCGCGCAGTGCCAGTTCGAGGTGCACTATCAGCCGTTCTACGACGCCGAGACGCGCGAGCGGCGCGGCGTCGAGGCGCTGGTGCGCTGGCGTCATCCGGTCAAGGGGCTGGTGCCGCCGGACAAGTTCATCCCGCTTGCGGAGTCGACCGGCCTGATCGTGCCGCTCGGCGAATGGATCATCGGTCGCGCCTGCGACGACGCCACCGCATGGCCCGACGACGTCAAGATCGCCGTCAATCTGTCGCCCGTCCAGTTCAAGCAGGCGGAGCTGTTCGACGTCATCCAGTCGGCGCTCGCGCGGTCCGGCCTCGATCCGAAGCGTCTCGAGATCGAGATCACGGAGTCGGTGCTGCTGGAGCGCGCGGCCGAGAACGAGAGCTTCATCGACAGGCTGAAGGGCCTCGGCATCTCGCTGGCACTCGACGATTTCGGCACCGGCTATTCGTCGCTGCGTTCGCTGACGGCGTTCCCGTTCAACAAGATCAAGATCGACAAGTCCTTCGTCGCCAATCTGAGCGTGCGCGACGAAAGTGCCGCCGTCATCTCGTCGGTCGTGACGCTGGCGCGGGGGCTTGGCATCCAGATCACCGCCGAAGGCGTCGAGACCGAAGAGCAGCTGGTGCAACTGCGCGCGCTCGGCGTCAACTTCGCGCAAGGTTATCTGCTGGGCCGGCCGATGCCGGTCGAGCAGCTCGAGCAGCATCTGGAGATCGCGCGCGCTGCGTCCGAGGCCGACGAGCCGCAGCCGGCCGAAGACGCATCTGAGGACGGCGCAACCGAGGACGACGATCCGCACTCGGCGGCCGTCGTCGCGCTCATTCCCCGGTCCGGGGCGCTGCTATCCCTCGCATCCAACGGCTGAGCGGCGAGGCGGTTTCGGCGTCCGCGTCGACCGACAGGCGTGGCGAGCCCAGCATGGCGGCCTCGCGCGCGGCGCTCGGCGTGATGCCATAGGCGGTCTTGAACAGCCGCGTGAAATGCGCATCGGTACCGAGCTGCCAGCGCCGCGCGACCTCGCTGATGCGCAACGCCCGCGATCCGGTTCCCGCGAGATCGAAGAACGCACGGTGCAGTCGGCGGCGGCGGATGTAGTCGGCGATGCCGCCGATCGGCGCGAACAGGCGATAGAGCGACGCGCGAGACATCCCGAAATGCAGCGCCACGGCGTCGGCGCTGAGTTCGGGGCTCGACAGCCGCGCTTCGATATATTGGCGGACGCGGAGCAGCGAGGCGTCCGGCGTCACGCTGCGGTCGGCATCGCGGCGTTCGAGCTCGCCGCGCAGGCACGCCGAGATCAGTGCGATCGTGCCCTCGACCGCAGCCTGGCACTCGTCGAAACTCATGCGCGGCGCATAGTCGAGCAGTGCGCCGAAATGCCGCGCCAACAGCGGCGCCAGCGCGCCGCTGCGCGGCAGCACCAGGCCGTGCAGGTCGTCGACCTGCAGCAGGCGCGCATCGAACATCGGACGCGGCACCACCAACGTGACGTTCTCGAACGGCGTCGCGCGCGTTTCGAGTGTCTGGGCGAGATCGAGCACGCAGAGGTCGCCGGCCTCGACCCGGATCGGCGAGGCGCCAGCGACGCCCTCATAGCTGCCGTTCACGTAGAGCTGCAGGATGATGTGATCCACGCCGCTGCGGGCGACGGTCTCGGCCGATCGCCGGAACCGCTGGCCGCTCGCACGGGCCGATCCGAGCAGGACGGAGCCAAGCGCGTAGGACAGGACGTCCGCCCGGAACGGAGCGGCCTCGCCGGCCGCGAGCTCGTCGACCTCGAAGAACGTCGACGTGGCCTCACGCCACGCGGCAATGTTGGTCTCGGTGTCCATCTGCTCGGCGGAAAAGCCATAGCTCGGCAGCAGGGACGAAACGGCTTTGATCTCACTCTTCACACGGCGCCGCAGTCATTCTTGAGTTTTCGTCTCAACTTCTTGATCGACCGTATCGGATCGGTCGCCCGCCTTGACCCGATGCTCCGCGCACCGGTTATAGACGCCTATCGCCAAGTTGCCCGAAAGGAAAGCCGGGCCGTTCGACGGTCCCCCCATGACCCCTCGCGATCGAAAGGTCCGGCTTTTCAGCCTGCTGACACGCACTGGCGGACACGGCCCTCCGGCCGCCCACCGTCTTTCATGACGAAACCATGCTTGACCCATTTTCAGGACCTCGGCGCCCGTCGGTCACGACGGGCGCCTTTGTCGTGAGGCAGGTGGCCGACGGGCAGGCCGTCCCCGGGCTTGGACGAGCTCGTCGCTAGGTGGCGCCGAAGGCCTTGAACGTGATGATGGTGTGGGTGTCCTGAATGCCCGGCAGCACCTGGACCTTCTCGTTCACGAAGTGGCCGATGTCGGTGGCATTGTCGACGTAGAACTTCACCAGCAGGTCATAATTTCCCGCCGTCGAGTAGATCTCGGAGGCGATCTCGGCTTCCGCCAGCGCATTGGCGACCGTGTAGGACTGGCCAAGCTTGCACTTGATCTGGACGAAGAAGGGAACCATTGCGGGCTGTCTCCGGAAGGCATCTTTCGCCTCAATATAGCGTTTTCCGGCGAAGTCGATACGCTTTCTCCGGTGGCCGGGCCTGCTTGCCGGGCGCGGCCGGCCCGCGCTAGGAAGGGGCATGAGCACCCCCGTCGCACTTTCCATCGCCGGTTCGGATTCCTCCGGGGGAGCCGGCATCCAGGCCGACCTCAAGACCTTTGCGGCGCTGGCCGTCTATGGCGCGTCGGTGCTGACGGCGCTGACCGCCCAGAACACCAAGGGCGTGACCGGGGTGCACCTGGTGCCCCCCGATTTCGTCACCGCGCAGATCGATGCGGTGTTCGACGACCTCGCCGTCGGCGCGGTCAAGATCGGCATGGTGGCGCAGGCGCCGATTGCCGACGCCATTGCCGCAAGCCTTGCGCGCTGGACGCCGTCACACGTGGTGCTCGATCCGGTGATGGTGGCGACGTCGGGTGCCCGGCTGTTGCCGGAGGATGCGATCGACGCGCTGCGCCGCGGGCTGATCCCGCGGGCGTCGCTGATCACGCCGAACCTGCCCGAGGCGGCCGCGCTGCTGGACGAGCCGGTTGCGACCTCCGACGAGGCGATCGCGGCGCAAGGCCGCCGGCTGCTCGCGCTCGGCTGTCCGGCCGTGCTGATCAAGGGCGGCCACGGGCAGGGCACCGACAGCACCGACTATCTGATCACCGCGGATGGCTGCACCGCATTGGCGTCGCCACGCATCGACACGAAGAATACCCACGGCACGGGCTGTTCGCTGTCGTCGGCCGTGACCGCCGGGCTGGCGAAGGGCGAGAGCCTCGAGACGGCCGTGCGCAATGCCAAGGCCTTCATCTCCGGTGCCATCGCGGCGGCCGATCGCTTCACCGTCGGGCATCGCCACGGCCCGGTGCATCACCTGTACCGGTTCTACTGATTGAGATCATCCGATGCTGGTTCGGGCCGTGCGCATCAGCCGCGCGGCGGCGATCTCCTACCGATGTCCCCCCATCACGCGGGCGCGATATTCGCCTGGTGATTCGCCGAACCAGCGATTGGATGCGCGGAAGAAGGTGCTCTGGTCGGCATAGCCGAGCAGATAGCCGATGTCGGTGAGCGTCATGCGGAAATCGGCGAGATGGCGCTGGGCGAGCTCGCGCCTGACATCATCGACGAGATCACTGAAGGAGAGGCCTTCATCGGCGAGCCGGCGCTGGAAGGTGCGATCGCTCAAGCCGAGCTCGGCGGCAATGGCCGAGCGCAACGGGCTGCCGTCGGGCAGCAGCTTGGCAATGGCGATGCGGGCGCGGTACGCGGTGTCGGCCGTGACCAGCCGCTCCAGCGCCTCGCCGGCGATGCGATCGTGGATCGCGGCGAGCTCGGGGGCCGAGGTGGTCAGCTTGCAGGCGAGATCCTGATCCGATACCAGAAAGCCGTTGAACGGTGCATCGAATTCAAGCGGGGACTGGAACGCCCTGTTGTAGCACGCGATCGACAGCGGCACCGGATGCGAGAAGCGGGTGGCGAGCGGCGTCAAGCGACGGTCCAGCATCCACCGGCATAGATTGAGCAGATTGACGACGCCGTAGTCGTAGCGCTGCCGCGGAATCGGGCATTCACCGCCGAACACGTCGGTCCGCACCCAGCGGCCGCCATTGCCCTGCTCGAGCGTGATGGTGACGGCGTCACTTACCAGGCACATGTAGCGGATCAGGCGCGTCAGCCCGGCGAGAAGCGTGGGGCTCGACATCATGGCGTAGCCGGCGACGCCATAGTTGTCAGGTCGCGGCGCATCGAGCTTGGCGAGCCCGATGTCCGGATTGCCCGAACGCTCCGCCGCCAGCACCCACAACCGGCTCAGTGCCTCGGTCGGCCAGCGGCGATCGCAATCGTCGAGATCGTCGATCGAGAGGCCGACCTCGGCGAACAGCGCGGCCGCATCCAGACCTTGCTCGTTCAGTGTCGTCGCGACGCCGCGCATCCAGGACGACGATGTGGTTCGAATCTGCTGAGCCATCCCTTGGCCTTCTGGAGCCAGTGCTTTGGCCTCCTCGGGTCATTGTGCAGATGCACATGAGATTGCATAGCACCGGGCATTGGCGATCGCGACACGAAATTCGTTGTGCGACCGCATGGCTGGCGCGCAGGAGAAGATCATGCCCGTTCTGAAAACCAGTGACGGCACAGAGATTTACTACAAGGATTGGGGCTCCGGCCAGCCGATCGTGTTCAGCCATGGTTGGCCGCTGTCAGCGGATGATTGGGATGCGCAGATGCTGTTTTTCCTCAATCACGGCTTTCGCGTCGTCGCCCATGACCGCCGCGGCCATGGCCGCTCGGCCCAGGTCGCCGACGGCCACGACATGGACCATTATGCCGACGATCTCGCGGCATTGACCGCGCATCTCGATCTCAAGAGCGCGATCCATGTCGGCCATTCGACCGGTGGTGGCGAGGTCGTGCATTATCTGGCGCGTCACGGCGAAAGCCGCGCGGCCAAGGCGGCGGTCATCGCTGCCGTGCCGCCTCTGATGGTCCAGACCGCGGCCAATCCGGCCGGACTGCCGAAGTCCGTGTTCGACGACTTCCAGACCCAGGTCGCCACGCGCCGCGCGGAGTTCTATCGCGACGTCGCCGCTGGGCCGTTCTACGGCTACAACAAGCCCGGCGCCAAGCCGTCCGAGGCCGTGATCCAGAACTGGTGGCGCCAGGGCATGATGGGCAGCGCCAAGGCGCACTACGACGGCGTCGTCGCATTCTCGCAGACCGACTTCACCGAGGATCTCAAGAAGATCACGCTGCCCGTGCTGGTCATGCACAGCGAGGACGACCAGATCGTGCCTTACGCGGATTCCGCGCCGCTGTCGGCCAAGCTCCTGAAGAACGGCACTCTGAAGACCTACAAGGGCTTTCCGCACGGCATGCCGACCACGGAGGCCGCGACCATCAACGCTGACCTCTTGGCCTTCATCAAGGGCTGACGCCCTCGCGCGTCCTCCCGCATCACAAATCTGTCACGGAGATTCTCATGTCGAAGCTCGAAATGCTGACCCCGCAGAACTGCGCGGTCGCGCTGATCGACTATCAGCCCGCGATGTATCAGGGCGTGCAGTCGCACGATCGCCTCGGCGTCTTCAACAACATCCAGATCGTCGCCAAGGCGGCCAAGCTGTTCAAGATCCCGACCGTGCTCACCACGGTCGCCAAGGACTCGTTCTCCGGTCCGTTCATGCCGGAGGTGACCGAGCTGTTTCCGGAGCACGACATCGTTGACCGCACGGCGATGAACTCCTGGCTCGACGCCGGCTTCCGCAAGCAGGTCGCCGCGACCGGCCGCAAGAAGTTCATCATCGCGGGACTCTGGACCGAGGCCTGTGTGCTGTTCCCGACGCTCGACATGCTGCGCGAAGGCTATGAGATCTACATCCCGGCCGATGCCTGCGGCGACCTGTCTCTCGAAGCGCACAACCGGGCGATGGATCGCGCGGTGCAGGCCGGCGCGGTGCCGATCACCTCGTGCCAGTTCGCCTTCGAGCTGCAGCAGGACTGGGCGCGTGCCGAGACCTATGACGGCATGATGGAGATCCTCAAGGCGCATTCGCCCTACGGCATCCAGATCCGCTTCTCGAAGTGGGCGCTCGGCGAGCACGCCTCGGAAGGCGGCGCAAAGTAACCCTGGGACGAGCGATGAAGATCTATCTGTTCTCGCTCGGGGCGGGTCTGTTGGTCGGCGTGATCTACAGCCTGCTTCAGGTCCGCTCGCCGGCGCCGCCGCTGGTGGCGCTGGTCGGCCTGCTCGGAATTCTCGTCGGAGAGCAGGTGATCCCCGTGGGCAAGCAGCTCCTGAACGGCACCACGCTTGCTGCCGCGTGGCAGAAGGCGGCCTGCGCCACGCACATCTTCGGCATGCTGCCCGGCCATCACGGCCGGGCAGACACAACCATCGCTTCGGCGCGAGACGAGAAGACCTCATGACCGATCATCCCGACCTCATCCTGCATCGCGGCTTGTTCACGACGCTGGATCGCTCCAACCCGCAGGCGAGTGCTGTCGCGATCAAGGACGGCGTGTTCACCGCGGTCGGCCGTGAGCAGGACGTCATGAAGCTCGCTGGCTCGGCGACGAAGATCATCGACCTGAAGGGCCGGCGCGCGCTGCCGGGCCTGATCGACAATCACCTGCACATCATCCGCGGCGGTCTCAACTTCAACATGGAGCTGCGCTGGGACGGCGTGCGGTCGCTCGCTGACGCAATGGCGATGCTGAAGGCGCAGGTCGCGATCACGCCGCCGCCGCAATGGGTGCGCGTGGTCGGTGGCTTCACCGAGCACCAGTTCGCCGAGAAGCGGATGCCGACCATCGATGAGCTCAACGCGGTCGCGCCGGACACGCCGGTGTTCCTGCTGCATCTGTATGATCGCGCCATTCTCAACGGCGCCGCGCTACGTGCCGTCGGCTACGACAAGGACACGCCAGAGCCGCCCGGCGGCGAGATCGCGCGCGATGCCCAGGGCAAGCCGACCGGATTGCTGCTCGCGAAGCCGAACGCCGCGATCCTCTATGCGACGCTCGCAAAGGGCCCCAAGCTGCCGTTCGACTATCAGCTCAACTCCACGCGCCATTTCATGCGCGAGCTGAATCGGCTCGGCGTCACCGGCGCCATCGATGCCGGCGGCGGCTTCCAGAACTATCCGGACGACTATGCCGTGATCCAGAAGCTCGCCGATGACGGCCAGCTCACGATCCGGCTCGCCTACAATCTGTTCACGCAGAAGCCGAAGGGCGAGAAGGACGACTTCCTGCGTTGGACGCAGAGCTCGTCCTACAAGCAGGGCAACGACTATTTCCGCCACAACGGCGCCGGCGAGATGCTGGTGTTCTCTGCCGCGGATTTCGAGGATTTTCGCGTACCGCGGCCGGACATGCCGGCCGAGATGGAAGGCGAGCTCGAGGAGGTCGTGCGCATCCTGGTCCAGAACAGGTGGCCGTGGCGGCTGCACGCGACCTATGACGAGACCATCTCGCGCGCGCTCGACGTGTTCGAGAAGGTGAATCAGGATACCCCGCTCGACGGGCTGCACTGGTTCTTCGATCATGCCGAGACCATCTCGGACCAGTCGATCGACCGTATCGCCGCGCTCGGCGGTGGCATCGCCGTGCAGCACCGCATGGCCTATCAGGGCGAGTATTTCGTCGAGCGCTACGGCTTTGGCGCGGCGGAGGCGACGCCACCGGTGAAGACGATGCTCGACAAGGGCGTCAAGGTCTCCGCCGGCACCGATGCGACGCGCGTCGCCTCCTACAATCCGTGGGTCTCGCTGTCCTGGCTGGTGACCGGCCGCACCGTCGGCGGCCTGCGACTGTATCCGCAGCGCAACTGCCTCGATCGCGAGACGGCGCTTCGGATGTGGACCGAGAACGTCACCTGGTTCTCCAACGAAGAAGGCAGGAAGGGCCGCATTGCGGTCGGGCAGTTCGCCGATTTGATCGTGCCGGATCGCGACTTCTTCTCCTGTGCGGAGGCCGAGATCGCCGACATCACCAGCGACCTCACCATGGTCGGTGGCCGCATCGTCTACGCAGCCGCCGCGTTCAAGCCGCTGGACGACGCGGCTCCGCCGCCGGCGATGCCGGATTGGTCGCCGGTGCGCCGCTTCGGCGGCTATGGCGCCTGGCTGGAAAAGGGCGACGATGGCACCGTCCGCGCCCAGGCGATGCAGATGTGCGGCTGCACCAGCGCGTGCGGCATGCATGGCCACGACCACGCGCGGGCATGGTCCTCCAGCCTGCCGGTCTCCGATCTCAAGAGCTTCTGGGGCGCGCTCGGCTGCGCCTGCTGGGCGGTCTGAGATGGCGGGGATGTCCGACACGCCGCGGCCGATCGCCGCGGTGCTCGACTGGCGCTGGCTGTGGCCCGCGGCGCGGGTCGCGCTGGTTTCAGCCTATCTGATCGGCGGCGTCCAGAAGTTCATGGACTTCCCAAGCGCCATCGCTGAGCAGGCGCATTTCGGCCTGCAGCCGGCGGCGCTGTGGGCGTCGGCCGCGATCGCCGTCGAGCTGATCGGCTCGGTGCTCGTCATCGCGAACAGGTTCGTCTGGCTCGGCTCCGGCGCGCTCGGTGTGCTCACGCTCGTTGCGATGCTCACCGTCAATGATTTCTGGCACATGGCCGGCCATGAGCGCTTCATGGCGCTGAACGCCTTCTTCGAGCATCTCGGCCTGATCGCCGGCCTCGTGCTCGTCTCGATCATCTCCTGGCGCGCGCGCCGCGCTTGATCCACATCTGCTCATTCGAGGTCGTCATGGTCCGTTCCCGTCATCTGCTCGGTGCCGTCATTGCCACCACGCTGCTCGCCGCGCCCGCTCTCGCCAAGGACGCGGCGCCGCTGATCGGCGTGGGCGCGCAATACGACACCACGCATGTCTATGTCGCGCCCGACGACGTCGAGAAGTTCGCTACCTCTTTCCTCGCCACCTTCGGCGGCCTGAGCACCAAGCAGGTGGTTGCGACGGTGACGCCTGCTCCGAGCAGCACGACCTCGCAGCTGCTGCAGACGCCGGTCGGGACCGTCTCGCTGTTCGGCTTCAAGACACCAATCCCGTACCCATTCGGCGCCGAGCGCACCGGTTATCTCGTCACCGATCTGGACGCGGCGATCAAGGCGGCCAGGACCGCCGGCGCCGACGTGGTGGTTGCGCCGTTTCCCGATCCGATCGGCCGTGATGCGGTGATCCAGTGGCCGGGCGGCGTCAACATGCAATTGTATTGGCACACGACGAAGCCGTCCTACGCGGCGTTCCAGACCGTTCCCGACAACCGCGTCTATGTTTCGCCCGATCGCGTCGAGGCCTTCACGCGCGCCTTCCTGCGCTTCTCCAAGGGCAAGGTCGTCTCTGAGGACCCCAAGGCGCCTGGGGTCGAGATCGGTCGTCCCAACGATCACTATCGGCGCCTCCGCATCGAGTCGGTGTTCGGGCGGATGACCGTGCTCGTGACCGACGGCCATCTGCCATATCCGTTCGGGCGCGAGATGACCGGCTACGAGGTCGCCGATCTCAAGGCGACCCTCGACAAGGCGAAAGCAACAGGCGCGACCGTGCTGGTCGAACCCTTCACCTCGGATAAGCGCGAACAGGCGGTGGTGCAGTTTCCCGGCGGCTATGTCGCGGAGATTCATGCGCCGTCGAAGTAGGGTATTGCTGCGATTCCCGAGAGGTGACGGATGGCGCGGGTCCTGAGAAAGACGGTGGTCGCGAGCGCGCTGCTCGGCGCGCTATGTGCGGCCACGTCAGCTCTCGCCGAGGACAACGCCTCACGTCCGGCGATCCGTACCAACCGCTGGCAGGAGGACTGGTCGGTGCTCGCCGATCCCGCGCTGCGCACGGCGCCATCAGATCCGATCAAGTACATCCCGCTGCAGCAGGATCATCCGCAGAGCTACGTCTCGTTCGGCATGAACCTGCGCGAGCGGTTCGAGAGCCTGGATGCCGCGAGCTTCGGCATCGGTGGAACGAAACCCGATCAGCATGTCCTGCAACGGCTGCAGATCCATGCCGACGCACATCTCAACGAGCACTGGCAGCTGTTCGTCCAGCTGGAGGACGACCGTGCCTTCGGCAAGGCCAAGATCACGTCCGTCGACCAGGACCCGCTCGACCTCCGGCTCGCCTTCCTCGCCTATGTCAATGCGACGGAGAAGGGCACCTTCAAGGCCCGGGTCGGGCGCCAGGATTTCGACTTCGACCTGCAGCGCTTCGTCTCGTCGCGCGACGGGCCGAACGTGCGCCAGTCCTTCGACGCGCTGTGGGCCGACTGGGAAAGCGGCCCATGGCGCTTCATCGGGTTCGTCAGCCAGCCGGTGCAATACAATCTGGTGCGCCCGTTCGACGATACGTCGAACGGATCGTTCCTGTTCCACACCTTCCGAATCGAGCGCCAGGTGCTCGGCACCAACGAGCTGTCGTCGTATTATTCCTACTATCAGCGTGACAATGCGCGCTTCCTCGACGCAGCGGGTGCCGAGCAGCGCCACGTGCTCGACATCCGCTTCGCCGGCAAGCTGGCGGGCTTCGACTGGGATCTCGAGGCGATGGGGCAGGCGGGCTCGGTCGGGACGAAGCAGATCCGCGCCTGGGGCGCCGGGGCGCGCGCCGGCTACACCTTCGCCGATTTGGCTTGGCAGCCGCGCATCGGCCTTCAGCTCGACGGCGCCTCCGGCGACCGCCATCCCGGCGACAGCAGGATCGAGACCTTCAATCCGCTGTTCCCGAACGGCTATTACTTCACGCTCGCGGGCTTCACCGGCTACACCAACCTGGTCCACCTCAAGCCGTCGCTGACGGTGAAACCCGCGACCGATCTGTCGTTCATGGCGGCCATCGGCCTGCAATGGCGCGCGACGACGGCGGACGCGATCTACGTCCAGCCCAATGTCGCAGTGGTCGGCACGGCCGGGCGGGGCAGCGCATGGTCCGGCGTCTACGCGCAGCTGCGCGCCGACTATCGCTTCAGCGCCAATCTCACCGGCGCGCTGGAAGCCGTGCACTACAAGATCGGTGATGCGCTGCGCCGCGCCGGCGGCCACGATAGCGATTACATCGGCATCGAGCTGAAATACGGGCTCTGAACAACGAAGGTAGGACCACACATGTCGCAATTCGTGTCCCGCAACGTTGTGCCGCTGCTGCTCAGCGTCAATGCCGGCTATGTCGACACGGCCGGCTTCCTGGCGCTGCAGGGCCTGTTCACGGCGCACGTCACCGGCAACTTCGTGACGCTCGGCGCGGCGCTGGCGCTCGGGACCTCGGGCGCGGTCGCCAAGCTGCTGGCGCTTCCGGTGTTCTGCGTGGTCGTGATCGCGACACGCCTGACCGGCACCTTGCTGTCGCGGCGGGGGGCGCGCGCCTTCGAGATCCTTATCGCGGTCAAGCTCGTGCTGCTGATCCTCGGCGCCGCGCTCGCGGTGCATTTCGGCGCGTTCCATGATGGCGACAGCCGCGAGGCGATCATCACCGGCATGGTGCTGGTCGCGGCGATGGCGATCCAGAACGCCGTGCACCGGATCCATCTGCCGACCGCGCCGCCCTCGACCCTGATGACCGGCACCACGACGCAGGTGATGATCGATCTCGCCGACAGGATCTATGTCGGTGACAAGGGCCAGGCGCCGCCGCCCGCGCGGCTCATGCAGATGGCCATCAACGTGCTCGCCTTTGCGCTCGGCTGCGGCGCCGCCGCGCTGCTGTTCGTGCGCCTGGGCAGCTGGTGCTTCGTCGTGCCACCGGTCGTTGCCGCGCTGGCTCTCGTCGTGCGTCTCGCCGGGCCGGAGCCGGCGCGCTGAGGACGCTGTCAGGTGCCGGTGCCGAGCGCCGGCTGCACGTTCGGCGCGGGGGTCGTTGGCGGCAACCGCGGCAGTGACGGCGCGACCTGGGTGTCGCCGTCGCAATGGACCGCGTAGAGCAGTCCGAGCGGGTTGCCGTGCTCGCGGAGAAATTCCCGGCGCAGGCTGAGGAACGTCTCACCCAGCGGTACGCCGTCGAGAAAGCTTTCGAAGAAGCGCTTCGCCCAGGCCGTGGCGAAGATCGCCGGCGTCTTGCATTCCGTTCCAACCACGCCGCGCGCGCCCTTGGCCATGAAATACGGCACGAAGCCGTCGTAGAATGCCGGCGACAATTCGGCCGACTCGCAGGCGTTGATGAAGACGAGGGGATTGCCGGGAAGCAGCTTGCTGGTCGGGGCGTCCAGGCTGAGCTCGCCCAGCGTGATGCCGGCATCGGTCAGCACCAGGCTGGAGCCGTCGGGACCGCCGGGATCGTCGAGGCCGGTCGCCCGGGCGTGACAATAGAGGTAGAGGATCTGGTCGTTGGTGGTCTCGTCGGCCAGCGCCTTGACCAGCTCCTTGCTGGTCGTGCGCGAGACCACGTGGACGTTGCGGCGTGCCGCCTTCTCCGCGACCCAGAAGCGCTGCTGCTGGGCGACGAGGTCGGCGCCCATCTGCCGGTCGATGTTGTCGTTGACGTTGACGCTGATGCTGAGTTCGGGCTTGTCGCTGGGGATCAGGCAGTCGGAGACCCGCGGCGTGTTCTGCATCGGGATCTGCTCGATCACGTGGCGCATGCCGATGAAATTGTCCCAGTCGAGCTTGGCGCCGGCCGAGGCATCGCCGACATAGAGCAGGCCCCACGGCACCGTGGTCGCCTCCGCCACGATCTGCAGCTTCAGCCGCCTGGAGCGGTCGCTGGTCAGCTTGCGCAGGAATTCGCCGATGTCCTTGGAATCCTGCGCGGCGGCGGGGCCGAAGAACAGCTTCGTGAACAGCGCCGCTCCCGCGCGCGCCATGATCTTGAGCGCGGCGTCGCGGTCGGCATCGGCGATGTCGATCCCGCTCTGGAAGACGAAGCTGCCGGCCGCGTTCTGATAGGTCACGACCTTCATGAGCTCCTGACGCGCGATCTCGATCGACTTGGCGAGGTAGTCCGGCAGCAACGGCAGCCGGGCGCGCACCGTGACGGGCTTCCAGACGAGACAGTCGTAACCGCCCGCGATCGGCATGATCGACAGGCCGACGTCGCGCGGATTGAGCACGCTGGCGGAGGAATAGGGCCGGCCATGCGCGCCCTCGACGCGGGGCGAGGGCGCTGCGCCGACATCGATGACGAGGTCCATCTGCTGGACGAAATTGCCGTCCTTGTGGACCGTCGCCCGCAGCGCCGACGGGCCGAATTTCTTCGGCGACAGGTCGAACCGCGCCTTGTTGCGCGACTTGCCTGTGCGCGGCAGCCGCAGCGGGCGGCTCTTGTCTGACAGCTCGAAATCGTCGCTGTCGAGCTGGATGGTCAAGGTGACATCGGACGTCCCTTCCGGGAACAGTTGCTCGTCGGCGAGCGGCACCGACGAGACGCCGCTCTGCTGGATGTCGACGTCGAAAGCGAAGGTGTACCACTGGCCCGGCTTCAACGGCTCATCGAGATCCTCGAAGCCGGCGTTGATCCAGCGCTGCTCGCCGGACGGATAGGCTTTGCGGTTCTCGAACGGGGGTGGCTGCGCGACCGGCGGCGCCGGCACCCATTGCGGATATTGCAGATGAATCTGCTGCTGCTGGTCTTCCTGCTGCTGCTGCTGATGCTGACCCTGCTCCCGCTGCTCCTGCTCGCGTTGCTGCCGCTGGGCCGGCTCGATCTGCTGCTGATCCTGCTTCTGCACCTGCTCCGGGAACGGAGCACTCTCGAACGTCCGCTGCCGCCAGAGCTGCTGATCGAAGTGGCGGATGTCGCTGCCGAGCAGCCCGCCGCCCGGGCCGGGTTGCGGCCGCACGGCCATCGGCGCGGCCAGGATCGCAGCCCAGAAAGCGTGCGCCACTTCGGGGTGGGCGATGTCGCTGTGGGCGCCGGCTGCGCCGCCGCCGTTCCTGATGATGCGGCTCGCCTCGATGTTGTAGACCCGGCCGCTGCCGAAATTGTAGCTGAAGCCGACATCCTGGATCGGCATGTCGACGATCGCCAGGGGCTGGGTGCCGCGGACGCCGAAGCTGCCGATGGCGCCGTACAGCGGATAGTCGGTATCGAGCAGATATTGCTGCTTGAGCCGCGCTCCGAGCGGGTAGAACCATCCGTTGGCCCGGTCGTAGCTCGAGCGGGTGGTCACGAAGGCGCCGCGCACGAGCCCCTTGAGCAGCGTGCGCCGGAAATAGCCCTGCGTCGGCGCGGCCTGCGGAATGCTCTCGGCATAGCACCACAGCGACAGCGCACCTTGAACCAGGAACATCGTCTCGACCGGGCGCGGCAGCGCGCGGCCGTCGGGCGTGCCGGCGACGGCCGCCGACACGACGATGCAGCCGAAGCTGTGGCCCATCAGGTGAACCCGGGCCGTGGGCGCCGCCTGCTGCAGTCTGACGAGGACATCATGAGCGCCGGCCTCGCCGAACTGGCGCGCGCGATCCTTCATCTTCCAGAACGACAGGATGCGGAGCGGCGCCAGCAGCGCGTCGCGCAGATCATCGCCGAGGCCCAGCGTCCCGGCGGTTGCGTCGGCCAGCGCGCTCCGCGCCTCGCTCACGATCACGGATGGATCGAACCGGTCCTGCTCGGCGCCGGGGCGTCCGCTCGCATCGCCCATCGCAAGGCCGGCCGCGGCGAACAGCCTGAGATAGGCATCGCGCATCGAGTCCGGCAACGTGGCCGCCGCCGGCGCAATGCGCGCCTGCTCGAGGATCGAGCGGATGTCGGAGCGTGCCGCCGGGGTGTCGGCAATGCGGGCCGCATAGCGTTCCACCTCCGCCTCGAGCGATGCCGCCGACGTGTCGGCGGACAGCAACCCGCCGCCGCCCGATGGCAGCGTCTCGTCTCCGAACGGCAGGCTCGGCCAGTGCAGTCCGATGATGACGGGGGCAAAGCCGGGACGCTGCCGCGCGGCGGCGAGCCGATCCGTTTCGATCGCCGCCATGGCGGCAAGCCAGCGATCATACTGCTCGATCGCCGCAGGGACGTCGCCCATCCAGCCATGGCTCAGCAGAAGAATATCGGTGACCGCCCCGCCCAGCGTCTGGAGGCGGTTCACCACCATCTCGCTCGCGAGCGAACCGTCGGCCTCTCGCCGCTCCTGCCCCGTCGCGTCGAAGGCGATGAGCACGTATTGCAGGTCTGAGCCTGGTACCTGACGGACGGGCATGCGTGCCTCGCAATATGACCATGTCGGCACCCGCTTTGGTGGTTGGTTGCCGACCCTAACAACTTCTTATTATGCGTGTGTTGTATTTAGCCGAGTTGATCGAGTCAACGCGATGACGTGAGGCTGCAACCCCGGCTGCGTCACGCAGTTGATCCTGCTGACGGCGGATCGCGGTGAACGCGCAGGGGGTCGCGCGCCGGCGGCCTCCAATGACGAAAAGTTTAGCTGTCCGCATCGCGGTCCGCCATTGCATCCCATCTGCATAACCCCCAATTCTAGAAACGAAACGGTTCCGTTCTATTCAAGGAGACGTGATGACACAGCAAGCTCTGTCATCGGCTGAGGTCCCATCGGCGGCCAACGACGGTCCGGCGGTCTCGGCCCGCGATCGTGCCGTGCGGCAATGGCGCGGGGATGCCTCCGGCGAGACTCCGCAGCAGATCGAGGCCAAGGCGCCGGCTGCGGAGCCCGGCCCGTCGCCGACGGAGCACGGGCAGCGCCAGGAGGGGTCCCGGAGGAGCCTGATCCGGCGGCATTCGCTTGGGGCAGCGCTGGGTCTCGTGCTGCTGCTCGCCGTCGGCGCCGGCGGCTACGTCTACTACGATGCGGCTGGTCACTATGAGACCACCGACGACGCCTTCATCGCGGCCCGCCAGTTCTCCATTGCGCCAAAAGTCTCCGGCTACATCACCGCCGTCCCGGTCACCGACAACCAGCACGTCAAAGCCGGCGACGTGATCGCGCGCATCGACGATCGCGACTACAAGACCGCGCTGGCGCAGGCCGATGCGCAGGTGAAGTCGGCGCAGGCGGCGATCCGCAACATCGATGCGCAGATCGAGGTGCAGCAGGCGCAGATCACCGCGGGCCAGGCCCAGGTCGAGCAGGCCCAGGCCGGGCTGACCTTCGCCGAGCAGCAGGCCAAGCGCTATCAGGACCTCGCCCGCACCGGCTCCGGCACGGTGCAGAGCGAGCAGCAATACACATCGCAGCTCCAGCAGCAGAAGGCGGCGCTGACCTCGGCGCAGGCCAACCTCTCGGTCGCGCAACGCCAGTTGGAGTCGCTGAAGGCGCAGCGCGAGAGCGCCGAGGCCAACCTCACGCAAGCCCAGGCACAGAGCGACCAGGCGCAGCTCAATCTGTCCTACACCACCGTGACCGCGGCGCAGTCCGGCCGCGTCGTCAATCTCAGCGCCGCCGACGGCCAGTTCGCGGCACAAGGCACGGCGCTTTCGATGTTCGTGCCAGACGACGTGTGGGTCACCGCCAATTTCAAGGAAACCCAGCTCGACCAGATGCGCCCCGGCGAGCCCGTGACCTTGGAAATCGATGCCTATCCGGAGCGCGAGATCCGTGGCCATGTCGCCAGCGTGCAGTCCGGCTCGGGCCCGGCCTTCTCGTTGCTGCCGCCGCAGAATGCGACCGGCAACTATGTCAAGATCGTGCAGCGCGTGCCCGTGAAGATCGAGATGGACGATCCGCCGACCGACGTCGCACTCGGGCCGGGCATGTCGGTGGTGCCGACCGTGCGCGTCGATCCCAAGCCGTCGCTCTTTGAGCGGCTTAAGGCTGCGCTGTGAGAAGGCTGATGCCATGAGCGAGGCCGCTGCTCTCTCCGCGCCGCGCGCCGGCAGTCCGTGGATCATCGCCGTGCTGGTTGCGCTCGCGACCTTCATGGAGGTGCTGGACACCACCATCGCCAACGTCGCGCTGCCCTATATCGCCGGCGGCATGGGCGTCAGCCAGGACGAATCCTCCTGGGTGGTGACGACCTATCTCGTCTCCAACGCGATCATCCTGACGGCGTCGAGCTATCTCGCCAAGCGTTTCGGCCGCAAGACCTTCTTCCTGCTCTGCCTCGGCCTGTTCACCGTGAGCTCGGTGCTGTGCGGCTTCGCCTGGAATCTGCAGGTGCTGCTGCTGTTCCGGATCATGCAGGGCCTCGGCGGCGGCGGCATGGTGCCGGTGGCGCAATCGATCCTGGCCGACTCCTTTCCCCCGGAAAAGCGCGGCCAGGCCTTCGCGTTGTTCGGCGTCGCCGTGGTCGTGGCGCCGGTGGTCGGCCCGACGCTCGGCGGCTATCTCTCCGACAACGCGTCGTGGCACTGGTGCTTCCTGATCAACGGCCCTGTCGGTGTTGCGGCAATGATCCTGATCGGACTGATCCTGAAGGAGCCGGCCTCAGTCACGGCGGAGCGTCGCAAGCAGGCGCACGGCTTCGATGTCGTCGGATTCCTTCTCGTCGCGACCTTCCTCGGCGCGCTCGAACTGATGCTCGATCGCGGCCTGGAGGACGACTGGTTCGACTCGCGCTTCATCATGGTCACCGCCGCGGTCTGCGTCGCGGCCTTCATCGCCATGATCCCGTGGGAGATGAACCGGAAGAATCCGACCGTGGACGTCCGCATGCTGGCGTCGCGCCAGTTCGGCGCCAGCTTCCTGGTGATGCTGGCGACCGGCGCGATCCTGCTCGGCACCACGCAGATGCTGCCGCAGATGGTGCAGCAGGATTTCGGCTACACCGCGACCTGGGCCGGCCTCGTGCTGTCGCCGGGCGGCCTCGTGACGATGGCGATGATGTTCGTGGTCGGGCGCCTCTCAGGCAAGGTGCAGCCCAAATACATGATCATGACGGGCGCGGCCGTCGTGGCGTTCGCGATGTACGACCTCACTCGGGTCTACGCCAATGTGGATTTCTGGTTCTTCGCCGAATCCCGCATGCTGATCGGAATTGGCCTGCCGCTGATCTTCCTGTCGATCACCACGGCGTCCTACAACGGCATCCCGCCTGAGAAGACCGATCAGGCCTCGGCGCTGATCAACGCCGCGCGCAACACGGGCGGCTCGATCGGCGTGTCGCTGGCGGCCAACATCCTGGCGCACCGTGCGCAGTTCCATCAGAGCCGGCTGGTCGAGAATGCGATTCCGTCCAATCCGGCCTATCAGGACACGCTGCACCAGGTGACCAACTACTTCACCGCGCATGGCAGCTCGCTGGTCCAGGCGCAGCAGCAGGCGCTCGCCTGGATCGGCCAGACCGTGCAGATGCAGTCGTCGCTGCTCGCCTATGTCGACGTCTATTGGGCCTTGATGCTGATTTCGCTGTCAGCCATTCCGCTGGCGCTGACGCTCCGCAAGGTCAAGCTCGGCGGCGGGCCGGCGATGGCGCATTGAGTAGGCACTGTGGTTCGGCTGTCATTCCGGGGCGATGCGCAAGCATCGAACCCGGAATCTCGAGATTCCGGGTTCAGCCCTGGCGGGCTGCCCCGGAATGACGGTCAAGAACATCAGGGGCGCTCACACCTCGTCGGCGATGCCGTTCCGCAACAGTCCGATCTTGTCGATCTCGACCTCGACGATGTCGCCGGGCTTCATCCACAATGGCGGCGTGCGGCGGGAGCCGACGCCGCCCGGCGTCCCCGTGGCGATGACGTCGCCCGGCTCGAGCCGGGTGAACGACGAGCAGTATTCGATCTGGCGCGGGATATCGAAGATCATCTGGCTGATCGTGGCGTCCTGAACGACCTCGCCGTTGAGCCGGGTCTGCAGCCTGAGCGGGCCGAGATCATCGATCTCGTCGGATGTGACCAGCCACGGACCGAACGCGCCGGTGGCCGGGAAATTCTTCCCCGGCGTGAACTGGTGGGTGTGGCGCTGGAAGTCGCGGACGCTGCCCTCATTGTAGCAGGCATAGCCGGCGATGTGCTGCCAAGCCTCGCTGCGCGGGATGTAGCGGCCGGGCTTGCCGATGACGACGGCGAGCTCGCCCTCGAAATCGAGATCGGTCGAGACGCGCGGGCGGATGATGTCGGTGAGATGCCCGGTCTGGCTGTTGGCGAAGCGGCCGAACACCGTGGGGTTCTCGACCTCGGATCGGCCGGTCTCCTTGCGGTGCGTCTCGTAGTTCAAGCCGATGCAGAGGATCTTGTCCGGGTTCGGGATGACCGGAAGGAAGGTGATGGCGGAGAGCGGATACCGCCTCGCGCCCGAGGCCGCTGCGGCCGCTTCCTTCAGCGCGTCCGCTGCGATCGCCGATTTCAGGTCGGGGAAGCGGTCGCGCAGGATAGCACCGAGATCGGCGATGTCAGTGCCCTCGACCAGTCCCCAGGTTGACGCATTGTCGATGGTGAAGCTTGCAAATCTCATCCGATGTCCTCAGGTCGAAACCGCCGCTACGGCGGAGGGAGAAGCCGGTTCTTGCGCCGATTTCGCGAAGCGCGCGATGGTGCGCTCCGGGAAGATCAGCGCGAAGGCCGAGATGGCGCCAACGATCAGCACGCCGGCGGTGAATGTCATGGCGTGGGCGTAACCGAGCGGCGCGTTGTTTCCGGCCTCGCCGACGATCCAGCCGGTGAGCGCATTCGACACCAGCGCGGATGCCGCGTTGCCGGAGTAGATCACGACGATGAGTCGGCCGCGCTGGATCGCCGGCGCCACGGCGCCGAGCGCGACGGGGCCGAAGATCGTGGTGAGGCTCGGTGCGGCGAAGGCGACCGCGATGCAGGCGAGCTGCAGCGGACCCGTCGTGACGATGCTCAACAGCAGCGCGCAGCCGGCGGCGAGCAGCGCGAGACCGGAGGCGTGGCCGAGGCAGGCGCGCAGGCTGAAGCCCTTGCGCTGCAGAACTTGCGTCAGCCAGGAGCCGCCGAGCAGCAGCGGCGACTGGAACAGGTAGATCCCTGAGATGATCCAGCCGACATCGACCTGCTTGTAGCCGAGCCCGAGCTGCAGAAAAGGCGGCAGCCAGGTCGCGGACATGCCGACGATCCAGTACGACGCGGTCGACATGATGATGACGCCGATCACGGTCGGATCGGCCCACAGCACGCGCGCCGGCAACGCCTTGTCCTTCGCCGCCGAAGCCTCCGGCGCAAGGGCGGAGTAGGGTCCTTCGCCGCCGACCAAGAACCAGCCGAGCATCCAGGCCAGCCCGAGCAGGCCGCAGAACAGGAAGCCGGTGCGCCAGCCATAGCTCACGATGACATAGGTCAGGATCGGACCGCCGGCCAAGAGACCGACGCTGATGCCCTGCAGCACCACGGCGCTCGGCACGCTGCGCCGGTCGGCGGGAAACCAGTTGTAGCAGGCGTGCAGCGCGGTCGGCAGGCCCGGCCCTTCGCCGGCGCCGAGGATGATGCGGCAGATCACCAGCACCGCGATCGAGCCGGAGAAGAAGATCGGGATCTGCGTCGCCGACCAGACACCGGCCATGATCAGGAGCAGCCACTTCACCGGGAAGCGGCCGACCACGAACATGCCGACCGCCATGCCCGACAGCGAGAACAGCAGGAAGAAGCTGCTGCCGATCAGGCCGAACTCCTTCGGGCTCAGACCCAGCTCCTTCATCATCGGCACGGCCGAGAGGCCGAACACCAGCTTGTCGAAGAAGTTCAGCGTCTGGAACAGGAACAGCATGATGAGGACGGCGATCGCGCGTCCTCCCACACTGGGTCTGGCGGTGTCGGATGATGTCGTCATGGCGTTTCCCCGTTTGATAGTCTCTTGTTTTGATTAGTGCAGTCGTTCGTTCAACTCGCTCAGCAGCGCGGCGAGCTCCGGCGCGTCCGTCGCGACGCCGTAGACATAATGGTCGGGGCGCACCAGCGCGGCGCGGCAGCCGTGGCGTTCGAACCAGCGTGCGACGACGGCGCTCTCCTCGTGCAAGCCGTGACCGCCGATGGCGATCACACTGATCCCGGCGTCACGGGTCGCAGCGTCGATCGAGCTCGAGTTCAGTGCGCCCCGCCGGTCGAGGACGAGCCGCCATCCGGTGCCGGCGACGGTATCGAGCAGGGCACGCCCGCCATCACCGACGATCCAGGGCTGCGGAAACAGCGTGCCATTGGCCGCGTTTGCCTTGGTCGCGAGCAATCCCTGCGTCAGCGGCGGCACGATCTCCTGCCGGGTGATGGTGCGCGGCACGCCGCCGCCTTCGGCAAGGATACGCGCATCGCGTGCCGCTGCGGCCTCCGGATCCTGCTCGCAGATGACGCGGCCGATCGCCTTGATGCGCGTGGTCAGCTCGCGCACATGCGTGCTGCGCTCGATCTCGTAGCTGTCGAGCAGGGCCGCGGTCGATTGTCCGCGCAACACGCGCGCGAGCTTCCAGCACAGATTGGCTGCATCGCGCAGGCCCTGGCACATGCCCTGGCCGATGAAGGGCGGCTGCTGATGCGCGGCGTCGCCGGCGAGCAGGACACGACCCTGGCGCCAGCGGCGCGCGACCAGCGCATGGAAGCGGTAGCTCGCCGCGCGCCACAGCTCGCCATCGTCCGGAGAGAGCCAGGGGGAAAGCAACTGCCAGACCTGCTCCGGCTGCTCCATCGCCTGGCGGTCTTCCCCCGCTCGCAGCATGATCTCGAAGCGACGATGGTCGCCGGGGCCGATGATGTAGGTGGTCGGACGCGCGGGATTGCAGAATTGGGCTGCGGTGGCCGGGAGCTTGCTGACGCCGCCGTCATTCACGAGAAGATCGACCACCAGCCACGGCTCGTCGAAGTCGAGATCGTCGAAGCTGATGCCGAGCTGCTGGCGCACGGTGCTCGAGGCACCGTCGCAGGCGATGACATAGTCCGCGGTGACCTTGCGCATCGTGCCGTCCGCCCGCTGCAGCGTGATGGTCGCCGCCGTTGCATCCTGCCGGATTGCGACGAAGGTCGTGCCAAGCTCGACCGTGACGGAAGGACAGCGGTGAACACGATCGCGCATCACCTGTTCGACCGGCGGCTGCGTGAACACCATGCTCGGCGTGTAGCCGAGAGGATAGGGCTCGCCGACCATGTCGATGCGGCGGATCAACTGCCCTTGTGCGCCGAAATGCTCGGACGCGGGGAACGGCGCGACGTAGTGGCTGACTTGTTCGGCGATGCCGAGATTGTCGAACAGCCGCATGATCTCGTGATCGAGCGCGATCGCGCGCGGCTTGTCATAGATGTCGATAGCGCGGTCGATCGCGAGCGTTTTGATGCCCTGCGTGCCGAGCAGGCTCGCGGCGATGGCGCCGGTCGGACCGAAGCCGATGATGACGGCCTCGAAATGCTTGTGATCTGACGTGGCGGACATGGAAACTCGGAGTTGGAGAATGAGTCAGGCGGCGTAGCCGACCGCGAGCTGCGCGGATTTGACGTGCTCGGCCTTGGGCGGCGCGATGCCCCATTGATCGGTGCGGCCGGGCGGCCAGACCCAATGCTCCGGCCCGCGCACGACGTAGTCGTCGTCGACCTGCAGCACCTCGGCGGTGTATTCGATCACGGTGCCGACAGGATCGATGAAGTAGGCGAAGACATTGTCGCCGGGGCCGTGGCGTCCGACACCCCAGGCGATCGGATGACCGGCATCGATCATGCGGCCCGCGCCGCGCATCACGCCCTCCCAGGTCGGCATCAGGAAGGCGACGTGGTTGAGCCCGTTGACCTTCGCCGCAGCGATCACGACGGCATGGTGGTCCGAATTGCAGCGAACGAAGGCCATCGCCGCGGAGCGGTCGGTCAGGCGGAAGCCGAGCGCCTTCTGGTAGAATGCCGCCGAACGATCGACATCGGTGCTGTTGAGGTTGACGTGGGCGAGCCGCTCCGGGAGCTCGGGCCGCGGCGGCTTGGCGTCGTGCCTGATGTCGCCATGCACGAAGCGCAGCACGCCGCCTTCGGGGCCGCGCAGGCTCATGATCACGCCGCCGTCGGGGCCGAGGTTCGGCGCTGGCGCTGCGATCAGCGTCGCGCCTTCATGGATGGCGTTGCGGCCGACGGCATCGAATTCACTGGAATCGGCGAGGCGGAATGTTACCGCCTGCAGCTCGGTGCGCTCGCTCCGGTGCAGCGCCACGACGTGATGGTCGCTGCCGGTTGCACGGAGGTAGACGATGCCGTGGGCCTCAGCGACGCGCTCCAGCCCCCAGGTCTGTCGATAGAACGCTTCCGAACGCGCGAGATCTGGCGTGCCCAGATCGACGCTGCGCAGAGCCGCGACCGGAAACCGGGTCATGAGCGTGTCCTCCTGCGCGATGCCCGGGTGAGGACGCGCGACGTTTCTGTCCCTGGCCGGCGAAACCGGCTCGTCCCTTTTATTACAGAAAAAATCAAAATCAATCAGAATTTATAAATTTTATGTTCTGTGGCCCGGCTCTATATATATCGTCTGATTCAGAGGAGATCGGACGTGGATGCGGTTTTGGAGGCCGAGGGGCAGGGCCCATCGACGCAGGCGAGTCATGTGTATGACCGGCTGCGCGAGGACCTGCTGTCCGGCCGGCTGGCGCCGTCGCGCAAGCTGCAGATGCGGTTTTTGACCGAGACCTATCAGACCGGGCAGACACCGCTGCGCGAGGCGCTCAACCGCCTGACTGCCGACGGACTGGTCGAGGTGCGCGAGCAGCGCGGCTTCTACGTCAAGGACATCAGCCGCGCCGAGCTCGCCGAGCTGACCAAGACGCGCTGCTGGGTCGAGGCACTGGCGCTGCGCGAGTCGATGGCGGCGGCGACGCCCGATTGGGAAGAGCAACTGGTGCTGGCGCAGCATCGGCTCAGCCGCGCGCCGCGCTCGCTCAGCGCGACGACGTTCGAGGACAATCCGGAGTGGGAGAGGCTGCACCGGATCTATCATCGGGTCCTGATCTCGAACTGCGGCTCGCAGTCGCTGATCGCGTTCTGCGGCCAGCTTGCCGACCAGCTCTATCGCTACCGCCGGCTGTCGATCCGCAAGGCGTTTCCGTCACGCCCCGTCGGCGACGAGCACGCCGACATCGTGAACGCCGTGCTCGACGCCGACACCGAACGCGCGGTTGCGCTGCTCACGGCGCACTATCAGCGCACCGCGGACGTAATCCTGCAGGACGAGACGATCTTTCCGGAGCTGCGCAAGGACAAAAAGATTTAGGATCACGTCGTCGCGGCGAGGAAGAAGTCGACGCGCTTCTCGACATGCGCCTGGGCTTCCTTCTTCAGGGCGCGCATGTCCTCGCCGAGCAGACTGCGGATCAGCACGGCGAACACGACGAGATCGAGGAAGATCCGTGCGCTGTCCTCGATGCGGTCGGCCGAGAAGGCGCCCTTGCCGGCGAGACCTTCGGCGCGCGCGAGCTCGCCGATCGCGTGGCTCACATTGCAGGTGGCGCGCTTGCGCGCCGTGTCCTGGATCTCGAGCGTCAGCTCGGGAAAGCGCGGACTCTCCGCAATCGCGGTGCGCATCAGGCCGATCGTGTCCTCGACGAAGGCGCGCTCGATCAAGGTGAGCCCGAGGCTGATCAGCCGGGCGCGGAAGGTGCGGCCCTGCGGCGCCAGGTTCTCATACTGCGTGTTGCGCGCGGCCTGGCGGCCGATGACGGCCGCGAACAGCGCGGCCTTGCTGGGAAATCGCGCGTAGATGGTCGGCTTGCCGGCGCGCGCGGTCTGCGCGATCTCGTCGACGCTCGCGCCTTCGAAGCCGTTTGCGAGGAACACCGTCTTTGCCGCGTCGAGAATGCGCTCCTCGACCTCGCCGGCACGTTCGAGCGGAGGCCGCCCCACCTTGCCGCGCGCCGTCTTGGAAGCAACCATTCGATCCGCCATGGCTTTCTTTCGAGGCCTTTGTGTTCCCATCCTGTTTGGCACAGGGGTCGGGATTGTTCAATCAACGCGGCCGGGGCCGCTGCTCTTGTCTGGGGTGTTAACGCGTTCCACGGAATATCAGCTTGCCCGTGGGGTCTCGAACACCGAGACTGCACAAAACGAGTTAGGAGGAAAACCATGGGACGGACATTCGTTCATTTGGCGTTGCTCGCCGTCGCCTGCGTCGCAGCCGCGCCACTCGCTCATGCTGAAACCGTCGTTCTGAAGTCTGAACTCAAGGCCGCCAACGAGGTGCCGCCGAACGCGTCCGCCGCGTCGGGCGCGGCCGAAGCGAGCTTCGATACCGCAACCAAGACGCTGAGCTGGAAGGTTACCTTCTCCGGCCTCAGCGGCCCGCCGATCGGCGCGCATTTCCACGGGCCCAGCGAGCCCGGCAAGAACGCCGGCATCGTGCTGCCGTTCAAGAGCCCGGAGCCGCCGATCACGGGCTCCGCCGTGATCACCGATGCGCAGGCGGCCGATCTGCTGGCCGGCAAATGGTACGCCAACGTCCACACTCAGGCGAACCCGGGCGGCGAGATCCGCGGACAGATGACCAGGCAGTGAGGCGTGTGCCCGACGCGCGCGGGCTCCCCGTCACGCGGCCAGTTCCGGCTCGCCGGCCTGGCCGGGAACGGCCGAGGCCCGGCGCACGTCGAGGAACTGCTTGAAACGGCCGAGCGACATCGGCTGTGCGACCAGATAGCCCTGGCCTTCCTCGACGCCGCAGGCGACCAGCGCATCGACCTGCTCCTGATGCTCGATGCCCTCGGCGACCACGGACATGTCGAGCTCGCGCGCCAGCGCCACCAGCATCTGCACCACCACCACGGCGGACTGGTCGCGGGTGATCGCGTCGACGAAGAACTTGTCGATCTTCAGGATGCGCGCGCCGAGCCGCTGGATGTAGGACAGGCCGCTATGGCCGATGCCGACGTCGTCGAGCGCGACGCGGAAGCCGAGCTCGCTGAGCTCCTTCACGACATCAGTCGCCTTGGTGAGATCGGCGAGCTCCTCGCGCTCGGTGACCTCTAGCACGACTTGGCGGGGGGAGACCGACGAGGATGCGACCGTCTTGCGTAGATCGTCGATGAAGCGGTCGCCGAGCAGATGGCGCGGGGTGATGTTGACGGACAGCTTGAACAGCTTGTCCTGCTTCATCTCCGGCTGCAGCTCGCGCAAGGCGGTCTTGAGAAGCTGCCAGGTCAGCTTCTCGATGCGGCCGGTGCTCTCGGCGAGCGGGATGAAGCTCATCGGCGGGATCAGCCGGCCGTCCGGCTTCTCCCAGCGCGCCAGGATCTCGCAGCCGACGATGTCGCCGGTTTTCAGTCGGAAGGTCGGCTGCACATAGGGCTTGAACTCGTTGGCCGCGAGCGCGCGGTCGAGCTCGGCGACTGGGTCCACCGGCCGGCTGAGATAGCTCGCCAGCAGCAGGCCGAACATGCCGCCCAGCGTGCCGGCGGCGAGCATCGTCAGGAGATAAGCGAGGTCGCGGCGCGCGCTCAGGCTCTGCGGTCGCACATGGATCGTGGCCTGCAGCGGATAGCGGTCGGACACGGTGGTGAAGGCGACGGTCTGCGCCGGCGTCTTGGCTAATGTCTCGGGTTGATAGCCGGCCACCTGCTCGCCATCGGGCAGGGTCAGGGTGACGTTGCTCTCGGCGCGCAGGCCGACCGGCATCACGTCCAGCAGGTTGCCGTCGATGCGCAGGATCGCCGCCAGCGACCGTTGCGCGTCGATGTCGCGCATCACGCCGAACGCGGCGCCGGTGAACTGCTCGACGCGGAACAGCCGCAGCTCGCCGTCGGCGGACTTGAACATCTCGTCGCGCCGCGCCCAGCCATTGTCGAATTCGAGCGTTTCGGAATAGGCCGCGCACTCGACCGCGCCGTCGCGATCGACGGTGCGGATGTCCTTGATGATGGTGCCTTGATAGACGTGAAGGCGCAGCGCCTGTAGCGCGACGGCGCTGCAATCCATCGGTCCTTTCGCGATCAGACGGTTCAGGATCGATCCGGCCGAGTCGATCGCGGCCTCGGAACGGCGCAGCGCCACCTTGCTGAGCTCGCTGAGCTGCCGCGCGGTCTGGTTGCCGATCAGCGCGGTCACGGCGAAATCGGCGCCGGCGAGGAAGATCCCGACGCAGGCGGCCACCGCCCCGACACGAAGCATGTGTTTGCGCTGCAATGCCATCGTGTGGTGAACACCCCCGTATGACCACGGGTATCCTTCAATCCAACCTTCAACTTTCCGTATATGCGCCCCAGGATGCCCGTCCGCAGCGGCAAGGTGGGCTGTGCGCGCAGAAAGCTGGTTAAGGAAGTGCTACCGGCTCAGGCCGCCTTGTCGGTCGTGCTGCGCGGCACCGCCGCCTCGGCGCGCCCGGCCGGGAGCAGCATCAAGGCGGCGAGCGCCGACAGGCTGAGGCTCGCCGACACGATCAGCACGCCGCGGCCGAGCCCGTCGATCAGCAGGCCGAACAGCAGCGGCGCGAAGGCCTGGCAGATCCGTGACGGCGCCCCGATCAGGCCGAGCCGGTAGGCGTAGTTGACGGGGCCGAAGATCGCGAGCGGCAGGGTGCCGCGAGCGATCGTCAGGATGCCGTTGCCGGAGCCGTGCAGCAGCGCGAAGGCCGCCGCGGCGCCGCCGCCGAACAGACCGATCGTCACGGCGGCGATCGGATGGGTGATGCAGGCGAGCCGCGCCGAGGCGAGCGGATGGAAGCGGCTGAGGAAGCCGGCCTCGAACACCCGCGCGGCGACCTGCGCCGGCCCGATCATCATGCCTGCGAACAGCGCCTGCGCCGGCGTCGCGCCGAACGCCTGCATCAGCCGCGGCAGATGCACCGCCATCGCCGCGGTCACGGTCCAGGCCGCGGCCATCGCGAACGCGATCAGCACCATCGGGCGGTCGAGCGGGATGTTGGGCTTGCCCGTCGGAATCTCGCCGGGCGCCATCGCGGTCGCCCGCGGCAGCGACAAATTGAGCGGCAGGCCGATCACGAGATGCGCGATCGCCCAGGCGAAACAGGTCTCGCGCCAGCCGATCGTCGCGAGCCCCAGCGTGCTCAGCGGCCAGCCAACGGTGGAGGCGAAGCCCGCGATCAGGGTGATGCCGGTGATCGCGCCGCGTGCATCCTTGCCATAGATGCGCCCGAGCGCGCCGAACGCGGCGTCATAGAGGCCGAGCCCCATGCCGACGCCGAGCCACAGCCACGCCAGCGCCATCACCCACAGCGAATGCGACAGGCCGAGCAGCGCCAGCCCGATCGCCAGCACGATGTTGGAGGCGCACAGCACCTGACGGCCGCCGACGCGGTCGATCTGGCGGCCGATGCGCGGACCCAACAGGCCGGAGATGATCAGCGAGGCCGAGAACGCGCCGAAGAACCAGTTGTTGGACAGGCCGAGATCCCTGGCGATCGGGTCGGCGAGGATGGCGGGAAGATAGTAGCTCGATCCCCAGGCCAGCGTCTGGGCGGTGCCGAGAGCGATGACCACGCCCAGCCGTCGTGCCTGCATTCCGTTAAACCTCTGCTTGGCTCTACGTCACGAACAGCCGCAGCCGCTGCGGCCAGCCTCCTTGGCCTTGGCATCATCGGCACAGCAACTGTCTACGCCGGACGGCGCCGGTCCGCCACAGCAGCCGGGCAGGGCTGCAATGCTCGTGAGCCCGCCGCGGGTGCAGACGCCGATCTCCGGCAACTTCAACGGCGCTGCCGCCGCCGAACGCCTTCGCCGGATCTCGTCGCTGCGCAACAGCCAGATCGCCTGCGTGCCCGGCGCGTCCTCGGCCAATGCGGCCAGGTCGATCAAGGTGCCGATCGCCGAGTGGCCGGCGCCGATGATCGCGACCGTCTTGGCGTCCGTCATTTACTCATCCTATACTTCTAGAAGTATCGAATTAAAGGGCGAGATCATCAAGCGGCCGGCCTCGCGGTGCCGCAGTCGCGCTCCTCGACGCAGCATTCGGAAACCAGAAAGCCGAGCAGGGACCGCATCACGTCGTATTCGGCATGGCAGACCAGCGTCGTGCCCTCGCGCATCTGCGAGATCAGCCCGACCGCGACCAGCGTCTTGACGTGGTGCGACAGCGTGGACGCCGGGACCTTCAGCCGCTCCTGCAGCCGGCCGACCGGCATCCCGGCATGCCCGGCGCGCACCAGCGCGCGGTAGATCTTCAGGCTCGTGGTGTTGCCAAGGGCTTCCAGGCGGGCAGCGGCGTCATCGAGCTTCATGGCGTGAAGGATGCGGCATGCGGCCCGCCGGAGTCAAACGATATTTCTAGAATATTGGAAATATCTATGAGCGCGCGCCGCGCGCGGTCGGTTGTCCGGCGCGCTATCTCAGCCGGTAGCCGGCATGGCAGCCGACGCAGGCGGCCATCGTCTCGCCGAGCGCCTTCAGCGCCGGCTTGAGGTCTCCGGTCACGCCCGCGTTCTGCGCTTCGATGGCGAACCGGCTCGCCGCCTTGTGCATCGTCGTTCCGGCCTCCTGCATGCCCTGCGGCATGAACCCGGCGACCTCAGCGGCACCGTGCAGCCGCAGCGAGCTCATCCCCAGGCGTTGCTCAGCGATCTGGCCGGCCTTGTCCGGCTCGCCCGCCGCCAGCGCGTCGTTGATCTGCTGCAGCGCCAGCAGATGGTCGCGCATGTTGGCGAGGGTGTGCTCGGCGAGATCGGGCGGAAACGCCACCCGCTCGCGCGGGTCTGGCGGAAGCGCCCCGTGGCTGCCGTGGTCGTGATGGCCGTGGTGCTGCGCCGTGGCGATGCCGGCGGACGCAACGAAGGCCAGCACAATGGCGGCAAGACGCAGGCGCATGAGGACCTCCATTTGAGCGAACGCGGTGACGTCTTCCCTAGACCGCGCAGCCGGCGGCGCATATGATCCTGATCATATGCCGAGGATCATCCATCTCCCGCCCGAGGGCACGCGCCCGCCGCTCGACTGGCGCGCCCTTGCACGGCTGTCGCCATTGCTTGCCGCTCTGCCGGCGGCCGCGCGGTTGCAGACCCGGCGCATCCAGGTGCCGCACCAGGGCACGGTGTTCTGTCGGGGTGATCGGCCGCGGGCGATGTTCTTCGTGCTGACCGGCGAGGTGCGATTGCTGCGCCGCTCGCGCGCCGGCGACGACATCATCCTGCAGCGTGCGCGGCGGGGCTTTCTCGCCGAGGCCAGCCTCGATCAGGCGTCGTATCATTGCGACGCCGTCGCGGCGCAGGATTCAGCGCTGCTCGCGATCGACCGCAAGGCCTTCGCCGAAGCGTTGCGTCGTCCCGAGATCGGGGACCGATGGTGCGATCATCTCGCCCGCGAGTTGCGCACGGTCCGGGCGCAGTCGGAGCGGCTCAGCCTGAAGACCGCGCGCGAGCGGATCGTGCATTTCATCGAGACCGAAGGGGAGGGCGGCGAGGTCGAGCTCGGCCGGTCGAAGAAGGACTGGGCCGCCGAGCTCGGCGTCACCCATGAGGCGCTCTATCGCGCGCTGGCGCGCATGGAACGGGACGGCGAGCTCATCGTCGACGGCACCCGCCTGCGCTTGCGGTGAGCCTTCGGGCGCCTCGTCTCCCGTTCGTCGACACTGACCATTCGAACTCGTCGGCCTTGACGCCGACTCTCTTTATATCGAGAATTCTGGATATATGGAAAACGAACAAGCCGTTCTGGCCTTGGCGGCGCTGGCGCAACCGACGCGCCTGCAGGCCTTTCGCACCCTGGTGCAGCACGAGCCCGACGGTCTGCCGGCCGGCGAGCTCGCACGTCTGCTGGATGTGCCGCAGAACACGCTGTCGGCGCATCTGTCCGTGCTGGCGCGCGCCGGCCTCGTCAGCTCGATCAGGCACAGCCGATCGATCGTCTACCGCATCGACCTCGCGCAATTTCAGAAGGTCGCGCTGTTTCTGCTGCAGGACTGTTGCGGCGGCCGACCGGAGGTCTGCGCTCCCGTCGTCGCAAGCCTCAGCCCCTGCTGTCCGCCCAAGCGCAAGGAGAAGAATCGTGTCTGACTTCGTCTACAATGTGCTGTTCCTCTGCACCGGAAATTCGGCGCGCTCGGTGCTGGCGGAATCGATCCTGCGCAAGGACGGCGCCGGCCGCTTCCGCGCCTTCTCGGCCGGCAGCACGCCGAAAGGCGCGGTGCATCCGTTGGCGCTCAAGACCCTCGCGCGCATGGACTATCCGACCGACGATCTGCGCTCGAAGAGCTGGAGCGAGTTCGCCGTCGCCGGCGCGCCGGCGATGGATTTCGTCTTCACCGTCTGCGACAACGCCGCCGGCGAGGCGTGTCCGATCTGGCCGGGGCAACCGATGACCGCGCATTGGGGCATCGAGGATCCGGCGGCGGCCGAAGGCACGGAGCTGGAGAAGCTCGCGGCGTTCACGACCGCCTTCCGCTATCTGAAGAACAGGATCGACGCCTTCATCAATCTGCCGCTCGGTCGCATCGATTCGATGTCGCTCGGCACGCGGCTGCGCGAGATCGGGACGGGCGAGGGGGCAACGTCGTTCCGCTCCGACGTGGCCTGATCTGATGACGATCTTCGAGCGCTATCTGACGGTCTGGGTCATGCTCTGCATCGTCACAGGCATCGGTCTCGGCCATCTCATGCCGGGGCTGTTCGCGGCTGTCGCGTCGGCGGAGGTGGCACGGGTCAATCTGCCGGTCGCGGCCCTGATCTGGCTGATGATCATTCCGATGCTGCTGAAGATCGATTTTGCCGCGCTCGGCAACGTGAAGGAGCATTGGCGCGGCATCGGCGTCACCCTGGTCGTGAACTGGGCCATCAAGCCGTTTTCGATGGCTCTGCTCGGCAGCGTTTTCATCGGCCACGTGTTCGCGCCGATGCTTCCCGCAAGCCAGTTGTCGTCCTACGCGGCGGGTCTGATCCTGCTGGCCGCGGCGCCGTGCACGGCGATGGTGTTCGTCTGGTCGAATCTGTGCGAGGGCGAGCCGCACTAAACGCTGAGCCAGGTCGCGCTCAACGACGTCATCATGGTGTTCCTGTTCGCGCCGCTGGTGGGCCTGCTGCTCGGCGTCGCCTCGATCTCGGTGCCATGGACCACCCTGCTGCTGTCGGTGCTGCTCTACATCGTTGTGCCCGTCATCATCTCGCAACTCTGGCGTCGCTCTTTGTTGCGGACGAAGGGCGGGGCATTGGAGCGCACCTTGCGCGTGCTGCAACCGGTCTCCCTCGCGGCGCTGCTCGGTACGCTCGTGCTGCTGTTCGGCTTCCAGGGCGAGCAGATCCTGAAGCAGCCGGTCGTCATCGCGATCCTTGCCGTGCCGATCCTGATCCAGGTCTATCTGAACGCGGGCATCGCCTATTGGCTCAGCCGCCGGCTCGGCGTGGCCTGGTGCGTCGCGGCTCCGGCCGCCTTGATCGGCGCCAGCAATTTCTTCGAGCTGGCGGTTGCCGCCGCGATCAGCCTGCTCGGGCTCGACTCGGGGGCCGCGCTCGCGACGGTCGTCGGGGTTCTCGTCGAAGTCCCCGTGATGCTCTCGGTCGTGCGCATCGTCGGGGCGACGCGTCGCTGGTACGAAGCGGGACTGCCGGCCTAGCTCCGCGCGGTGCTTCGCCAGGGGCCGGTTCGCCTCACCGCCGCGGCTCGTCCTGATCGTCGTCGTCGCCTTCGCGCTCGCGGCGGGCCGGCTCGTAGCTCAGCGGCGGGCTTTCGGCCCGCGCATGCAGCGCCGCAAGATGCGGGTAGGCCCCAAGACCAGCTCCAAGACCAGCTCCAAGATCAGCTTCAAGACCGCCGTCCACGGCACGGGCCACCGGCACCAGCGTGGGCGCCGTCTCCCGGCTGGCTTGTGACATGGCCAAGATGCCGCCCAGCCCCGCCAGCACGGCTGCCAATGTCATCGTCTTACGCATGCTCGTCTCCGAACTCACCGCCCCCGGCTCGCTCCGTCCTGAAGCGATCATGCTGCAACGAGACTGACGGCATCCCGTCGGGTCGTGTCAGCGGGGAGTCAGCTTGCCTCGGGCAGGATGCCGATCCTGTGCGAGTTTCCACCCCCGCATCTGTCTGATGCGCAATTCCGACATCGGAAGTTCAAACTATCATCCGCACCACCTCGGTAGCATTTGCGAATGCTCCGCAATTCGTGCCCCGCAATTCGAACCAGTGGCGAGAGCGCAACGAATGACGACGATCTCTGAAGATGACGGCGTCAGGCCCCGGAAGGATCATGCATTTGCCTCAAATTGGACGGTTCATGCGCATCACGGCATCTGCGATGCTGATCTCTACGGCTGCGTCCGCGGCGACGGTGGCGCGCGAGGATGATCGTGAGCGCCGTGATGCCATGCGTCATGCCGTGGAGGCGGGCGACGTCTTGCCGCTGTCGCAGATCCTGCCGAGATTGCGTGGCCGGGTCGCCGGCGACGTGATGGGGATCGATGTCGAGCGCCTGCGTGGCCGCTGGCGCTATGAGTTTCGGGTGATCGGCCGCGATGGCCGCGTGCGTGAGGTCTATGTCGATGCGCGCAGCGGCGAGATCGAACGGATCGAGGAAAAGTAGATGCGTGTGCTGCTGGTCGAGGATGATCCGCGGCTGGCGTCCGACCTGGTGCGGACGCTGCAGGCGGCGGGCTATCTGGTCGAAACGTCCGACAACGGCGAGCAGGCCTGGTTTCTCGGCGACACCGAGGATTATGGCGCCGTGATCCTCGATCTTGGCCTCCCCGGCATGGACGGCCTGTCGGTGCTGAAGCGCTGGCGCGGCGCGGGGCGACACATGCCGGTGCTGATCCTGACGGCGCGCGCGAGCTGGGCGGAGCGGGTCGACGGCATCGATGCCGGCGCCGACGACTATCTGCCGAAGCCGTTTCGCAACGAGGAGCTGCTGGCGCGATTGCGCGCGATCGTGCGGCGGTCCGCCGGCCGTGCGGCGCCGGTGCTCTCGTCCGGCGACCTGACGCTCGACGAGCGCCAGATGAAGGTCAGCCTGTCCGGCGTGCCGGTGACGCTGTCGCAGCTCGAATACCGGCTGATCGCCTATCTGCTGCGGCAGAGCGGCCGCGTCGTGCCGCAGCATGAGCTGGAGGAGAACGTCTACGGCCTCGGCCACGAGCACGACTCCAACGCGCTCGAGGTGCTGATCCGGCGCGTCCGCAAGAAGCTCGGCGCCGACATCATCGAGACCCGCCGCGGCTTTGGCTACATGATCCCGGAGACGGCGGAATGAGGCTCGGCTCGCTGCGGCTGCGGCTGGTGGCGGCGGGCACCATCGCGCTGCTGGTCGCGCTCGGCGTCGCCGGCTTCGGCATGGTCGTGCTGTTCAAGCGCCACGTCGCGCGGACGCTCGCCTCCGATCTCGACATTCACCTGCGCCAATTGCTGAACGGCCTCGAGGTCGATGCGGAAGGGCGCATCGTGGTCGCGCGGCCGCCGGCCGATCCGCGCTTCGTGGTGCCGCTGTCGGGGCTGTACTGGCAGATCTCGGACGATCATGGCCAGTTGCTGCGCTCGCGCTCGCTGTGGGACACCATCCTGCCGCTGCCGATCGACGAGCCCGGACCGAGCGACGTGCATCAGCATGAGCTCGCCGGGCCGGATGGCGAACACGTGCTGGTCGCCGAGCGCGGCATCCTGATGAATCCGGAAAGCCAGATCCGCGTGCGCGCGGCCGTGGCCTACGGCCTCGACGGTGCCACCAGCGCGGTGCTGACCTTCGCCAAGGATCTGTCGATCGCGCTCGCCGTGCTGGCCGTCATCCTCGCCGTCGGCACGTCGGTTCAGGTCACTCTCGGCCTGCGTCCGCTCGGCGTGCTGCGCCGTGGCGTCGCCGAGATCCGCAGCGGTCGGCGCCAGCATCTTCCCGTGGACGTGCCGACCGAGGTGGCGCCGCTGGTCGAGGAGGTCAACGCGCTGCTCGATGCGCAGCAGCGCGAGATCATGCGCTCGCGCAGCCGTGCGGCCGATCTCGCCCACGGCTTCAAGACGCCGCTCGCCGCCCTCACGGCCGACGCCGCGCGCTTGAGGGAGCTCGGCCAGCTCGAGCTGGCGCGCAACATCGAGGATGTCGCCGAGGCGATGAGCCGGCAGGTTGATCGCGAGCTGGCGCTGGCGCGGCTGCGCGGCAAGGCCCGCGGCGGGCCGGAGGCCGCGACCGAGCTCGCGCCTTTGGTGAATGCGCTGCTCGGGACGCTCGGCCGCACGCCGGCGGCCGCCCATGTCAGCTTCGATGGCGAAGTGCCCCCGGGCCTGAGCGTCGCCATGGATCGGACGGATCTCGCCGAGGTGCTCGGCAATCTGCTGGAGAACGCCGCGCGTCATGCGGCGAGCACGGTTCGCATCGTCGCGAGTGCCACCCCTCTGATCGTCATCGTCGAGGATGACGGTCCGGGCATTCCGGACGCGAAGATCGGCCGCGTGCTTGAGCGCGGCGGCCGCCTCGACGAGCAGGGGCCGGGCAGCGGGCTGGGGCTCGCGATCGTGCAGGACGTGCTCGAAGCCTATGGCTGGCGGCTGCAGATCGGCCGTTCCGAGCTGGGCGGCGCCAGGATCACGATCGCGCCGGCCATCGTCTCGGCGCTCCGCTGGCCGCAGCCCGCGATGTCCCAGGCGACCCCGGCGCCGTCCATTCTGACAGTAGGCTGACATCCCGCGTCAGCGGCGCGACGCCCCCGGTCAGCTATTACCTCAGGTCATGACGCCCCGCGCGGCTTGCCACCGCGGGGGGTGCCCAATGGTCGAAGGAAGCTGATCATGCGTATTCGAAATTCCGCCAAGGCGTATGGGTCCGTCGCGATCGGGCTGCACTGGATCGTCGCCGTGCTGGTGCCGGCGGCCTGGATCTCGGGTCATCTCGGCGACATCCTGCCACGCGGCTCTCATGACACGGGCCTGTTCATGCACGTCTCGCTCGGGCTGGCGATGCTGGGCTTTGCGCTCGCGCGCCTGGCCTGGCGCCTGGCCGATCCGCCGCCGGCGCCTGAAGCGACCAAATTCGGCGCGTGGACCGTTCACATCGGCGAGATCACGCATCTGCTGATCTACGGCATCATGTTCGCCATTCCGGTCCTCGGCATCGTCACCCAGTTTGCCCGCGGCTACGGCTTGCCGGTGTTCGGCCTGTTCGAGATCGCCTCACCCTGGGTCGGCGACCGCGGCTTCGCCCACGACTTGAAGGAGATGCACGAGGCGCTGGCCAATGGCCTGATGATCCTGATCGGCCTGCACGCCGGTGCGGCGCTGCTGCATCATTACTGGCTGCACGATCGCACCCTGCGGCGGATGGTGCCGGGACTGCGGTGATCGGTCCTGTCATCCGGGCCTGCTAAGAGGCCTCCGTCGATCACGCCATCGGAGGCCGTCATGCCGGCAACGCCGCACATCGAAAAGCACTTCACCGCGTCGGAAGTCGTCCGCGACGTCGTGATCGGCATGGCCGACGGGCTCACCGTGCCGTTCGCGCTCGCCGCCGGTCTCTCGGCTGCGGTCGCCAAGACCGACGTGATCGTCACCGCCGGCCTTGCCGAGGTCGTCGCCGGCGCGATCGCGATGGGGCTCGGCGGCTATCTCGCCGCCCGCTCCGACGCCGAGCATTATGCCGCCGAGGAGAAGCGGGAGCACGACGAGATCGAGCACCTTCGCGGCCGCGAGGTCGAGGAGGTTGCGGCGATCTTCCGCGGCTATGGTCTCGAAGGCCAGGCCTTGACCACCGTGGTCGACGCCATCGCGTCCGATCGCAAGCGCTGGGTCGACTTCATGATGCGCTTCGAGCTCGGTCTCGAACGCCCGGATCCGAAGCGCGCGCCGGTCAGCGCCGTGACCATCGGCGGCTCCTACGTGATCGGCGGCCTGATCCCGCTGATCCCCTACATGCTGGCGCCTGACATCTCGTCCGCACTCCGGATCTCCGTGGTCGCAACCGGCATCGCGCTCTTGATCTTCGGCGCCATCAAGGGCCACTTCACCGGCGTCAACAAGATCAAGTCGGCGCTGCAGACTGCGCTGGTCGGCGGCCTCGCCGCCGGCGCGGCATTCTGGCTGGCGCATCTGTTCGGGTAGGGCGGGACAGGATTGCGGTCGAGGCCATTCGGAAGAAGGTCACCGGGCCGGTCATGATTGACGAGGACCGTAGGGTGGGCAAAGGCGCGCCGGGGCGAGGCCTTGTCGGGCGAGCTTTCGCGCGCGCCGTGTCCACCGCCCGCACCCAGCGCCGCCGATGGTGGGCACGCGCCGCCTTTGGTGTCGCTTTGCCCAGCCTACGGCAGCGTCGTCTGCGGCAAAGGGCTTTGCCCGAGTTCGAGATCGCCGCGCCGGCAGACCCTTTCGGATTGGTCAGCCTCGTGCCATGATGCGTGATGATGCGCGCGCTTCTCCTCATGACTTCGATCACAGTGCTTGCAACCGCTCCGGCCGCAGCTCAACGGTTCGATGGCATTGATCCGGTGTGCCTCCAGACATGGGAGTGGGGCGGTTCCAGCACAATCTCGTGCCAGTACAGGTCGTGGGAGGCGTGTAGAGCGGGGGCTGCGGGCATGTCGGCCATGTGCTTGCGGAACCCCTATGCACAACGCCCGTCTGAGCCAAGCCGCCGTCGGCCTCCCCGGTAGGCGCCGATTGCGATCTGACAAGACCCCAATCGTCAACGGAGCAGGCACGCGCCGCCCGATGCTTGCTCGGGCTGATCGGAACCAGTCTGCATTTCTGAGAAAAATAAATCTGTTGCCATTTTTCGGAAATCGTGCTTGATTGTCTCCATCCCGTGCTCCTCGAGAGGGGCGCTTCGCGATCGTCACGGAACGTTGGGCGCGGGATGCGGTGGCTGCAGGGTGCCGCAGCGTGGGGCGACTCGCGCGGACGAACGGCAGCTTGCGGACGCGAAGTCGCGTGGTCCTGGCGCCCCGATGCTGGCGCCAAGTCTTCGGGCGATGATCCCGAGGGCGACGGTGACTAACAAGCCGGTACACCGAGGAGATCGCGAAGTAAGCGTGAAAACCATCGCGCGGGGAATGCCGGGATGTCTCGGCTGAACCTGTGGTGACTGCCGCCTGCTTTTTTTCTGCAGGCGGGCCATGGGGGCGGCCAGCTCCCGGCATTCCCTGCGCCCTCTGCCTGATCGGGGGGCAACACCGTTGACATCACTCGGGCGCCTAGCGCCGCGAGAGCAGTGACGCACGTCTTCACGGCGATGCCCAGGGGGAGGGAGCGCGGGAACCAAATTCCGCAGCCAAGGTTAGCTGGCATGCAGGAGGACTCCCGATGCGCCGTCCGAAGATTCAGCCGTCCCGCAACAAGCTCGACATGACCGATCAGGCCCAGGTCCGCGTGGTGACCAAGCGGCTGAAGATGTCGCCCGGGGAATTGTCCGAGATGGTCGAACGCATCGGCAACTCCATCGCTGCCATCACCAAGGAAGTCGCGCAGCAGCGAGCCGCGAAGGCAGCGCCGGAAGGAGCTGTGATCGCGTCGGTGACGGTGACCGAGACCAAGGCGGAAGTGATCGTGCCGGACGAGACGCCAGCGGCAACCTAGCAATCGACGCTGATCATCGAGACCCCCGGCAATCGATCTGGGGAATCGGACGAAGGGGGCAAAGGATGGACCGACGCACCGACCTCGGTGACGCTTTGACGCAGGCGGCGTTCAATCTGCGCAAGACCAGGATCAGCGAAGGCCGTCCGTTTCCTCTCGGCGCGACCTGGGACGGGCTCGGCGTCAACTTTGCGATCTTTTCCGCCCATGCGACCAAGATCGAGCTGTGCCTGTTCGACGACACCGGCGAGACCGAGCTCGAGCGCATCGAGCTGCCCGAATACACCGACGAGGTCTGGCACGGCTACCTGCCGGCCGCGCGGCCCGGCACGGTGTATGGCTATCGCGTGCATGGACCCTACGAGCCGGACGCCGGTCACAGGTTCAATCCGAACAAGCTCGTGATCGACCCCTATGCCAAGCAGCTCGTCGGCAACCTGCGCTGGGGGCCGGAGCTGTTCGGCTATCGGCTCGATCATGCCGACAAGGACCTGTCGTTCGACGACCGCGACAGTGCGCCCTTGATGCTGAAGTGCCGGGTCATCGATCCCGCCTTCACGTGGGGCACCTCACGCAAGCCGGAAATTCCGTGGGAGCGGACGATCTTCTACGAGATGCACGTCAAGGGCTTCACCAAGCTGCATCCGCTGGTGCCCGAGGCCGACCGCGGCACCTTCGCCGGCCTCGCGCATCAGGACATTCCGGCCTATCTGCGCTCCCTGGGCATCACCTCCGCCGAGCTGTTGCCGATCCACGCCTTCATCGACGACAGCTATCTGGTCGAGAAGGGGCTGCGCAACTACTGGGGCTACAATTCGATCGGCTTCTTCGCGCCGGAGCCGCGCTATCTGAAGACGCCGTTCGCGACCGAATTCAAGACCATGGTCAACCAGTTCCACGCCAACGGCATCGAGGTCATCCTCGACGTGGTCTACAACCACACCGCCGAAGGCAACGAGCTCGGGCCGACCTTGTCGTTCAAAGGCATCGACAATGCCAGCTACTACCGGCTGATGCCGGACCAGAAACGCTACTACATCAACGACACCGGCACCGGCAATACGGTGAACCTGTCGCACCAGCGCGTGCTGCAGCTCGTCGCGGACTCTTTGCGCTATTGGGCGACCGAGATGCGGGTCGACGGCTTCCGCTTCGATCTCGCCACCATCCTGGCGCGCGAGCCCTATGGCTTCGACGAGGGCGGCAGCTTCCTGGATGCCTGTCGTCAGGACCCTGTGCTGTCGAGCGTCAAGCTGATCGCCGAGCCCTGGGACATCGGTCCGGGCGGCTATCAGGTCGGCCAGTTTCCACCGGGCTGGGCGGAATGGAACGACAAGTTCCGCGACACCGCGCGTGCGTTCTGGAAGGGCGACGGCGGCACGCTCGCCGATTTCGCCAAGCGCATCTCCGGCTCGGGCGATCTGTTCAACAAGCGCGGCCGCCGCCCCTGGGCGAGCGTGAACTTCATCACCGCGCATGACGGCTTCAACCTCAACGACCTCGTCTCCTACAACGACAAGCACAACGAGGCCAATGGCGAGGACAATCGCGACGGCCACAGCAACAACCACTCCTGGAATTGCGGCGTCGAAGGACCGACCGACGACCCCGAGATCACCGCGTTGCGCGAGCGCCAGAAGCGCAATCTGCTGGCCACGATGCTGCTGTCGCATGGCACGCCGATGCTGCTGGCCGGCGACGAGTTCGGCCATACCCAGAACGGCACCAACAACGCCTATGCGCAGGACAATGAGACGACCTGGCTCGACTGGATGGGCATCACGCCGCAGGGGCGGGCGTTGCGCGAATTCACGCGCAAGCTGATCGCCATGCGCAAGGCGTTTCCGATCCTCTATCGCAGCCGCTTCCTGATCGGCTCGCACAATGAGGACCTCGGCGTCAACGACGTGACCTGGCTCGACCCGTCGGGCGAGGAGATGACGACGGAGCAGTGGACTGACGATCACGCGCGTTGTTTCGGCATGCTGCTCGACGGCCGCGCCCAGGAGACCGGCGTCAAGCGGCGTGGCTCGGATGCGACGCTCCTGCTGGTCTACAACGCGCATTTCGACGTCGTGAACTTCACGCTTCCGTCCGTGCCCGAAGGCCATAATTGGCTGGCGCTGCTCGACACCAACCAGCCGGACGCCCAGCCGCAGTCGCTGCCCTTCGGCCACGTCTACGAGGTGACCGGCCGCTCGCTGCTGGCACTCGGCCTGTCCTCGGAGCAGCAGCCGATGCGCGGCCTGCGCCATGGCCTCGGTGCCCTGCTCGATATCGCGGAGGCGCCGCTGGGGTAGGATGTTCGGCGGATTTTGCGGTCAGGCACCGCGGGCGTATTTCGCAAGCCGCGCGTCGAGCACGCCGAGCATGGCCTCGCGCGCCGGATCGCGCGAGCCGTGCAGCCAGACGGCCGCGAGCGGAAGCCGTCCGGCGGTGCTGCCGCGTGTCATCCGCAGCGGCACGAAGCGGACGCCGGAGACCGCGAGCCGCGAGGTCCAGCGCGGCACGATGGCAATGCCGAGTCGCGCGGCGACGAGATGCACGATGGTCTGCTTCTCATCGGCGAACTGCGCGATATCCGGCGACAGCTCGGCCTGTGCGAACAGCTTCATGGTGAGGTCGTGGCTGTGCGGGCGCGACCGGCGGTCCGGGACGATCAGCGGCTGGTCGGCGATGTCGGCGAGCGAGACCGCGGCACGCGAGGCCAGCCGGTGCCGCTGCGGCAGCGCCACCACGGCGCTCTCGCTGAGCAGCGCGCGGAATTCGAGCCTGATATCGGTGCGCTCGGGCGGCCTGACAAAGGCGAGGTCGAGCGCGCCGGAGAGAATCTTGGGCAGCAGCCGGATCGTCTTCTCCTCCATGAGCTGCACCGCGATGTCGGGATGCCGCGCGCGAAAATCGTGCAGCAATTGCGGCAGCAGCCCGGCGGCCGCGCTGTCGATGGCGCCGACGCGCAGCCGCTGCGCCTTCGTGCTTCGGGTACGGCGGCGGAAGCCGGTTTCGACCGCCTCGACGCGGGCCAGGATCGCCCGGGCGTCGCGCAGCAAGGTCGTGCCGTGCTCGGTCAGCGACACCGCGCGCGTGGTGCGGGCGAACAGCGGCGTCGCGAGATCCTCCTCCAGCAGCTTGATCTGGCGTCCGAGCGCCGAGGGCAGCATCTGCAGCCGCTGCGCCGCCTTGCCGAAATGCAGTTCCTCGGCGGCGGCCACGAAGCAGCGGAGCTGGTGCAATTCCATGGTGGGATCCTGAAGAGGCGATGGGCCGGATTATATCATTTTTTTGTATAATGATGCGAGCATTGAAGCCGGCCTGGTTCGCCGCCTACGCTTGTCAGATCAACGACAAGACGGGATAGGGAGGTGACGATGGCCGGAGAGCTGGAAATGCGCGTGCTGCGCAGGATCACGTTGCGCATCGTGCCCTTCATCATGCTGCTCTACTTCGTAGCCTTCATCGACCGCGTCAACGTCGGCTTCGCTGCGCTGACCATGAACAAGGATATCGGGCTTTCAGCCTCGGCCTATGGCTTCGGTGCCGGCATCTTCTTCTGGGGCTATTTCCTGTTCGAGGTCCCCTCCAACCTCGCGCTGGACAAGTTCGGCGCCCGCATCTGGATCGCGCGGGTCATGATCACCTGGGGCATCGTCTCCGGCGCGATGGCGTTCGTGCAGGGACCGACGAGCTTCTATGTGTTGCGCTTCCTGCTTGGTGCTGCGGAAGCAGGCTTCTTCCCCGGAATCATCCTCTATCTCTCCTACTGGTTCCCGGCCCGCCAGCGCGCAGCCGTCACCGCGCTGTTCATGGCCGCCGCGCCGCTCTCCACGGTTCTCGGCTCTCCGGTTTCAGGCGCGCTGCTGGAGATGGACGGCATTCTCGGCTTCAAGGGCTGGCAGTGGCTGTTCCTGATCGAGGCGCTGCCGGCGGTGCTACTCGGCTTCGTCGTGCTCGCCTACATGACCGATCGTCCGGAGCAGGCGCGCTGGCTCGCCGACGACGAGCGCGACTGGCTGGTGCGCACGATGAATGCCGAGCTGGCGAGCAAGGCCGCCACCGCCAGCCACAGCATCTGGCGCGGGTTGGCCGACATCCGCGTGCTCGCGCTCGCGCTGGTCTATTTCGGCACCTCGGCCGGCCTCTACACGCTCGGCGTCTGGGCGCCGCAGATCATCAAGCAGTTCGGCCTGTCGTCGTTCGCCGTCGGCTTCCTCAACGCGGTGCCACCGACCGTGGCCGTGGTCGTCATGATCCTGTGGGCGCGCCATTCCGACCGCACCGCCGAGCGCACCTGGCACGTCGTGCTGGCCTGCGTCGTCGCCGCCGTCGGGCTCTGGCTGGCCGGGCTGTCGACCAGTGTCGCCGCCGTGCTCGCCGCGCTCACGCTCGTCAATGTCGGCATCTCCTCCTCGAAGCCGCCGCTGTGGAGCATGCCCACCATGTTCCTGTCCGGCTCGGCCGCCGCGGCGGGCATCGCGACCATCAACTCGATCGGCAATCTCGGCGGCTTCGTCGGTCCAGCGATGATCGGCTGGATCAAGGACCAGACCGGCAGCTTCAACGGCGGGCTCTATTTCGTCGCCGGGCTGCTGGTGGTATCGGCGGTGCTGACCCTGTTGCTGTCACGTTCTCAACGTGCAAAGGCCGCTGCGGCCACGCAATCCTGACCCATCACACGGAGCCCTTTCATGCGCACCCATTCCATCGCCGCGATTCCCGCCGACGGCATCGGCCCCGAGGTCATCTCCGAAGGTGTCCGTGTGCTCGAGGCGCTCGCCAAGCGCTCGGGCGACATCAGCTTCAACGTCAAGACCTTCGACTGGGGCTCGGACTACTACAAGAAGCACGGCGTGATGATGCCGGCCGACGGCCTCGCCGAGCTGAAGAAGTTCGACGCGATCTATTTCGGCGCGGTCGGCGCTCCCGACGTGCCCGACCACATCACGCTGTGGGGGTTACGACTGCCGATCTGCCAGGGCTTCGATCAGTACGCCAATGTGCGGCCGACCAAGATCCTGCCCGGTGTGGCCTCGCCCTTGCGCAATGTCGGCGTCGGCGATCTCGACTGGGTGATCGTGCGCGAGAATTCCGAGGGCGAATATGCCGGCATGGGCGGCCGCGCGCACCGCGGCCTGCCGGAGGAGGTGGGCACCGAGGTCGCCGTCTTCACCCGCGTCGGCGTCACCCGCATCATGCGCTACGCGTTCAAGCTGGCGCAGTCGCGGCCGCGCAAGTTCCTCACCGTCGTCACCAAGTCGAATGCGCAGCGGCACGGCATGGTGATGTGGGACGAGATCGCCGCCGAAGTGGCGCGCGAATTCCCCGACGTAACCTGGGACAAGATGCTGGTCGATGCGATGACCGTGCGCATGACCTTGCAGCCGAAGAGCCTCGACACCATCGTGGCGACCAATCTGCATGCCGACATTCTGTCCGATCTCGCCGGCGCGCTGGCCGGCAGCCTCGGCGTGGCGCCGACCGGCAACATCGATCCGGAGCGGCGCTTCCCGTCGATGTTCGAGCCGATCCATGGTTCGGCGTTCGATATCACCGGAAAGGGCATCGCCAACCCGGTCGCGACGTTCTGGACCGGCGCGCAAATGCTCGAGCATCTCGGCGAGACGGACGCGGCCGCGCGGCTGATGGCTGCGGTCGAGAAAGTCTGTGCAGCCGGCATCCTGACCCCCGATGTTGGCGGCACGGCGACGACCAAGCAGGTGACCGACGCCGTCATCGACGCGATCCACGGCTCCAACGCCTGAGGCGTGCCGTTCTCTTGCACAATTCTGGCGTGTTCCGTGTCGCGCTTGCAATGGACGCTGCGGGGCGTATATCAGCGCTTCCGCTGCGTCCGCGCATGCCAATCACATGCGTGTCATAGAGACGCGAGACACGGCTTAAGGAGAAAGGACACATCATGCGTCGTCACCGTCGAGCCAAGATCGTTGCGACTGTCGGTCCCGCGAGCAATTCTCCGGAGATGCTGAAAGCGCTGTTCCTCGCCGGTGTGGACACCTTTCGTCTCAACTTCAGCCACGGCACCCAGGCCGATCACGCCAAGGTCCATGCCGCGATCCGCGCGCTCGAGAAGGAAGTGCAGCGGCCGATCGGCATCTTGATGGATCTGCAGGGTCCTAAGATTCGCGTCGGCACTCTGCGCGACAAGAAGATCCAGGTCGAAGTCGGCGAGACGATTCGATTTGTCCTCAACGGCACCGAGGGCGACAAGACATCGATTCCGTTGCCGCATCCGGAAATCTTTGCGGCGGTCTCGCCCGGTCACGATCTTCTGATCGATGACGGCCGCGTCCGCGTCCGCGTCACCGGCCTCGGCGACGACTGGATCGAGGCCAAGGTGATCGTCAGCGGCGCGATTTCCAATCACAAGGGCGTTAATCTGCCGGGCACCATTCTGGAGCTGTCGCCGCTGACGGCCAAGGACCGCTCCGATCTCGCCTTCGGGCTCGAGCTCGGCGTCGACTGGGTGGCGCTGTCGTTCGTGCAGAAGCCGTCGGACGTGCTTGAGGCGAGGGGCCTCATCAACGGCCGCGCCGGCATCATGTCCAAGATCGAGAAGCCGGCGGCGCTGGAGCGGATCGACGACATCATCCAGTTGTCGGACGCGATCATGGTCGCGCGCGGCGATCTCGGCGTCGAGATTCCCAACGAGGACGTGCCGGGCAAGCAGAAGGAGCTGGTGCGTGCCTGCCGGCTCGCCGTGAAGCCGGTGATCGTCGCGACGCAGATGCTGGATTCGATGGTGGCGACGCCGACACCGACGCGCGCCGAGGTCTCGGACGTCGCCACTGCGATCTATGACGGCGCCGACGCGGTGATGCTGTCGGCGGAGTCTGCCAGCGGCCAATACCCGCGCGAGGCGGTGGCGATGATGGACAGCATCATCAAGGCCACCGAAGGCCACAAGATGTATCGCTCGATCGTCGAGGCGACGCAGCCGGGCGAGGAGCAGACGCCGCCGCATGCGGTGGCAACCGCGGCGGCCGATCTCGCCTCGGCGATCCACGCCAGGGCGATCGTGGCCTATACGTCGAGCGGAACCTCGGCCTCGCGCGTTGCGCGCAAGCGGCCGAGCCTGCCGATTCTGGCGATCACGCCGAACGAGGACACCTCGCGGCGCATGTGCCTGCTGTGGGGCGCGCACAGCGTGCTGTCGCAGGACGTGCAGAGCTACGAGGAGATGGTCGAGCGCGCGACCTTCTTCGCCGTGCAGGAGGAGTTCGCTGAAGCCGGCGACCTGCTCGTCGTCGTCGCCGGCATCCCGTTCGCGCGGGCCGGCACCACCAACAATCTGCGCGTCGTCACCGTGCCGAGATAGGAGGCTGATTTTCCCTGTTCGCGCCGCCCGCCTGTCGCCTGATTGTCGCACCCCGCTGGTATCGCGGGGCAGTGACGAAGGACGTCGCGAGTCGTCGAACGAGCGGTGCCGGTCGCGGTCCGGCAGGATGGGTTCTGCCGGTGCGGCGTTTCGTCATCGCGGTGTCATCAGGGACTGTTAGGTGGGCGCGCATGGGACTTGAGACTGCTGGTGAAGAAAGCCCGGCTCGGCGCTTTCGGACGTTGTTCATCTCGGACGTTCATCTCGGAGCCCGCGGCTCGCAGGCCAATCTCCTCGTCGATTTCCTGCGCCACCATGATGCAGATACGATCTATCTGGTCGGCGACATCATCGACGGCTGGGCGCTCAAATCGAGCTGGCATTGGCCGCAGTCGCATAACGACCTGGTGCAGAAGATGCTGCGCAAGGCGCGCAAGGGCGCCAAGATCGTCTATGTCCCCGGCAATCACGACGAGTTCCTGCGCGGTTATTACGGCACGCATTTCGGCGGCATCGACGTCGTCGAGAACATCGTCCACACCGGCGCTGACGGCAAACGCTATCTGGTGATCCACGGCGACATCTTTGATCTGGTCGTGCAGAACGCGCGCTGGCTCGCCCATCTCGGCGACAAGGCCTATGACTTCGCGATCCAGATGAACCGTCTGGTCAACTTCTTCCGTCGCATGTTCGGCGTTCCCTATTGGTCGCTGTCGCAATGGGCCAAGCAGAAGGTCAAGAACGCGGTGAACTACATCGGCGCGTTCGAGACGGCGCTGGCCTCCGAGGCGCGAAGGCATGGCGCTGACGGCGTGATCTGCGGCCACATCCATTGCGCTGTCATCCGCGATCAGGACGACATTCGCTACATGAATTGCGGCGACTGGGTCGAGAGCTGCACGGCGCTGGTCGAGCACGAGGACGGCCGCTTCGAGATCCTCACCTGGACCGATCCGCTACGGCAACGCGCGCCGGTTCCCCAACTGGCCGCTCGCGCCGCCTGACACCGGCTCCCTTGCCTCTCGGCAATCGGGCGCGGTAAAATAGGGGCATGACAGCTCATTCCCCGATCCTGCCCGTGACCGCCGCCGACATCGATGCGGCGGCACGCGTCCTCGCGCCCGTGGCCGTGCGGACTCCGCTGCTGCCGGCTCCCGTGCTGAGCGAGCAGTTCAAGGCGAACGTCTTCGTGAAGCCGGAGGTGCTGCAGCGGACCGGCTCGTTCAAGTTCCGCGGCGCCTACAACAAACTGGCGTCGATCCCGCAAGCAGCGCGCGGCAACGGCGTCGTCGCATTCTCCTCCGGCAATCATGCGCAGGGCGTCGCCCATGCCGCCACATTGCTGGGCATGGACGCCACGATCGTGATGCCCTCGGATGCGCCGGCGGCCAAGCGCGAGCGCACCAAGGCGTTCGGTGCCGAGGTCGTGCTCTATGATCGCGATCGCGAGGACCGCGAAGCGATCGCGCGCGGCATCGCTGCAAAGCGCGGCTCTACGGTAGTGCCGCCCTATGACGATCCCCACGTCATCGCAGGGCAGGGCACCGTCGGCCGCGAGATCGGCGAAGACCTCGCGGCGCTGGGCCTGTCGCCGGATCTGGTGATCGTCCCGGCTTCGGGCGGTGGTCTGCTTGCCGGCGTCTCGACCGCGGTGAAGGCGCATTTTCCGAGCACCCAGATGGTCGTGGCTGAGCCCAAGGGCTTTGATGACCATGCGCGCTCGCTGCGGGCCGGCCACCGCGAGGCCCATGATGCGAAGGGGCGCACCATCTGCGACGCGCTGATGGCGGCGATTCCGGGCGAGATCACCTTCGCGATCAACAGCCAACTTCTGTCGGCTGCGGTCGAGGCCTCGGATGAGGAGGTGGGGCGCGCGGTCGGCTTTGCCTTCCGGGAGCTGAAGCTCGTCGTCGAGCCCGGTGGTTCAGTCGGGCTTGCGGCATTGCTGGCCGGCCGGCTGGATGTGGCGGGCAAGACGGTGGTGATCGTTTTGTCCGGCGGCAATGTCGATGCTGAGCTCTACGCCAGGCTGATCGCCTGACGATCAAGCCTCAGTGAAAGCTGAGGCCGCCTTTTGCAGATCCCCCACCGCCGATCCGCAGTCCGGACTGCGCGACGTGCGGCGTGCCCCGCGTCGGGCCGCCCTGCATCCCTCCTTGGCCACGCGCCATCGACGGACGCGACGTGTTGATGTTCGGCTTGAACGGTCCGGAATTGCCGGGGAAGGGATGCCGGACCTCGCGGGTGTCGAATGGCCGCCCAGGACTGCGCTTCAGTGGATCGCGCTGGATCTTCGCGGCGACAGGCGGATTTGCCGGCGGCATGATCCTGTCGCGCAACCTGGTCTGAGCGATAGGCCTGGGATCGACGACCTTGTTGGGACCCGCGTTGTTGATGGCATTGCCTTTCGTGACCACTGTTGGCGGCATCGGTCCGTGCGGCGGCACGATGGTGGCCGGCAGCTTCGGTTGCGGGCCTGGATGGCTCTGGATCTGGGCGGCGGGATTGAACGGCCGCGCGATCGGTGCCAGTTGCGGTGGCATGATGAGACGGCTCGGTTGCAGCACGGGGATGGGCCGAGGCTGTCCCTGCAGCCGCAGCGCGACCGGCGCATATGGGCTGTCGGCATAGGATTCACGGAAGCTCTGATAGGCGGCCGGCGAATTCGCCAGCACGGCCTGGTGCCACGCCGCGGCCTGCACGAGGCCGGCGAGCAGTGCGCGGATGCGGTCGGCGAGCGGATCGCGTGGGTACATCGCGATGAACTCGCGATAATATTGCGGACGGTTCTCCGACAGCACGTAGTCATAGGCCTGCCGCACGGAACGGCTCGGCAGGTCGGCGGCCATCTGCACCACGGGCGCGTTCACCGGCGCGCGCGCTGCGGCAACCAGGGATTCGCCGAAGAAGGTGAAATCACTGGTCAACGACGAGCTTTCCCACGGCGTCTGTCGACCATCGGTGCTCTGGTTCACCTGCAGGCGAATGCGCTTGAACAATTGCTCGATCGGCAGGTTCGGCTGCCGCGCCAGGTTCAGGAACGCCTGCGCGTACGGGCTGTGCTCGCCACGCCCGTCGAGCGCCTCCTCGCCAGGCGAGGTCGAATATCCGAGGATGGAGCCGTTCGGTGCGTCGACGATGGCAAGTCCGCGTCCGGCATCGTTGATGGCAGGGAAGGGATTGTTGCGGCAGGCGTCCAGCACGACGATCCGCATGCGGCTCGGGATGGCGTCGAGCGTTGCCATCAGGTCCACCAGACGGATCGTCCCCGTCGTCAGGTCGGAGGGCGCTGAGATACGGGCATCGATCGGGATCAGATAGTTCTCGCCCGCGAGCTGAACCCCGTGGCCGGCGTAGTAGACCATTGCCACGGTGTTCGGGCCGTTTGCTGCCACCCGGCTCGAAAAATCCTGGACGACCTTGAGCATCTCGTTCTGCGTCAGGTCGGTCGCCGTGATCACCTCGAAGCCGGCCGAGTTCAACAGCTTGGCAACAGCATGGGCGTCGTTGTCCGGGTTCTCCAGCGGCGGCGCGTTCTGATAGCTCGCATTGCCGATCACGAGTGCGACGCGTGGCTCGGCTCCTTGAGGGATTGCTGCGGGGGTGTTGCTCTCCTTTGCAGGTGAGGGAGCTGCCAGCGCGCGCGGTGGCGTGTGAAGGTTGTCGATCTCACTGCCGGCGGCGAACGCCGAGTCCGGGCCGACCCAGGCCATCAGGCCCAGCAGCGCGGACATGAGCAGGGATTTCCAGGCGGATGTTACAGCGCGAAATTTCGGAACGGACACGGCGTTCTCCTCGAGCATGCGCCAAGCGGATGGCTTGAGGATCAGGCTACGCAGATCACGCAGCAGCGTACGTGATCCGCGTCACCTATCAACGCGTCACCTTTCGGTGCTCAGTGATCGAGGTTCGATAGGAGGTGGCCGAGACGCTCTCGCCCTACGAGAAGAATGCGATCTTCTCAGGCTGGGTCATGCGACGGATCGGCGCCAGCAAGTCATTGGCGGGCGCCTGTGGCCGCTGCAGAAGGCCGTTCGACAGGAGCGTCGATCCCAGCGACGGCTCGTAGGCAGGCCTGGGCATCGCGGATGCGCTGGTGCTGTGAGCCGCGGCGGCGGTCGGGCGGACCTGCTGGCTCGGCGCAACGTCGGCCTGCGGGGCCGCCGCGGGAGATTGAGCTGCGACTGCAGCCGCCACGGCGGCCAGGGTCTCGATGGTGATCGCCTCCGGAAGCGGTGCCGATACGGGCACGCTGGGGACTGGCGCCGGGGCTGGAGGCGAGGCCATGCGCGGGGCAGCCGCGGGCGGGGCCGGCATCGGCGGGGCATACATTGGCGGGGCAGACATCGTAGGCGCAGCGGGAGCCGACGCCGCCGTGGCAACCGGGACTTCTGCCGTGGTCAGCGCGAGATCCGGCTCCGACGGCGCCGGCTCGCTGAAGCTCGCGACGATGTCGTCGTCGACCGAGGTTGGCTCCTCAATGTCGAAGCCAAGCGTCCTGGCCCGGCTGAACTCCTCGTCGTCGATCGGATCGGGAGCACCCATCTCCGCCGCGACCAATTCCAGGATGGCTTCGTCGTGGGCTTCTGCGGCGACGGCGTCATCCAGGGCCGCCGCGGCGTGCTGCTCGATTTCGAGAAGGGTTTCGTCCACCGACGGCTCGGTCGCAATTTCGGGGGGCTGCACCACCGCCGCAGCGTCGGTGTCAACCATCCTGGCTTCAACCGCTGCGGCCGCCATGATCGCGGTGTCAGCGCCGGAGGATGTCTCGACCGATTCGATCGCGGCCACCGCTGCAACGAGCGGAATGGTCATCTCGAGCCCGGCTTGGGCCGCCTCCGTCTGTTCCGGCACGGGCAACGGCCCCGAAGCCACCTGCGGCTCAGCCGAGACCGTCGCCTCCGCAGCCGGACCCGATGCGACATCAGGTACTGGCGGGGCGGCGGACTCGGTCGCCGGCTTGATCTCGTCAGCCGCGGGCGGAACGCTTGCTTCCGCCGCGTCGAGCTCCTTCAGCCGCGTCTTGATGATCTCGAAGGCCGCAAGCAGTGCGACCTTGGGGTCGGCACTCGCAAGCTGGTCGCACGCGGCCTCGATCGATGTGACCTGTGAATCGATCAGGTCGCAGATCCGGGAATCGGCGCCGATCTCGCGCCAGCGCCAGGAAATTTCCTTGATGATTCGGATGCCCTTGCGCACCGGCGCCAGGTTCTGCTCAAGGGCCATGCTGTCGACCGCAGAGGCTGCGGCGAGTGCAGCGTCTTCGACCGAGGCGCGGATCGCGGCCAGCGCCTCGGGCAGCGCCTTACTGCCGGCCTGCTCGAACTCCTGCTGCTGCTGACGCTGCGAGGCCAGCGCATGCTCGATGCGGGCCACGGCGTCGAGCACCATGCTGGTGTCGGCATTGCGGTTGCGTTTGGCGTATTCGCCGAGGAACCAGCGGCCTCGGGACGTCTCCATGAAGGCGTCGCGGATCGCCTCGTAATCGGCCTCGTTCGGCTGAGCCGCGCGGGCGGATATCGGCGAGAGGGCGAAGACTTCATCGACCATGGCAAACCTATCGCGCACATTGCTGCGCGTTGGCATAACGATCACCATGATATTGATCGAATCGCAATTGAATTGATGCCACTGTCCCGACAAATCTCCACCACATCGCCGGTATTGTCGCGCCGATTCGCGGACAGGTTGGGGCTGTTCTATGGCGCGGTGTTCATGCTGTCGGGGACGCATCTGCCGTTTTTCCCCGTGTGGCTACGGGCGATCGGGCTGGACGCCTCGTGGATCGGTGTGATCATCGCGGTTCCCGCCGTGACCCGCTTCACCGTCCTGCCGTTGATCACCGCGGTTGCCGAGCGCCGGCAGGCCCTGCGCGCCGCGATGCGGCTGACCACCTTCGCAACGGCATCGGGCTTTGTGGTTCTCGCCTTCCAGCGCGAACCTTGGCTGGTATTCCTGGTCTACGTGGCAACCTGCTGTCTATGGACACCCGTTGTCCCGCTGACGGACGCTTATGCGCTCCGTGGCGTGATGAGCTATGGCCTGAACTACGGTCGCCTGCGGCTGTGGGGATCGGCCGCATTCATCGCCGGAACGCTGCTGTGCGGCGGGGTGGCCGACCTCGCGCCGTCGTCCGAGCTGATCTGGATCATCCTCTTGGTCGCGCTGTGCGGTGCGGCAAGCAGCCTGCTGCTGCAGGCGCTGCCGCCCCTGCCGCATGGCGCCGGCCTGGCCCGGGACGGGCGCAGTCTGCTGGGCCATCCGAGCTTCCTCTGCATCATCGCGGCTTCGGCGCTGATCCAGGCCAGCCACGCGGCCTACTACACGTTCTCCGCCATCGCGTGGAAGGCGCAGGGCTTCAGCGGGCTGACCATCGCTTGGCTCTGGACCATGGGCGTGCTGGCCGAGATCGTCGTGTTCGCCCTGTCACCACGCTTCACGTTGGCGCCCGCCAACCTGGTCATGATCGGTGCAGCGGCGGCCGTGCTGCGCTGGAGCCTCACGGCTCAGGAGCCGCATGCAGCCGGGCTCGCCGCGGTCCAGATCAGTCACGGCTTCACCTTCGGACTGACCCTGGTCGGAACCATGGGGCTGCTGGTCCGCCATGTGCCGGCGCAACTGACGGCGCGCGGGCAGGGCTATTATGCAGCTGCGAGCGGTGTGGTCGGCTCGGCGGCATCGGCCCTCTCGGGGCCGGTCTATGCGGCCTATGGACCCGGTGTCTACTACGTGATGGCCGCGATGGCCGGAGCGGGTGGCGTCCTGATGTGGATCGCGCACCGAAGCCTGTCGCTTCAGCCCCACAACGCCTGATCGGGCGGATAGACCAGGCTGTCCTCGTAGTGCAGGCCGTGCTCGCAATCCTCGGCGAGCAGCAGCGGTCCGTCCAGATCGACGAAACGGGCGAGCGGCGTCAGCAGCATGGCCGGTGCCATCGAGAGCGATGTCGCCACCATGCAGCCGACCATGATGTCGAGGCCGAGCGCGCGCGCGGCATCGGCCATGGCAAGCGCCTCGGTGAGCCCTCCGGTCTTGTCGAGCTTGATGTTGACGGCGTCGTAGCGTCCGCGCAGCGCTTCGAGCGAGTTGCGGTCGTGCACGCTCTCGTCGGCGCACACCGCGAGCGGGCGCGCGATGTTGGCGAGCGCTTCGTCGTTTCCTGCGGGAAGCGGCTGCTCGACCAGCGTGACGCCGGCGGCGGCGCAGGCCGCGAGATTGGACTCCAAATTCGCCTCGGTCCAGGCCTCGTTGGCATCGACGATCAGTTGTGATTGCGGAGCTGCCTCGCGCACGGCTGCAATCCGCGCCGGATCGCCGTCGCCGCCGAGCTTGATCTTGAGCAGCGGGCGGTGCGCGGCCTTGGCCGCAGCTTTGGTCATCACGTCGGGGGTCCCGAGCGAAATCGTGTAGGCGGTCACGCATGGCCCCGGCGCGCGGCGTCCGAGCAGGTCCCAGATGCGCCGGCCGCTCCGCTTGGCTTCAAGGTCGAGCAGCGCGCAGTCGAGCGCATTGCGCGCCGCCCCCGGTGGCATCGCCGTCTGCAGGGCGTTGCGGTCGAGACCAGAGGCGATCGCATCGCGCATCGCGAGCAGCGCGCTCAACGATGCCTCGGGGGTCTCGCCATAGCGCGCATAGGGCACGCATTCGCCGCGGCCGACGATCGTGCCGTGTCGCACTTCCGCGATCACCGTGACCGCTTCGGTCTTGGCGCCGCGGCTGATCGTGAAGCTGCCGGCGATCGGCCAGTGGCCGATCCGGGCGTCCAGTATTGGAAAACCGTTGGAAGTCATTTGAAAGTCTGGCGATTTGTGAACCGGAATGAGGCGCTTGGGGCTTGCGCGATCTGACCGACTATGGCTGTTGATAGTGGTCTCCGGCAAGGTGGTAGCGACGCGGTGGGATTTTTCTCGTCAAGGAGCGGACGTCCGAGGCTCCGAGGATGGCCGTCGTGAAGGGCGGCCCTGATTTGCAGCGCAGTGGCGATGGCAACGCGCTGACGCTGCGCGCGACCGGCGCCTGGACTGCGCCCTTTGCGCCGTCGCTCGAACGGCTCGTCGCCGATGCCGAAAAGCTCGCCGGCAAGAAGGTCGATGTCTCGATCGACGTCTCCCAGGTGTCCAAGCTCGATACGTTCGGCGCCTGGCTGATCGAGCGGCTGCGCCGCAGCTTCACGACCGGAACCGTCGAGGTCCGGATCGATGGGCTCTCTGCGAACTACGCCAGCCTGGTCGATGAGGTTCGCCGCGTCAGCACCGCGCCCAATGGCGACGCGACGATGGTGACCATCACCGGCATGCTCGGCCAGATCGGCCTCAGTGTCGCCGGCATCTTCGGCACGGTCGCCGCGCTGATCGACATGCTCGGCGCCGTGATCGTCGCCAGCGGCCGGGTCCTCGTTCATCCCCGCAGCTTCCGGCTGACCTCGACCATCCATCATCTCGAGCAGGTGTGCTGGCGCGCGGTGCCGATCATCGTGCTGATCACCTTCCTGATCGGCTGCATCATCGCCCAGCAGGGCATCTTCCATTTCCGCAGGTTCGGCGCCGACATCTTCGTGGTCGACATGCTCGGCGTGCTGGTGCTGCGCGAGATCGGCGTGCTGCTTGTGGCGATCATGATCGCCGGACGCTCGGGCAGCGCCTACACGGCCGAGCTCGGCTCGATGAAGATGCGCGAGGAGATCGATGCGCTGCGCACCATGGGCTTCGATCCGATCGAGGTCCTGATCCTGCCGCGCATGCTCGCGCTGGTGATCGCGCTGCCGATCCTGGCCTTCCTCGGCGACATCGCCGCGCTCTATGGCGGCGGGCTGGTGGCGTGGTTCTATGGCGGCGTCGATCCCGAGGCCTTCCTGCTGCGCCTGCGCGATGCGATCTCGATCGATCATTTCACGGTCGGGCTGCTCAAGGCGCCGGTGATGGCGGCGGTGATCGGGATCGTCGCCTGCGTCGAAGGACTGGCCGTGCAGGGCAGCGCCGAGTCGCTGGGGCGCCACACCACCTCATCGGTGGTGAAGGGAATCTTCTTCGTCATCGTGATGGACGGCGTGTTCGCGATCTTCTTCGCCGCGGTCGGGATGTGACATGACGCAGGAGATGTCCGATCCGATCATCCGCGTGCGTGACGTCACCGTGCAGTTCGGCAAGACGCGCGTGCTCGACGGGCTCGACCTCGACGTCAAGCGCGGCGAGATCCTGGGCTTCGTCGGTCCCTCCGGTGCGGGCAAGTCGGTGCTGACGCGCACCATCATCGGCCTGGTGCCCAAGCTGTCGGGCAACATCGAGGTGTTCGGCGTCGATCTCGACGCCGCCGATCGTGCCGGCCGCCGCGCCGTCGAGCGGCGCTGGGGCGTGCTGTTCCAGCAGGGCGCCTTGTTCTCCTCGCTCACGGTGCGGCAGAACATCCAGTTTCCGGTCCGGGAATATCTCAAGGTCTCGCAGCGTCTGCTCGACGAGATCATGATCGCAAAGCTGGTGATGGTCGGATTGCGGCCCGATGTTGCTGATCGTTTCCCGAGCGAGCTGTCGGGGGGCATGATCAAGCGCGTCGCGCTGGCCCGCGCGCTCGCGCTCGATCCGGAGCTGGTGTTCCTCGATGAGCCGACCTCGGGGCTCGACCCGATCGGCGCCGGCGATTTCGACGAGCTTGTCCGTACCCTGCAGCGCACTTTGGGACTGACCGTTTTCATGGTAACCCATGATCTCGACAGCCTGTATACGGCGTGCGACCGCATCGCCGTGCTGGGCAACGGCAAGATTATCGCTGCGGGATCGATGGCCGACATGCAGGCCTCGGAACATCCGTGGCTCCGGCAGTATTTCCACGGCAAGCGTGCACGGGCCGTGATGGGTTAGTGCGTAGCGCCCCTCGGGGCGATTATTTTTGTGAGCGGGAGTGGGGACTCCTGCGACATAGCTGATGGGGTGGGTGCCGCAGTCCGGCGCCAACCGAGAGCGCATGGGAGCGGCGGCTGGGATCTCCGCTGCGACGTGCCGGTACCGGAGTTGGTAATGGAAACGCGGGCGAATTACGTCCTGATCGGATCGTTCACGCTGGCAGTGATTGCCGCGGCGGTCGGGTTTGTCCTCTGGTTTCAGAGCCTGCACACGACCAAGCAGCGCAGCCCGCTGCGGGTCGTGTTCGAGGGGCCGGCCGCGGGTCTGCGCAACGGCGGCAGCGTCAACTTCAATGGTATCCGGGTCGGTGAGGTCATCTCGGTCAAGCTCGACAATCCGCGCCGCGTCGTGGCGCTGGCGATGGTCGAGAACAACGCGCCGATCCGCAAGGACACCCTGGTCGGGCTCGAGTTCCAGGGACTGACCGGCGTCGCCGCGATCTCGCTCAAGGGCGGCGAGGAGGCTGCGCCGCCGCCGCCGCTCGACGAGGATGGCGTGCCGGTGCTGCGTGCCGATCCGACCCGGCTGCAGGACGTGACCGAAGCGATCCGCGCCACCCTGCAGAACATCAACAAGGTGGTCGCCGACAACCAGGACGCCGTGAAGAACTCGATCAAGAACCTCGAGGTCTTCACCCAGTCGCTGGCCCGCAATTCCGAGCGCATCGATGGCGTCATGAGCCGTGTCGACGGCATCATGGGCAAGGCCGATACCCTGATGCTCGGTCTCAACACGCTGGCCGGCGGCAAGGATGGCGGCGAGCTGTTCCTGACGGTGAAATCGATCCGCGAGCTCGCCGAGGATCTGGACAAGCGCTCCGGCGCGCTGATGGCCGATGGACGGCGCACGCTGTCCGACATCAGCCGCGCCGTGAACAATTTCGATCGCAATCCGACCCGGGTCCTGTTCGGGGCCAGCAACGCCAGCCCGAGCAACGCCCAGGCCTCGCAGCCCGCGCCCGCACCGCCGGCGGCGACGGGACGGCGGTGACGCGAGCGAGTTGCGAATAGGGAAGTAGCGAATAGGGGCGCGCGGCAGCGGACTGCGCTCCATCGCTGTCGCTATCCACCGCTGCTGGCTGGCTACGGAGCACGTCGCACACCGTTGTGCCGGCGATGCGGGGCCCGAACGGCCAAAGCCGAAAGCGCCTTCATTGCATCTCCAAACGCGAAGCGGAGGCCTCGTGGCCTCCGCTTGTTCTTCTTGTCGCAGCGCTGGTTCTACTGAACCCTTCGCTACTCGCTACTCGCTACTCGCCCATTCGCTCCCATCACGCCAGCCGGCCGGCGGCGTGGGCGAGCAGGGTGTAGACCAGCCCGGTCTCCGAGGTGAGCTGGGCGCGCAGCGCCTGCGGGTTGCGGTCGTCGCGGGCGACCTCGTCGAGCAGCCGTTCGAACTCGGTGATGTAGCGGTCCACCGTCTGCTTGAAGGTGCGGTCGGCGCGGTACTTGCGGGCGACCTCGTCGAACGCCTTCTGGCCGGCCGGGGTGTAGAGACGCTTGGAGAACGCCTTGGTCTCGCCGCGCTGGTAACGGTCCCACATCTCGGCCGCGAGATTGCGGTCCATCAGCCGTGCAATGTCGAGCGACAGCGACTCCAGCGGATTGCCCGGCTGCTGCTGGGCCGGTCCGCGGCCGCGCGGCGCAGTCTGGCCGGCGGTGCTGTTGTCGGCCCGGTTGAGCAGGTCGGACAGCCAGTTGTCGCTGCGCTGATCGGCGACCGGACCCATCGGCGGCGCCTCGACCCGGCGTGGCTGCGGCGGCGGGGCCGGCGGCTGCATGCCGAGATCCGGCGGCGGCAGGTTGGCGACGCTGGTCGCAGCCGGCTCGCGCAGGCGCATGTCCGGCCGGCCGCCGACGGCTGCGGCGACGATCGGCTCTTCCTGACGGATCACGGCTGCGGGCGCGGCGACCGCGGCGGGACGCGACGCGCTGACCACGTCGAGACCGCGGCCGTGATGCGCGACGATCCGGTTGAGCTCGGCCAGCGCCTCGATCTGGTCGACGATGACCTTGCGCATCTGCGCCGTGCTCTCGGCGGCCTCCTGCGGCATCTCCAGCACGCCGCGGCGCAGCTCGTTGCGCGTCGCTTCGAGCTCGCGATGCATCTCGGCGGTCATCTGCTTCATGCTCGACACCAGCGTGGCGAACTTCTCCGCCGACTGCTTGAACATCGCATCGGCTTCCTGCGTGCTCTGCTGGTAGATCTCCTGCATCTGCGACGTGGTGAGGCGGCGTTCCTCCTCGGCGTTGGCGCGGATGGCCTCGAACTGCCGGCTGAGCGCGGTGGAGCCGGCACCCGCCGTTTCCGCCACGACCCGGGCGATGTCGCGGGCGCGCTCCTCGGCGGCCGCCAAGGACTCGTCGAGCAGGGTGGTGAAGCGCGTCAGACGCTGGTCGAGATCGGCGGTGCGCAGATCGATGGTGGTGACCAGCGATTCCAGCGTCGTCTTGCGATCCGAGATCGAGACGGTCGCATCGCGGTTGCTCTGCTCGACAATGGCCGCCGCCTCGATCAGCGCCTTGCCATGCGCGTCGAACTGGCCGGACAGCGAGTTGAGATCCTCCAGCGCCCGCGACGTCTTGGAGTTGAACACGTTGAGCTGGTCCTCGAGCGTCTGCGTCGCGGTGCCGTTGCGTGCGGTGACGTCGTTCATCGCGGTGACGAAGTCGGCCACCCGGGTGACCAGCGCCCGCTCCAGCGAGTTGAGGTTGTCGTGGGCGCCGGTCAGGACCTCCTGCAGCAGGATGTTGCCCTCGCGCAGACGTTCGAACAGCGCGACCGTGTCGGTGCGCAGGATCTTGCTCGTCTCCTGCATCTCGGTGACCGCAGCCACCGAGACCTGGCGCGACTGCTCGATCGCCGCGCGCGAGGCCTGCTCCAGCTCCTTGAGCGACTTGGTGATCGCGGTGGTCGCGAGCTCGCCCGCGGAGGTGATGGTGCGGGCGACCTCGGAGCCGTTGCCATTGACGCTCTGGGCGAAGTTCTGGCCGCGGACCTCGATCGCCTTCAGCGCGTCGGTGGTGACGCGATCGATCTCGATCGTGAGCTGGTTGGTCTTCGAGTTCAGCGTCTCGACCAGCGTGCCGCGCTTGCCGTCGAGCATCTGCGACAGTCGTTCGCTCTGCTGCTGCACATAGGTGACGATCTCGTCGGTCTTGCCGGTCATGGCCGAGCCGAACGAGTTGCCGGCGGCAAGCACCGAGCGCTCGATCTCGGTCGAGGTCGATTTGACCCGCGTGGAGACCTCGTTGGAGGCGGCGACGAGTGCGCTCTGCGCATTGAGCGCGCTGCTCTGGATCGCATCGGTGGTGTTCGCCGCGACGGAATTGATGACGCGCTCGATCTCCGACGACATCGCCTTGAGCTGGCCCGCGGTGTCGGTGGAGGTGGCCGTCAGCAGGTTCTGGGCCTCGCGCGCGCCGCCGACGATCACCGCGACCGTCTCGGTCGTGGTCGTGGTCAGCACCGCCTGGGCTTCGCGTGCGCTGCCGACCAGGGTAGCCGCGGTGTCGGCCGACGTGGCGGTCAGTGACATCTGCGCCTGGCGCGCGCTGTTGAGGATCGAGGCCGCGGTATCGGCGCCGACAGACGACAGCGTCCGCTCGACATCGACGGCCAGCGACTTGACGTGCTCGGTTGCTTCCGTCGAGGCGGTGACGAGCTTCGTCTGGACGTCGCGGGCGCTGTCGACGATCGCTGCGGCCGTGCTGGTTCCGACCGCGGCGAGCGTACGCTCGACGTCGGCTGCCAGCGACTTGACGTGATTGGCCGCTTCGGACGACGCGCTGATCAGCGTGGTCTGCGCTTCCCGGGCGCCGCCGGTGATCGCTTCCGCGGTCGTGGTTCCTGCGATCGACAGCGAGCGCTGGACGTCGACGGTCAGCGCCTTGACCTGTTCGGCCGCTTCGCTCGATGCCGCGAGCAGGGCATGCTGGGCATCGCGAGCGCTCGCCGTGATGGCTTCGGCGGTTCCCGTCCCGGCACTGGTCAGCGAGCGCTGCACATCGGCTGCGAGCGACTTCACGTGCTCGGCCGCGTTGGAGGAGGCGGACACCAGCGTGTTCTGGACCTCGCGCGCACCGGCGAGGATCGAGGCTGCCGTGGCCGAGCCTGCGGCCGTCAGCGCCTGCTCGACGTCGACGGCGAGCGACTTGACGTGGGTGGCGGCATCGGAGGAGGCGGACACCAGCGTATTCTGGGCCTCGCGCGCACCGGCGAGGATCGAGGCTGCGGTGGTCGAGCCTGCCGCCGTGAGCGTGCGCTCGACGTCGGCCGACAGCGACTTGATCTGGTCGGCGGTCTCGCCGGAGGCCGCGACCAGCGTGGCCTGGGCCTCGCGCGCACTGGTCAGGACGGCCTCGGCCGCGCCGCTGCCCGCGTTCGACAGGGCGCGCTCGACCTCGGCGGACGTGTTCTTCAACTGCGAGCCGACGTCGGTCGAGACGTTGAGCAGCGCCTGCTGTGCCGAGCGGGCCCCGGTCTGGATGGTCTCGCTGGTGTTGACCACGAGATTGGTCAGCGCCCGCTCCGCGTCTTCCACGTGCGACTTGATGCTGGCGGACAGCAGCTCGGCGCGGGTCATCAGCTCGTCGCTCGCCTGACGGCCGCTGCTCTCGATGCGGCCGGCCACGGCCTCGACGCGCGAGCCGAGCAGGTCTTCGAACTGCGAGACGCGCTGGTCGATGTCCTTGGCGATCGAGCCGACGCGGGTCTCGATGCCCTGATGGATGTCCTGGAAGCGCGCGGTGACGGCTTCGGTCAGCTCGTAGCTGCGGCCGTCGATGATGTTCGACAGGCTGTGGATGCGCTGATCGATTGCTTCGAGCGCCTTGTCGGTGCCGTCGGTCAGCGAGGAGGTCAGAATGTTGAGGCGGGAATCGATCGACTGAATCGCCTGGGCCGAGCCATCGGTCAGCGAGGAGGTCAGCACGGTCAGCCGCGAGTCGATCGCGTGCAGCACCTGGGCAGCGCCGTCGGTCAGCGAGTTGGACAGAGTGCCGAGGCGGCCTTCGATCGTCGAAGTGACCGAGGTCGCGCGGTTGTCGAAGTTCTCTTCGAGCGACTTGAGGCGGCCCTCGACGCTGTCGTCGAAGGTCTTGATCTTCGCATCGAGCGAGGTGTCGAGGGTGGTGATGCGGGCCTGCAGATTGGTCTCGAACTGGTTCAGCCGCTGATCCAGCGTCGCCGTGATCTCACCGCTGTTGGACGACAGCCGCGTATCGAACGTATCGACATAGGACTTGAGATTGTCGGAGATTTCCTGGGTCCGCTGGCCCATGCGCTCGACGATCTCGCCGCCATAGGTCTTCACCGTGCGGTCGAACTCGGTGATGTGCCGGGTGATCAGCGCGCCCAGCGTCGAGCTGTCGCGTGCGAAGCGCTCGGCGAGCTCGGTGCCCTGGTTCTTCACCAGCTCGTCGAAGGCACTGATCTGGATCGACAGCGTGTCGTGGGTGCTCTCGGTCTGGCTGACGACCTTGGCGACCAGCGAATTGACGGTCGCATCGAGCGACTCGCTCGCCTTCTCGCCTGACGTGACGATGTGGCCGGACATGCGCTGGCTCGCCTCGTCGATCTTGGTCACGAGATCGCCGCTGCGCAGCTCGAGCTCCAGCAGGAGGGACTCGCCGGACGCCTTGAGCTGGTCGTGAACCTGCTCGGTTCGCACCGAGATGCCGTCGACGATGGCCGCCGTGCGCTGCTCGAACTCGCTGGTGATGCGGTCGATGCGCTCGTTCAGCATCTCGTGGACTCGGTCCGACAGGTCGGCGAACTCGTCGTGGACGTGGCCGGTCTTGAAATTGAGGCTGGTGGTGAGCCGCTCCGAGGCGTCGAGCACGGCGCGGGTGGTCTCGGCGCTGGCCTCTTCGAGCCGGTCGAGCAGATCGCCGCCGCGCTCGCCGAGCGCGAGGATCATGTTGTCGCCGGCGTTGCCGAGCGCGGCCGTGATGTGGGCGCCGCGCTCTTCCAGCGCGCCGGTGATGCTCTTGGCGACCTCGTCGACGCGCGAGGCGATCGCGTCCGAGATCAGCGCGATGTCGTGGCGCAAGTCGATCTGCACGCCGGAGATGGCGCTGCGGACCTGCTCGGCCTGGCCGACGAGGTTGTCGCGCTGATGGGCGATGTCCTGGAGCAGGGCGCGGATGCGCACCTCGTTGTCGCTGTAGGCGCGCTCGAGCGCCGCGACCTCGTTGGCGACCAGCATCTCGAGCTCGCCTGCGCGCGCGATCGCGCGCTCGACGCCGTCGCCCATCGCCGCGACCTCGCGGCGGATGGCCTGGCCGACGGTCACGATGGAATCGCTGACGGCGCCTTCCGGCTCGGAGAAGCGGATCGCGACCTGCGCCATCGACTGCGCGATCATGCGCAGTTCCTGGCCGCGCCAGGCGAGACTGGCCAGGAAGTAGAACAGGAGAACCGGTGCGAAGAACACGGCGGCGAGACCGGCGAGCACCAGCACGCCGCCGCTCTGGCCGATCAAGGCCTGCAAAGCGGGCAGGAAACCGATGGTCAGCAGGACGCAGCCGACGATCCAGATGCCTGCAAAGGCGGTTGCCAGCGTGTAGACGCCGCGTGACGGGCGGCCCTTCTGGATCGCCTGCAGCAACTGGCCGATGGTCTCGCGGTCGTCATTGGCCGGGCGGCGCGCGGCGAGCGGCGGCGGCTCGATCTCGTCAAGGCTGCTGCGGTCGATGCCCGGACGCGAGTCGAACGAATCCAGACTGGACACGCCGTTCGGCATGACGGGCGGGGCGCCCTCGGCGTGGACCGAGCTCTGCGAGTCCGTGGGCGCGGACGAATCGCTGATGTTCAAAGCCTCCTGAATGGCGGACAGCGCAACTTCAGTCGGGTCTTTGACCTTTTTCGGAGTGTTCGCCATGTTGAGTCCGAGCCCTCGTCTTAATTTCGATCCGGCGAGCCGCGTACGAGTGCCCTCTCGCAACGCTCGAACCGGACGTCATCCCTCGCAGGCACCAGGGGTGGCAAATTCCGCCAGGTGACCCACTCCATCCGGGCATCATCCTATTGGCAGTGCCTGTTGAAAGAAATGGCCGTGGTTAAGAGATTCTTAATCATCGTTAACAGCACCCGCCGTTAACACTTTAGAAGTTCTGCGAATTCCCGTTTCTGCCGCGATTGGGGCAGAGCCGGGCCCAAATCGCGGCAAACCCGCGGCAATTGGGCCGGTAACAATGCATTAACCATTGTCGTGCTTGACTTACCACAGGCGCGCGCGGCGCGCCCGCCGGACCGGATTGCCGCCATGATTCCCGACCTTTCACGGATCGAATGGATGCCCTCGCCTCCGCTGGTTCCCGACGACGGGCCGATCAGCCTGGACCTGCTGCGGCGGATGACCCTCGGCGACAGCGCGCTCGAGCGCGAGGTGCTCGCCATGTTTGCGGACCAGGCTGTCCGCCTGCTGGAGCGGTTGCAGGTGATGCCCGAGGATGCGGCCACCGTCGCCCACACGCTGAAGGGCTCGGCCCGCGCCGTCGGCGCGCTCGATGTCGCCGACGCGGCGGAAGGGCTCGAAGCGGCGCTGCGGGCGGGCGACCCGGCCGATGCGCTGGCCTGGCTGGGCACGGCGATCGCGCAGGCCCGCGCGGCGATTTCGGAGATGCTCGGCGCGGCCTGAGCGGCCGGCGGCAGCACTAGCGCGGAGCGGAGCGGTCCGTTATAGGACAGCCCGACCTCATTCCCTGCGCAGCACGAGCACACATGGCCAAGATCACCTTTGTCGACCATACCGGCGAATCCAGAACCGTTGAGATCGAGAACGGCGCGACCGTGATGGAAGCGGCGATCCGCAACGCCATTCCCGGCATCGAGGCCGAATGTGGCGGCGCCTGTGCCTGCGCGACCTGCCATGTCTATGTCGACGAAGCCTGGCGCGAGAAGGTCGGCCCGCCGACCCCGATGGAAGAGGACATGCTCGATTTCGGCTACGATGTCCGGCCGAATTCCCGTCTCTCCTGCCAGATCAAGGTCTCCGACGAGCTCGACGGCCTCGTCGTCTCCACCCCCGAGCGTCAGGCCTGACCGTTCGCCTCGCGTCCTCATCGCCGCGCCCCCGGTGATCGCCGCCAGGCCTATGCCGGCAGCGCGATCGTCACGCCGCGGCGGACCCACGGCTGGAGCGCAGCAATGAGCTTCGGCGTCAGCGGCGCCGGCTTGCGCGTCGCCTCGTCGATCAGAACCATGACCGCGGTGGCAGATGCCACGCAGCGCCCGTCCGAGAACACGACCTGCTCGCAGGTCACCGACGTGCGCCCCAGCCTCACGACCCCCAGTCCAAGCTCGATCATGCCCGGCCAGCGCAGCTCGGCCCGGAAATGCATGTCGAGCCGCACCATGATCCAGGCCAGCCCCTCCTGTCCGAGGCCATGGCGCGGGTCCTTCATCAAGGTCACCCGGCCGGTCTCGAAATAGGTCGCATAGACCGCATTGTTGACGTGCTGGTTGGGATCGAGGTCGCCGAAGCGGACATTGTCCGTCAGCCGATAGGGAAAGTCCTCCAGGCGTGGCGCGTGGTCGCGGCGGGCCGTCTCTGTCACCGATTGATCTCCATCATTCATGTCCCCTTCAAACCCGGCTAAGCCCGCCGCTGCAAGCCGCGCGCGAGCGAGGGGCGGCTTTTGTGCCTTCCCTGCGACCACCCCGTTGGCTACAAATTCGGAACCGCCATCTGCCGCCATCCGTCGAGCGGCGCCTCCAACGAGAAGAGCGACATGAGCGAAGCGATCAAGACCGATGTGCTGATCATTGGCGCGGGCCCTTGCGGACTGTTTGCCGTTTTTGAACTGGGGCTGCTCGACATCAAGGCGCATCTGATCGACATCCTCGATAAGGTCGGCGGCCAATGCGCCGAGCTGTATCCGGAGAAGCCGATCTACGACATTCCCGGCGTGCCGATGGTGACGGGGCAGGGCCTCACTGAGCAGCTGATGGAGCAGATCAAGCCGTTCAGCCCGACCTTCCATCTCGGCGAGATGGTCGAGAAGGTCGAGAAGATCGGCGATCCCGGTTTTCGCATCACCACCGACGCCGGCAAGGTGTTCGAGTGCAAGGTCGTGGTGATCGCGGCCGGCGGCGGCTCGTTCCAGCCGAAGCGTCCGCCGGTGCCGGGCATCGAGGCATACGAAGGCACCTCGGTGTTTTATGCCGTGCGCAAGATGGAGCAGTTCCGCGACAAGAATGTCGTCATCGTCGGCGGCGGCGATTCCGCGCTCGACTGGACTCTCAATCTGCATCCCCTCGCCAAGCGCATCACGCTGGTGCATCGGCGCGACGATTTCCGCGCGGCGCCGCACAGCGTCGAGCAGATGCGCGCGCTCGTGGCGAGCGGCAAGATGGATCTGCGCATCGGTCAGGTGACGGCGCTCGAAGGTGCGAACGGTCAGCTTTCCGCGGCCACCATCAAGGGCAACGACAATGCGGTCGAGACCGTGCCGTGCGAGATGATGCTGCCGTTCTTCGGCCTGACGATGAAGCTCGGCCCCGTTGCCGAGTGGGGCATCGCGCTCGAGCACAATCTCATTCCGGTCGAGACCTCGGCGTTCGAGACCTCGGTGCCCGGCATCTTCGCGATCGGCGACATCAATACCTATCCCGGCAAGATCAAGCTGATCCTGTGCGGCTTCCACGAGGGCGCGCTGATGGCGCAGAAGGCGCACCGCTACGTGTATCCGGAGAAGCGGCTGGTGTTCCAGTACACGACGTCGTCGTCGAGCCTGCAGAAGAAGCTCGGCGTCAACTAATTGCTCGGAAGCGTGGAACCCGGCGCCGCCGGACCAACTCAAATGTGAAGAAATGTTTCCTGCGCGTGCCGGTTTCACCGGCGCGCCAGACCTGTTATGGGCTGGAACGATGCACGAAACGGCCGTACTGTGCGGCCATTCATTTTGTGACTTGGTCAAGGTGAGATGATGATGCGCAATGCGTTTCCCCGATTTCGGCTGGCGCCTGGTGTGACGAAGCTCGCGATCGGCGCGCTCGTCGTTGCCGGTGCTCTGCTGACGCGGCCTGCGCTCGCGGCTGAGCCGACCGCGGCCGGTCTGTGGCAGAAGGTCGAGGATGGCAGGCCCGTCGGCTGGTTCCTCTTCATCGACCACGACGGCGTGTTCGAGGGCGTGATCGCCAAGACGTTTCCGCGCCCCGGCGACAATCCGAACGAGGTCTGTTCGAAGTGCAGCGATGACCGCAAGAATGCGCCGGTGCTCGGCATCTCCTTCGTGCGCGACATGAAGCGCGAGGGCCTGAAATACGAAGGCGGCAACGTGCTCAATCCTCGCGACGGCAACATCTGGAAGGCCAATATGCGGGTCAGTCCGGACGGGCAGACGCTGATCCTGCACGGCTATCTCGGCATCTCGCTGTTTGGCAAGGACGAGACCTGGACCCGTCTTCCAGATACCAACATGGCCCAGATCGACCCCGCGATCCTCGCCAAATATCTGCCGGCCCAGGCGACCACGGCAACCGGCCCCGCGACCAAGCAGGCGCCGCCGCCGATGATGAAGAAGCCGGCGCCGACTAAGTAGTTCGCCGCCGAACTGCAGCTTGGTGGTCGTTGTTAAGCGACACACCATCGTGATCTCGCGGCGCATGGCGTCCGAGTTTTCAAGCTGAACGCGACCCTCTCGAGCGAGAGGGCGCAGGGAATGCCGGGTGAGGGCCTCACCCATGGCCCGCCTGCTAAAAAAATGCAGGCGGCAGGAACCACAGGTAAAGCCGATCAACCGGCATTCCCTGCGCGATGTTTGACGGCTTATACGTCCTCTCCCCGGGGACCGGCTGTCTTGCCCCCGTCACGAGCGGATCATCACCAACGCTCGCTTGGCATCAGCATCGGGATGCCAGGACCCTACGACTTCACCGTGCGCCGCCGCTCGTTCGTCGGCATGATCGGATCACGCTGCGACCGGTGGCGCCCACCGCGTCCCGCACTCCACGTTCGTGACGACCGCGAACCGCCCCTCTCATGAGCACGGGATGCGCTCATCAGAGCATGATTTCTGGAAAAAAGAAACAGGAAATTTTGTCACGAGGCGGCCGGACGCAGTCATCGACCTGGAATGGCGGGCGAATTTCGTCCTTTTGCGGCAGGCCGTTTCGGCGCAATCGACGGACTCCGCTCGCGACCGGGACGCAACGTCGGGCCGACGGGCGACTCGGTGCATCGGCGGTGAGCCGATTGTTGGCCGCGCGCTACTGCCGCACGACTCCCGCTGGCGGCAGCGGCTGGCTCGTGACGTTGGGCTCGGCCGCATCGAGGTTGAGCACCTCTGCTGCGGCCGGAAACGCGGCATCGGCCATGGCGGCGTGGCCCTCGGCGGTCGGATGCACGGCGCCGCCATAGACGGCCGAGAGCACGCCCCAGCTCGCATCGTGGATGTCGGAAGGCTGCATCGCCGCGGGCAGCCCTTGCGGATAGGTCATCGCCGAGAAGTAGCTGTCATTGGCGTCGCGGATCCAGCGCGCGCGCGGCAAATAGGGGCGATATTCGCTGGCGCCGCGGCCGCACAGCAGCGGCTCGTTGGCGGCGCTGACGATGTTCGGATCGAAGCTGGCGCCGTCGGCCGAAAAGCATTCGCGGTCGAACGGCGGATCCTGCGTCGAGCGGGCGCAGAAGCCGTGATCGGCAAACGCGGCCTGATGAGCATCGACGAAGGTCATGCGGTCGGCCTGCGGATCGCGGCACAGAACTCCCGCGGTGCATTGCGCCAGCCCGCGCAGCGACGGCAGGAACTCGTTCTCGACGAAGCCCGCGACCTTGGCGAGCCGCTGCGGATTGGCATTGAACGACGGATGGACCTCGAAGCCGGCCGGGCCGCCCGGGCAGGGCGTGCCGGCACGGCTCAGCGCCGGATTGCCGTAGGAGGTGTAGATGACGTGCGAGAGGTCGCCGACCAGCGGCTTCAGCGCCTCGCGCAGCTTGGCAAAGCCCTGCGGCAGGTCGCTCGCCAGCTCGCTGCGCGATTCATCCACCGAGCCGATCACGCCGGAGCGCTTGAACAGGGTGCGCTCGGTCGGCGTGTCGACGATGACGTCGGCGACGAGGCCGGAGAAGTTGATGTCGTTGGCGCCGATCGACAGCAGAATCAGGTCGAGCTTGCGGTCCGGCTGGCGGCGCTTGGCCGCGGTCAGCGCCTCGCGCAGCTCGCCGAGCTGGCCGTTGACGCCGCCGGCGCAGGTCGCGACCGAGCGGCCGGGCGTGCATTCGCGCGCGCGCTGGCTGCCAAACAGGCCGTCGGCGATGGTGGCGCCGGTGCAGGCGAGCGGCAGGTAGGTGACCGCGACGTGCGGATAGCGCACCGCGAGCGCCAGCGCCGTGCGGGTCTGGTAGCTGTAGAGCGAGCGGTGGCAGGCAGCGTTGAGCCAGACCGCGCTGTATTTCTGCCAGTTCTGCAGCGTGTCCGGCGCCTCGCAGGCGCGGCCGCCTTTGAAGCCGGCGCGGCTCGGCCGATAATATTGCGCGGTCGGGCCGCCGAGATAGGAGCGGAAGCAGAAGCCGTCGTCGGCGAGCGCGATCGGGCGGTCCGGATTGCCCTCGCCGGAGGCGATGCTGTCGCCGAGGCCGGCGATCAGGACGTCACGGACCTGGATTCCGGTCGAGACCTGCCGCGTGCCTTCGGGACTGGCGACATCGACGGATGCCACGGTCTGGCGGCCGTAGCGGACGCGCAAATTGACCGGCTCGGCGCAGTCGAAGGTCGAGGTTTGCGGCCCGTCGCCGTCGTCGAACGACCAGGCGCAGGTGGCGCCGACCGGCACCGGGCCGGTCAGGCGCACGGTGACCGGATGGTCGATGGGTGTGAGATAGCTTTCCTTGACGTTGTCGCGCGTGCACGGCTCGTTGACGCGGCCGGCGAGGTCGATGCAGAGCCGGTTGACGACGTTGCGCGCCCAGCCGCGGCCGTCGCTCTGCACTCCCAGCGCCTGCTCGGCGGCGAGGATGGAGCGGTCGCGCGTGCTCTCGGTATGCAGCAGGAAGTCGCGCTCCTCGCGGAAGAGACGGAAGCGGTTGCGCACCTCCCAGCTGATCTGCAGCGGCGCTGCGCCGAACTGCGCGGCCGCCTCGGTGGCGGCGAGAGGGGCGAGCAGGCTGGCCAGGACGCAGGCGGCGAGCAGCGGACGAGGGGGCATTCGGGTCATGCGCAAAGATTCACGTCAGCGATGGGGCGGAAATAAGAGGACCGCACGCGAGTTCAACCGGTCGAGGATCGAACCGTCGCATCGTCCGCGAGAGAATTGCTGCTCAGCGCTGGGAGTGGCGCTTGATGCGCTGGGGAACCGCGGCAGGGGCCGTGGCGGCGGCGCGCTTGGCCGCGACCTCGTCCTCGCAGGCGGCGTTCAGCCGGCGCCGCTCCTGCCACGGCTTGACGACGTTCATCCAGAGCTCCCTGATGCCCATGATCGAGATCGCGATGGCGAAGGGGATCACGAAATAGAGCACGCGGAAGACGAGCAGGGTGGCCAAGAGCTGCTCGCGGCCGAACTGCGGCAGCGCCACCAGCATCGCGGCATCGAACACGCCGATGCTGCCAGGCGCATGGCTGGCAAAGCCGAGCAGGGTGGCGAGGATGAACACCACCGACAGCGACAGGAAGTCGATCGGAGGATCGGCGGGGACGAGCAGGTACATCGCCAGCGCGCAGAAGCCGAGGTCGACGACGCCGATCAGGATCTGCACCAGCGTGAGCTGCGCGGAAGGCAGCACCACCTTCCAGCCGTTCTGGCCGAGCTGCCGGCGGTTCTTGCCGGCGGTCAGCCAGCCGAGATAGGCGAAGATCGCCCCGAGGATGCCGATCGCGATCAGCTGGTTCATCGCCGGGGGCAACTGGTCCATCGCGGTGGCGGCGGCCGGATGCAGGGTCATGCCGATGCCGAGCACGAACAGGTTGCCGAGCCAGAAGGTCAGGCCCGACAGGAAGCAGATCTTGGCGACGTCGATCGCGGACAGGCCGTAGTCCGAATAGATCCGGAACCGGATCGCGCCCCCGGTGAAGACGGTGGCGCCGATGTTGTGGCCGATCGAATAGCTGGTGAAGGCGCTCATCGCTGCGATGCGATAGGGGACGTGTTTCTTGCCAATCGTTCGCAGTGCAAAATAGTCATAGAAGGTCAGCGTGCAGAACGCGCCGATCACACACAAGGCCGCGAGCGCGATGTGACCGAGCGGGATTTCGGTGAGCGCCGTCAGGATGACGCCGGCATCGACGCCCTTGAGCGTGCGCACGAGCGTCGTGATCGCGAAGGCGATGATCGCAAGGCTCGCTGCAATCCCCAGCCGCTTCCAGCCGATCCATTTCTTGAAGCCACGCGAGAGCGTGGTCAGCAGGCGCTGCATTCATCCTCCCGGCGGGGCGGTACTAGTTCTTGGAAAAGAGGCGAAACCATTGGTCGATGGAGGCGGGCAATTCGTGACAGCCTGTTCCTTATGCTAAAATGCGCGCCTTGTGCAGTCCTTGACACAGCTCAGCTCCGACCCATGCGGCGCGGGTCTGTCACACTTCAGTCACATGGCTGGCGGCCGCCTCAGTTCGGTCCAATTGGTCACGCGCGCGGTTCACCAGCAAACTTGGCCCTCTGCGACCGGTTCCGGCCGGCAGGGCCGGTTGCGCCGGAACAACCGCGGTGGCCGCCGGTTAGCGCCCCGAGGGCACAGCGAACATGGCGACGATCGGTCGGGGAGGGACCTGCCATGTTCCCGAACCAAGAGGACATGAGGCAAATGGGACTGTTCACCAAGGACATCAAGACGATGAACGATCTGTTCGTTCATCAGCTGCAGGACATCTATTACGCCGAGAACCAGCTCGTCAAAGCGCTGCCAAAGATGGCGGACAAGGCGACGGATCGGAAGCTCAAGCAGGGTTTTCTGACCCATCTCGATGAGACGAAGACGCATGTGACGCGTCTCGAGCAGGTGTTCAAGATGCACGGCATCGCGGCCAAGGCGGTCGACTGTCCGGCGATCGACGGCATCATCGAGGAGGCCGAGGAGGTCGCGGGCGAGGTCACCGACAAGGCCGTGCTGGACGCAGCGCTGATCAACGCCGCCCAGGCGGCCGAGCACTACGAGATCACGCGCTACGGCAGCCTGATCGCCTGGGCCAAGCAGCTTGGCCGCAGCGACTGCGCCGCCGTGCTGCAGAAGACGCTCGACGAGGAGAAGGCGACCGACATGAAGCTGACCAAGCTCGCCGAGAGCGGCGTCAACCTGCGCGCCGCAAGCTGATCGCGTCATCAGTCGATGAGACAAAACGCCGCGCGGACATCCCGCGCGGCGTCGTCGCATCCGGATGCCGCGCGTCAGCTCTTACGCAACGCGAAATTGGCGCCGCAGAACGCCATCAGGGCACCGAGGCAGAGCGCGGCGAGGCCGGCCAGCACACCTGAGGCCGACGGCACCGGGCTCGGGCCGGAGATCGCCTGGCCGATGCCGGCCAGCATCAGTACGCCGACTACGACCAGGAAGTTGCGCATCCGCTGCGGGATCTCGCCCGACACCGCGCTGTGCATGATGTTGGCGATGAAATAGCCCGAGGAGAAGCCGACCGTGGCGATCAGCCACCAGGCGATCGCCGATCCCGCCGGCATGAAGGCGCCGCTCTCGGTCTGCCACAGGCCGCCGAGATCGAGCCCGTAGCGGGCGCCGAGCATGTGCACGGCCAGCGCCAGCAGCACGCCGGCGGCCATCGCTCCGGCCAGGATCAGGTGGCGCGGAAAATAGATCGTTTCGCTCATGCTCCGTTTGTAGGATAAGGCGCGCGCCACACGCAACAGGACCGATCCATTTCCCAGGACATCACCACAGAAGGCCATGACGCGATCCGCTACGCCTACAAGGCGTCGTTGATCGGCGCCGCGCAGCAGTTCGAGCTCACGGGGCAGGGCCTGTCGTGGCGGTTCGCCGGCCGCACCGGCCTGTGGCCGTACGCCGACATCGCCGCGATCCGGCTGTCCTACCGGCCGGTGTCGATGCAGGCGAAGCGTTTTCGTGCCGACATCACCCATCGCGATGGCCGCAGGCTGAGCATCATCTCGACTTCCTGGCAGACGGCGGCGCTGATGGCGCCGCAGAGCGAGGCCTATCGTGCTTTCATCCTCGGCCTGCATGCGCGGCTCGCCTCCAGCGGCAGCAACGCGCGGCTCACGGCCGGCCTCGGCCGCTTCACCTACGGCGCGGCGCTCGCCGCGATCGCGCTGTTCGCGGTGGCGATGACCGGGCTTCTGGTGCGTGCGCTCGTCATCGCCGAATGGTCGGGAGCGTTGTTCCTGATCGGCTTCGCCGCGCTGTTCGCCTGGTATGTCGGCGGCTTCATCACCCGCAACAGGCCGCGCAGCTACACGCTCACGGATATTCCCGGCTCGCTGCTGCCGTGATCACGCGGCGTCATCGCCGGTCATCGAATGTGAGCGCGCGACAGCGCCGCGTCATGCCAGGATGAGCCGACGTTGGGAGAAGAACGATGCAGGATCGCGCGCTGCGCAGACCGGATGACGCCGAGATCGCCGCGGTCAACGCGCGGCATTTCGCCGATACGCCGCTGCGGCCGGCCGATCTCCTGTTCGTGTTCGGGACCCGCGTCGACGAGGAGCTGCGTGCCGAGACGGCGGTGAAGCTGTGGCAGCAGGGCTACTTCCGCCACGCCATCGTCAGCGGCGGGATCACGCCGGGCGCTGATCTTTCGGAGTGTACGCTGATCAAGGCCGCCATGGTGAGGCGCGGCATTCCGGCCGAGCGCATCCTCGAAGAGCACCACGCCACGAATACCGGCGAGAACGTCGCGCTCGCGCTGCCGGTGATCGACGCCGCGCTCGGCCTCGCCAATGTCGGCAGCGTGATCTGCCTCGGCAACAGCTGGACCGCGCGGCGCTACGCGATGACCCTGCAGCGGCACTGGCCCGAAGTCGAGAAGATGCTGCTGACGGTCGATAGCTTCGGCGTACCGCGGCAGTCGTGGCACACCCATCCGGAGTTTCGCCGCCGCGTGCTGAGCGAATGGGACAAGATCGAACCTTATAAGGCGAAGGGCTTCATCGCGGAGTGGCCGTGATCGACTCGGCGCCTGCTCGCACTTCGATGACAACAGCGTCCATCGGGTCTCATGGCAGACTTTGGTGGTCATTCCAGACGGGGCATCTGGCCCCTGCGACGGAGTTTCCATGAACCAAGGTGCAGGCCGTATTGTCGCCCACTACGAGCACCATGCGCTGTCGTGGGACGCCGACCGCCGCGCGGCTGCCTGGACTGACAAGCCTCCCATCGAACGCTTCCTTGCGTGTCTCCGACCGGGCGCAACCGTGCTCGATCTGGGCTGCGGGGGCGGTGTGCCGATCGCAGCGCACATTTCCGGACAGGGGTTGTCCGTCACCGGCGTGGACAGCTCGCCGACGATGATCGCACTTTGCCGAACGAGGATGCCGGATCAGGAATGGATCGTCGCCGACATGCGGTCGTGGACCTCAGGGCGGCGATTTGACGGGGTGCTGGCGTGGGACAGCTTCTTCCATCTCGGACACGACGACCAGCGGCGAATGTTTCCAGTCCTCGCGGCCTGCACGGCTTCGGGCGGCATTCTGATGTTCAACGCAGGCCCCGCACATGGTGAAGCCATCGGGTGCTATCGCGGCGATCCGCTTTATCATGCGTCTCTCGATCCATCCGAGTACGCGGCGCTGCTTCGCGACAATGGTTTCGAATTGATCGCACATTCGGTTGGCGAGCCAGCGAACGGCGAGCGTAGCTTCTGGCTTGCTCGCGCGGCTGAGGCTGGTCCGACCGTCTGACTCACGGCTCGGTCAAAGCGGTCCGACATGCGAAGATGCGGTGATCTGCCGCCTCACGGCCTCACCACCAGCACCGAGCACTTGGCATAGCGCACCACGTGCCCCGCGTTGCTGCCGAGGAAGTAGGTGCGCATCGCCGGGCGGTGCGAGGTCATCACGATCAGGTCAGCGTTGACCTTGGCCGCCTCCTCGAGGATCTCGTGATAGATGCCGCCCTGGCGTACCGTGTAGCTGATGCGCTCGGCCGGGATGCCGGATTCGCGCGCCACGATCGACAGCGCTTCCTCGGCGGTCTCGCGCTGCTGCGCATCGAAATCGGCCGGGACGTATTCGGCGAGCATCACCGGCGTCATCGGCATCACGTTGAGCAGATGCACCGTGCCGCTCCAGGTCTGCGCCAGCGTGGCCGCGGTGGCGATGGCCGGCTTGGCGAGGTCGGTGTCGGCCAGATCGATCGGCACCAGAATCGAGTTGAACATCGAAGGTCCTCCTCTCTCTCCGCCGGCATTACGCGCCGGCCCCGACCTGCCTGTCAATCGACCGAGCCGTGCTTGAGCAGTTTCGGCGTGATGAACCTCAGCAGGTTGCCGCGGGCGAAGCTCACATCGCCCCAATCGTCGGTGTCGAAATCGAGCACCGCGAGTCCCGCGGTCGGCATGTTGCGCATCAGCTCGTGGCGGGCCTCGGAATCGCCCTCGCCGGTCAGCGCCAGCGCCAGCTCGTGCATGCCGGGATTGTGCCCGACGAGCAGGAGCTGCTTCGGATCATGCGCTGCCGCAAGGCGGATGTGATACAGGATCTGCATCGGCTCGGCGCCGTAGAGCTCGGGAACGGACTCGACCTGCGGGGCCGGGACACGGTCCTTCATCGCCGCAAGCGCGAGGTCCCAGGTCTGCTGCGCCCGAACCGCGGTCGAGACCAGCACCAGCTCCGGCACCGGCGGGTGGCTGGCGATGAAATCGCCGATCATGGCGGCATCCTGGTGCCCGCGCTCGTCGAGACGGCGGTCCTGGTCGCGGCCGGTCGGCGCGTCAGTCTCGGTCTTGGCGTGGCGCAGCAGCATCAATCGGCGCATGGAATTCCGTCTCGAATCGTTCAGGCTGGGTCAGCCTCTACCACGTCTCTTTATCGCCATTAAAAGCGTCATGACGTCCGGCGCAGGGTTCGCTAAGAAAACGCCATGAGCGAGACTTCCACAAGCATGAACGATGACGCCGATGCCGCAGGTGCACACGGCCGCACCAGGTTGAATTTCGACCTCGACGTCGACGTCTGCGTGGTCGGGGCGGGATTGGCCGGCTTGACGGTGGCGTTGTGCGCGGCCCGGCAGGGGGCGAGCGTCGCGGTGCTGGAAGGTCGCCAAGTCGGATGGAACGCATCCGGTCACATGATCGGCACGGTCATGCCCGGGTTCGACCTGCCGCTGCCGGATCTGATCGAGCGCGTCGGGCTCGCGCATGCGCGGGCGCTGTGGGCGTTGTCCTGGTCCGGCGCCGAGTTCATCCGCGCCCAGGCCACCGAGGCTGCGATGCCGGGCATCGGGCTCAGCGAAGGCGCGCTCGAAGTCTCCAATGTCGATGCCGGCGACGCCTTGATCCGCCGCCTGCAGATGCTGCACGAGGATTTCGACACCGAGGTTGAGGGCTGGCAGATCGAGCGCGTCAGGACCAAGCTCAAGACCGACCGCTACTTCCATGGCGTCCATTACCCCCGGGCGTTCCAGCTCGATGGCCGGAAGTATGTTCATGCCCTGGCGCGGCTTGCGCACAGGGCCGGGGCGCGGATCTTCGAGGATACGCCGGTGGTCAGCATCGATGCGTCAGGCGTGCGCAAGCGCATCGTGACGCCGTCGGCGCGGATGCGGGCCTCGCATATCGTGCTGGCCGGCAACATTCATCTCGGCGCGCCGCTGCAGAAGCTGTCCGATACGCTGCTGCCGGTGTGGCGTTATGGCGGCGTCACCGCGCCGCTCGGCGAGCGGCTGGCTGATGCGATCGCCTTCCGGGGCTCGGTCAGCGACACCGACGGCATCGATCATTTCCGTGTCGTCGATGGCGACCGGCTGATGTGGGCGAGCCCGGAGACGACCTGGGACGCCCGGCCCAGCGGATTTGCCGCGGCGTTGCAGCGCCGGATCCGGACGGTGTTCCCGCAGCTCGGCCGCGTCGAGATCGCCGAGACCTTCGGCGGCGTGACCGGCCAGACCGTGCATGGCATGCCGCAGATCGGCCAGCTTCGCAAAGGGCTGTGGGTCGCGAGCGGCTTCGGCCGGCAGGGGCTCAACACCTCGGCGATGGCCGGGCAGCTGATCGCGCAGGCGATTCTCGCCGGCGACGACCGCTGGAAGCTGTTCTCGCCGTTCGAGCTGGTCTGGGCCGGCGGCGTCAGCGGCCGGGTCGCCGGCCACGTGGTCAATCTCTGGATCCGCGGCCGCGCCGCCGCGGCCGGGACGCTGGCGCGGCACCGCGAGCGCGTACGCGCGCAGGAGCGTGTGCGCGAGATCAGGGCGGCCGAAGCGCGGCGCCGGGCAGCCGAGCGTCCCGGCTCGCGGCTGCCGTTGCGGCCGCAGCCATCCGATCTGAACCGCCGTCCCGACGCCGGGGAGGGCTGACCCCTCGCAAGAAAGTGAGCCGTCGCGCCGGCGCCTGACGTAACTTCGCGGGATCCCATCCGTAGATCCGGTAACCCATCGCCGCACGGAGACATCCATGATCGACCGCCGTCTGATGTTCACCACCGCCGCCGGCCTGTTCGGCTTCACTGCCCTGCGCTGGCTCGGCGACTCCGCGCCGGCCCGCGCCGCCGAGAAGTTCGAGATCGAGAAGACCGAGGCCGAGTGGCGCGCGCAATTGACGCCGCAGCAATACGAGATCCTGCGCGAGGAGGGCACCGAGCGGCCCTGGACCAGCCCGCTGCTGAAGGAGCACCGCAAGGGCACCTTCGCCTGCGCCGGCTGCGACCTGCCGCTGTTCTCCTCCGACACCAAGTTCGACAGCGGCAGCGGCTGGCCGAGCTTCTTCAAGCCGCTCGACAATGCCGTGGCGACGCGCCAGGACAAGACCTACGGCATGGTCCGCACCGAGGTGCATTGCCGCCGCTGCGGCGGCCATCTCGGCCACGTGTTCGACGACGGCCCCAAGCCGACCGGCCTGCGCTACTGCATGGACGGGCTGTCGCTCACGTTCCATCCGGCAAATCCGTCATCGACCTAACAGGAATTTGCGCCCGGATTGTCCGGCCCGTCCGTTCAAGGCTCAGATGGGGGTCTTCAGGACGCGCCGGCAGCCGCGACGAGCGGTCGAGCCGGAGCGCGATTTGGCGCGTCCGGCCCGGCAAGAACTGCCGGCTCGGCAATTGTTCACCAGTTTTGACGCCGCTTTTTTTACGTTGCTGTTTTCCAACCCGCTGATTTCACAGCATTTTCACATCTGGCACAGCGATTGCGACAGCTCTCCACGAAACGCGGTGCGGGCCGACCCGCCACCGGCATCACAGTGGAGAGATTGGTATGGGTATCTTCGACGCGATGAACACTTCGGTGAGCGGTCTGTCCGCTCAATCATTCGCGCTGCAGAACATTTCCGGTAACATCGCGAACGCGTCGACCGTCGGCTACAAGGGCATCGGCACCAGCTTCGAAGACCTCATCCCGAACGCCACCAACCCCACGCGCCAGAATGCCGGCGGCGTCACCGCCTTCGCCAAGGCCACCATCACCACCCAGGGCACCGTCTCGACGTCCTCGGTCGCCACCAACATGGCGATCAACGGCGATGGCTTCTTCAACGTGCAGAAGGCCTCCTCGGTCGTCGACAACGTGCCGGTCTTCACCGGCGTCACCAACTACACCCGCCGCGGCGACTTCCAGCTCAACGCCAACGGCAACCTGATCAACGGCGCCGGCTATTACCTGATGGGCGTCGCGGTCGATCCGAAGACCGGCAACGCCACCGGCAACGTGCCGACCGTGCTGCAGTTCGCCAACAACTTCGTGCCGGCGCAGGCGACCACCGCGATCCAGTATGCCGCCAACCTGCCGACGCAGCCGAAGACCGCCGCGAGCGGCAACGCTGCGACCGGCACGCTGGTCGCGGCCGGCGGCCTCAACTCGGCCGATCTCTCCAACGTGCCGCTGCCGGTCGGCACCAACTTCTATGCCGACTCCACCGTGACCGGCGCCACCGCCATGAACAAGGTCCCGGCGCAGATCACGACCTCGACATTGTTGAGCGGAGCCAGCGGCGACTCGATCTCGAGCAACTTCACCGCCGGCGACACCATCACCCTGACCGGCAGCGCCGGCGACGTCGTCACCTTCACCTTCGTCGCCTCCGGCGCCTCGGGTACCCAGATCAATGTCGGCGACTCCGTCGGCACGCTGTTGGCGAAGATCGCGACCGTCACCGGCGTGCAGCCGACCATCACCGCCGGCAAGATCACGCTGCATTCCGGCAGCGGCGAGGACTGGAACTTGAGCAGTGCCTCCCCAGGTTTCACCGCGCTCGGCCTCACGTCACCCGTGGCGCTGACGCGCACGTCGAGTCCCGGCACCGGCATCGTGATCGGCAACGATCTCACCAACTTCAACAACGAGACGATCTCGGGCGGCGCGGTCACGGCCTACAACTCGTCGGGCACGCCGGTGAACGTGCAGCTGCGCTGGGGCAAGGTCGACAGCTCAACGCTCGGCACGGGCCACAAGGACACCTGGAACCTGTTCTACCAGACCGACTCGAACGCGACCGGCTCGACGGTGGCGTGGCAGAACGTCGGCACCAACTTCCAGTTCGCCTCCGACGGCTCGCTGGTGTCGCCGACGACCTCCAACATCTCCATTCCCAACGTCGTGGTCGACGGCACCACGCTCGGCACCGTCAGCCTCAACATCTCCTCGGGCGCGCTGACGCAATATGCGAGCACGATCGGCTCGGCGACCATCAACCAGATCAATCAGAACGGCTTCGCCGCCGGCCAGCTGCAGTCGGTCGCCGTCAACAACAGCGGCGTCGTCACCGGCACCTTCTCCAACGGCCAGACCATCAACCTGGCGCAGGTCACGCTGTCGCACTTCAACGGCACCAACTACCTGAAGGCGCTCGACGGCGGCGCCTATGAGGCGACCGACCAGTCCGGCCAGGCCATCATCGGCGCGACCGGCAAGATCTCGGGCGGCTCGCTGGAAGGCTCCAACACCGACATCGCCGACGAGTTCACCAAGCTGATCGTGACCCAGCAGGCCTATTCGGCCAACACCAAGGTGATCACGACGGCCAATTCGATGGTGCAGGATCTTCTGAACGTGCTGCGCTGACCGCGCTGAGACGTGGCAGTTGAATTGACACAAGGCTACCGAACATGGGTTTGAGTTCTGCCCTCGCCACCGCGATGTCCGGCCTGCGTTCGACGCAGGCCGCGCTCTCGATCATCTCCTCGAACGTCGCCAACGCGAACACGCCCGGCTATGTCGCGCAGAACCCGAACCAGATCGAGGTCGCCAGCGGCGGCTTCGGCTCGACGGTGACGACGACGGGCGTCAACCGTCAGCTCGATTTGTTCGTCCAGAACCAGCTCCGCACCGAGACCTCGGGCGGGACCTATGCCAATCAGATGGCCAACATCCTGGGTCAGCTGCAAACCGTGTACGGTACGCCCGGCGGCAGCGGCACGCTCGAGACGGCGCTGAACAATTTCACGACGGCGCTGCAGTCGCTGTCGAACAATCCGAGCAACCAGTCGGCGCAGTCGGTGGCGCTGTCGGCGGCGCAGGGCGTGGCGCTGCAGCTCAACGCGACCACCAAGGGCATCCAGACCCTGCGCACCAATGTGGAGCAGGACATCGGCAATTCGGTCACGCAGGCGAATGCCGCGATCAAGCAGATCGCGACGCTGAACATGCAGCTGCAGGGGCTCAGCCCCTCCGACCCGCTGTCGGCGACGTTGCAGGACCAGCGTGACAACGCCATCGACACGCTGTCCAAATACGTCGACATCCGTGTCGTCTCGGATGCGACCAACGGCACCAGCGTGTTCACCAATTCCGGCATCCAGCTGGTCGGCGCGGGCCTCAGCTCGGAGTTCACCTTCTCGTCGCCGGGGACGCTCGACGCCACCTCGCTCTACAGCAGCGATCCGACCAAGACCGGCGTCGGGCAGCTCAACATCAAGCTGTCGAATGGCGTATCGCTCGACGTCGTGTCGAACAATCTCCTGAACTCGGGGCAGATCGCGGCCGATCTCAAGCTGCGCGACCAGACCCTGGTGCAGGCGCAGACCCAGGTCGACCAGCTCGCGGCGACGATGGCCTCGGCGCTGTCCGACAAGACCACGGCGGGCACCGCGGTGACCGGTCCGCCGGCCGGCTTCGACGTCTCGACCACCGGGCTGCTGGCGGGCAATACCATCAATCTGACCTACACGGATTCGAGCAACGTCCAGCGCCAGGTCAAGATCGTCAACGTCAACGATCCAGCGGCGCTGCCGCTGCGGAATGCCACCGGTGCCAACCCGTCCTATGTCGGCGTCGACTTCTCGCTCGGCATGGCCTCGGTGGTGTCGCAGCTCAACAGCGCGCTCGGTGGCGCGCATCTGCAGTTTGCCAATCCATCCGGCACGACGCTGCGCATCACCGATGACGGCACCAGCCAGGCGACGGTCAAGGCGGCCTCGGCCACCACCACGGTGCAGACGCTCGCCAGCGGCAACGCGCAACTGCCGGTCTTCACCGACGGCGGCGCGCTCTACACCGGTGCGATCACCTCGACCGGCTCGCAGATGACGGGTCTCGCCGGGCGGCTCAACGTCAATCCGGCGCTGCTGAACGATCCGACCAAGCTGTCGACCTATTCGACCTCGCCGCAGACCGCGGCCGGCGACCCGACGCGGCCGGACTTCCTGTTCGCGCAGCTGACCTCGGCGACCTTCAGCTACTCGCCAACCACCGGCCTTGGCTCGGCGGCGCAGCCGTTCCAGGGCACGGTGTCCGGCTATCTGCAGCAGTTCGTCAGCCAGCAGGGCAGTGCCTCGACGCTGGCGACCCAGCTCAGCCAGGGCCAGAGCGTCGTGGTCAGCACGCTGAAGGAGAAGTTCCAGAGCACGGCGGGGGTCAACATGGACAGCGAGATGTCCAACCTGATCCAGGTCCAGAACACCTATGCGGCCAACGCCCATATCATGTCGGTCGTGCAAAGCATGATGCAGAGCCTGCTCCAGGCATTTTAGTGAGGCGCGTGTAAGATGTCGATCAGCAGTGTCAATTACGGAAATTCCCTGCTCGGCCTGTCCGTGCGGAACATCTCGAACCAGCTCGCGGACCTTTCCACGCAGCTCTCGAGCGGCGTCAAGGCGAACAACTACGCCGGCATGGGGCCCGACGAGGGGTTCGCGATCGCGGCGCGGGCGCAGCTCTCGAATATCTCGGCCTTCACGCTGACGATGACCCACGTCAATACCGTGATCGGCGCGGTCAATACCTCGCTGCAGTCGCTGTCCAAGATTCATGACCAGGTCCAGAGTGGCGCCTCGGCGACGCCGCAGAACCTGACCAGCACCGGCCAGACCACCGGACAGTTGACGGCGCTGTCCAACCTGTCGGCCATCACCGGCATCCTCAACACCCAGGTCGGCGATCGCTACATCTTCTCCGGCAGCGCCACCGACCGGCCGGCGATCGCGTCGGCCGACGACATCCTGAACGGCACCACGACGCAGGCCGGGCTGAAGCAGGTCATCGCCGAGCGGCAGCAGGCGGATCTCGGGCTCAACGGTCTCGGGCGTCTCAACCTTTCGGCGTCGGCCACGATGCCGATCACGCTGGCGGAGGACGTCGCCGGCTCGCCGTTCGGTTTCAAGCTGAGCGGCGTGACTTCGTCGCTCACCAACGCCACGGTGACCGGACCGTCCGGCTCGCCTGCGGGCATTTCGGTCGACCTCACGGCGGGCAATCCGAATGCGGGCGACCAGATCAGCTTCACCTTCAAGCTGCCCGACGGCACCTCGGAATCGATCAAGCTGACGGCGTCGACCACGACGCCGGCGCCGACCAACACGTTCGCCATCGGTGCGACGCCGGCGGCCACCTCCGCCAATCTCAACGCGGCGCTCAACACGGCGCTGTCGACCCTGGCCAACACCTCGCTGACCGCCGCCTCGGCAATCGTCGCCGGTGACAATTTCTTCAACACGGCGAGCTCCGTTTCGGGAACGGCCGTCAACAACAAGGCCGCGACGCCCGCGCCGATCACCGGCGCGACGCTGCTGTCGGGACCGCTCAGCAGCGATTCGATCGCGACCAATTTCACCGCCGGCGATACCATCACCGTCAATGGGCAGACGCTGACCTTCGTCGCCTCCGGCGCCAACGGCAACAACCAGATCAACGTCGGCGACAGCGTGCAGACGCTGCTGTCGAAGATCGACACGCTCAGTGGCACGTCGAAGCCGTCGACGATCAGCGGCGGCGTGATCACCTTGCGCACCGACGACGCCGCCAGCTTCTCGGTGTCGAGCTCGAACGCGGGTGCCTTCGCGGCGCTGGGCTTCTCCGGCACAGTGACGGCGGCGACGCCGCCCTTGCGTGTCTCCGGCTCGCCGCTGGGGTCGGCGACCAGCCTCGTCAACGGGTCGACCAACACCGTCGCCTGGTACACCGGCAACAGCGGTCCCGGCTCGGCGCGGTCGAGCGCGACCATCCGGATCGACACCGCGCAGAGCATTCAGTTCGGCGCCCAGGGCAACGAGTTCGCGATCCGCAACCTCGTGCAACAGACCGCGGTCTACGCCGCCGTCAACACGCCGCCGGCGGGAGCGAATGCGCCGCAGCAGATCGGCGCGCTCAGCCAGCGCATCGCCGCCAACCTGACGCCGCAGCTCGGTCAGCAGTCGATCTCGGACATCCAGACCGATTTCGCCAACGCCCAGACCACGATGAAAGACGCCACGGCGCGTCAGACCCAGGCCAAGGCCGCGATGCAGAGCATGGTCGACCAGACCGAGGGCATCTCGCAGCAGGAGGTGGCGAGCCAGATCCTGCAGCTGCAAACCAACCTCCAGGCGTCCTACCAGACGACGGCGATGCTGGCCCAGCTCACGCTCGTGAAATATCTGTAGCGCCCCGGGGGCGGCGGTTAGGTTTTCGTTAACCACGTCTCTTTAGCTTTTGTTCAGATCTGGGGCGAGAGCCTCTTTGTCTGGAGGCGGACGTGAGTGACGGAACCGACGAGCGCATTCACCTGGTGATCGCGACACCATGCTTCGGCGGCCAGGTGTCGAGCATCTATGCGAGCTCGATCTTCGCCCTGCAGCGCGAGTTGCGCGCCACCTCGAACGTCGACCTGACCGTCCACATGCGCGACGGTGATGCGCTGATCACCCGGGCGAGGGCCAATCTGGTCACCCTGTTCCTCAATGATCCCTCGGCCACGCATCTGTTTTTCGTCGATGCGGATATCGGCTTCACGCCAAGGCAGGTGTTCCGGCTGATCGAGTCCGGCGGCGACATGGTCGCCGGTGTCTATCCGGTCAAGAAGGTCAATTGGAACAAGGCACGCCGCGCCATCAACGACAACCGGATGGACGTGCCGGCGGCGTCGCTCGATTACGTGCTGGAGATCGACAATCCGGACCACGTCGCGGTGGTCAACGGCTTCACCCGCGTGCGCTATGCCGGCACCGGCTTCCTGATGATCCGCCGCCGCGTCGTCGAGGCAATGATCGCGCACCCGGCCTACGCGCCGCTGCAGTTCTTCCGCGAGCATTCGCAGGACGCGCTGGCCGGCTGCCCGAACCGCTTCGCGCTGTTCGAATGCATGATCGATCCTGAAACGGGCACCTATCTCAGCGAGGATTTTGCGTTTTGCAGGCGATGGACCGATCTCGGCGGTGAGATCTGGGCCGATCTCGACAGCCGGCTCGATCATGTTGGTCCGTCCGTGTTCCACGGCAATGTCGCCTCGCAATTCGCGTCGGCGGTGGCGGTTCCCACCGCTGCCGCGGCCGACGCAGCCTGATGATCCGCGCGATGACCCCGGCGGCAACCCGGTCGCACATCTCTCAGCCATCCCCGATCGACCGGCGCGAGCAGGGCGCCGCGACCGGACTGCGTGATCTGTTTGCCTTGCTCGGCGATCTCCTGATCGACGGCGGCGACATCCGCCTGGCGCTCGATCGCCCCTGGGGCCGCAACGTCTATGGCTGCGGGCCGTCGCCCGAACCCGATGTGCTGTGCTTCGCATCGAGCACGGCCTCGCCGATTTCGGAACGCGCCTATGCGCGTGTCGAGCTGGCGCGCGAGCAACTGATGCATGGGGCGATCTCGCTCGGCCTCGACGCGGCGCTCGACCGGCGCACCGAGGAGATGCGCTGCGAATTGCGTGGATATCTCGGCCTTGCCGACGAGGTCGACATCGTGTTCTCGCCGTCCGGCACCGACTCGCAACTGCATGCGCTGGCACTGGTGCGGGCGGTGCTGGGTGAGGCTGTCACGAGCATCGTCGTCGGCGGCGACCAGACCGGCAGCGGCACCGCCACGAGCGCCCGGGGACACCATTTCAGCACGCGGACGGCCAACGGCCTGACGGTGCGAATGAACACTCCGATCGACGGGCTTTCGGGCGACGCCGTGTCGCTGCCGCTGCTCGACGGCGCATCGATGCAGCCGCGCGCTGATATCGACGCCGAGGTGCTCGACAGCGTCGAGGCGCTGGTGCGGAACGGCCGTAGCGTCTTGCTGCAGGTCATGGATTCCTCCAAGCTCGGCTGGCGCGCGCCGGACATGGCCTGCCTGGACGAGGTGGCGCGGCGCTGGCCGGGGCGCGTCCAGGTCGTCGTCGATGCCTGCCAGATGCGGCTCGGCGCGGCGCGGCTGCGCGATCATCTCGAGCGCGGCCATCTGGTGCTCGTCACGGGCTCGAAGTTCTTCGGCGGCCCCGCCTTCAGCGGCGCGCTGCTGGTGCCCGCGGCCGCAGCGGCTGCGCTGCGCGGCGGGCATCCGATCGCGCCCGGCCTGTTCGACTACGTCAATCGCAGCGATTGGCCGCTCGCCTGGACGGATCTGCGCGCGCGCACGGCGCCGCGCGCCAATATCGGCCAATGGCTGCGCTGGGAAGCCGCGCTGGCGGAGATCGCGGCGTATCACGCCGTGCCCGAGACGTTTCGCCGGATGGCGATCCGGCAGCTCGGCGAGTCGATCGAAAGCCTGCTGATGCTGTCGCCGGTGCTGTGTCCGATCACCACCCGCGCCCCCGCGCAGGATGGGAGCGATGGCGAATTCGGCTTTCCCACCATCTTCCCGTTCGCGCTCCAGCGCGATGGCGGACCGCTCGGCCTCGGTGAGACGCAGGCGGTGTATCGCGCGCTGCAGCGCGACCTCGGCAGCCGCTTCACTGGACGCGCGGCCGAGGTTGCCGCGCGCCAGTGCCTGATCGGCCAGCCGGTGCGGATCGAACGCGCGCGCGAGGCGCCGACGGCCGCGCTGCGGCTGTGCATCGGCGCGCGCCAGGTGACGGACGCGTGGTGCGCTGACGTCACCGCCGCCCGGGTCAATCTCGATTCCGACATCGACCGCGTCGCCGACATCGTCGCCAAAACAGAGCTGCTCGTATCGGATCTGAGCAGCCAGGATCTCAGGGACATCTGCAATGCCGACTGATTTGCTCGCGCTGGCCGAGGCCAGCGGCGCAGGATATGCCGACCGGATCGGCATGGCCAAGCTCGCCAAGGCCGCCTTCGACGGCCAGGACCTGAAACCGATGTGGGCCGCCTTGCTCGCCAAGCTGCTCGACGGCCGCGCGCAGCCGGGCGAGGGGCTCGATCTCGCGCTGATCGCGCAGCTCATCGGCGAGAAATCGTCCGGGCTCGCGATCCAGTACGACGTTCTGCAGTCGCAGCAGCTCTACCGCGTTGCCAGCAACAGTGCGACGCCGCGGCTGCGCGTGCTCGCGCTCGCTGCGGCCACCGACATGGGCAGCAACACGCCGATCGAGTTCCTGCTCGAGGACAGCGACATCGAGCTGCTGCTGCTCTATGTCGTTCCGGGCGCGGACCTGCTGGCGCCTTTGCCCGCTCATGACGTCGCCATCGTCATCGCCTCCGATTCCGAGGATTGTCAGCACGCGCTGCGCGAGATCGATGCCGTCGCGGCGCGCTGGCCGCGTCCGCTGCTGAATCCGCCGGAGCGGATCTGGCATCTCGATCGCGACAAGCTGCATGCGCTGCTGGCCGGCATCGACGGGCTCACCATTCCGGCGACCATCCCCGTCGACCGCGAGCGTCTGATCGAGATCGCCGACGAGCGCGAATGGATCACGGACGTCGACCACTCGCTCGCCTTCCCGGTCATTGTCCGGCCGCGCGGCTCGCATGCCGGCGTCGGCCTCGAGAAGATCGATGAGCCGCTCGAGCTGTCGCTCTATCTCGACGAGCGCGACGAGCAGGAATTCTTCGTCTCGCGCTTCGTCGACTATGCCAGCGAGGACGGCCAGTTCCGCAAGTACCGCATCGTGTTCGTCGACGGCACGGCCTACGCCTGCCACATGGCGATCGCGCGGCGCTGGGACATCTGGTACCTCAACGCCAACATGGCCGGCAGCGAGAGCAAGCGCCTCGAAGAGGCGACCTTCATGCAGACCTTCGATATCGGCTTCGGCCGCCGTCACCGCAGCGTGCTCGATGCGATCGCCGCGCGCGTCGGCCTCGATTATTTCATCATCGACTGCGCCGAGACCAGGGACGGCGCGCTGCTGGTGTTCGAGGCCGACAACACGGCCGTCGTCCACAACATGGATTCGCCGGAGGTCTTCCCCTACAAGCCGCCGCAGATGCAGAAGATCTTCGCGGCCTTCGCGGCCATGATCGACAAGCGCGCCGCGTCGCGGGCGGAGCAGGCGGCGTGACCGCCGGGCTGCGCATCGATCCTGCATCGCGGACGGCGGAGACGCTCGATCCGCAACATTGGGACGAGATGCGCGCGCTCGGTCATCGCATGCTCGATGACATGATCGACTATGTCGCTGATATCCGCGACCGGCCGGTATGGCAGCCGATGTCGCCTGCGACGCGGCAGAGCTTTCGCAGCGCGCTGCCGCATGCGCCGACGGATCTCGCCGAGGTCTATCGGGATTTCGGCGAGCTCGTCGTTCCCTACGCGACCGGCAACGTGCATCCCGGCTTCATGGGCTGGGTCCATGGCGGCGGCACCGTGGTCGGCATGCTCGCCGAGATGCTGGCTGCCGGACTGAACGCCAATCTCGGCGGCCGCGACCACGCGCCGATCGAGATCGAGCGGCAGGTCGTCGACTGGATGCGCCAGTTGTTCGGCTTTCCGGCAAGCGCGAGCGGCATCTTCGTCACCGGCACGTCGATGGCGAACCTGATGGCGGTGCTGGTGGCGCGCCGCTCCGCGCTCGGCGCGTCGGTTCGCACGCTGGGCCTCGGTGACGACGGCCGGCGCTTGCGCGCCTACACCTCGAGGGCCGCGCATGGCTGCATCGCCAAGGCGATGGACATTTGCGGACTGGGCAGCGACGCGCTCGGCTGCATCGCGGTGGATGCCGCACATCGCGTCGACGTCGGCGAGCTGCGGACCGCGATCGCGCGCGATCGCGCCGCGGGACTGCATCCGTTTCTCGTCGTCGCCTCGGCGGGCACCGTCGATATCGGCGCCATCGACGGCCTCGCCGATATTGCCGAGCTCTGCCGTGCCGAGGGGCTCTGGTTTCACGTCGACGGCGCCTTCGGTGCGCTCGCGATGCTGTCAGCGGAGCTCGCACCGAAGCTCGCCGGCATCGAGCAGGCGGATTCGATTGCGCTGGATTTTCACAAATGGGGGCAGGTGCCCTATGATGCGGGCTTCCTGCTGGTGCGCGATGGCACCAAGCATCGCGACGCCTTCGCCTCGCCGGCCGCCTATCTGCGCCGGGAAACCCGTGGTCTCGCGGCGGGCACCGAGTGGCCCTGCGATCTCGGTCCTGATCTGTCGCGCGGCTTCCGGGCGCTGAAGACCTGGTTCACGCTGAGGACGTTCGGCACGGACGCGCTCGGCGCCGTGATCGCGCGAAGCTGCGAGCTCGCGCGCCATCTGGAGGCGCGGGTGCGCGCCGAGCCCGAGCTCGAGCTGCTGGCGCCGGTCAATCTCAACATCGTCTGCTTCCGCTATCGTGCCGACGATGCCGATGCGCTCAACGGCGAGATCGTCGCCGATATCCACGAATCCGGCCTCGCCGCGCCGTCGACCACGATGCTCGACGGACGGCTGGCGATCCGTGCCGCGATCGTCAATCATCGCACCGGGACGAGCGACATCGACCGGCTGATTGCGGCGGTCCTCATGTTCGGCCGCCAGCGCGCGGCCGGTCTCACGCCGTTGATCGAGGTCGATGCGCCGCCGCTGGCGCTCTGAGCGCAAACCGCATCTCGGCGTCGTCCGCTGGTCGATGACGACCGCCGGCAGAATGTCGCCGCGCGTGTCGAAACCTTTCCAAAGGTGGTTGACGCGTTGTGAACGACGGGCGCGTTTGTTGAATCAACGAGCCTTTTCAAAGGGCGTTCTTGCGCGATGACGCGGCAATGAGCCGCGCCGATGCGCCTGTTCCGCTGATTGAGGCGGCTGCGCACCACAACCCTTCAGCGTTTGTTAGCCACTGCCATTCACCGTGACGCCCGTCGTCCGGGGTCGTTCAAATCGACCTGGGCTGCACCCTGATCTCGAAGGGATCGGGGTTTATTTCACACCAGAAGGGTATGAAAATGTCAGGTATCGTTCTCTCGGCGTCGGTGCGTCAGAATCTGCTCTCGCTTCAGTCGACGGCTCAGCTCCTCGCGACCACCCAGAACAATCTCTCCACGGGCAAGAAGGTCAACTCGGCGCTCGACAATCCGACCAACTTCTTCACCGCCCAGGGTCTCGACAACCGCGCTTCCGACATCTCCAATCTGCTCGACGGCATCGGCAACGGCGTGCAGGTGCTGCAGGCCGCCAACACCGGCATCACCTCGCTGCAGAAGCTCGTCGACAGCGCCAAGTCGATCGCCAACCAGGTTCTGCAGAGCGCGGTGGGCTACTCCACCAAGTCCAACGTGACCTCGGCGGCGCTGACCGGTGCGACCGCCACCGACCTGCTCGGCTCCAGCTCGACGGCTGTGACCGGTTCGGTCGTGCAGAACGACAACACCACCCCGGCGGCGATCACCGGCTCGACCAAGCTGTCGGGCACGGCGGGCACCGCGTCGAACAACCTCGCCACCGGCATCACCTCCGGTGAGACGCTGGTCGTCAACGGCACCACCTTCACCTTCGTCACCGGCACGTCCTCGTCCGGCACCAACATCGGCATCGGCGACAGCGTCAGCAACCTGCTGTCGGCGATCCAGACCCAGACCGGCGTCACCGCGTCGATCACCGCGGGTGCGATCACCTTGACGCCGCCGGCGGCGGGATTGACGCTCTCGGGCAGCACCGGCACCTTGGGCAAGCTCGGGCTGACTGCTGTCGGCGACGGCTTGTCAGGTCAGACCTTGACGGTCGGCGCCACAGGAGGTGGCACGGCGACCAGCATCACGTTCGGTCTAGGGACAGGACAGGTCAAGTCGCTGAACGATCTCAACGCCAAGCTCGCAGCCAACAACCTGCAGGCCACGGTCGACTCGTCTACCGGCAAGATCTCGATCACCACGACCAACGACGCGGCTTCGGCCACGATCGGCGCGATCGGTGGTACGTCGGCTGCGGCCAGCCAGGCCTTCAA
>NZ_JAUHID010000022.1:0-85738 GCF_032377735.1 Bradyrhizobium sp. SZCCHNRI3043
GGTGTGGGAGGGGTGGAGTCGCGAGACTCCCCCCTATCCCGATCGGCCAGCGCCCGGCCTTCCCTGCGCCCTCCACTCGGTGAGGGCGGGTTTCGAGAGCATAGCTCGGGCGCGGAATGCGTCGCGAGGACGCGGATGCTCATCTCATCGCGACAGGCTGTTCGGATAGATGTTTCAGATGTGGATCAATGAAGCGGCGAACTCGGGACACCCTCCCCTGGAGGGGGAGGGTCGATCGCGCGCGTAGCGCGGGATCGGGGTGGGGTGATCTCTCCGTTGGCACAAGCATCCGCGGAGAGATCACCCCACCCCGCCTCACGCGTCGCTGCGCGCCCCGCGAGGCGACCCTCCAGGGGAGGGTGGGAGCCCGGCAGCGAGCTTTGGTGCGGGAGGCTGAACTCGCTGGTCTGGGTCGCGACGCTCGCCGCTCACGCCACCAGCACGGCCTCCGCCGCGAGCACGGCGTCGGCGCCGTCGGTGACGGTCTTTTCCAGGGACGGGGCCTGCACCGCGAAGGTCTCGGCGAAGAACCGGGCGAGCGCGACGTGACGCGCCCCCTCGGTCTCGTTCTCGCTGCGCGCGGCCAGCGCCTCGTTGGCCAGCATGCAGCCGCCGAGCGCCGAGCCGAACAGGCGCAGGTAAGGCGTGGCGCCGGCGAGCGCATCGTTCGGCGCGGTGCCGAGCTTGTCCAGCAGCCAGCGGCTGGAGCGGTCGAGCGCGCCGAGCGCCTCGCGCAGCTTGGCGCCAGTGGTGCCGAAGGCCGGATCGTTCGAGGCCTCGACGCGGCGGACGATCTCGGTGAGCTCGTCGAGCAGCTTGAACACCGAGGCGCCGCCGTTCGCACCCAGCTTGCGGGTGACGAGGTCGATCGCCTGGATGCCATTGGTGCCCTCGTAGATCGCGGTGATGCGCGCGTCGCGATAGTGCTGCGCGGCGCCGGTCTCCTCGATGAAGCCCATGCCGCCATGGATCTGCACGCCGAGATAGGCGACCTCGTTGCCGATGTCGGTGGAGAACGCCTTTGCGATCGGCGTCAGCAGCGCGCCGCGCGCGGCGGCTTCAGTGCGCACCGCCGGATCCTTGGCGCGCACGGACACGTCGAGTGCGACGGCGGTCGCGTAGCAGATCGAGCGAGACGCGGCGGTGAGGACGCGCATCTGCATCAGCATGCGCTTGACGTCGGGATGGGCGATGATCGCGTCAGAGCCTGTGCCCTTAGCTCCCACGGCGCGGCCCTGTTTGCGCTCCTGCGCGTAGGCCAGCGCCTGCTGATAGGCGCGATCGGCGACGCCGACACCTTCGAGGCCGACGCCGAGCCGCGCCTGGTTCATCATCGTGAACATGCAGCGCATGCCGGCGTTTTCTTCGCCAATGAGATAGCCGATGGCGCCGCCGTGATCGCCCATCGTCATGGTGCAGGTCGGCGAGGCATGCATGCCGAGCTTGTGCTCGATGCCGGAGGCATAGATGTCGTTGCGGGCGCCGAGCGAGCCATCGGCGTTGACGAGGAATTTCGGGATCAGGAAGAGAGAGATGCCCTTGGTGCCGGCCGGCGCGTCCGGCAGCCGCGCGAGCACGAAATGCACGATGTTGTCGGTCATGTCGTGGTCGCCATAGGTGATGAAGATCTTGGCTCCGGTGATGCGGTAGGTGCCATCCGCGGCGCGCTCGGCGCGGGTGCGCAAGGCGCCGACGTCGGAGCCGGCCTGCGGCTCGGTGAGCTGCATCGTTCCGGTCCATTCGCCGGAGATCAGCTTGCCGAGATAGATGTCCTTCAGCTCCTTGCTGCCGTGGGCGTCGAGCGCCTCGATGGCCGACAAGGTCAGCAGCGGGCACAGGCCGAAGGCGACGTTGGCCGCGCTCCAGATCTCGGTGCAGGCGGCGTTGATGGCGAGCGGCAGGCCCTGGCCGCCATGCGCCTCGGGACCGGACACCGCGTTCCAGCCGGCCTCGGTCCAGCGCTTGTAGGCGTCCGGCCAGCCGGGCGCGGTGGTGACCTTCTTATCGGCGAGCTTGACGCCGTTCCTGTCGCCGATGTGGTTGAGCGGGGCGAGCACGTCGCTCGCGAATTTGCCGGCTTCCTCGAGCACGGCCGCGGTGATGTCGGGGTCGAAATCGCCGTAATGGCCGGCCTCGACCGCCGCCTTCAGCCCGGCGCCGTGGTTGAGGGCGAGCAGCATGTCGTTGAGCGGGGCGCGATAGGTCATGGCGTGTCCTCGGGGCTCGATGTGGCCGGTTTGGCCGCCGTCATCCCATGAAACCGGCCGGGTCTCAACTTTTTCGCGTGGCGCTGCGGCCGGGCGCCGCGGCGGCTTCCAACGAGCAGGATAAGGGCTTGCCGGCATTGACGAATTGGCCTGGGCGGCGGATCACCGGAGGGGCCTGCAAAATTCCTGCGGCGGCGCGGTTGAAATGGGCGGGCGCGCTCTGTAGACCACGGGCGCCGACCCGGAATCGCATGGCGCCCGCGCGCCACGTCGATCCGCCGGGCCTGATGGGGCGTAGCCAAGCGGTAAGGCAGCGGATTTTGATTCCGCCATTCGGAGGTTCGATCCCTCCCGCCCCAGCCAGATTTCTGAAGCGAAGTCAGTATTTTAAATTTTCCCGACTTTGTTGTTCTGAAACCCTCAGGCGTGCCAGGAGTCTGGCCCTCCGAAGGCGGTTGCTGCGAAAAGATTGCCCTGCACTCTCATGATGCCCGCTTGTTTCTGGCAGCCAATTTACTTGGAGCTGAGCGAGAGTCTGCGCTCCGCCCAGGTCGTCTTGCCACTTCTCGCGCAGGCATCAGACGCTGGCGAGCGAGATTCCGTCGACCGGTCCAAACCGAGGCCCGTCACCTCAATCCGGGTCGTCCAGCAGGGATCGGCGGACAGCATCCTCGGACAGGAGCCGGTCGAAATAGGCGATGGTCCTGGTCAGGCCTTCGGTAAGGCCAATCCTCGGCTGCCATGACAGGACAGCTTCGGCGCACGCTATGTCGGGCCGTCGCCGACATGGATCATCCACCGGTCGCTTCCCGCATACGATGGCAGACCGCGAATTGCACAAGTCGATGATGGTCCTGGCGAGTTCCTGGATCGAGATCTCGGCGGGGTTGCCGAGATTGACCGGTCCGGTCACATCGTCGGGGGTCGCGGCGAGGCGGACGAGCGCATCGACCATGTCGTCGACATAGCAGAACGATCGCGTCTGCGACCCGTTGCCATACAGGGTGATCGGCTTGCCGAGCAGCGCCTGGACGATGAAGTTCGAGACGACGCGCCCGTCGTGGGGGTGCATGCGAGGCCCGTAGGTATTGAAGATTCTGGCCACCTTGATCTGTAAGCGGTGCTGGCGCCAATAATCGAAGAACAGCGTCTCGGCGCAGCGCTTACCTTCATCATAACAGGACCTCGGACCGATCGGATTGACGTTGCCCCAATAGTCCTCCGTCTGTGGGTGCTTCTCCGGGTCGCCGTAGACTTCCGAGGTCGAGGCCTGAAGGATCATGGCCTTGAGCCGTTTCGCCAGCCCTAGCATGTTGATGGCGCCGTGAACGCTGGTCTTGGTCGTCTGCACGGGATCGTGCTGGTAATGGACCGGCGAGGCGGGGCAGGCGAGGTTGTAGATGCTGTCGACCTCGACATAGAGAGGAAACGTCACGTCGTGCCGAAGCAGCTCGAAATTCCTATCGTCGAGAAGGGGCTCGATATTGCGGCGTGTGCCGGTGAAGAAATTGTCGACGCAGACGACCTGATGGCCGTCGGAAATCAGTCGCTCGCACAGATGCGAACCGATGAAGCCGGCGCCGCCCGTAACCAAACTGTTCTCGCTGATGCGCCTGGACGCTCTTCTCGACACGATCCTTGCTCGTTAGAATGTTCAGCAACCAATAACAACCATAAGATGAGTCGAAGGGCAAGGCGACGGTCCTGCGGGACTGTCGGCGCAAGGAATGAACGGGTCGATGGTGAATTGTCTTTCGCGGCGCTGGCCGCCGCTTCACCCGCCTGCCGGCGCGTCGGTCTGAAGTCATGGCGCGCATTCTCTATGGCGTGCATGGGACCGGCCGGGGGCACGCGATCCGCGCCTTGACCCTGGCTCAGCATTATTCCCAGCACGACTTCCTGTTCGTCTGTCATGGAGAAGCGGCGCGCCTGCTCGGGGGCCAATTCCGGGTATTCGAGTGTCCCAATCCGGTTACGCCCGTGGGCTCGCATCGGGTCGATGCTCCGGCGGCGTTGCTGCGTACCGCGGCGACACTCAGCAATGGCGCACATTGGCGCCGCCGGGTCGAGCAGGCGGCCGAGGCCTTCGTCCCGGACTTTGCCATGACCGACTACGAGTTCTTCGTGCCGCGGGTGGCGCGCAGGATAGGAGTGGCCTGCCTGTCGCTCGACAATCAACATGTCATCACCATGGGACGGATCACATGCCCTCTGGGCCAGATGTCGAGCCGGTTAGCGACGGCTGCGGCGGTCCGGCTTCTGTTCAGTTCGGCCGACCAGTACCTCGTCTGCAATTTCTTCGACGTTCCCGCGCGGGCGGCGAGCCCCTGGCTTCGGCAACTGCCGCCGCTGCTGCGGCGCGACGTCGTTGCGCGCCGGCCGACGACGGGTGACCACGTCGTCGCCTATCAGGGCTATCCGACGTTCCCGGCCTTCGTCGAGCATCTCGCCACGCTTGGCCGGCCTGTCCGCGTCTACGGCCTGGGCGAGCGCTGCAGCCTGGGTCGCGTCGACTTCAAGGCATTCGACGAGCAATCGTTTCTCGATGATCTGGCGTCCTGCGCCTTCGTCGTCTGCGGCGGTGGCCATACGCTCATCTCCGAGGCGCTGCATCTCGGCAAGCCGGTGTTGTCGATTCCGGTCCGTGGCGCCTTCGAGCAGTTTCTCAACGCGTACTATCTGGAGCGGCTCGGTTACGGCATGCGTGCCGATCTGGCGACTTTCTCGTCGCGGATCCTGCACGAATTCGAAGTGCGGCTGGAGAGCTATCGCGCCCGGATCGGTCACGGAGATTTTTGCGGCAACGATGCGGCCTTTGCCGCGATCGACGCGTTCATCGACGGCCGTTGGCGCCGCTCCCCGCGCTCCGGGCCTCGAGCACGGACTTGAACAGCGTTTCGTAGGCTGCGACCACTCGATCCGAGCCGTATTGCGACAGCGCGCGGATCGCGCCCCTCGCGGCAACGCGGGCCCGTTCCTCGGGATGGGCGACGACATGGCCGATGATCTCGGCGAGCGCGTCGGGATTGCCGGGCGGCACCAGCCAGCCGTCGACGCCGGAGGTGATCAGGCTGCGAAGCCCATCGACCGGCGAGGTAATCACCGGTTTGCCCATGGCCATGGCCTCGAGCACCGCGAGCGGCAGACCCTCGAAATAAGTCGGATGAACGAAGATATCCATCGCGGCGATCCAGTCGCGAACGTTGCCGCGGTCGCCGGCGAAGACCACGCGATCGGCGATGCCGAGCGCGCGCGCCTGCTCCATGAGTTGCGCGCGATCGGGTCCGTCGCCAACCAGCCAGAGGCGAACGTCCGAACACGCCAGCTTTGCGAACGCCTCGAGGAGATCGGGGTGGGCCTTCTGTGGGTGCAACCGTGCGACCATGCCGAGGATGGTGGTGGCGCCGCCGCCATGGTCCCGGCGCAGGGCGGATGCTGCAACGGAACGGTCACGGTCGTCCGCATCGACCCCGTTCGGAATGACCTGAACCTGGTCGCGCCGGACACCTTCATGCGCGAGCGAGAAGGGAACGATTTCGGCGCTCTGGAAGGCCACGCGGTCGGCCCAGGCCGCGGTCTTGCGATCGAACCACAATTGCAGCCGCGGTTTGTCCGCGTAGCGGGCGGTCACAGTCGAGACAATCGGGGCAATGCCGGCGACGCGCGCGGCGGTACGTCCGATCAGATCGCCCCACGGGAGTTCGGTGTGGACGAGATCCGGCCGGCGCCGCCGCAATTCCGCGGCGAGGTGCCAAAGACCGATCAGGCCGTACAGGCGCGGCCGCCCGATGATCTCGACGCTGGCTCCGGCGGCGCGCATGGCAGCGACGACCTCTTCGTTGAATATCTCGTTGAGGCAAATGATGTGCTGGATGTGGCCGCGCGCCGTGAGGCCGGCCACCACGCTGCGCAGCATGGTTTGAGCTCCGCCGCGATCGAGATTGTCGAGGATATGAATGATCTTCATCGCAACGGGGCTCCCACGCGCAGTGCCGCGTCCTTCAGGCCGTCGCGATACAATGTCGCGTAGGCATCCGCCATGCCATCCAGTGAGAAATGCTCGCGAACGTGCCGCAAGCCTGCCTGGCCGATGTCGGCTGCCCGGGCGGGATCCGCCAGGATATCCATCATGCAGCGTGCAAGAGCGTCGGCGTCGCCCGGTCTGACCATCCAGCCGGTCTTGCCGTGGATCACCAGTTCGCGGATGGCGTCGACATCGGAAGCGACCACCGGCCGGCTCGCGGCCATGGCCTCCATCAGTGCATTGGGCATGCCTTCCCACAACGAGGGAAGCGCGAAGAGATCGACGGCATCGAGGATGTCGCGCACGTCGCGCCGGGTGCCCGCGAAGCGGACGAACGTCGTTATCCCGAGCTCGTCAGCTTCGCGCTCCAAGGCTGCTCGACACTCACCGTCGCCGACGAGCCACAGAACCGCGCCGGGGTAGCGCTCGCGAACGAGACGGAAGGCGCGCAACAGATATTGTTGTCCCTTGGACGGATGGAGGCGGGCGACGGTCGCGAGCACGGTCGCTTCCGCGGACGTCTGTAGTTCCCTGCGCACGTCGCCGGGTGGCCGGCGCGCCGTCGTGATCGAAACGCCATTGGGAATGTAGACGACCTGGCCTGCGCGTATACCCTCGTGGCGGATCGCAAACGGCACCGCCTCGCGGTCATTGAAGACGACCGCCCTGGCCAAGTGTGCGGTGCGGCGATCGAGCCACCTCTGCCAGCTTGGTTTGTCGACGTTCCGGCCACGGATGGTAGAAAAGACCGCCGGTACCCCCGTCAGCCATGCCAGCAAGCGGCCGATCATGTCGGAGGTCGGCAGTGCCGTCTGCACGACCTGTGCCGGCCAGGTTCGGAGCTCCTGCGCCAGGCGCAGCAGTCCGGGTCCTGCCCACAGGCGGCCTTCGCCGATGATTTGAACTTCGGCGTAAGGCGCCAGACGTTCGAGGATTTCGGGATGCGCGATTGCACGCATGCCGTAGACGCGCACTGCGAAACCGCGCGCGGCCAGCGCCGGCACCAGGAGAGTCAGCCAGTTCTGGGTCCCGCCGACACCAAGATCGTCGATGAAAATCGCGAGATTGATGAGCTTCTGCATTGCTGCTCAGTGAGCCTACGCTTCGTGACGACAGTACCGCGTCGGTCGGTTCCGTCGGCGGTTGGTCGGGGCGTCCACACGGCGGGTCGGATGGCTGTGGACGTGGAAAATTGTCCAAAGACGTCATTGCCGCGAACCATTGACCGTATTCGGCCGCTGCCCGCAAGAGCGGCGCGAAATGTGGATGGCCGGCGGCGTTTTCATGACATGCTCGCCAAGATAGTATAATTTTCGTATGTCTAGTGTCGGCGGTAAGAGACAGTCGCCGGCAATACGGCTTTGGGGGCCGTGGTGGGAACGATTCCTAGGAAGGACCGTCCCCCCGGAGTGGAACTGCTGCCAGGGGCGAAGCGTGCTAGTTGGGGTCATTGACAGATATCTGACACGGCAGATTTTGCTTGCTTCGGCCGTCGCCGTTGCGGCTGTCGTCGCGCCGGTGATTCTGATCTCTCTGATCAGCCATCTGGGCGAAGAGGCGCTCTATACCAGCTTGGTGTGGCCCGCGCTCGCCAGCACTGGGCCGATGATCCTCTTCCATGTTCTCCCGGCGTTGGTTGCGATCGCGATCGTCTGGTCCTACGGCAGGTTTGCAGCAGATGGGATCCTGATCGTGATCTATTCGAGCGGTCGCTCGACCTTCGCTGCGCGGTTGCCGGGTTTTGCCGTCGCGTTCGCCGCGGTGGCGCTCGGCTATTTGCTGACCTGTTGGGTCGTTCCGCTAACCTCAGGGCATCTCCACGACGTGCTGTTCTCGCTGCGGCGCGGGGTAAATCCGGCGTTGCTCAAGGTCGGCGTTTTCAATCAGTTCGATCATGGTCGTCAGGTCTTCTATTTCAGGAACTACATCAAGGGCAACGAGCTTGCCGATGTCTTCATCCGGCAGGAGATGTCCGACGGCGAGGAGCGGGTCTTCAAAGCTCGTTACGCGGTGTTCGAAAGGCAGGGGGAAGAAAGCGGCTTAGTGCTGCTCGACGGGACCGTTCAGAGCTTGCGGAACGGACAGTCGGAGGTCAGGAGCGTCGCCTATGCTCGTATATTCGTACCACTGAACGAATATGGCTTCGGAGGCGTCAAGCGTGACTATACGATCATCGACGAAGTGCCCCTGCAGGACTTCCTCGATGGCCGCTCCAAGGCCATGGCCGACCCGGGGACGGCGCGCGAATGGATTCATGAGGCTCTCAACCGCCTGGGAATCCCGCTTCTCGCGCTCCTCCACACCTGGCTCGGCCTCGAACTGCTTCCCGTCTGGCGCAGCTTCGGCGACCGCCGAGGTCCGCGTGCCTTGCTCGTCTGCGCCGCGATCGGGGCGCTGCATTTCTTCATGGTGCTCACCATCGAGCAGACGCTGGTGGACTTGCGGACGACATGGGCGGTCGGCGGGCTCTTTCTGGCCGAGTTGGCGCTGGCACTCATCCTCGCCCTCAGGCGCCGCGGCGGGGCGATGGCCGCACCGTCCGCCACGCCCGCCGTTTCGATGCGGCTCGGAATGACCGGCGTGCCGGCGCTGCACGCCGGACTAGCTTTGTGGGACGGGGGCGCCGCCGTTTTTGCCAATGGACCGCACGATCAATTGCCGAACGCGATCGCGCCGCCGTGTCCTTGACGGGTAGTTCGGGCGACTCATCGATTACTTGGACGGATCGGCTTATGGACAACGGCGGAAACGGGATATTGGCGCGTGCAGATCGCCTCGGCAGCTCGCTGGAGAGGCTGGCCGATTCGCGAACCAACCCGCTGAGCATCGTCGTCGATGATGTCGTGGACACCGTCACCGCTATGGTCGCAGGCCGCCGAACGTTGATGTTCGGTACCAACAGCTATCTTGGGCTCAACTTCAATCCGGCGTGCATCGAGGCCTCGGTCGAGGCTGCGCGACACTACGGGACGGGCTCCACGGCTTCGCGGGTCGCTGCAGGCAATCACCGTCTCCACGTGATGCTCGAGGAGGACATCGCGACCCTCTATGGTCGGCGCGACGCGGTGATTTTCAGCACGGGATTCATGGCCAATCTGGGCGTGACTTCGGCGCTCGCCCGCAAGGGCGACATGATTTTTGTCGATGCCCATTGCCACGCCAGCATCTTCGATGCCTGTCGGTTGAGTGGCGCCCAGGTGGAGAGCTTCGCTCACAATGACCGCAGCGATCTCGACAGCCGATTTGCGCGCAGCAACGTCCCTGGACCGCAGACGTTGGTGATCTGCGAGGGGCTCTACAGCGTTCGAGGCGACCTTGGCGAGCTCAAGGGGCTGACGACCGTCGCGCGGCGCCATGGAGCGGTGGTCATCGTCGACGAGGCCCATTCGCTCGGCATCTATGGGCGCTACGGCCGCGGCATCGCCGAACACCTCGGCGTCGAAGCCAATGTCGATGTGATCGTCGGCACCTTCAGCAAGAGCCTTGGCGGAATCGGTGGCTACGCCGTGAGCGATTCGAGTGCGTTGCGCGCGCTGCGCTTCATGAGCAGGCCGTATCTCTACACCGCATCGCTCCCACCTCCGATCGTGGCGGCGGCGCGGCGGGCGCTTCACCTCATCGGAGGGGAGCCGAAATTGCGGGACGACCTCTGGCGCAACGCGCGAGCCATGCATGACGGCCTCGCCGGGATCGGCATCCGGCCATGCGCGGACCCCGGCCCCGTGGGGAGCATCCGGATGCCGGGGCTGGCCGCCGGCTATGAATTCTGGAAGGCACTGCTCGATCGCGGCATCTACGTCAATTTGCTGGTGCCGCCGGCGACACCCGACGGAGACGTGGTGTTGCGCTTCAGCGTCTCCGCTGCCCACACGCCGGATCAGATCCGGGCGGCGGTCGACGCCGTAGCCGAGGTGTCGAAGTTGGTGAAGCTGGCTTGATTGGAAGATGATGCTGGCGCCGCACGGCGTCGCGGCTTCGGATCGGGCTTGATGGGACGACGACGGTCGGGAAGTCATGGCAAAGACGAGCAGCCTGGGGATACTAACTGCGGCGCGCTACGCGCGACGAGTCCTTCCGCATCCATGGATCGCAACCAAGCTGATCCAGATGGAGGCTGACAAGCGGATTTTCAGCAAGTTCCGGATCAGTCGTGCGGAAGGCGAGGCCGGTAGGATTCGCCAAGCGAGCTTCCGTCTGACCGACCGCTGCAATCTGCGCTGCCATACCTGCGGCCAGTGGGGCGACAATGGCTATCTGCTCAACTCCAGCCTTCGGCATCTGAAGGAGCGCGAGATCCCGACCGGTCGCTATCTCGAATTGCTGCACGACCTCGTCGACCATGGTCATGGCCCGCTGGTCTACTTCTGGGGCGGCGAGCCGATGCTCTATGACGGCATCCTCGACCTGATCGAGGGCGCTACCGAACTCGGGCTGCCGGTGAGCATCGCGACCAACGGTACGCGGGTGGCTGCCTCCGCCGAACGGCTGGCCAAGGCGCCGCTCTTCCTGTTGCAGGTGTCGGTCGACGGCCATCGCGCTGACCTGCACAATGCGCTGCGACCGGCCGCGGGGGGCGGCGGCGACAATTTCCACGAGCTTTGCCGCGGGCTGGATGCGGTTGCCGAGGCGCGAGCGAAGCACGGCCGCGGGCTGCCCTTCATCGCCGCCCTGACCGTGATCTCGCAGGCCAACTGCAAGCATCTGGTCGACATCTACGATGCCTTTCGGGACAAGGTCGATCTGTTTGTCTTCTATCTGTCATGGTGGATCGACCAAGGTAACGCGGAGGCGCACGAGAAGGATTTCTTTCGCCGCTTCGGCTTCTATCCGACCCGCCATCACGGCTGGGTCGGAAACTGGAAGCCCAGCAGCACGGAGGCGCTGGACGATCAGCTACGGGCGGTGATGGAACGATCGTCCGGCTGGTCATCGCCTGCGGTCGCGTTGATTCCGCCGATCTCCGGCTCTGACAAGCTGACGACGTATTACACCGATCACCAGGAGCACTTCGGCTATGACGAATGTGCGGCGATCTTCCAGGCGGTCGAGATCAACAGCAACGGCGATGTCTCGCCGTGCCGCGACTACCACGACTACGTCGTCGGCAACGTCAAGACGTCGACGATCACCGAATTATGGAATTCCGAGCCGTACAGGAAGTTCCGGGCGAGCATCGGTCGCGACGGGCTCATGCCGGTCTGCGCCCGCTGTTGCGGTCTGATGGGATACTAAGCGGCTGCGGTCGGCAGGATCTGGAGGGAGTTCATGGCAGCGACACGATGCAACGTCCTCCTCGTTTATCCTCGCTTCGATCTGACGTCGTTCTGGAGCCTGACGACGACGTGCCGGATCGCCGGCAAGCGGCGCATGGAGCCGCCGCTCGGCCTGATCACCGTCGCGGCGATGCTGCCGAAGGAATGGTCGGTCCGCCTCATCGATCGCAATGCGGAGGAGGTCGGCGAATGCGATCTCGCCTGGGCCGACATGGTCATGACCGGCGGCATGATCCCGCAGCGAGCCGACACGCTGCGCCTGATCGAACTCGGTCAATCCCGCGGCAAACCGGTTGTCGTCGGCGGGCCGGACATCACCTCCAGTCCGGATGCCTACAGTCATGCGGACTTTCGCATGCCGGGTGAGGTCGAAGCGACGATGGCCGCCTTCATAGAGTCCTGGGATGCGGGCGAGCGCCGCGGGCTGTTCGAGGCGGAGAAATTCACCGTCGATGTGACCAAGAGTCCGCTCCCGCGTTTCGACCTTCTCAAGCTCGACCATTATCTGGCTTTGTCCGTCCAGTTTTCGCGGGGCTGTCCGTTCATCTGCGAGTTCTGCGACATCATCGAGCTCTACGGACGGGTGCCGCGCGCCAAGACCGTTGAACAGTTGCTCGGCGAGCTGGAGAATCTCTACCGGCTCGGTTATCGCGGCCATGTCGATTTCGTCGACGACAATCTGATCGGCAACAAGAAGGCGGTGAAGCAGTTTCTGCCGCATCTATGCGCCTGGCAAAAGGCGCACGGCTATCCCTTCACGTTCAGCACGCAGGCCTCGATCAACCTCGCCGACGACGACGTCCTCCTGCACTTGATGCGCGACGCGAATTTCGGGGCGGTCTTCATTGGGATCGAAAGCCCCAACGAGGACGCACTGCTGTCCACCCAGAAGAAGCAGAATATGCGGCGCAATCTCGCCGACTGCGTCCACAAGATCTACCGTGCCGGAATGTTCGTGACCGCAGGTTTCGTGGTTGGATTCGACAACGAACACGAGCGGATCGCCGACGAGATGGTCTCCTGCATCGAAACGGCCGGGCTGCCGATCTGTATGGTCGGCCTGCTGACCGCGCTGCCGCAGACCCAGCTCTCGCGACGACTCGAACGCGAGGGGCGGCTGAACCCTGACGTCGATTTCAGCTTCGTCAGCAGCGCCGATGGCGGCGATCAATGCACCGAGGGCCTCAATTTCCGAACCGCCCGGGCGCGGCGCGACGTGTTGGGCGACTACCGCTCGATATTGGAACGGGTCAATCGGCCTGCGGCCTTCTTCGGCCGGATCCGGGCGGTCGCCCGCCTGCTGGTCCCGGCTCGCATCAATGCCTCGGTGCCCTGGCGGGTGGTTTTGAACGATGCGGCGACGGTCGTGCGCCTGCTCTGGTTCCTGGCCGCGCGGCGGCCGGACCTCCTGAGCGGATTCCTTGCGACCATCGCCGAATGCGCAATCCGCAATCCGAGGGCGCTCAAACAGGTGGTCTCTCTATTTCTACTCTACCTCCATGTTGGGCCGTTCTCCAAAGAGGTGATCGCAAGCCTGAACCGGCAGATCGGATCAATCGATGCCGGCCTTGCGCGGCGGCATGAACCGCCGGCGGCGATCGGTCAGGCGGCGGTCCGATCGGGCCTCTGATCAGGCGGTCTTGTCAGGCGGTCTAGTCAAGTGGTCTTGGCGGGAACGTCGAACGGCAGTCCGGCCCAGGTCACACGGCGGTCGAGCAGCGCCTTCAGCCACATCACGGGAAGCAGGACTTCCCGGCACAATCCAGAGAGTGGGGACATCCAGGACCAGCCCCAGCCTTTGGCCGCGAAGAAGGTGACGTCGAGCAAGACCCAGCCGAGCAGGGTCCCGCCCGCCATCAGCCACGATGGCATTCCGAAGGCTGCAGCGCCCACGGCGCCGCACAGGGCCGTGAAAGCGCCACTGACCAGCGGCTCGCCGCAGAAGGCCAGCGGTGCCTGGATTCGACGAATGACCATCCAGCGCTGGTGGCGGTCCCAGACTTCGCTGAACGGCCGCCGGCCGATCGCCTGACGGATCTCCTTGGCTGCGAACACCGTTCGCAGGCCGAGGCGTCCCAGCCCTTGCGACAGCGCGTGATCGTCGCCGAAGGCCGAAGCCATCAATCCGATGCCGCCCGCCCGTGCCAGATCTCGCCGGTCGAACAGCATGACCTTGCCGAAGCCGACGTTTGCGCCGGCGGCGGACAGTGCCAGCGTCAGCGGAGCGGCCTGCCCATTGAGGAATGCTCGCTCGAGTTCGGCGGCGAATCCGGTCGGGGCGACGGCAACAGGGATCGCGCAGACGAGGCCGACGCCGGCGGTCAGGTTCGTCATCAGATCGGCGAGTTGGTCGGGGCTCAGGAGAATGTTCGAGTCCTTGATCAGGATCAGGTCGTGTTGCGCCGCTGCGATGGCCGGGGCGAGATTACTGACTTTCGGGTTCGGAGTGATGCGCTCGTTTCCGGTCAGGATCCGCGCGCCGACCGCCGGGAATTGCGCAGCGACCTGCCGGGCGATCTCGATCATCGGCGAGCGGTCTTCCGCGGCGGCGACCAGAACCTCGCTTTGCGGATAGACTTGCGCGAAGGCGGACGTGAAGGCCGCTTCGGCTTCGAACTCCAGCCGGCGGATTGGGATCACGATCGAGACCGGCGGTCGATCATGTCGTATAGCCAACCTGTGCCGTAAGCGAGGGTGCGCCAATGCGGCCGAGATGGTCGTGATGCGAAGAGCACAGGAGATCGCCCACCATGCCGCTGCGGCGACCGGGAGCATCGAGAGCGCGTCCATCGCCGTCGCCTGTCACTCGTTGTAGAGTTCGGTGCGCTCGGGCACGTCGACATGGACTGCGGCGAATGCAAGGTCGGTCAAGCGCCGCGGCAACAGGCGGGTCAAGTGCAGACCGAAGGCCAGCAGGCGGGGGAATGCGATGACCGCATCGCCGCGCTCCAGCCGCCGCCGTATGATGGCGGCTGCACGGTCGGCACTCATGATGAGGGGCTTCGGACAGACGGTGTCGCGGTTGAGCGCCGTGTCGACGAATCCAGGCGCAACGGTGCTGATGGTGACGCCCTGGGCGGCAAGAGTGGGACGAAGCGACTCGGCATAGGCGTGAAGGCCGGCCTTGCTGGCGCTGTATGCGGGACAGGAGGGCAGGCCGCGCAAGGCGCCGATCGACCCGATGACGGCGATCGTCCCGCGCCCGCGCATGCACATCCGCTCCGCCAGGGGATCGATGGTGTTGATGGCGCCGATCAGGTTGATTGCGATCACGTTGCGCACGACGGCCGGATCTTCCCGCAGCCGGCCGATGCCGAGCCCAGCGGTGACCCCGGCGCCGGCGATCGCGAGCCCGATCGGGGCGGCGTCGTCGACGGCGCGGATCCATCCCGCCATTCGATTGCGATCCCGGACATCGATCGACGCGGTCGTGACGGCTGCGCCGTTGGCCCGGCATTGTGCTGCCGTTTCTTCCAGGCGGCCCTCGTCCCGACCGGACAGCGCCATGTGGATCCCTGGCGCGGCATAGTTCATCGCGAGCGCGCGGCCGATGCCGCTGCTGGCTCCGGTGATGACGATCGAACTGGAGGCGGACATGATGTGCGATCCTCAGCCGTCGTGGCGCGCCGCGATTTCAGCGACGCATGCTGCGTACCCCGCATCGGTCGAGACGATAACGCGCAGGATCAACTGCTCGGCGCGACCGCTACCCGGCACGTCCGATGGCATTCGCTTGACAACACGGCCGGAGAAGAGGAGGCGGCTGCCAACTGGAACGGGCAACAGGAAATTGCCATGGATGCGATTGATCCGCAGTGCCGGCATCCAGTCGCGGAGCGCGCCTTCGATCTGCCCCATAGCCAGCATGCCGTGGATTATCAGGCCGTCGAGACCTGCGGCGCGAGCCGTTGCGGGATCGCTGTGGAGCGGATTGTCGTCGAGCGATGCCGCCGCGTAGCTCTCGGTCTGCGCGATGTCGATCGGCCCGGTCTCGATCACCGGAAAGCTCGAGTCCGGCATCGGGCGCGAGCGGAGTGCGGCGTCGCGTGCTGCGTCGGGACGAAACGTGCGCAACAGCGTGTCGAGCGTTGCGACGATCCGCCCTTCGGAATCGCACACGGTCCCGCGCAAGAGCGTCCGGTCCGTTGGGGTCCGCTCGCGACGGGCTTCGACTGCGAAGCCGTAGTCGCGATCGGGGCCGAGGCCTTCATGATAGGTGAAGGTCTGCGATTGCTGCACGACGATTTCATCGGTGAGCCCGAGCCTGCCGATCACGGTTGGTCGGATTGCGGGAAGGCTGAGCCAGCGGATCGGAAAGGAAAACGGTACGGGGCCGAAGCCGCGCTGCAGCCCCAGCGCGGACACGAAGGCAGCGACGTCCGCCCTGTCAGCGCGGACCGCAATCGGACCGATGCTGACCTGATCCTGCGCGCTGTCCGGCCCGCTCACATCAGATCCCTCAGGGTCAATCCGCCCGCGCGACGGCGAGGCATGCGTTGACGCCTCCGAAGGCGAAGGAGTTCGAGATGGCGACGCGGATCGGCATCGCGCGCGCCGCATTGGCGACCGGGTCGATGCCGCATTTCGCATCGGCACCGAGCCAGTTGATGGTCGGCGGCGCAATGTTGTCGCGCATCGCCATGATGGTGATCGCCAGTTCGATCGCCCCGCCGGCGCCCAGTGCGTGGCCGTGGATCGGCTTCGTGGACGACACTGCGAGGCGGGGCAGCCGGTCGCTGAACACGCGCTGCAGCGCCTCGGCCTCGGCGATATCGTTGGCGACGGTGCCGGTGCCATGGGCGTTGACATAGTCGATATCGCCGGGCGTCAGCCCGGCGTCGGCGATCGCCTGTTCGATCGCGGACCGAGCGCCATTGGGGTCGGGACGAACGATGTCGAAAGCATCGCTCGACGTGCCATAGCCGACGATCTCGGCCAGCGGTTCGACGTTGCGTCGGCGCGCGGTCTCGAGCTTTTCGATCACCATGATGGCGGCGCCCTCGCCGAGCACCATGCCGTTGCGGCCGGTGGAGAAGGGCCGACAGGCATCCGGGGTCAGCACTCGCAGCAATTCCCAGGTGCGGATATTCAGCGCGGTCATCGACGATTCGCTGCCGCCAACGATCGCCCGCTCCACCGCGCCGGACCGGACCAGCGAGGTACCTACTCCGATCGCCTGGGCCGATGAGGCGCAGGCGCTCGTGATGGTGAAGGTCGGGCCAGTGCAGCCATAGCGTATGCTCAGGTGCGAGGTGGCGGCGCTGCTCATGATGCGCGGAATGGCCAGCGGATTGAGACGGGACTTCGTCGCGTAGGCGCTGTAGCACTGCTCGTCGATGGTGGTGATGCCGCCGACGCCGGTTCCGAGAATCACGGCGGTCGTCGGCCCTTGGCGCTCCTCGCGCGCAAGGCCTGCCTGGGACAGGGCTTCGTCCGCAGCGACGATGGCAAGCTGCGCGTATCGGTCGCAGAACGGCAGAACCTTGGCCTCGACATAGCTCTCCGGGGCGAAGCATTTGATCTGCGCTGCGAGCTTGATCTGGTTCGAGCCCGGCCGCTCGAACTCGAGCGGTCCCACGGCGCTTTGTCCGTCGCGGGCTGCGCGCCAGAGGGCGTCAATGCCCTTGCCGGTCGCGCAAGCCGCGCCCATGCCAGTGACGACGACGCGAGGGCGCGACACGTCAGCTGCGCTCCACCAGAATGCGGGCTTCGATCTGTTGCACGAATCCGCTCAGGTCCTTGACGTCAGCGATGCCGCCGTCGATCGGCACATAGACGCCGAACTTCTCCTCGATCGCCATCAGGATCATGACGACGTCGATGGATTGGATCTCGAGACTCTCCAGCGTCGCATCGGGGGTCGTCTTGGCCGGGTCGATCTTCCCTTCGCTGACAATGACTTCAAGGATCTGGTCGGCCAGGGAGGCGGCAGGAGCGGCCTTTTCCACATTCGATTGGGTCAATCGTGCCTCCGATTGCGTGCCAAGTTGCGCTGCCTAGTTACGGCAACTTCAAGTCAGTCTACAATGCTCTTCTCGTAGACTCCATAGGTGTGGGACTGTCGCAATCCGATCCGGGTCAGGGATTGCGCCAGGGGGTTGTTGTCGAGAACCCACCCGGCTATTGCCCGGTCGATGCCCAGCGTCGATCCGCGCTTCCAGAGTTCCTCGACCATGACGGCCGCAATCGCTGCGCGGAGAGCGCTGCTGCGGTATTTCGAGGCCATGCCGAGTAGGACAATTCTGAAGGAACGGTACTTCGCGCGTTTGATGCGGATCAACAGCTTGAGCCAGCCGACGAGGCTCGGGACAGGCCCGAGCCCGGCGGCGACATCGAACAAGTTGGGAATCGCCAGCATGAATGCTGCGGGCTCGCCATCGACCTCGATGAAAAATCCAGCGTCCGAAAACAGCATCGGCTTGAATTGGGCCGTCAGTGCACGCACATCGGACTGCGTGGTCGGGGTGAAGCCCCAATTGTCCTGCCAACCATCATTGAAGATCTGCCTCGCCAGCTCCATGTCGGCGTCGAGGGCGTCGAGATGAATGTCGCGCGTGGTGATGCCGGCGTGACGTCGCATGGAGGAGAATCGTTCGAAACGCCCCTCGGTGCCGACGTCCATTCTATTGTACTCGAAGCAGAGCAACTCTCGGACGAGCGCGTATCCGGCGTCGCGAACGCGACCATCGAGATAGCCGGGATGCCATGGGAACAGCGTCATCGGCGGCTCCTGTTGCCCTTCCAGGAGGAGGCCAGATTCGCCATTGATCGACAGCAGGAACGGTCCCCGAGCCACCTTGCGCCGCTGCCGACGCAGCCAAGCCTCCGCGGCCACGAACAGCGCGTTGACGACGTCGCCGTCGTCGATCGCGTCGAGACACCCGAACAGTCCGATGTCGGCCGCTTCCGGCCCGGTGGCAGCGTGATCGATCTGGGCCGAGATGCGTCCCTGCGGCCGACCATTCCGCATGGCGATCCAATAGGCTGCCTGCCCGTGCGTGAAGAATGAGTTGTGCCGGGGATCGAGCATCTGCCGCCGTTCGAAATCGAGCGGAGCGACGAAACCCGGCATCCCGTTGTAGATCACTCGCGGCAGGACGATGAAATCGTGCAGTTGCGCGCGGGTGTGGACCTGCTCGATCGTCAGCGGCGACGAGGTCGTGCGGCGATGCACCACCGCAGAAGAAGAGTGGCTGTTCTCGCCGGTTGCGGTCATGTGCGGTCTCGGGGCAAGGCAGCGGGATGGGTGCTGCCGGGGCGGTCGGGCCCTTCGGCCCCACCGCCGAGGAACCAAAGCCACTGGGCCGCGGTCCGAGCGGTATTGTAATGCGCGCGCATCTGGGCATGTCCCTGACGCGCAATGCGATCCAGCCGCAGATCATCGTTCCAGATCTGCCGAATCGCGTCGCGCCATTGATCCGCGGTCTGCGCCGACGGCATGCCGCAGATCTCGCTGAAGGCGACAACATCCGGCGACCGGGCGTCGCCGATGGCCGGACATCCCCGGGCGAACAGGCCACGCATGCGACCGGCAGACTTGAGATAGGAATCGGGAACTGACGGCCGCGCCGGGACGATGCCCAGCCGGGCCTGGGCTGCCAGCGCGCACAGCGCTTTGGGCGACCAGGCGGCGTAGCGGACTGGCAGAGCACCCCACTGTTCGCTCCGCTCCGGAAGGTTCGTGAGGATGACGAGTTCGGCATCGGTGTCGCGGCCGAGCGAAGCGAGCGCGTCCTTCAGGGCGACGAGACCATCGAGGCTTTCCCGCGTACCATGCCACAACAAGAGTGGCGGTCGTTGCGAGGGTGCCGCAGCGTCGAGCGCGGCGCCGCCGCTTTCGATGAGATCGACCGTTTCGGTCTCCTCGATGAACCAGGTGCGGGAATGGGCAGTCCCTAAGAACGATGCGAATACCGGAGAGGAAACCGAGACGACATGAGCGAAGCGGTCGAGATTCGCCCAGACCCGGTCCGCGTCGTCGGGCTGCAGCAGGACGGTACGATGCGGTGAGCACAGGCCACGCGGCGGGACGGCCTTGAGGCAGAGCAGCCAATCCACCGGCGCGGTGGGGAGGCCTCCGGCATCGATCTGCCAAGGCAGACCGAGAGCTGCGACTTGACGGCGCAACTCCGGTACGACCCGATCGACATGGATGGCGGTGCTGGGCCACGGATTGGGTGTCCAGAAGTGAATGCGAAGTGGCGCGCGGCGCGGGTCGGGCGGCGGTTCCTCCGGGACAGCCACGAACCGGCCCGTTGTCCGTCCGCCGTGATGCGCCGCCAGCATGTGCCGGAAGCGAAGCTTGGCCGGCAGAAGCGGCGCCCAGCGGGGCAATGTGTTGTCCCAGATCAAGAAAGAATACCGGTACGAATTGTATTCAACGGTTCCGTCGTTCTTCTCTACCGTCCTTCGCCCCGGATTGATAGATATCGGACATCTTCAAGGTTGCAATTGCCATGGCCTGCTCGTTGATGTTTGATGGCATGGCCTTCGTCCGCAGTCTGCGCAGATGCCATCACTCGCCATCAAAGTCGAGAACGTCTCCAAAGCCTATACGGTCTGGTCGTCGCCGGCGGCGCGCCTACATGGGCCGATGCTCGGGCGGCTTGGCCAACTGCCGTTCCTGCCGGCCGCGGTGCGAGACACCTGCGAGCGATTGTCGCATGGCGCCGTGCGCAACTACTACGCCCTGCATGACGTCTCGCTCGAGGTGCGGCGCGGCGCCAGTGTCGGCATCATCGGCCGCAATGGTTCAGGCAAGAGCACGCTCTTGCAGCTGCTCGCTGGGACGCTGACGCCGAGCCAGGGCGAGATCGCCGTCGTCGGCAGCATTGCCGCCATGCTCGAGCTTGGCAGCGGCTTCGATCCGGACTTTTCGGGGCGTGAGAATGTCTATCTGAATGCGGCCATCCGCGGTATGAGCCGGCGGCAAACCGACGCGAAATTCGACGAAATCGCCGCGTTTGCGGACATCGGCGACTTCATCGACCAACCGACCAAGACCTATTCCAGCGGCATGACCGTCCGTCTGGCGTTCGCCACCTCCGCCTGTCTCAAGCCGGAGGTGCTGCTGGTTGATGAGGCGCTGAGCGTCGGCGACATCTTCTTCCAGCAGAAATGCATCCGCCACATGAGGGAGGCCATGGCCGATGTCACCAAGGTCTTCGTCACGCACGACCTCCAGGCGATCCGCAGCGTGACCGAATACGCCTATGTGCTCGACCGTGGCGAAATCGTCTTCGCCGGAAGCTCCAGGGATGCAGTCGATTTCTACATCAGGATGTCGCACCGCGTCTCCGACGGACGCGACCGTTCCGTGGCGGACGCCGGCTCTGCAGCGCTGGGCAGACGCTCTGCGCCGGGCGCGGACATGGACGCGAACAGGTTCGAACGGCTGCCATGGATTGATCTCAAGTCGTCGCAATTGAGCGGGGCGGGGGACGTTCTGATCAGGCGGGTCGCCGTCACCAGACCTGATCTTGCTCCGGCCGGTACGGTTCAGGCGGGGGACCGGATCAGCGTCGACCTGTTGCTGGGGTGCGCCGTAACGAAGACGCACGTGATCGTCGGCTATCTGCTCAGCGACCGTCACGGCAATCAAATCTGCGGCGAGAACAGTTGTAGCCTCGCCCGCGGCGTCGTCGCACTCGATCCCGGCGAACACCTGGTGCGGCTCGAATTTGTCTGGCCGGAAATCCAGCCGGGCGACTACACCCTTACGGTCGGCATTGGCGAGGGCACGGATCCGCTGCGGCACGTCGTCCAATGCTGGGCTCATAGCGTCGTCAAGCTCAACGCCATCAGTCCTGGTCTGGCGATCCACGGCATCTTCAACAACCCGATAACGAAGCTCGACATCGTCCCGCTTGGCGGTTCCACGGCCTGGCCAGCCCCCGGCTCGGCAGCGCCTCCATCAATCCGGTGTGGCGTATGATCGAGCCCGAGCATTCCGCCGACTTGTCGCAGCAACCAGCCTGGGTCGTCAGCGAACCAGCTTACGAGTCGGATGTCCTGAACCCGCAGCTCGCGATATCCCCCTGGCAGGGGCACCGCGACTTCGCCTATGATCTGGTCGGCTTTTCGCGGCCGCGCCTGATCGTCGAACTCGGCGTTCACTACGGCTGCTCCTATTTTGCCTTCTGCCAGGCGGTCAAAGATCGCGATCTGCCGAGCCGGGTCGTCGGCATCGATACGTGGGAAGGCGACGAGCACTGCGGCCACTACGGCGGCGAAGTGTACGAGACGGCAGCGAAGACGATGGCCGGCTCGTTCGCCGATGATCGCTTTGTGCTGCATCGCGCCCGCTTCGATCAGGCGACGGAAGCGTTCGACGACGATTCGATCGATCTGCTGCATATCGACGGCCTGCACACCTATGATGCGGTTCGCAGCGATTTCACCACCTGGTTGCCAAAGCTTGCCCCGGACGGAATCGTCCTGATGCACGATATCGCGCCGTCATCGGGCTACGAGTCCGCCCGTTTCTGGGCAGAGATCAAGCAGCGCCATCCGCACTTCGAATTCCTGAACCGGTGGGGGCTCGGCATCCTCTTTCCCAAGGGCGAACGCTGGTACCGCGCCGGGCTCGCCGAAGGCGTGCCGGACAAGATCCGCGGCTATCTCTACCGCGGCGAATGGCTCGTCGAGCGCTACCGCGCCGCCATCGACTTGCAATGGCAGAGGGAGCAGACCGACCGCTGGTGGCAGGAAAGCGAGAGATTCAAACAGCGCGTCGGCGAACTGGAAAGACGGCAGCCTTCTGGCTGGTTGCGCGCGATCGGCCTCGTTCGTCGCTCCGACGGTGATTGACGGGATGGATTGGGGATATCATCAGATGGATGACACTGTTGCGGTGATCACGCGGACCAGGAACCGTCCGTTGCTGTTGCCGCGCGCCCTGGACAGCGTGTTGGGCCAGAGCTTCGAGAATTGGATTCACGTCGTGGTCAACGACGGCGGCGATCCTGCCACGGTCGACGGACTGATCGCCCAGCGCACGGGCCGCTATGCAGGTCGTTGCCACGTCATCCACAATAATACATCGCGCGGCATGGAAGCCGCGTCAAATCAAGGCGTTGAAGCGACATCCAGCCGCTATATCGTTATTCACGACGATGATGACGCATGGCGACCGGACTTCCTCAGTAAGACTGTGGCCTATATGGAGGCGAATGCGACGTTTCCGAAACTGGCCGGCGTGATCACCCACACGGAGAGAGTCGTCGAATCCATAAGGGAGGACCGGATCGAGACCGTGCAACGACACGATTTCAATTCCTGGGTAAAGGGGGTGCATTTGTTTCGCATGCTGGCGCAAAACATGTTCCCGCCGATCTCGTTCCTGTTCAGGAGAGATGCGCTGGTGAAGATCGGCCCGTTCCGGGAGGATCTTCCGGTTCTGGGTGACTGGGAATTTAATGTCCGATTCCTGCAATCCTTCGAGATCGGAGTGCTGTGCGAATGCCTGGCCTATTATCACCATCGTTTGCCGGCAGGCGCGGTCGAATACAGCAATTCGGTCGTCGATCAGAGCCACCAGCATGAGAACTACAGCGTCTTCCTCCGCAACGAATGGCTTCGTCAGGAACTGAATAGCGGCCGCACCGGGATCGGCACCCTGGCCAATATTTCGTGGCAGATGTTTCTATTGGAGGCGTGGCTTCGAAAGCGGCGCCAGGACAAGGGCTTTCTTCATCGCGTCTTTCGCCGAAGAAAATTCGATTGAGCATGCAAAGCGACATGGACGCGGAACTCCAATCCAGACTTGATGACGCCGACGTCGTTTCATTCGACGTCTTCGATACGTCGATTCTTCGCGCGTTGGCGGAGCCCGATGATCTCTTTCTGTTGATGGAGCCGGCAGTGCGCCGCAGGCTCGGCGCAGATTCAATACAGTTCGCGGCGGCGCGGCGCGATGCGGAGCGGTTGGCGCGCGAACGTGCCTGGCAAAGCCATCGTGCCCGGGAAGTCACGTTGGACGAAATCTACGGCACCCTTTCCGAGTCCCTGGCTATCGATTCGGAGTTATCTAAGGCTGTTGCTCAAATGGAGATCGAGGCGGAGCTCGACGTCTGCCGGCGCAATCCGTTCATTTATGATGCCTATCGCTGGTGCCGCGATCGCGGCAAGCGAATCGCCTTCATCTCCGATTCGTACCTTCCGGAGCACGTGATCGCCGACCTGCTGCGGAATGCCGCCTACGACGGCTATGAAGCCTTGCTGGTTTCGTCGGTCTCGAAGAAGACGAAGTCAACCGGCGAGCTCCATGCCGAAGCGCGAGCGCGCCTGCCCGGTGAAGGTCAGCGCTGGCTCCACATCGGCGACAACGTCCGCGCGGATATCGAGATGGGACGGAAGCATGGAATGTCGACCTGGCATTACCGGCGCTGCATGGACGCGTATATGAGCTCTCACCGCGCCTCGAAGGTGTGGAAGACATCGGAGCCTGCATCTGCGGCAAGGTCGGTCGCGCAGGGGCTGATCGCCAACCGGATCACTCATGCAAGGCGGAACGCCGTGCCGGTCTCGCGCGAGGAGAGCTTTTGGGAGGATTTCGGCTATGTAACGGCCGGTCCGCTGTTTGTCGGCTTCACGGAATGGTTGATTGAGCAGGCTAAGGCGCGCCGCTTGGACGCCCTGTATTTCCTGGCCCGTGAAGGGCTCGTGATGCAGCAGGTCTATGACAAGCTGGCCGCCGCGACAGATGGAGCGGTCAAAGAGACGCACTATCTTTATGGTTCGAGGCGTGCGCTTAACGTGGCGGCGATCAAGGACCTCAATGAGGATGTCATCCGGTTTCTGTCGGGCGGGACATCGGTGCTTACAGCGGCGCAATTCATCGAGCGCGCTGGCGTCGACTGGCGCAAACATGAGGGAGCTTTCGGTGCGGCTGGATTTAGCGGCCCCGACCACGAGGTCAAGACGGAGGCGGACTATGGACGCCTGCGGCAATTGTTCCTCGGGCTTGCAGGACCGATCTGCGAGAACGCGCGCGAGGAACGTGAGGTTCTGCTGGACTATTTGAGCGCTTCCGGTCTGGTGGGGGGCCGCCGCGTTGGCCTGATCGACGTCGGGTGGCATGGTACGATGCAGCGGTCGATCACCGATATGCTGCGCGAGAGGGGGGATTGCCCGGAGATTACCGGACTCTACCTCGGCACATATGGGTTCGCGCACGAGATCGTTCTGCCCGACGAGAAATATCCCCACGACGCCTATCTTTTCCGGCGGGGCGAACCGGACGACTACCGGCGCTTGATCTGGGAGGGGGTCGAAGTCGTCGAATTGTTGTTTTCGGCGACGGAGGGCACGATCGTTCGTATGGAGCGCGACGCCGACGGCAACTATTTTCCCGTTAGGGCGTCCACCGATCTCGAGCCCTACAGGGTCGAGAGTATCGTGCGCATGCAACAAGGGGCGATGCAATTCGTCGACGATTATCTGGCGCTGAAGGTCCGGTTTCCGGACCTCGCCTTGTCCAAGGACGCGGCGGCGGCGCAATTGAAGCGCTTCCTGCAGTACCCGACCGAAGCGGAGGCGCGTCATGTCGGCGATATTCCGCACGGAGAAGGATTCGGTGCCGTATACGCAAGACGACTGCTGGCCTATCCGCACAGTCTGCGGATGCTGGCGCGACCGCAGTCGTTCCGATGGGTGCTCCGGCACGATTATTGGCACGCCGGCCGCAATCGTCGGGGCTCACCGGTGCAGCGCGCGGTTTATTGGCTTCTGACCCGGTAATCCCGCGGACGTCGGCGCCGGCGCGGCCAACCCGCCGGCGACGCCCTCCGCCTTGGTCCCATGGTCATCGCCCACAGTCCGCGCTCGTTCCATCAGCGCGAGATCGCGCGACGTCAACCCAAGGATCAGGAAGAACAGGATCACGCCCGCATATCCGAACCGATAATCCGGCACGACGATGAGGGGAAGCAGCATGACCTGATAGGCGATAGCCACGACCAGATAGACCATCCACTCCGGTCGACGCCGATGCAGCTTCAGCCGCACTATGGCCGCCAGAAGGACGACGGCTCCGATCATCGGCAGCCAATGGCTGGAGAGCCATTGAGGCGCAGCATCGAGATAGGCATTCACCATTCCGTTCGCCTTCGGCCAAAAGAGGTGAATACGAGGATTTGAGTCGATGCCGGGATGGTACGTCCAATGCCCGCGCAGGTACTCGCGCACGATGACGCTACGGGTGTCGAGATATGCGAGCGGATAGGCCACAACGGCGCTCTCCCAGCGGCGACGCAGCTCTGCCAAGTCGTCGCCGACGACGAACCGCACCATTTCGCTTTCGGGATTCGCCCATGCGATCGGAGACAGGCTGTCGCTCCAGTAGTGCCGCTGCAGCACAGCAAGATCGTTGGCGGGAAAGCTCGCGGGAGTCAGCAAGAGCTGATCGGTCCGGATCGAAATGCCGGCGAGGTCGAACAGAAAGATCCCGCCCTCGGCATGCCGGGCTTCAGGCTTGACGACTTTTGCGACGAACAGGCCTAGCGCGGCGGCGGTGAGGAGCAAGACCCCGGCGAAGCGGGCGGCCGGGAGCAATTTTCGTCCGGCCAGGACGTACTCGCCCCAAATGAACAGCGGCAGCAGGAGAACGGTCTCCGGGCGTATCGATGGTGCGAGCGCAATCAGGGCTGCGCGCGTGTGGACGAGCCTGGCTGGCGCGGCCGCTGAGGACATCGCGAAGGTCGCGACGAATAGCGCGGCCACCCAGGTGTCCTTCGAGACCGCAACGAGGTGGTTGAGTACGGGTGGGAACAACGCGAATCCGAACGCGGCCAGCAACGCCGCCGGCGACGAAAGGCCATTGGCGCGTAAGGTGAGGACGACCGCATAAACGATCGCGAAGACGATCAGCGTGGTATGCCCCGCGACCAGGGCCGGAGAGGCGCCGATCGTTCTCCACAGCCAGGCCACGAGAGGAGCGTGCCAGTCGTGAAAGCGGTCGCCGAGTGCCTGGCCATACAGGTCGAGCGCATCGGCATTCATCCGTCCGGGAAACGAGGGCAACGCGATCAGCGCTGATCCGACGAAGGTCAAGAGCGCCAGAGCCCAAGGCGGAAAGCGATCCTGATGCCCGGTCGTCATGAGCGCTGTGCCTGAGAAGGATGCGGAATCGTCGCTGTCGGCTTGCGAAATTCAGCTATTTGCTTGCACTCGTTTGGCGCTACTGTCAAACTTGTTGATACTTATGGTTTCGTAGCGGGGGCGACGTAACATGGCGGCCGTGCAGCAATCGCGAGATCATTTTTCCTGGCCGCAACTGCTGTTGCCGTGGGAAATCGTGCGCAGACTGGTCGCGCACGGCACGCTGCTTCGGCAGTTTACCTTGCGCGATATTCTGGCGCGCTACCGCGGCTCGTATCTGGGCGTTGTCTGGTCGCTGTTGCGGCCGCTGGGGATGCTGACTGTCTATGTGGTCGTCTTCGGCTTCATCCTGCAGCCGCAACTCGGCGGTGGCGCGGGCAAGCTGGACTTCGTGCTCTCGATGTTCTGCGGGCTGATCCTATTCGATTTCTTCGCCGAGGCGGTCGGACGCTCGCCCGCTCTGGTCGTCTCGAAACCTAACTTCGTCACCAAGGTGGTTTTCCCGCTGGAGATTCTGTCGCTGTCGGCCGTGGCGGCCGCGCTCGTGCAGATGATCGTCAGCTTCGTCCCATTCTTCTGTGGCGTCCTGCTGGCGCACGGTACGGTTCCGGCGACGGCGACGCTGCTTCCGCTCGTGGTCGCGCCGTTGATCTGCTTTGCATTGGGCTTTAGCTGGCTGCTGTCCAGTCTCGGCGTGTTTGTCAGGGATCTCAACGCGATGGTGCCATTGTTGCTGACAGTGCTCATGTTTGCCAGCGCGATCTTCTATTCGCTGAGCAGTGTCCCCCCGGAATTCCGATGGTTGTTCGATCTCAATCCGATTGCCGCGCTGGTCGATGATGCGCGCAAGGTCGCCGTGCTGGGGCTTGCGCCGGAATGGGGGAGGCTGGGCGCGATGTTCGCCGCTGGCGTCGTTGTCGCTGTCGCTGGCTATGCCTTCTTCATGCGCACGAAGCGCGGCTTCGCCGACGTGGTCTGACGGTCTGCGGACGCGATGAACAGCACAACGTGCGCTTCGGCCGGGGCGATGAAGGCGCCCACACCGTTTCGATTGGCAATTCTGTTCGACGATGCCGACGCGGCATCGCTGGCGCGAGCCGCCACCTTGCGCGACGGCTTCGATCCCACTTGGTTTGCGCCGGAACTCTGGCCGGCCGGACTCACGCGGTTCTCCGGCCTGATGCGGCTGGCTTGGCAGTTGCGTAGCCGTCGGCCCGCGGCTCTCTACGCGCCGTCGTCGCGCGGTGCGAACTGGGGCGCCGTTATGGGCGTCCTGTTCGGCATTCCCGTCGTGACGGACAGTCCCCAACCCGGCATTGCGCGCCTCGTGCGGCTGGTTCGTGGCCGCTGTGCCGCTGTGGGCTTGGATGCAGCGGCGTCTTCAGCCAAGACGTTGGCGCTGCCAGCCATCGAGGGCGTCGAGCATGTTCTGCGCGGGGTCCTGCAGATGGGATCGTCGTGGACGACGACGGGCGACGGGCGGCTGCCGATCGAGTTGGCGCTGGGCACCAGGAACGGCGGATCGGCGATGGCCGATCGGATCGAAGAGCGTGGCGTCAGTCGTCCCGACCGGTCGGTGCGCGTCGTCGGCCGGCCGACCTTGACGGTGTTCCTCCCCGAGCGGCGGATCGCGACCGGAACGGCGATCGTCATCTGTCCGGGCGGCGGCTATGCCGGCGTCACCATCGACAAGGAAGGTCATGACGTCGCGCGCTGGCTGGCGGCGCGGGGCATCGCCGGCCTTGTCCTGAAATACCGGCTGCCGCAATCGGATCGGGCGGACACCGCCCTGCCGTTGCCGATGGCCGATCTCGACGAAGCGCTGGCGGTAACGCGCGCCCATGCGACGGTGTGGGGGATCCGCTCCGATCGGATCGGCGCCATGGGCTTCTCGGCCGGCGGGCATATGGTGGCATGGGCCTCGCGGTCGGCGGGATCGCCGGCCTTTGCCATCCTGGTCTACCCCGTCATCTCAATGGATCGAGCCATTACCCATGCTGGATCACGCAAGGCCCTGCTCGGGAAGTCTCCATCCGATGCCGTGGCCGGACGTTACTCGTTTGAGCGGGCCGTCACGCCAGGCGTCTGTCCGACATTTGTCGTTCACGCTCGGGACGACACCGTCGCCAAGCCAGAGAATAGCTTCGTCTATCTTGAGGCGCTGCGCGCGGCGGCCGTGCCTGTGGAGGCCATGATCTGTGATCACGGCGGCCATGGCTTTGGCCTCGGAATTCATGGCGGCGAGGTCGCAAACTGGCCGGATCGTTGCCTTGAGTGGATCGCTACGACGACTGCAGCACGTTGGAGACCGTCACCCGAATGAGCGGGACTCGAGCAAGCCGGTCGACCACAACGATAACCCATGGTATCGATCGAAAGGTGTCGTATCGATATTTGATCGCATTGGTTGAGGTTGCGAGGCGGGAAGGTTGCGGCTGAAGAAAGCGAGTTCTTGCATGGGTGCTGGGCGGCGGATTCTTGTTACGGGCGGAGCCGGATACATCGGGTCACATTGTTGCAAGGCAGTTAGGGAAGCTGGATTTGAGCCTGTCTGCTACGACAACCTTGCAATCGGCCATCGATCGTTTGTGAACTGGGGACCTCTTGTTACGGGGGACATCCTGGACGAACGGAGCCTCGTTGCAGCGCTGAGGGAGTTTGAGATCCAGGCCGTTATTCATTTGGCGGCATCGAGCCTGGTGGGTGAGTCTGTATCGCATCCTCACATTTATTATCGTAACAACGTGGTCGGCACGCTGACGCTGCTCGACTCCATGCGCAAGGCCGGATGCTCCAGCATTGTTTTTTCGAGCACCGGCGCAGTCTATGGCGAAGTACCTCTGATGCCCATCAGAGAAGCCCAAGCAGGGCATGCCGTAAATCCATACGGCAGATCGAAATGGATGGCCGAGCAGATCATCGGGGACTTCGAGGCTTCATATGGGTTCAACGCGATTCGGTTGCGCTATTTCAATGCTTGCGGGGCAGATGATTGCGGGCTCATCGGCGAACTTCGGGACCCCGAAACTCATCTGATTCCGCGGGCGCTGATGGTCATTCAGGGACACCTGGATGAGTTCGCCGTCTACGGGGATGATTACGATACTCCCGATGGATCGGCAGTCCGGGACTACATTCATGTCAGCGATTTGGCAGATGCGCATGTGAGGGCGATCCATGCCTTGATGAGAAACGAAAGGAAAATTGTCGGACGAGCGTTCAATCTCGGAACCGGCAGGGGTTATTCGGTCAAAGAGGTGTTGCACGCCATTGAGCGGGAAACCGGTTCTGCGCCGCCCGCAACGATGAAGGATCGTCGCCCCGGTGACCCGTCCACGTTGGTGGCGGACCCCACAGCTGCCAACGACGATCTCCAGTTCCGCCCATTGCGATCGGACCTGCGTACGATCATCAGGTCAGCCTGGGCATGGCATACGAAGGCGCATCCTCGCCGGGTCCGCGAGCTTTGACCAAGGGGAGCCGCCGTTGCGTCCTTCTTTCCGGCTGCCGGCCATGTCAAAGTCGCGAACGACGCGGCCCACCGGCGAGATCGGCCAGCAGCTCTCGAGCATCCAGTCCGCCCCCCAGCAATCGGTCGGTGCCATCCGCGAGATCGGCATCACAATCGAGAAGCTGCAGGAGATTTCGTCGACGATCGCATCGGCCGTGGAGCAGCAGGGCGCTGTCACGCAGGATATCTCGCGCAATGTCCAGCACGCGGCGGCGGGAATGCAGTTGGTCTCGCCCAACATTGCGGATGGACAGCGTGGCGCAGTCGATGCCGGAACCGCCACATCCCAGGTTCTGTCCGCCGGGTACTAGGGCTAGAATCTGCGCCAAATTCAGAATTGGCGTTGATTTACAGCGGACGCCCGTAGCTTTTGATCCCGCCATTCGGAGGTTCGATCCCTCCCGCCCCAGCCAGGTCGAGCGCCCGACAGGCAGGGCTGGATATCGCCCGTGGGACAATGTCGCCGGTACGTCCGATGTTTCGGGTGCCTGCGACGGCAAAATTCCGGAAGTCCAGACAAACCGCGCGCTGTGCCTTGACCGCCCGCCGCGTGATGGTTCACAAATCGTAGCAAACTGAAGGACATGCAGGCGCCCCATGCTGCGCCGCTCCGCTGGCACGATTGCTGCTTAATGAGCCGCCAAACGAGCGCCAGCTCCAGAACAACAGATGCGAGGGACGTCCGGATGCCAGCCCACAGCCCATCCCTCACCTGAGATCCGGCGACAGGCGATTCCGCCTGCGCAGCTTCGCGGGTCCGCCCCCCGGCCCGGCCCGCGTCCGGACGCATGACGTTGCTCCGGCATGCAATGGAGCCGGCGCGGAAGCGGGTCATAGGCAGACCAGAGAGATAGACCGAGTAAGATCAGGGAGAGAAGATACGATGTCTGCAACCACCACAGCGGCCGCGGCACCACCGCAGAAGCCGTTCTACCGGGTCCTCTATGTGCAGGTCCTGTTCGCGATCGTGCTCGGTGTCATCGTCGGCTGGCTCTGGCCCGAGCTCGGCAAGAACGAATGGATCAAGGCGCTGGGCGACGGCTTCGTCAAGCTGATCAAGATGGTGATCGCGCCGGTCATCTTCTGCACCGTCGTGTCGGGCATCGCGCACGTCTCCGAGGTGAAGAAGGTCGGGCGCGTTGCCGTCAAGGCGCTGATCTATTTCGAGATCGTCTCGACCTTCGCGCTTGCGCTCGGGCTCATCGTCGGCAATTTCATTCAGCCGGGGGCAGGGTTCCAGGGCCAGAGCAACGCCGGCACCGCCGCCGTCGCCAACTACGCCAAGCAGGCGAGCGAGATGAAGTCGGTCGACTTCGTGCTTCACATCATCCCGGACACGGTGGTCGGAGCGTTCGCGCAGGGCGATATCCTGCAGGTGCTGCTGTTCTCGATCCTGTTCGGCATCGCCCTGATGACGCTCGGTGAGCGCGGCCATACGATGCGCGCCTTCATCGACGACGCCGCGCACGCGATCTTCGGCGTCATCGCCCTCGTGGTGAAGGCCGCTCCGATCGGTGCCTTCGGCGCCATGGCCTTCACCATCGGTCGCTACGGGCCGCAGGCGCTCGGCAACCTCGCCGGCCTGATCGCGACCTTCTATCTCACGTCACTCGCTTTCGTCGTGATCGTGCTCGGCATCATCGCCCGCATCGCCGGATTCTCGATCTTCAAGTTCCTCAAATACATCAAGGACGAGCTGCTGATCGTGCTCGGCACCTCGTCATCCGAGAGCGCGCTGCCGCAGATGATGGAGAAGCTGGAGCGGCTCGGCTGTTCCAAGCCGGTCGTCGGCCTGGTGGTTCCGACCGGCTACTCGTTCAATCTCGACGGCACCAACATCTACATGACGCTGGCGACGCTGTTCATCGCGCAGGCGATGAACGTTCACCTCTCCTTCGGCGAGCAGATCACGATCCTGCTGGTCGCGATGCTGACCTCGAAGGGCGCCTCGGGCATCACCGGCGCCGGCTTCATCACCCTGGCCGGAACGCTTGCGGCCGTGCGGCCGGAGCTCGTTCCGGGCATGGCGATCGTGCTCGGCATCGACAAGTTCATGAGCGAGTGCCGCGCACTGACCAATCTGTGCGGCAACGGCGTCGCCTGCGTGATCGTGGCGTGGTGGGAAGGCGAGCTCGATCGCGACAAGCTGCGCATCGCGCTCGATCGCGATATCGATCCCGCCGATGTCGAAGTCGCAGTCACCACGGGATAGGCCTGCGGTCGCGGTTGGCGCTGCTGTCGCATTCCAGCGTCGGTAGCGCCGGCCGCGGCCCTGCCCAATCGCGATGCCGCCAACATCTCGGATAATCTGCTAAGGTGGCGGCGGGCAGGGGTTTACCGTGGAGGCATCCTGCCTGGTGCCGCAAGGCCGGCATGGTCTGACCATCGCGACGATACGGCGTATCGTGAACATGGTCGCGCTGGCTGGGGCGGCGGTGCCGAAGCGATGACGCAACCGGAGTGACATCGCAGTCATTCCGTCGCGCCGCGGTCACCCTTGGGGAGGTTGGATGATGGCCGTTGCGCAGTCTGGTGTTCCTCGCATCGTGATCGTCGGCGGCGGCGCCGGCGGCTTGGAGCTCGCGACCCGACTCGGAGACAGATACGGTCGCAAGGGCAAGCTCGACGTCACGCTGGTCGAGCGCAACCGCACCCATGTCTGGAAGCCGAAGCTGCACGAGATCGCGGCCGGCAGCATGGACATCTCCGCGCACGAGGTCGACTATCTCGCCCAGGCCTATTGGCACGGCTTTCACTACCGCATCGGCGACATGATCGGCCTCGATCGCGACAAGCGCGAGGTGCTGGTGGCGCCCTACCTCGACGCCGAGGGGCGCGAGGTCACGCCGCAGCGGACCATCCCCTATGACGTGCTCGTCATTTCCATCGGCAGCCAGAACAACGATTTCGGCACGCCGGGCGTGGTCGATCACGCCATCAAGCTGGAGTCGCAGCGCGACGCCAGGCGCTTCCACGAGCGCATGGTCAACGCCTGCATCCGCGTCCATTCGCAGTCGTCGCCGATCGCGCCGCACCAGCTGAAGGTCGCGATTATCGGCGCCGGTGCGACCGGCGTCGAATTGGCCGCGGAGCTGCATCGCACGACGCGCGAGGTGGTGGCCTATGGTCTCGACCAGGTCGACGCCGAGAAGGACATCAGGATCACGCTGATCGAGGCCGCGGGCCGGGTGTTGCCGGCATTGCCCGAGCGGGTCTCGCGCGAGACCGAGAAGCTGCTCGCAAAGCTCGGCGTCGAGGTCCTGGTTGGCGCCAAGGTCGCCGAGGTCGGCGCCGACAAGGTCAGCCTTGTCGACGGCCGTGTCATCCCGGCCGAGTTGATCGTCTGGGCCGCGGGCGTCAAGGCGCCCGACTTCCTGAAGGACATTGCGGGCCTGGAGACCAACCGCATCAACCAGCTCGTGGTCAGGCAGACCCTGCAGACCACGCGCGACGAGCGCGTCTTCGCGATCGGCGACTGCTCGGCCTGCTCCTGGGGCGAGCGCGGCAACGTGCCGCCGCGGGCGCAGGCGGCGCATCAGCAGGCGTCGCATCTCTACAAGCAGATTCCGCGCTTCATCAGGGGCGAGCCGCTGGCGGACTACCGCTATCACGATTTCGGCTCGCTGGTGTCGCTCGGCGAGTTCAGCACGGTCGGCTCGATGATGGGCGCGCTGGTCGGCGGCAATCTGGTGTTCGAAGGCCTGTTCGCGCGGATGATGTATCTGTCGCTCTACAAGATGCACGAATACGCACTGCACGGGCTCGCGAAGGTGTCGCTGGACACGCTGGCGCGCCTGATCACCCGCCGCACCGAGCCGCACGTCAAGCTGCACTGACGAGGGCGCCTTGGCGTCGGCCCGGCCGATTTTGTTGTCGCCTATTGCCCGGCAAGACCTTAGACTTGCAGCACAATTACGGATACGGCAGCCGCGGCCCGGTACACGGGCCTGGGAAGTGATGGGCCTGGAACGTGATGGGCCTGGAAAAGGGAATGACGGACCTTCCATTCCGGATCGGCCTCGAGGGACATCCCGACGTCACCGCGGTGGTCCGCAGGCGCGCGGGCTGGGTCGTTCGCGGAGTGATGGCGGCTGCGCTGGTCGGCGTCGTGGCATGGCTCGGCTATGCCATTGCCTTTTCCCGCGGGCTCGATCAGCGGCACGCCGCGGCCCAGCAGCGGCTGGCGGTCGAGGCCGCGCAACTCGACGGCTACCTCTCGCGCTTCGAATATCTGCCCTCGCTGCTGGAGACCTCGCCCGATGTCTTCCGGCTGCTCGGCACGCCGGACGATCGCGCGCTGCAGCAGAGCGTCAGCCTGCATCTGAAGTCGATCAACCTGCTGGCCGGCGCCGACAACCTCTATGTCCTCACCGTCGCCGGTGATGCGATCGCCGCCGCCGACTTCGATCAGCCGGGGACGCCGGTCGGCAGCAACCTGTCCTACCGCCCCTATATGCGCCAAGCGCTGGCGACCGGCCGCGGCGTGTTCTTCGGCATCGGTATCACCAGCGCGCGCGCCGGCTATTACCTGTCCTATGCCGTCAAGCAAGAGGGACGGACCATCGGCGTCGCCGTCGTCAAGGTCAATCTCGATGCCTTCGAGCGCGAATGGCGCAACCGCGGTGCCGACATGCTGCTGGTCGACGCCCGCGGCGTCACCATTCTCGCCTCGCGCGAGGAATGGCGCTTCCGCCCGTTGACGCCGCTCTCGGCCGACGCGCTCGAGGAGATCGCGACGTCCAAGCCCTATGGCAGCTCCAGCCTCGCGCCGCTCGGCTGGAGCTTCACGGAGAGGACCGATCGCGGCGGCCAGGTCGCGACCGAGCGCGGCGCGGTCTACAGCGTCGACGAGCGTCCGCTCAACGGGCGGCAATGGCAGCTGCTGCTGCTCGACGACGAGGCGCCGATCCGGCGGACGGCCTTGATCATCGGCACGCTCTCGGGTCTCGCCAGCATCGTGGCGCTGCTGGCGTTCGGCCTGCTGGCGCAGCGACGCCGCGAGATCCGGCAGCGGCTGGCGAGCCAGGCCGCGCTGCAGGCCGCCAATGACAGGCTGGAAATGCGGGTGCAGGAGCGCACCGCCGAATTGCGCGCCGCGCAGGACGAACTCGTCCATGCCGGCAAGCTCGCCGTGCTCGGCCAGATGTCGGCCGGCATGGTGCACGAGATCAACCAGCCGCTGGCGGCGCTGCAGACCGCCTCCGACAATGCCGTGCAATTCGTCGATCGCGGCATGATCGGCGAGGCCCGCGGCAATCTCATCCGCATCGGCGAGCTGGTCCGCCGGCTGGCGCGCCTGACCGGCCAGCTGCGCGTGTTCGCCTACAAATCGAACGCGCCGCTCGATGCCGTCTCGGTCGAGCAGGCGCTGTCCGAGACGCTCAAGATCCTCGGCGCGCGGGTGAAGGACGGCAATGTCGACGTCACCATCGATCTCGCGCCCGAGCTTCATGTCAGGGCCGATCAGATCCGGCTCGAGCAACTGCTCTGCAACATCATCGCCAACGCGCTCGATGCCGTCGAGGGCGCCGCGCGGAAGTCCATCCACATCCGCGCCGTGCGTGAGGAGGGCCAGTGCCGCATCACCATCGCCAACAGCGGCCCAGCGATCGCCGCCGATGTCCTGCCGCGCCTGTTCGAGCCCTTCGTGACGACCAAGCCGGCCGGCAAGGGTCTCGGACTTGGGCTCGTGATCGCCAATCACATCGCGCGGTCGTTCGGCGGCGAGCTGCGGGCGCGGAATCTCGAACCGTCCGGCGCCGAGTTCATTGTGCTGCTGCCGCTTGCCGATTGAAGAGGTTCCCGCATGACTCCTGAGCAACCGGTCGGCGTGATCTATGTCGAGGACGACGAGGATGTCCGCATCGGCGCCGTCCAGGCGCTGCAGCTCGCCGGGCTCTCGGTCACGCCGTTCGCCTCCGCCGAAGCCGCAGGCACGACCGTTCGCGCCGACATGCCGTTCGTGGTGGTCTCCGACGTGCGGCTGCGTGGCAAGAGCGGCACCGAGTGGCTGTCCGAGCTGCACCGGCTCGATCCGGACCTGCCGGTCATCCTGGTCACCGGACACGGCGATATCTCGATGGCCGTGGAAGCGATGCGCAACGGCGCCTATGACTTCATCGAGAAGCCGTGCTCGTCGGAGCAACTCGTCTCCGTCGTGCGCCGCGCGCTCGACAAGCGCCGCCTGACGCTCGAAGTCCGCGCGCTGCGCTCGGCGCTCGCCGACCGCCAGGGCATCGAGGCGAGCCTGCTCGGGCGTTCGCCGCAGATCCAGGAGGTGCGCCGCCTGGTCTCGACCCTGGCCTCGACCAATGTCGACGTGACGATCTATGGCGAGACCGGCACCGGCAAGGACGTCGTCGCCCGCTGCCTGCACGCTCACAGCGCCAGGCGCGGCGGCAACTATGTCGCGGTGAATTGCGGCGGCCTGCCGGAGTCGCTGGTCGAGAGCGAATTGTTCGGCCACGAGGCCGGCGCCTTCACCGGCGCGACCAAGCAGCGGATCGGCAAGATCGAATATGCCCATGGCGGCACGCTGTTCCTCGACGAAATCGAGAGCATGCCGCTCAGCGTGCAGGTGAAGCTGCTGCGGGCGTTGCAGGACCGCTCGGTCGAGCGCGTCGGCTCCAACAAGCCTGTGGCGGTGGATTGCCGCGTGGTGGCGGCCAGCAAGGCCAATCTGTTCGAGCTCAGCGAGCAGAAGCTGTTCCGCGCCGATCTGTATTATCGTCTCGGCGTCGCGTTCATCGAGCTGCCTCCGTTGCGCGAACGCCGCGAGGACATCCCGATCCTGTTCGAGCACTTCACCCTCGAGGCTGCCAAGCGGTTCGAGCGCGACGCGCCGATCGTGAACGAGCAGACCATGTCGCTGCTGCTCGGCTACTCATGGCCGGGCAACGTGCGCGAGCTGCGCAACGTCGCCGACCGCTTCGTGCTCGGTGTGCTCGACCGCAAGGTCCTCGACCGCTCGGGCGCCGCGGCCTCGGAGCTGTCGCTGCCACGGCAGCTGGAGAACATCGAGCGCTCGATCATCGAGGATGCGTTGCGCCGCAAGCTCGGCGACGTGCCGGCGACTGCGGCGCTGCTGAGCATTCCGAAGCAGACGCTTTACGACAAGATCAAACGGCTGGCCGTGAAGGTCGACGGCATCCGCGAGGGCGCGCCGCTGCGGCCGCAGTCCTGACCGTGGTCCTGCGGCGGCAGGAGGGCATCTGTTCCATGCCGGCGATCAGGAACGAATGCTGGACACCGCTTGTTGAAAGATCATGACAGGCAGAGACACTCGCGACCTGCGCTCCGGCGCCTACGACCCCGTCAGCAAGGACGGTCTGCCGCAGTCGCAACAGGTCAAGGACAAAACGACGCCCCACCAGCAGGAGCAGTGGGGCGCTGACGTGCGGGCCGAGCCGTTGCCCGGCACCGAGCCGGTGCTTCCGGAAGGGCTCATGCGCGAGCGGCGTGGTCCGCTCAATCGCAATACTGGTCGCCGCGACACGGACTAGTGCGCGGCGACCCAGCGCGCCTACTTCGCCGCGATCACCATGATCTCGACGGTGTATTGCGGCGCAGCCAGCTTGGCTTCGACCGTGGCGCGCGCCGGGGTATTGCCGGCCGAGACCCAGCCATCCCACACGGCGTTCATTTCGCCGAAGGTCTTGATGTCGGTGAGGTAGATCGTCGCGGACAACAGCTTCGACTTGTCGGTGCCGGCCTTGGCGAGGTGGCCGTCGATGATCGAGAGAATCTCCTCGGTCTGCTTGGTGACGCTTTCACCGGCCGTCTTCTGCGCGACGACTCCCGCGAGATAGACGGTATTGCCGTGAACGACGACCTGGCTCATGCGCGGGCCAATTTCGAAACGCTGGATCGACATCGAAGAACTCCTCAAAAGGTCAATTCGGGGCTTCTCCCTAGCGCGTGCGACGCGGCGACGCCAGTCGGCTGAACGGCCACTTTCGCCAGCTTGGAGCGTGCGACCTTGCGTTGTCGACCGCGCCGCGGCACACGGACCGCGGGGCGTTTCACGATGACCCGGCCTTGTCGCGCTGCAAAGCGGGCTTGCCCATGGGGCAGGCAAAGGCGGGGCGTTTTCCGCGCTTGCACAGATATTTGAGACATGAAACATTCTCCGCGAGGTTCCTTTTTGAAATGGCGGAGGGGCGTGATGCGGAAACGGTTGATGCTGGCGGCACTCGCGGCGATGGCTTTGGTGACGAGCGCGGGGCCGACATTCGCACAGCAGACGATCCGCGTCGGCTGGACCATCCCGGCGGAAGAATCCAAATACTGGATGATGAAGCGGCCGACCGAATTTCCGGATCTCGGCAAGACCTACAACATCGAATGGACCCAGTTCCAGGGAACGGCACCGATGACGCAGGCGCTCGCCGCCGGCGCGCTCGACTGTGCCACGCAAGCGCCGCTGTCACTGGCGAACGGCGTCGTCGGCGGCGGCCTCAAGGCCTACATCGTCGCCCAGCACGTCTATGAGAAGCCGGGCGGCTTCTCGGTCTACTGGGCGGTCAAGGACGATTCCCCGATCAAGACCATCGCTGATCTCAAGGGCAAGACGGTCGGCATTTCCGTGATCGGCGGCGGCACGCAAGGGCCGTTCAACATGCTGCTGAAGCAGGCCGGGCTCGATCCGGCCAAGGACATCAAGCTGGTCGAGGTCGGCTTCGCGGTGTCGGAGGATGCGCTGCGCCAGGGCCGCGTCGATGCGGTCAACATGAACCAGCCGTTCGCCGCGCGTGCCGAGGCCAAGGGCGGCACCCGCAAGCTGTTCTCGCTGTCGGAGGCGATGCCGAACATCGTCCACATCCTCGAGGCCTGCCGCGCCGATTTCGTCGACAAGAATCCGGAGCTGGTGAAGGCCTATGTCCGCGACATCACCGCCGGCATGAAGAAGGCGCTGGCCAACCGCGACGAGACCTTGAAGGTGGTGTCGGAGGTCATGAAGGCGCCGGTCGCCGTGATCGACACCTATCTGCTGAAGGACAATGATTTCGGCCGCGATCCGGTGGCCGCGCCGAACTTCCCGGCGATCCAGAAGATGCTCGACATCTACGCCGAGACCGGCATGCTGCCGAAGCTCGACGTCGCCCAGTTCAAGCATCCCACGATCGTCGCGCCGATCCAGTAGGCGGCTTCACGCGGAGCCTTGTCGATGAGGAAGCTGCGATCGCGTGTGACGGTGGAAGGGCTCGATCGCGCTCCGCACCGGGCCTTCATGCGCGCGATGGGGCTGGACGATGCCGACATCGCCAAGCCGATGATCGGCGTCGTTAGCCAGAAGGGCGAGCAGACGCCCTGCAACATGACGCACGATTTCCAGGTCGATGCGGCGAAGACGGGCGTCTCCGAAGCTGGCGGCACGCCGCGGGAATTCGCGACCGTCTCGGTCTCCGACGGCATCAGCATGAACCATGAGGGGATGAAGTTCTCTCTGTTCTCGCGCGAGCTGATTGCCGACTCCATCGAGGCCGTGGTCCATGGCCTGGCCTATGACGCGCTGATCGGCTTCGGCGGCTGCGACAAGACCCTGCCCGGCGTCATGATGGGCATGGTCCGCTGCAACGTTCCGTCGATCTTCATCTATGGCGGCAGCGCGCTGCCCGGCAAGTACCGGGGCAGGACGCTCACGGTGCTCGACTCGTATGAAGCGGTCGGCAGCTACATGACCGGCGAGATCGATGCACAGACGCTCGAAGGCATCGAGCGGTCCTGCCTCCCGACGATCGGCGCCTGCGCCGGACAGTTCACCGCCAACACCATGGGCATGCTGTCGGAGGCGATGGGCCTGTCGATGCCCAACGTCTCGATGATCCCCGGCGTCTATGCCGAGCGCGCGCACGTCGCGCGGCAGGCCGGACGCCTGATCATGCAGATGCTCGCGCATGGCGGCCCGCTGCCGCGCGACATCGTGACCCGGAAGGCGCTGGAGAACGGGGCGGCCATCGTCGCGGCTACCGGCGGCTCCACCAACGCCGCGCTGCATCTGCCGGCGATCGCCAATGAGGCCGGCATCCGCTTCACCCTCGACGATGTCGGTGAGGTGTTCGCGCGCACGCCGCTGATCGGCAATCTCAGGCCGGGCGGCAAGTACACGGCGAAGGACGTCTACGACATCGGCGGCGCCGCCGTGGTGATCCGCGCGCTGATCGAGAGCGGCCACATCGACGGTTCCTGCATCACGGTCACCGGCCGCACGCTGGCCGAGGAATATGGCGCGGCCAATGCGCCGGACGGCGAGATCGTGTTCAGCCCGGCCAAGCCGATCATGGCGGATGGCGGCGTGGCCGTCCTCAAGGGCAACCTCGCGCCCGACGGCGCCGTCATCAAGATTGCCGGCCTCAAGAACCTGGTGTTCGAGGGCCGTGCGCGGGTGTTCGAGGACGAGGAGGCCTGCGTCGCCGCGGTCCGCGCGCGCAGTTATCAGGCGGGCGAGGTGCTGATCATCCGCAACGAAGGTCCGGTCGGCGGTCCGGGGATGCGCGAGATGCTCGGCGTCACCGCGCTGATCTATGGCCAGGGCATGGGCGAGAAGGTCGCGCTGATCACCGACGGCCGCTTCTCCGGCGCCACCCGCGGCATGTGCATCGGCTATGTCTCGCCGGAAGCCTTCGTCGGCGGTCCGCTGGCGCTGGTGCAAGACGGCGATCCGATCCGCATCGATGCCAAGGCGCGCACGCTCGATGTGCTGCTTGATGACGTTGAGCTGGCTTCGCGCCGCAAGCACTGGACGCAGCGGCCGCCGCGGCACCGCGCGGGAGCGCTGGCGAAGTATGCGAAATTGGTCGGGCAGGCGCCGCTCGGCGCCGTCACGCATGAGGGACCGGCCGAATGGCCCTGGTTCGATCAGGAGCAGCAATGAGCGGCGCGCGTGGGACGATTGGCAGGGTTCTTGCTAATCTTTCCAGGTCCCCGTCATTCCGGGGCAATCGTCGAGGCGCAGACGCGAAGCGGTTGCGCTTCGATGATTGAACCCGGAATCTCGAGCTTGTTGAGCATGACGCAAGGCAATCTCGAGATTCCGGGTTCAAGGCCTTTCGGCCTTGCCCCGGAATGACGGCGGATGTGGTTTAAAACGATCGTCTGCGGCAGTCTTCATGCCTGATATCACGGAGCCTCTAAGCGTGCTGCATCGGAAAGAGAAGCCGACATGGGCGTGACCCCGATCCGACCCGGCCAGCTCGCGGGCGCTCCGCTCGGCCGCCGCGCGGCCACGCCGATCATCGAGATCGATCACGTGTCGCAGGTGTTCAAGACGTCGTCGCGCCGCGACCACACCGCGCTGTCGGACATTTCGCTTTCGGTCGGCGAGGGCGCCTTCGTCTCCATCCTCGGGCCCTCCGGCTGCGGCAAGTCGACCTTGCTCTACATCGTCGGTGGCTTCGTCAGCCCCACCAAAGGCACGGCGAAGATGAAGGGCAAGCCGATCAGCGGTCCCGGCACCGATCGCGGCCCGGTGTTCCAGGAGTTCGCGCTGTTTCCCTGGAAGAGCGTGCTCGGCAACGTCATGTATGGTCCGCTGCAGCAGGGCAAGAAGCCGGCGAAGGCCGAGGCGCTCGCGCGGACTTTGCTCGCCATGGTCGGACTTACCGGCTTCGAGAAATTCTATCCCAAGGAGCTCTCCGGCGGCATGAAGCAGCGCGTCGCGCTCGCCCGCACGCTGGCCTACGGGCCGGAGGTGCTGCTGATGGACGAGCCGTTCGGCGCGCTCGACGCGCATACGCGCACGCGGCTGCAGAACGACCTGCTCGACATCTGGGAGCGCGACCGCAAGACGGTGCTGTTCGTGACCCACTCGGTCGAGGAAGCCGTGTTCCTGTCCGACAAGGTCGTGATGATGTCGCGCTCGCCTGGCCGCATCCGCGAGGTGATCGACATCGACCTGCCGCGCCCTCGACGCCGCGAGGAGCTTCTGCTGGACCCGCGCTACCAGAAATACATCGTCGACATCGAGCGCATGTTCGACGATTCCGGTGACAACGAGCTGCCGTCATGAACGGCCTGCTGAAGCCGCTCGCGCCGGTGCTGGCTTGCTGCGGTCTGCTGCTGGCGTGGCAGCTCGCCTCGCTCGGACTGAAGAACGACAGCTTTCCGACCGCGCTGGAATCGCTGCGTGCGATCCCGCCGATCCTCACCGACAAGGACTCCCTGATCAACATCCTGGCCTCGCTGCGGCGGATGGCGATCGGCTTCGCACTGGCGCTTGCGTTCTCGATTCCGCTCGGGTTGCTGATGGGGCGCAGCCGGTCGACCGCCGCCTTCTTCAACCCGCTGCTGATGCTGATCTACCCGGTGCCGAAGGCGGCGCTGATGCCGATCATCATGCTGTGGCTCGGCGTCGGAGACATCTCCAAGACGCTGGTGATCTTCCTCGGCGTCAGCCTTCCGGTGATCTACCACAGTTTCGAGGGCGCCAAGGCGGTCGAGGAGAAGATGCTGTGGTCGGGCGCGGCGATGGGGCTCTCGGCCGGCGAGCGCCTGCTGCGCATTGTCCTGCCCGCGGCGCTTCCGGAGATCCTCACCGGCTGCCGCACTGGAATCGTGCTGGCGCTGATCACGATGGTGACGAGCGAGATGATCGCGCGGCAATCCGGCGCCGGCAACATCCTGTTCAACGCGCTCGACATGGGCCAGTACGACACGGTGTTCGCGATGATCATCATCATCGGCGCCATGGGCATCTGCCTCGATGCGGCGTTCGAGGTCGTCAGGCGCTGGCTGGTGCGCTGGTCCGAGCCGCAGTTCGACATGCCGCTGAGCTTCTCATGACGCGCACCTCCAACGACATCCTCCTTGGCGCCGCGCCGATCGTGCTGGTCCTGCTGCTGTGGCAGGGGCTGGTGTCGTTCGGCTATGCGCCGCCGACCCTGCTGCCGCCGCCGGGGCAGGTGTTTTTGCGGATGGGCCAGCAGCTCACCAGTGTCACGTTTCAGCAGGACATCGCGGCAACGCTGTTCCGGCTGTTCGCCGGCTTTGCGATCGCCGTGGTGCTCGGTGTTTCCCTGGGAATTGCCGCCGCAGTGAGCCCGCCTGTCAATGCCGCCGTCAAGCCGATCGTGCGCGTGCTGGCGCCGCTGCCGAAGGTCGCGCTCTATCCGGCGTTCCTGCTGCTGCTCGGCTTCGGCCACGAATCCAAGATCATGCTGGTGGCCGCGGATGCGCTGTTTCCGATTCTGCTGTCGACCTACTACGGCGCGACGACCGTCGAGCAGAAGCTGATCTGGTCGGCGCTCGCCGCCGGCACGCCGCCGCGCGACGTCTTGTGGAAGGTGGTGCTGCCGGCCGCGATGCCGTCGATCCTGACCGGCTGCCGCATCGGCCTCGTGATCTCCTGCATCGTCGTGTTCCTGGCCGAGATGATCACCTCGACCGACGGGCTCGGTCACGTGCTGGTGACCGCCGCGCGCACCTTCCAGGCTGTCGACATGTTCGTGCCGCTGATCACGATCTCGCTGCTGGGCCTCATTCTCAACGGCCTGTTGCAGGGCCTGCGCGCGTATCTGCTGCGCGGCTTCCCCTCAGTCTGATAACAACACCAACAACAATCGGGAGAACGTACCATGCTGGCGGATCGCATCGAGGCGAAATGGATCGACGCATTCTGCGAGATCTTCGAGCGCTGTGCCGTCAAGGCGGGTGACACCGCCGCGATCCTGTCGGAAACGCAGTCGCGCGCCCTCAACGTCCACCTTGCGGAGTTGGCGCTGTTGCGGATGGGGGCGCGTCCGTTCCATGTCGTTGTGCCGACCCCGCGCAACCGCCATCCGGTGCCGGTGCGCTCGACCGGTGCGTCGGAGGCGATCGGCAAGCTCGGGCCGGTGGTCTCAGCGCTGCAGCAGGCCGGCTTCGTCGTCGACTGCACCATCGAAGGCTTGATGCATGCGGTGGAGACGCCGGAGATCCTGAAAGCCGGCGCGCGCATTCTCGTGATCTCCAACGAGCATCCCGAGGCGCTCGAGCGCATGGTGCCGGACTCGGCGCTCGAGAAGCGGGTGCGCGCCGCCGCCAAGATGCTGCGCGGCACCAAGCGGATGCGCGTGACCTCGAAGGCCGGCACCGATCTCGACGTGATCATGGAGGGCGCCTCCACCGTCGGCGTCTGGGGCTGGACCGACCGTCCCGGCACGCTCGCGCATTGGCCGGGCGGCATCGTCGTCAGCTTCCCCAGGAGCAAATCGGTCAACGGCACCATCGTGATGGCGCCCGGCGACATCAACCTCACCTTCAAGCGCTATCTCACCTCACCGGTGACGATGACCCTCTGCGACGACTACGTCACCGGGCTGGACGGCGAGGGCGCCGATGCCGCGATGATGCGTTCCTATCTCGCCTCCTGGGGCGACCGCGAGGCCTATGCGGTGTCGCATGTCGGCTGGGGCATGAACCCCGGCGCGCGTTACGAGGCGCTGACCATGTACGACCAGCGCGACACCAACGGCACCGAGCTGCGCGCCGTTCCCGGCAATTTCCTGTTCTCCACCGGCGCCAACGAATTCGCCGGCCGCTACACGGCCGGGCATTTTGACCTGCCGATGATGGGCACCACGATCGAACTGGACGGTGTGGCCGTGATCAAGGACGGCGTGCTGCAGGACGTGTTCGGGTAATTCTCCGGGTCGTCGCTCGCGAGTGGGCGCCACGGCGGCAGTCTACTCCCCTCCCCGCAAGGGGGAGGGGAGCGCACCGTCACATGAGGGGCAGGTCGCCCCACAATGGCGAAGCGTCCGCGATGCAGAATTGTGTCGAGCGAGTTCTGAAAAAAATAATTCACTTGCCATTTTCCGGAAATTGTGGTTCTCTCTCGCCATCCCGCCTCACTGCGGAGGGGCGTTGCGCGCGATCGTCACGACACGCGAGGCGGGGAGCGATGGCCGCGAGAGATCGCAGCGTCCTCTCGCGAGGGCGCCGACGAACGATCGATTGCGGACGTGAAGTCGCAGCGTCCTGACACCCCGAAGCTGGTGTCCAGCGCAATGCGCCTAAAGCGCATTGTCGCCATGGTGGCCAACAAGCCCGGCGCACCAGGGAGACTGCGTATAAGCGTGAAGCCCATCGCGCAGGGAATGCCGGAGTGTTCGGCTGCACCTGTGGTACCTGCCGCCTGCATTCTTCTTCGCAGGCGGGCCACGGGTGAGGCCTTCACCCGGCATTCCCTGCGCCCTCTGCATTTGAAGAGGGACGAACTGATCGCAACGCTCGGGCGCAAATGCGCCGCGAGAACGAGACGTCATGCCGCCCGCTGTTTGACCCGTGTATCCGATCCCCCCACCATTGTCGTCCTGGGCAAGCCGTGACGCGCAAAGCGCGTCGCGGCGCCGACCCGGGATCCATACTCCGCGGCAGTCATTGTTTTGCGAGATGATCGACGCGCGTCCCCAAACTCCTCCCTGGGGTTATGGGTCCCGGCGCTCGCCGGGACGACGGCGGAGTTTGTTGATGCAGTTGCAGTTGATACCCGCAAAGGGCCGGCAGCGACACCGCTGTAGGGTGGGCAAAGCAGCCGCCCGCAGGGCGGTTGCGTGCCCACCGTGCATCCAGGCATGCGGAGCGACATGGTGGGCACGGCGCGCGATGGAGCGCAGCATGAGGCGCGCAGTGTCGCCTGCGCGCCTTTGCCCACCCTACGGCTATGCGCCACGCGACGATCAGCCTCGCTGCGTGCTCAATCCACAACCGGCGGCCGGGCGAGCTTGAAATGCCGCAGCATGTCGACCAGCGCGCCGAGCCGCTGCTCGCGATAGGCTGCGACATCCATACCGGAATAATCGAGGAATCCGGCGCCGGTGCGCAGGCCGATGCGGCCCTCTGCCATGTTGCGCTCGATCACGTCGGGCGCGCGATAGCGGTCGCTGTGGAGCGCGCCCTCGAGATAGCGGCTGGCGTAGTAGAGGATGTCGCCGCCGCCCCAGTCGATGAATTCGAGCAGGCCGAGCACGGCGTAGCGGAAGCCGAAGCCGTAGCGGATCGCCTTGTCGATCTCCTCGGCGCTGGCGACCCCTTCGCCGACCATGCGCGCCGCCTCATTCATGGCGAGCGCCTGGATGCGCGGCACGATGAAGCCCGGCGTGGCCGCGCAGACCACCGGCACCTTGCCGATGCCTTCGAGCAGTGCCTTCAGCCGCGCCGTGACATCGGGATCCGTCGCCTGGCCCGGCGAGATCTCGACCAGCGGGATCAGATAGGCCGGGTTGAGCCAGTGCGCATTCAGGAAGCGCTCAGGCCGCTCCACCGCACCGGAGAGATCGTCGACCAGGATCGTCGAGGTCGTCGAGGCGATGATCACGTCGGGCGCGACCGCGCGCGACGCTGCCCCGAGCACCTCGCGCTTGAGGTCCACGATCTCCGGCACGCCCTCGAACACCAGGGTCGTCTGCGCCAGCACATCGCCGCTCGCGCTGGCCGGCGCGACGGTGATTTTGCCCATCAGCTTTTTGGCATCGGCGGCTTGCAGCATCCCGAGCCGCGCCAAGGTCGCGAACGTCGCGCCGACCTCGCCGAGCGCGTCGCGCTCGAGCCCGGCGAACTCCTCCGGCCTGCGCGACTTGATGTCGATCATCGTCACGGGATGGCCGGCATAGGCGAAGGCCACGGCGATGCCGCGGCCCATGCGGCCGGCGCCGAGGCAGGCGATATGACCGCGCGCGCTCATTGAGCAAATCCATCACGCAGCAGCGCCTGCAGCGCGGTCCGGTCGAGACCACCAAGGCCGAGGCGGGCGAGCGTGCGCCCCGTTGCCACGAAATCCTCGCCGCAGATCGCACCGCCGATGGCCAGGAAGGCGCGGGCGAGCGGCGTCGGCGTGCCGCTCAGCTCGGCGGCCGAGATCAGGAACGACAGGCCGAGCCTGAGATCTTCGCGCATGTAGCGGTGCTGCGTCAGCACGAGCTGCTCGCGCCAGTCGCCGGAATCGGTGAGCCGGTCATGCGAGCCGCGGCCATACATCCAGATCTCGCCCTCCCTGGCGTAGTGATGCGCCAGCGGAAAATGTGGCGCGCCGTAGCCGAGCGCTTCGCGCACCGCAATCCGCTCCGCATCGAGCGCATCGGTGACGCGGCGGATCGAAGGTTGCGTGCCCTCCTTGTGGATGTCCCAGCGCTCGAAATGCTCGATCGGACCTGCATTCATCACGATCAGCGGCGGATGGATGATGCAGCCGGCATTCATCAGCGCGCCCGACAGCGCGTCGCCACAGGGCTCGATCACGTCGGGGAAGGCGCGGCCGATCACAGCCAGCGCGTGCTCGGCCGTCTTCGAAGGAAACACGCCGACCGGCAGCCGCTTGGCCCGGATGGTGATCGCGACCTCGAACGGGCCGTGCTTGCGCGTCAGCCAGGGCAGCGTGCCGGTCTCGGCGTAGCTGACGTTGGCTTGATTGCCGGCATCACGCGCGGCCGCCGCGAAGATCATCGTGCCGAAGGTCGCCGGCGGCAGGAACACGACCTGACCGTCGACGAGATGCGGCGCAAGTTGGTGCGCGATGGCTGCCTGCGCGAAGGCCGGTGCCGGGCAGAGGATCAGCTCGGCGCCATAGACGGCCTCGCCGATATCCGTCGTGACCAGCGCCAGCCTGGCCTCATGACGGCCATTGACGTCCTTGACGATGATCGTCGAGCCCGCCGCGCGATGCTGCGCGACAGCGTCCACATCGCGGCGCCACAGCCGGACCTCGTGACCTCCGAGCGCGAAATCGCCTGCCGCTGCAAAGGAGCCGTTGCCGCCGCCAAGCACTGCAATTTTCAAGAGCGCGTCTCCATGCCGATCATTTGGGGCCATCGATCTGGCGCAGCAGATGGTGCTGCACCTTGCCGAGCGCAGTGCGCGGCAGGTCGTCGACGAACACGATGTCGCGCGGCACCTTGAAGCGCGCGAGCTGCGCCTGCAGATGCGCGCGCAAGGTGTCCGCATCGAGCGCGCAGCCCTGGCGCTTGACGACGAACGCTACCGGCACCTCGTCCCAGCGCGGATCGGGCCGGCCGATCACGCCGCATTCGACGACGTCGGGATGCTCGCCGAGCACGCGCTCGATCTCGGCCGGATAGACGTTTTCGCCGCCGGAGATGATCATGTTGTTCTTGCGCTCGAGCACGAAGAAGTTCCCCTCCGCATCGCGCTGGGCGATGTCGCCGGTGCGGTACCAGCCGTCATGGATCGCCTGCTGCGTGACTTTGGCGTTGCCCCAATATTCGAAGAACAGATTGGGCCCGCGCACGGCGATCTCGCCCGCTTTGCCCGCCGAAAGCTCGTCGCCGTCCTTGTCGATGATCTTGGCTTCGCAGCACAGCCCGGGCAGGCCGGTGGAGCCTGCGCGCGAGAGGTCGCCGCCGAGCCGTGTGTAGACCGCGATCGGACAGGTCTCGGTCGAGCCGTAGACCTGCAGCACCGGCACGCCGCGTGCGGTGATGCGTTCGATCAGCGCCGGCGGCACGATGCTCGATCCGGTCGCAACAGCTCTCAGCGAGGACAGGTCCGTCGCGTTCCAATCGGGATGCTCGGTGACGGCCTGAATGGTTGCCGGCACCAGCACGGTCAAAGTCGGCCGTTCGTTGACGATCGCCGCCAGTGTCGAATCCGGCGTGAAGCGGGCGTGCAGCGTAACGGTGGCGCCGTGATGCAGCGCCGGCGTGGTCTGGATGTTGAGGCCGCCGACGTGGAACAGCGGCAGCACCGTCAGCACGTGATCGTCGGAGGTGAGGCCATGCATGTGCTGGCTCATCACCCCGTTCCACAGCAACGCCTCCTGGCGCAGCACCGCGCCCTTCGGCCGGCCCGTGGTGCCCGAGGTGTAGACGATCAGCAGCGGGCAGGAGAGGTCGATGTGCGGGTTGCGATCATCGCCGTGACCGCGGCCCAGCAGATCGTCGATCTGCAATCCGCTCGACGGCGCAAAGTCGATGCCGACCGGCACGGTCTCCGGATGGCTCTCGGCGAGCGCCGGCAGCACCGGCGCAAAGGCCTGCTCCAGCACCAGCACCTTGGCGGCAGCATCCGAGAGAATGAAGACCTGCTCGGCCACCGCCAGCCGCCAGTTCAGCGGCACCAGGATCGCGCCGAGTCGCGCACAGGCATAGAGCAAGACCAGATAGTCCGGCCGGTTGAGGCTCAAAATCGCGACGCGGTCGCCGCGTCCGACGCTGAACTCGGATTTCAGCGCCCGCGCTGTCCGCGCTATGCGCTCGCTGAAATCGGCATAGCTCAGCGTCCTGCCTTCGAAGTGGATCGCCGGCTTGTCCGGCGTGAACGCCGCGTTGCGCTCGATCAGGCTGCAGAGGTCCACGCTCAGTCGTCCGTCTCGCCGGGCTCGTACAGTGCCTCGCGGCCGATGCGGTCGAGGCACAATTCGGCGGTCCAGGGCAGCATCAGGGAGCCGCAACGGCTGTCGCGATAGATGCGCTCCAGCGGCAGCGTCTTCAGCATCGATTGTCCACCGCATGTGCGGATGGCGAGCGCCGCCAGATCATTGGCCCCCTCCATCACCGAGTACTGCGCCGCATAGGCGCGCAGCACCTGCTCCTTGCTCGGATTGGCTCGCGCCTCGGTGACGGCCTGGAACCAGATTCCCTTGATCTGCTCCAGCTTGATCTGCATCTGCGCGACCGCGATCTGCTTGGTCGGGTACATCCGCCGCTTGACCGGCGGCATGCCCGGCACCTCGCCGCGCAGATATCTGACGGTGAAGTCATACGCAGCCTGCGCCAGCCCCATATAGGTCGGCGACAACGTCATGAACATGTGCGGCCAGCGCATCGCCGCCTGGAAATAGACGCCGCGCGGCATCAAGGCGGCGTCCTCCTCGACGAAGACATCCTTGAAAAGCAGCGTGCGTGACACCGTGCCGCGCATGCCCAGCGGATCCCAGTCGCCGACGACAGAGACGCCCTCCGTTTTCGCCGGCACCGCGAGATAGAGCGTGTTGCGGCGGGACGCCTTCTCGCCCTCGCTGACCTCGGTGCATAGCACACCATAATAGTCCGCGTGTCCGGCGAGCGAGGCGAAGATCTTCTTGCCGTTGACCAGCCAGCCGCCCTTGACCGGCTTGGCCTCGGTACCGAACGCGACGCCGCCCGCTGCCGCCGCGCCACCCTCCGAGAAGGGCTGCGAATAGATCGCGCCGTCGTCGACGATGCGCTTGTAGTGGATCGCGCGCCGCCGCTCGTGCTCGGCGCGGACGTCCTCGTCCATGTCGAGATCGTCGGCGAGCGGTCCGGACCATAAGGTCGAGCAAACGTGCATGTTCCAGGTCAGCGCCGTGGCGCCGCAATAGCGACCGATCTCGGCGGCGGTGAGTGCGTAGGTCTGGTAGCCCGCGCCGAGGCCGCCGAGAGCCTTGGGAACGGAGATGCCGAGCAGGCCCGCGCGATGCAGGTCCTTGTAGTTTTCAGTCGGAAAGCTCGCCTCGCGATCCCAGGTCGCGGCGCGGCCCGCCAGCACGCTCTGCCCGAGTTCCCGGGCCCGTGTGATGATGTCGGCCTGCTCGGCCGTGAGCCGATATGCGGCCGGATCGAACATCGGCGCATCGAGGGCTTCGCCGGAGGCCATCGCCGTCTTCTGGACCGGGATCGTCATCATCTCTCCGCTGTCGCTGGTGTTGCATGTGTCATCAGGAACGTATCGAGTGCGGCGTTGAACTGGCCGGGCCGTTCGAGATTGACGAGATGGCCGGCGCCCTGAAGTTCGACGTAGTCCGACGAGGGAATGAAGCTCGCCATCTTCTCCATCATCGGCGCTGGCGCGTTGCGATCCTTCGAGCCCGAGAGCACCAGCGTCGGCACCTTGATGTCCTTCAAGGCTTGTCGCCGGTCGAAACCGAGCAGGGCCAGCATGCTGGCGCGATAGCTTGCCTCGGGTACACCGGCCATGCAGGAGGTTGCAATTTCAAGGCCGCGCGGATCGGGATCGTCGCCGACCAACTCCTTGACCAGGTCCGGCGCCAGCGACGCCATCGTCGCGCCCCGATCGAGCGGTCCGAGACGCGCCTCGATGAACGACTTCTGCCAGTCGCCGTCGGCCTTGCCGAAGGCCGGGCTGGTCTGAGCCAACACCACGGCCGACGCGGCCTGCGGATGCGTCGTCAACCATTCCTGTACGATCATCCCGCCGATGGAATGACCAACGAGGATCGGCTGCTTGGCGCCGATCTGGCTCAGGAAATCTTGAAGCGCAGCGGCGAGCGTGGTGATGCTGGCCGTCTCGAGCCGGGCGGATTGGCCATAGCCTGGCATGTCCCAGGCCACCGCATGGCGGCGCTCGCCGAAATAGTCGAGCTGACCGCGCCAAGCGCGTGCCGCGCCGCCGATGCCGTGCAGGAACACCACGGTCTGCCGCTCGGGCGCCCCCGACGCCTCGTAGCCGAAGCGGCCGTCCTTCGTGGTGGTGATTTGCGACGCAGGCACGCAGACCTCCGAGATATGCCTGATACCGCTACGCTGCTCGCTCCAGGCCCTTGAACGCTAGTCGCGGCAACCGGGGTGTCAAGGCGCTTCGGGCGTGTTGTTGCAAAAATTTGAAGTTTAAAATAACTTCGAGGCCGCGATCGTATTGCAAGAGATGAGGAGGCGCGCGTGTCGGGATTGCCTGCAGCTGCGCATGCGATGGTGACGGGCGGCGGACGCGGCATCGGCCGCGAGATCGCGCAAGCCCTGAAGCTTGCCGGCGCAACCGTGACGATCGTCGGGCGCAACGGCGCAACGCTCGATGAGGCGATCGCAGCCGGCTGCGCCGATTACGCCGCCATTGCCGATGTTGCCGATCAGGCCGCGCTGAACGCGGCCGTTGCCGCCGCTGTTGCGCGCCAGCCGATCGACATCCTGATTGCCAATGCCGGAAGTGCCGAGTCCGCCCCGTTCCTGAAATCGGATGCCGCGCTGTTCCGTCGCATGATCGACATCAATTTCATGGGTGTCGTGCATGCCGTGCAGGCAGTGCTGCCGGCGATGAGGGCAAAGTCCTATGGCCGCGTCGTTGCGGTCGCGTCCACGGCAGGGCTCAAGGGCTATCCTTACGTCAGCGCCTACACCGCAGCGAAGCATGCTGTCGTCGGCCTGACGCGCTCGCTCGCGCTGGAGCTGGCTGCGACGCGTGTGACAGTCAACGCAGTCTGCCCAGGCTTCACCGATACGGATCTCGTCGCCGACAGCGTGGACAACATCATGAAGAAGACCGGCCGCAGCCGGGAGCAGGCGATCGCCGAGCTTGCCAAGCATAATCCGCAGGGGCGGCTCATCATGCCGCAGGAAGTTGCTGATACCGTGCTGTGGCTGTGCGGCAGCGGTGCCGGTGCGATCACGGGACAGGCGATCGCTGTGGCCGGCGGCGAGGTGTAGACCGTAACGCCCAACGATAAGATTTGAAGGAAGGAAGCTGACATGTCGAGACACGCCAATCCCGTCACCGTGCCGTTGGCGGACTACAAGCCCAGCCATTTCCTGCTCGCGGTCAAGGATCGCGTCGCGACCGTGACGTTGAACCGGCCCGAGCGCAAGAACCCGCTGACCTTCGAGAGTTATCGCGAACTGACCGACTTCTTTCGGGCCTGCGCGTTCGACGACGACGTCAAGGCGATCATCGTGGCCGGTGCAGGCGGCAATTTCTCGTCCGGCGGCGACGTGTTCGAGATCATCGGTCCGCTGGTGAAGATGGACACCAAGGGTCTGACCGCCTTCACCCGGATGACCGGCGATCTCGTCAAGGCGATGCGGGCCTGTCCGCAGCCGATCGTCGCGGCGGTCGAAGGAATCTGTGCAGGCGCTGGCGCGATCGTTGCGATGGCCTCCGATATCAGGCTGGCTGCAACCGGTGCCAAGGTCGCGTTCCTGTTCAACAAGGTCGGCCTTGCCGGTTGCGACATGGGGGCCTGCGCGATCCTGCCGCGCATCATCGGTCAGTCCCGCGCGTCCGAACTGCTCTACACCGGCCGCTTCATGAGTGCCGACGAGGGCGAGCGCTGGGGCTTCTTCAGCCGCATCGTCGCACCCGCCGACGTGCTGGCGCAGGCCGTGGTGTTGGCAACCGAGATCGCGAACGGCCCGACTTTCGCCAACACGATGACCAAGCGCATGCTGGCGATGGAATGGGCGATGTCGGTCGAGGAGGCGATCGAAGCCGAGGCAGTTGCCCAGGCCTTGTGCATGACGACGGAGGATTTCAACCGCGCCTTCGAGGCCTTCGCGGCCAAGTCGAAGCCGGTCTTCCAGGGCAATTGACAAGCGGAGGGAACCGAAGGGGCTTGCCAGGAGATATTTTAGGGTTAAAATAATTTCGGTTGGCTCGGCACTCCAGCGGAGGCGCTCATGAAGATCGCGATCATCGGCGGCGGACCCGCCGGTCTCTATGCGGCGATACTGCTCAAGAAGCAGCGGCTCGGCGCCGACATCGCGGTCTACGAGCGCAACCGCGCCGACGACACGTTCGGATTCGGCGTGGTGTTCTCCGATGCCACGCTCGACAATTTCGAGAAGCATGACCTGCCGAGCTACCAGCGGATCACCCAGGAATTCGCCTACTGGGATGATATTGCCGTGCATTTCCGCGGCACGGTCCACCGGGTCGGCGGCAATGGTTTCTGCGGCTGCTCGCGCCGCACGCTGCTGCGAATCCTGCAGGAGCGAGCGCGCGAGCTGGGCGTGACCCTGCAGTTCGAGGTCGACCTCGAGGACGAGTCGCAATTCGCTGATGCGGATCTCCTGATCCTGTCTGACGGCATCAACAGCCGCTTCCGCCAGAAATACGTCGATCACTTCCAGCCCGAGGTCGATCTGCGCGCCAACAAGTTCGCGTGGATGGGATCGACCAAGCCGCTCGACGCCTTCACCTTCATCTTCCAGGAGACGGAGTGGGGCCCGTTCATCGCGCACGCCTATCAGTACGAGACGGGCCATTCGACCTGGATCTTCGAGACCGATCCAGAGACCTTCGAGCGGGCCGGCCTGACCGGGCTCGATGAGCGGCAATCCGCCGACCGCATGAAGGAGATCTTCGGCTGGTTCCTCGGTGATCATCCGCTGCTGATCAACCGCTCGATGTGGCGCAACTTCCCGATGATCCGCAACAAGCGCTGGGTCAAGGACAACATGGTGCTGCTCGGCGACGCCAAGTCGACCGCGCATTTCTCGATCGGCTCGGGCACCAAGCTCGCGATGGAAGACGCGATCGCGTTGGCTGACGCCATGCAGCGCGCGCCCAGTATTCCGGCCGCACTGGATCTTTATGAGCATGGCCGCCGCGAGGAGGTCGAGAAGACGCAGCATGCCGCCGACGTGTCGCTGGTCTGGTTCGAGCACGTCGACCGCTTCTGGGATTTCGATCCGGTGCAGTTCGCGTTCGGCGTGATGACGCGCTCGAAGGCGATCACCTACGACAATCTCACCTTGCGCGCGCCGGATTTCGTGGCCGAGGTCGACAAGGCGTTCGCGCGGCAGGTTCGCGCGAAGGGCTTCGACGTCGACGTCGAGAAGCCGGTCGCGCCGATGTTCCAGCCGCTCAAGCTGCGCGAGATGACGATCGCAAATCGCGCGGTGCTGTCGCCGATGTGCATGTACTCGGCGGCGGAGGGTGTGCCCGGCGATTTCCATCTCGTGCACTATGGCTCGCGCGCGATCGGCGGCGCCGGTCTGCTGTTCACCGAGATGACCTGCGTCAGCCGCGAGGCCCGCATCACGCCCGGCTGCGCCGGTCTGTGGAACGACGCGCAGGAGGCCGCCTGGAAGCGCATCGTCGATTTCGTTCACGCCAACTCGCAAGCCAAGTTCGCGCTGCAACTTGGCCATGCCGGACGCAAGGGCGCGACCAAGCTGATGTGGGACGGCATGGACCGGCCATTGGAGCAGGGCGGCTGGGACATCGTGTCGGCGTCGCCGCTGCCGTACTTCCCTGACAGCCAGGTGCCACGCGAGCTCGACCGCGCGGCGATGGACGCGATCAAGGCCGATTTCGTCGCCGCGGCCGAGCGTGGCGAGCGCTGCGGCTTCGACATGCTCGAGCTGCACTGCGCCCACGGCTATCTGCTGGCGAGCTTCATCTCGCCGTTGACCAACAAGCGGACCGACGCGTATGGCGGCGCGCTGGAGAACCGGCTGCGCTTCCCGCTGGAAGTGTTTGCCGCGATGCGCGCGGCGTGGCCGGCGCACAAGCCGATGTCGGTGCGCATCTCCGCCACCGACTGGGCCGAGGGCGGCGTCGCTGGTGACGACGCGGTGCTGATCGCCCGCGCCTTCGGCGAGGCGGGCGTCGATCTCGTCGACGTCTCGACCGGTCAGACGGTGCGCGAGGCCAAGCCGATCTACGGCCGCATGTTCCAGACGCCATTCTCCGATCAGGTCCGCAACGAGGCCCGCGTCGCCACCATGTGCGTCGGCAACATCACCTCGGCCGATCAGGTCAACACCATCCTTGCCGCCGGCCGCGCCGATCTCGTCGCGCTCGGCCGCCCGCATCTGGTCGACCCCGCCTTCACCATGAAGGCCGCGGCCTGGTATGGCGCCGACATGTTCTGTCCGCCGCAATATCTGCCGGGCAAAGAGCAGATCTTCCGCAACAGCGTGCGGGAGCGGCAGGATTTCGAGGAGCTGAAGATTAAGGCTAAGCCGAAAACGCGGGCGGAGCTGAAGGCCGAGGCTGCGAAGCCGCTTGCGGCGGAGTAAGCCGCTGTGCCACGCTGCGGCCAGGTACGTCCTGAGCGAGTGGAGTAGGGCGCGATGAAGGCGATCATCGTTGGCGGCGGTATCGGTGGATTGACCACGGCGCTGATGCTGCGGGCGCGCGGCATCGACTGTGAGCTGTTCGAGCAGGCGGATGCGATCCGCGAGCTCGGCGTCGGCATCAACACCCTGCCGCACGCGATCCGCGAGCTCGCCCAGCTCGGACTGCTCGACCGGCTCGACCAGGTCGCCATCCGCACCTCCGAGCTGTTCTACCTGACTCGGCGCGGCCAGGAGGTCTGGCACGAAGCGCGTGGGCTCGACGCCGGCCATGACGTGCCGCAATTCTCGATCCACCGCGGCCGGCTGCAGAGCGTGATCCACCAGGCGGTGGTGGAGCGGCTCGGGCCGGAGAAGGTCCACACCGGCTGCCGGCTCGGCGCCTTCACCCAGGACGAGGGCGGGGTCACCGCCTATTTCTTCGATCGCACCGGGTCTCATGTCCACACCGTCCGTGGCGACGTGCTGATCGGCGCCGACGGCATCCATTCCAAGGTCCGGCAGACGCTGTTCCCCAACGAGGGCGCGCCGTGCTGGAACGGCCTGATGCTGTGGCGCGGCGCCACCGACTGGCCGGTGTTTTTGACCGGGCGGTCGATGATCATCGCCGGCGGCCTGAACGCCAAGGCGGTGATCTATCCGATCGCCGAGGGCTCGAGCCCCGCGACCCGCCTCACCAACTGGGCCGTGCTGGTGCGCATCGGCGATGCCAACACTGCGCCGCCGCGGCGTGAGGACTGGTCGCGGCTCGGCAAGACGGACGAGCTGATGCCGCATGTCAACGGCTTCTCCATTCCCCAGGTCGACTTCGCCGCGATGGTGCGGGCGACGCCGGAGTTCTGGGAATATCCCTGCTGCGACCGCGATCCGCTGCCGATCTGGTCGAGCGGCCGCGTCACCTTGCTCGGCGATGCCGCGCATCCGATGTACCCGGTCGGCTCCAACGGCGCCTCGCAGGCCATTCTCGATGCCCGCGCGCTCGCCGATGCCTTGGCCTGCTCCGAGCATCCGCGCCAGGCGCTGATGGCCTATGAGCAGAAGCGGCTGCCGATGACCGCCGAGATCGTCGCGTCGAACCGCCGCGGCGGCCCCGAGGGCGTCATCGATGCCGTCGAGCAGCTCGCGCCGCAGGGCTTCACCGATATCAACACCATCCTCAACTACGAGGCCCGCGAGGGCATCGTGCGCGGCTATGCCAGCCGGGCCGGCTTTGCCGCGCGGATGGTCACGCGGCAGGCGTCGTAGCAACTATCTGAGACTGCCCGAACGGCTGCCCCTCCAGCCCTCTCCCCGCGAGGACGGGGAGAGAGAGCGCGCTGCGTTCTGCGCGACAGTTCGAAAACAAGCGCCAGATCCGGCTCACGCCCCCGGAGGCGGCGGCAGGAAGTGGATGTTGTGCTCGGCGGCGAGCTTCACCACGTCGTCCGGATTCTGCTCGCGCATGTTGTGGATCGCCCAGAACAGGTCATAGAGCCGGCGCGTCGGTGACACCCAGAACAGCGTCTTCGCGGTCTGCTGCGACTTGTTGAAGATGCCGTGCGGCTTGCCCATCGGCAGCCGCACCGTGTCGCCGGCGGTGGCGTATTCCTCGGCGCCGTCGAGGAAGAAGTCGAGCCGGCCTTCGAGGATGTAGAGATATTCGTCCTGGTCGGGATGGATGTGCGGCGGCACGAAGGTGCCGACCGGGAACGTCGCATGCCAGGAGAAGCTGTGCTCGGTGCGGTTCTTCGGCACATAGATCTGGCCGAGGATGTTCCAGGAGATGCCCTGGATGCCCTCATTGGCCCGGGTGATGCCGGCGATTTCCGGATGGCTCATGTTGGTTTTCGCTCCCTGTTCTTACTTGGCCACGCAGTCCTTGGCGTAGCGGTCGGCGTAGTTCTCGAACACCTTCTGCACGATCTCTGTCTGGAACTTGCCGTCCGGGCGCTTGGCGACCTTGGTCAGATAGAAGTCCTGGATCGGGTAGCCGTTGGTGTTGAACTTGAAGTTGCCGCGCAGCGAGGCGAAATCGGCCTTCTTCAGCGCCGCGGCCACGGCGTCCTTGTTACTGAGGTCGCCGCCGACCGCCTTTACGGCGCTGTCGATCAGCAGCGCGGCGTCATAGGCCTGCATGGCGTAGGTGCCGGGCACGCTGTTGTAGGCGGCCTCGTAACCGGCGACGAACTTCTTGCTCTGCGGATTGTCGAAATTCGGTGCCCAGTTCGCGCCGCCGAACATTCCGACCGCGGCATCCTGCTGCGCAGGGAGCGTGGACTCGTCGACGGTAAAGGCGGAGAGCACCGGGACGCTGTCGGCAAGGCCCGCCTGCTTGAATTGCTTGACGAGGTTCACGCCCATGCCGCCCGGCATGAAGGTGAACACGGCGTCCGGCTTTTGCGAGGAGATCTTGGACAGCTCGGGCTGGAAGTCGAGCGTGTTGAGCGGAACGTAGGACTCTTCGACGATCTCGCCCTTGTAGTCGAGCTTGAAGCCGGCGACGCTATCGCGCCCGGCCTGATAGTTCGGCACCAGCAGATACATCTTCTTGTAGCCGCGGTCCTGTGCGACCTTGCCGAGAACCGCGTGCACCTGGTCGTTCTGGTACGACGTCACATAGAAATAGGGGCTGCACTCCTTGCCAGCGTAGCTCGACGGACCGGCATTCGGGCTGATCAGGAAGGTCTTGTTCTCCGTGATCGGGCGGTGGATCGCCTGCAGCATGTTGGAGAAGATCGGGCCGACGACGAAGTCGACCTTGTCGCGCTCGAGCAGGCCCTTGGCCTTGGTGATCGCGGCGTCCGGCTTCAGCTCGTCGTCGGCGACGATCACCTCGACCTCCTTGCCGCCCATCTTGCCGCCGAGGTCCTTGATCGCGAGGTTGAAGCCGTCGCGGACCTGCCCGCCGAGCGCGGCGGCCGGCCCCGAGAGGGTGACGATGACGCCGATCTTGATCTTGTCGGCGGCCAGCGCCGGCTGCGCCAGCAGGCACGCGACGACGCCAAGTCCAGCGCCGAGACCGACCAGCTTCGAACTCACTTTCATGACAACTCCCCCGGATGCGGAAATTCAGGTTTATGTTTTTTGCACCTGACCAGATGATGCGTCAGACCGCAGCTTGGTCTCAAGCCTAGTCCGATGACGCCCTTACCCGCAAGCGAGCTGCTGGCGGAAAGGGCGGTTTCGGCGTGCATGCAAGCAGCACGCCAATTGCTTGAAGGTTAAAGGAATTGCCGTTTTTCATCCTCCGCTACAAGGGACGGTACGTTTTTCCTTGCTCCCGGAAGGTCCTGAAGGTCAAACTCGCGAGCCTCGCTGGACGAGGCTGAACGTGCCCAAGTGATTCCGTCATGACGCTTGATTCCGAGACCAAGGCCGTCGAGCTGCCCGAGGACCATGCCGAGGAGCTGCGGCTGTGGCTGCGCCTGCTCACCTGCACGACCCTGATCGAGGGCGAGATCCGCAGCCGGCTGCGCGAGCGCTTCGACGTGACCCTGCCGCGTTTCGACCTGATGGCGCAGCTCGACAAGGCGCCTGATGGCATGACCTTGTCCGATGTCTCCAAGCGCATGATGGTTTCGAATGGAAACGTGACCGGGCTGGTCGAGCGCCTGGTCGAATCCGGCCATCTCGATCGCCGCACTTCGGAGACCGATCGTCGGGTTCAGGTGATCCGCCTGACCAAGCTCGGCCGCGCCGAATTCCGCAAGATGGCGGCCGAGCACGAGACCTGGATCGCGGACATCTTCGGCGATCTCACGGAGAAGGACGTGCGTGAGCTGATGCGGCTGCTCGCCAAGACCAAGGGATCGGCGCAGAAAGCCGTGCAGCGCCGGCAGGATTGACGCGAGCCTGACAGGACGTCGCAGGCGGCGCTGCCGCGCGCGGCAAACGCTCAAACAATTTGCTGGCAGTGCACAATCTTCGGCTCTTGCGTCCAGATGTTTTAAGTCTAAAATGTTTAGGACTGAAACGTACCGGGCGTCTTTCCTTTCAGACAGGAGCCTGTGATGGCCACCGCCGCCAAAGCTCAACTTCCGGACAGCGCAAAGGCGCGTAGCGCCCATGTCGACACCTTCGCTCAGGACAATCTGCCGCCGCGCGAGCTGTGGCCCGACTTCGTGTTCAGCCGGCCCGAATTCGACTATCCGCCACGCCTGAACTGCGTGACGCATTTCGTCGACCGCTGGGTCGAGGAAGGGCGGGGCGATGCGCCCTGCATCATCAGCACCGAGGTCAGCTACACCTATTCCGAGCTGCAGGCCCTGGTGAACAAGATCGCCAACGTGCTCGTCAGCAAGCTCGGCCTGGTGCCCGGCGGCCGCGTGCTCTTGCGCTCCGCCAACAACCCCATGATGGTCGCGACCTATCTCGCCGTCATCAAGGCCGGCGGCATCGTCGTCGCCACCATGCCGCTGTTGCGCGCAAAGGAGCTGTCCTATCCGATCCAAAAAGCGCAGATCGCGCTGGCGCTGTGCGACGGCAAGCTCGCCGACGAGATGGAAAAGACGCGCGCGGTCGCGCCGGCGCTGAAGCGGGTCGTCTACTGGGGCAATGGAAAGCCCGACTCGCTGGAAGCGCTGATTGCGGATGTCAGCCCTGAGTTCACCGCGGTCGATACCGCCTCCGACGATCTCTGCCTGATCGCGTTCACCTCTGGCACCACCGGTGACCCCAAGGGCACCATGCATTTCCACCGCGACATGCTTGCGGTCTGCGACGGCTATGCCCGTAACGTGCTGCGCGCCAGCCAGAGCGATCGCTTCATCGGCACGGCCCCGCTCGCCTTCACCTTCGGCTTCGGTGGCGTGCTGTTTCCGATGCATATCGGCGCGTCCTATGTCGTGCTGGAGAAGACGACGCCGGACGATCTGTTGTCGGCCATCGAGCGCTACAAGGCGACCGTCTGCTTCACCGCCCCGACGGCGTATCGCGCCATGCTCGGCAAGCTCGAAGGCCGTGACATCTCCTCGTTGCGCAAATGCGTTTCCGCTGGCGAGACGCTGCCCAAGCCGACCTTCGATGCCTGGCTCAAGGCGACAGGTCTGAAGCTGATGGACGGCATCGGCTCCACCGAGATGCTGCACATCTTCATCAGCGCGGTCGAGGACGAGATCCGCCCCGGTGCCACCGGCAAGCCGGTGCCGGGCTACGAGGCCAAGATCGTCGACGACGAGGGCCGTGACCTGCCGCCGGGCACGATGGGACGGCTCGCGGTGCGCGGGCCGACCGGCTGCCGCTATCTGGCCGACGAGCGTCAGCGCAAATACGTCCAGAACGGCTGGAACGTCACCGGCGACACCTACGTCATGGATGCGGACGGCTACTTCTGGTACCAGTCGCGGTCGGACGATATGATCGTGTCGTCCGGCTACAACATCGCCGGCACCGACGTCGAGGCCGCGCTGCTGACGCATCCCGCGGTCGCCGAATGCGGCGTGGTCGGTGCGCCCGACGAGGCCCGCGGCATGGTCGTGAAGGCCTATGTCGTGCTGGCGCCGGGTGCGGAAGGCACCCCGGCGCTGGTGGCCGAGCTGCAGGAGCATGTCAAACGCGAGATCGCGCCGTACAAATATCCGCGCGTGATCGAGTTCGTGACGCAGCTGCCCAAGACCGAGACCGGCAAGCTGAAGCGGTTCGCCCTGCGCGCGATCGCACAGGCCGCCGCTGCGCCATCGTCGGGCACGGGCGCGTAGCAGAGACAGGGAGAGACGTTCGTGAGCACGACCAAAGCGCCCACGCTCGCCGTGGTGAAGCAGGAGGAGGGCGAAGGCCTGCGCGTCCTGCAGCCGAGCGGCTGGCCGATGCCGAAGGGCTATGCCAACGGCATCAGCGCGGACGGACGGATCGTCGTGACCGGCGGCGTCATCGGCTGGGATGCGAACGAGACGCTGGCCGAGGGCTTCGTGGCGCAGGTGCGGCAGGCGCTGCAGAACATTGCCGCCATCCTGGCCGAGGGCAACGCCGGACCGGAGCATCTGGTGCGGCTGACCTGGTACGTCGTCGACATGGACGAGTATCTCGCCAACCTGAAGGATCTCGGCAGGATCTATCGCGAGATCTTCGGCAGCCACTATCCGGCGATGGCGCTGGTGCAGGTGGTGCGGTTGGTCGAGAAGGCCGCGCGCGTCGAGATCGAGGCGACCGCGGTGGTGCCGCGCTGAAGGCGACGTTCGAGCGGGAGGCGCGAGACCATGGAGATCTCCGTAAAATGCTGCGAAGCCGGGCTCCGCCGTGCGCATGCGTTCCTCCCACCGGTCTGGGCTCGGAGATAATTGAAGCAAAATCCGCGACGCGGTTTCGACCACACCTCGGCGTGCGACATTGCCCTCTCGCGGCGCAGATGCGTCCGAGCTGTGCTGGTCTCGTTCGCCCTCCTGAAATCGAGGGCGCAGGGAAGGCCGGGTGTCCACCACACCCGCGGCCCCCGTGCGAAAAAGTGCACGGGGCAGGAACCACAGGTGGGCCGAACATTCCGGCCTTCCCTGCGCGATGGTCTGACGGCTTATACGTGGTCTCCCTGGTGCACCGGGCTTGTTGGCCACCATGGCGCGCGCAATGCGCTGGGCATTGTCACGCACGTGATACCAGCATCGGGGTATCAGGACATCACGACTTCACCGTACGCCGCTACATCACTCGTCTGCGCGAGATGCGCATGATGCAACCACGTCCATCGCAGCCTGCCCCACGTATCGTGACGACGCGTACGTCCCTCTTCGCCGAGGCAGGATGAGCGCAACCATCGTCCTGATTTGCCCGACGACACAAGGCTGTGACGCTGCGACATGGTAACGCGACGGGCAGTCACATAGCAGGTCACGGATCTCGTGCGGAGCCATTCGTGGAACGAACAAATGTGGTCGTCAGATGAGAATGTCGCCGAACGACGGACTCCGGATCGCCATGCCGCAGACAAAAACCTGTTCGAGCGTGGCAGCGCAGTGGCGGGTGAGAGCAGGGGGCAGATTTGGACTGGAAATTCTTCGTGACGACGGCGCTGGCTGCCGCCATCGGGGCTGCGGCCGGTGCATTGGCGTTGGCAAGTGCTGGTGGCGGCGGCATCGAGCATCAGGCCGACGCCAAGATGCTGGAGATCGGCGTCGCTATCCTGCGCGAGCCGGCGCGGGTGGATGATGATCCGATGCGATCATGGGCGGTGAAAGTGGTGGAGAAGAAGTCGGGTGTGAGTTTTACGGATCAGCAGCGCGCGGCGTTGCTGAAGCGGGCGGCCGGGGGACGGTAGATCAGCGATCGGCTGAATAGCGTGGGCAAAGGCGTGCCTGCGCGATTGCCTGTTTGTCGATGCTGTGTGATAGCAGCCGTGCTGACCATCTTGTGCTGATAGATTTTAGTCGGCGCGCCCCGTGGACTCGGGACCGGTGTCATCAGGTGTCAGAACCAGTTGTGCCTCACGTTCCGGCCGGTGGTTATGGGTCCCGGCGTTCGCCGGAACGACAGTTGTGAGTGGGGCGCACAGCTGTGTAGGACGGCCCCAGTCGAGCGACAACCACCGCTGTCGTCCCGGCGAACGCCGGGACCCATACCGCGGGACTTTCCTTGGGCCCGAATGGGAGAGATATCCAAGGCCCCGACGCGCTGCTCCATCATGTTGTCATTGGGAGGCGCGCAGCTTCGCTGCGCTCGCAATGACGGGGTGAGAGCGGGGGCTACTGATACGCCGACACGATATCGCTGACGGCGCGCTCCAGCTGCTGCGCGGTCGCGCAGGGGCGGACCACGTTGCAGAAGGTCTGGTAGCGCGGCATCTCGGAATCGCCCCAGCCCCAGGTCACGCGCCCTTCGGGGTTGAGCCAGACCACGCGCTTGGCGCGCTCCGAGATGGCTTTCAGGATGTCGGCGCGTGGGTCGAGCTTGTTGCTGCGGGCGTCGCCGAGCATGATCACGGTGGTCTGCGGCGTGACCGAGGCCATGAACTGCTTCTCGAAATCGACCAGCGAGCTGCCGTAGTCCGACGAGCCGAAGCCGACCTTGTCCATGATCTCGGCCATCGCCTCCTCGGCGGATTTCTGCTCCAGGATCTCGCTGACCTCGATCAGATGGCCGGAAAACGCGAACGAGCGGACGTCGCTGACGACGTCGTGCAGGCTGTGGATCAGCAGCAGGAAGAAGTCGGAGACGCGCGCGACCGAGCCGGAGACGTCGCACAGCGCCACGATCTTCGGGCGGTCGCGATGCCGCCGCTTCCACGCGGTGAGGAAGGGCACACTGCCCCAGGCGGCGTTACGCCGGAGGGTGCGGCGGACGTCGAGATGGCCGCGGCGCTGGCGCTTGCGCGGCTTGCTGTAGCGCTCGCGCAGGCGGCGGGCGATCTGCCGGATCAGCGCCCGCATCGCCGCGACCTGGCGCGGCTCAATGCGCGATAGCTGCGCGTTGCGCAGGATCTCGTGGCGCAAATTCTCGGTTTCCTCGCGGCCGTACAGTGCGAGCGCCTGCGCGACGGCATCACGCACGGTGTCGCGCAGGCCATCGAGCCCGGCCTGCAGCCGTTCGGCCAGCGCAGGATTGCTTTCGGTCAGTGCGTCCAGATCGTCGCGCAGTCGCTGGATGCCCATCGTCTCCAGCATGCGGCTGGAGAACAGGCCGCGCTGAGTGAAGTAGCGGATCTCGGAAAGGCCGACGGCGCTGGAGGCGTTGGCGATCGCAGCCGAGATCTCGGCCGTGCTCTGCGCGAGCAGCATCTGGGCAAGGGGGCCGAGCTCGGTATTCGCTTTGCCGGTCTGCTGCCCCAACGTCGGCGCTGGCTGGGCTTCGGTCTGCGCCGCCTCCTCTGATCCCTCGTTCGTCTCTGCCTGTGCCGGATCGACATGGGCGAAGAACAGGTCGAAGCAGGTGCCGAGCGCCTTCTTCTCGTCCTCGCTCTTGGCCAAGGTCAGCAGCAGGCTGTCGCGCAGCACCGTGCGATCGGACAGGCCCACGCGCGCCACTGCCCGCATCGCGTCGATGCTCTCGGCCGGCGAGACATGCACGCCGGCGCCGCGAGCGGCGCGAAAGAAGCGATGCAGGTTCTCCTGCATGAGGCCCTATCCGAAGATGTTCTGACGCTGCGCCTTGGCGACGAAGGTCGTCACCTGCGGCAGCGCCACCTCGATATCGGACTCGTATTTCAGCAGCACGTTGAGCGTATCCTTCACCACGTCATGGCCGAGCTCGGCCGCCTGCAGCAGCACCAGCACGCGGGCCCAGTCGATGGTCTCGCTGACCGACGGCTGCTTCTTCAAGTCGAGCGTGCGGATGTCGTGGATGAAGGCGACGAGCTGCCGCCGCAGGGTTTGCGAGATGCCGGGGATGCGGCTCTCGACGATGCGCTCCTCCAGCTTCTGCTCCGGGAAGCCGATGTGCAGATGCAGGCAGCGCCGCTTCAGCGCGTCGCCGAGATTGCGCTCGGAGTTGGAGGTCAGGATCACGGTCGGCGGCTTGGCGGCGGCGATGCTGCCGAGCTCGGGGATCGTGACCTGGAAGTCCGAGAGGATCTCCAGCAGCAGCGACTCGAACTCGGCGTCGGACTTGTCGATCTCGTCGATCAGCAGCACGCAGCCATCAGGCTCGAGCAGGGCCTGCAACAGCGGCCGGGGTTCGACGAATTCCTTGGAGAAGAACACGTCGCCGAAATCATGCAGCTGGGCGAGCGCCGCGTGCAGCGTCTGCGCGCCGCCGAGCACCTCGCCGAGCTTGTCCTTCAGGATCTGGGTGTAGAGCAGCTGTTTGGCGTATTTCCACTCATACAGCGCCTTGGCCTCGTCGAGCCCCTCATAGCATTGCAGCCGGATCATCTTCAGGCCGCGCCAGGCGGCGATGGCCTTGGCGAGCTCGGTCTTGCCGACGCCGGCCGGGCCCTCGACCAGGATCGGCTTGTCGATCGCCTGCGACAGGTAGACGGCGGTGGCGATCTGGCGGCTGGCGATATAGCCCTGCGCGGCGAGGCCGGCTTCGACGGCGGCGATCGAGGCGATGGCTGAAGAGGGGGCCGGGGAATCAGCCACTGATCGAACTCCGTTTCCTTGGGCAGTCGGACCTGGGGCTGACGTGATCGGCGGTCCGGTCCCTGCGATGCCCGTCAGGCGAAACCCCTGACATTTGCTGGCTTTGTGTTATGTCCTGGCTACGCGCCCGGCCCATCCTTGTCCAGTGCGGGCGCGTCGGCAGGGCAGCATGGCTGCCTGTCCCGGATCGACGGACCCCGAAAATCACGCCGAGCGGAATATGAACCGATCCATCCTGCATCTCCTCGTCCTCTTGGTTCTCGTGGTCGGAGGCGGCTGGATCATCGGCGCCTCCAACATGCCCGGCGCTTGGTACGGCTCGCTCAACAAGCCCTGGTTCACCCCGCCGGGCTGGCTGTTTCCGATCGCCTGGACCGTGCTCTACATCATGATCGCGATCGCCGGCTGGCGGACGTATGAGCGCGTCGGCAGCGGTGCGGTGATGCAGGTGTGGTGGGGCCAATTGGTCCTGAACTTCGCGTGGTCGCCGGTGTTCTTCACCGCGCATCTGATGTGGGTCGCGTTCGCGATCATCGCCAGCATGTTCGTGCTGATCGTGACCTTCATCGTCATGCAATGGCGCGACGACCGCATCGCGGCGCTGCTGTTCGTGCCCTATGCCTGCTGGGTCGCGTTTGCGTCCGCGCTGAATTTCGCGGTGAACGTGCTGAACTGAGATGGGGCTGAGTTGATGGGGCGAAGCTGTAACTTTTTGTCCGCGGCGCAGCCTCGAATTCCGCTGTCGTCCCGGCGAACGCCGGGACCCATACCGCGGACGGCCGGTTGTTGGAAAAGACTCTGCATCATCCTCCTTTGTCGACAACGAGGGCCGCTGGTTATGGGTCCCGGCGTTCGCAGGGACGACAGCGGAGGGTGGGGCAGCCGGCTGTGCATACTGAGGCATGATGTTCGAGGCCTCCAGCCATGAACCTCAAGCAGCTCGAATATTTCGTGCAGGTCGCCGAGCTCGGCTCGTTCAGCAAGGCGGCAAGCGTGCTCGACGTGGCGCAGCCGGCGCTGTCGCGGCAGGTGCGGGCGCTGGAATCCGAATTGAAGCAGCAGCTGTTCGCGCGCAACGGCCGTGGGGTGGCGCTGACGGAAGCCGGCAAGCGGCTGCTCGATCACAGCGTCGGCGTGCTGCAATTGGTGGCGCATGCGCGCGAGGATCTCGGCGCCAGCCGCGATGCGCCGGTCGGCCGCGTCACCATCGGCCTGCCGCCGAGCATCGCGCGGCAATTGACGCTGCCGCTGATCGACCGCTTCCGCAAGGAGTTTCCGGCGGCGCGGCTCGCCGTGGTCGAAGGCCTGTCGACGCATGTGGTGGAGTGGGTGACCACGGGGCGTATCGATGTCGGCATGGTCTACAATCCCGAGGCCCAGGCCGGCATCGAAATTACGCCGGTGCTGCAGGAGCCCTTGGCGCTGGTGAGCCACGCGCCGAAGGGCAAGCGCCGCGTCACCGCGCCGCTGCCGATGGCCGAGCTGTCGCGCTATCAGCTGATCATGCCGGAGCGGGTGCATGCGATGCGGCGTCTGCTGGAGACGCAAGCCGCGCTCGCCGGGATCAAGCTCGACATCGCCTGGGAAGTGTCGAGCGTGCCCTCGATCATCGACCTCGTCTGCGCCGGCTACGGCCACGCCGTGCTGACCCCGAGCGGCGTCGCCGCGTCCGGGCGCGCGAGCGAGCTCGCGATCCGTCCACTGACCGAGCCGGCGCCGACCAGCGTGCTGTGCCTCGTCACCTCGGCGCACAAGCGCCCGACGCCGCTGGCGCAGCACACGATGAAGCTGGCGACGGCGCTGATCAGGAAGCTGCCGCGGTAACTGAAGCACTCTGTATCCGCTCTACCGGTGCCGACCCTCCCCTGGAGGGGGAGGGTCGGTCGCCTGCGAAGCGGGCGAGCGGGGGTGGGGTGAAGCCACGGGCGCCGGAGCATCTGGAGAGATCACCCCACCCCGGCTCACTTGCGCTGCGCTCAAGTGAGCCGACCCTCCCAGGGGCGGGTGGAGCCCGGGGCGTCTACGTGATGCGCAGTCCGCAGCCCAGACCTGTTGAGACCCGTTCTAAAATCAGCATGGCTCACCTGATATCTTATGCCGTTTTGGAATAGCTGATAGACGCAGCCCGGCGCTGGCGCGCCCTGTCGCGCCCGGTCACATATCCCGTCAAGCCGCCGCAGGCGCAGGGCTGATCGCGCACGGACGCGCGCTCCTTGCGGACCTCGGCGAACGAGCAAGAACAGCCCCCAAGGAAAGCAGAAACGATGCAAACGACCGGCCGCGTCGACGTCCAGGCCTTTCTCGACGATCACAAGTTCTCCGCCTTCCAATGGCTGATCTTCGCGCTCGGCTTCGTCATCGTGCTGCTCGACGGCTTCGACACCGCGGCGATCGGCTTCATCGCGCCGTCGCTGCTCAAGGAGTGGGGCATCGAGAAGTCGGCGCTGGGGCCGGTGCTGAGCGCGGCCCTGTTCGGCCTTGCCGCCGGGGCGCTGTTTGCCGGTCCCGTGGCCGACCGTCTCGGCCGCAAGCTGGTGCTGGTCGGCTCGGTGCTGATCTTCGGCGTTGCCTGTCTCGCCTCGGCCTTCGCGACCAACCTGACCGAGCTCACCGTGCTCCGCTGCATCACCGGCATCGGCCTCGGCGCCGCCATGCCGAACGCCGTGACCCTGCTCAGCGAGTATTGCCCGGGCCGGCTGCGCGCCACCATGACCAATTTGATGTTCTGCGGCTTCCCGCTGGGCGCGGCCTGCGGCGGCTTCCTGGCCGCCTGGATGATCCCGCAATGGGGCTGGCGCAGCGTGCTGGTGCTCGGCGGCGTGACGCCGCTGGTGCTGACCGTGCTGCTGATCGTGATCCTGCCGGAGTCCGTGCACTATTTGCTGTCGCGCGGCGCCTCCGTCGAGCGCGTCCGCAAGGTCATGCGCAAGATCTCGGCCAAGGCATCGGACGTCGCCCAGTTCGTGATGCTCGAGCCGGAGCATGCCGAGACCACCCGGCGCGTCAACGCCACCGGCATCGGCATGGTGCTGTCGCCGGTGCTGCGCGTCGGCTCGGTGATGCTGTGGGTCACCTATTTCATGGGGCTCGTGATCTTCTACTCGCTGATCAACTGGATGCCGGTCTTGTTCAAGGATGTCGGGCTCAACCCGCAGACAGCGACCCTGATCTCGGCGCTGTTCCCGCTCGGCGGCGTCGGCGCGGTGTTCTTTGGCCTGCTGATGGACCGCTTCAACGCCAACCGCATCGTCGCGGTCGGCTACGCCCTGACCGGGGTGACGATCTTCCTGATCGGCCAGGCGGTCGGCAACATCGGCTTCCTGGTGGTGATCGTGTTCGTCGCCGGCGTCGTCATGAACACGGCGCAGTCGTCGCTGCCAGCGCTGGCCGCCTCCTTCTACCCGACCCAGGGCCGGGCCACCGGCGTGGCCTGGATGATGGGCATCGGCCGCTTCGGCGGTATTGCCGGCTCCTTCCTGGTCGCCGAGCTCACGGCCCGCCATCTGACCTTCAGCGAGATTTTCACCGTGATCGCAGTTCCCGGCTTGATCGCGGCGCTCGCCCTTGTGGTAAAGCAGGCCGTGGGACCGGGAGGCCGCGCCAGCGGCAAGGATGTCGGCAGCCCTGTGATTGCGCATTGAGCGGCGCCCCGGAAGACAGAGAAGCTTGAGGGAGAGACTGACGTGATCATCGACGTGCACGGCCATTACACGACGGCCCCGAAGGCGCTCGAAGAGTGGCGCAACCGGCAAATCGCGGGCATCAAGGATCCCTCGGTGATGCCGAAGGCCTCCGAGCTTTCGATCAGCGATGACGAGCTGCGCGAGAGCATCGAGAGCAACCAGCTCAAGAAGATGAAGGAGCGCGGCAGCGATCTCACCGTGTTCTCGCCGCGCGCGAGCTTCATGGCCCACCACATCGGCGACTTCCAGGTGTCCTCGACCTGGGCCGCGATCTGCAACGAGCTGTGCTATCGGGTCAGCAAGCTGTTCCCGGACCATTTCATCGGCGTCGCGATGCTGCCGCAGTCGCCGGGCGTCGATCCGAAGACCTGCATTCCCGAGCTGGAGAAGTGCATCAAGGAGTACGGCTTCGTCGGCATCAATTTGAACCCGGACCCGTCCGGCGGCCACTGGACCTCGCCGCCGCTGTCGGACCGGCACTGGTATCCGATCTATGAGAAGATGGTCGAGCTCGACATCCCCGCGATGATCCACGTCTCGACCAGCTGCAACGCCTGCTTCCACACCACGGGCGCGCACTACCTCAACGCCGACACCACGGCGTTCATGCAGTGCCTCACGTCCGACCTGTTCAAGGATTTCCCGACCCTGAAGTTCCTGATCCCGCATGGCGGCGGCGCGGTGCCGTATCACTGGGGCCGGTTCCGCGGCCTTGCCCAGGAGCTGAAGAAGCCGCTGTTGAAGGACCACCTGCTCAACAACATCTTCTTCGACACCTGCGTCTATCATCAGCCGGGCATCGACCTGCTGACCGGCGTGATCCCGATCGACAACATCCTGTTCGCGTCGGAAATGATCGGCGCCGTCCGTGGCATCGACCCGGAGACCGGCTTCTATTACGACGACACCAAGCGCTACATCGAGGCCGCCAAGCTGACGCCCGAGCAGCGCCACCAGATCTACGAAGGCAACGCCCGGCGCGTGTTCCCGCGGCTCGACGCCGCGTTGAAGGCCCAAGGCAAGTGATTTAGGACCAGCGAGATGAGCACCCCCATGAACAATCTCGGCATCGTCAAGAAGAGCATCACCCGCGCCGACAAGGCCGCGGTGGAGAAGCTGTCGAAATTCGGCGTCGCCACCATCCACGAGGCGATGGGCCGGGTCGGGCTGATGCAGTGCTATATGCGTCCGATCTATCCGACGGCGAAGATGTGCGGCACCGCGGTCACCGTGCTGCTGCAGCCGGGCGACAACTGGATGCTGCATGTCGCCGCCGAGCAGATCCAGCCCGGCGACGTCGTCGTCGCAGCCTGCACGGTCGAGAACACCGACGGCTTTTTCGGCGATCTCCTGGCCACCAGCTTCCGCGCCCGCGGTGCCCAGGGCCTCGTGATCGACGGCGGCGTGCGCGACGTCGCTGATCTGACCGAGATGCAATTCCCGGTGTTCTCGCGCGCAATTTCCGCACGGGGAACGGTCAAGGCTACGCTCGGCTCGGTGAACATCCCGATCGTCTGCGCCGGTGCGGCGGTCAATCCGGGCGACGTGATCGTCGCCGACGTCGACGGCATCGTCGTCGTGCCGGCCGCGGTCGCTCATCAGGCCGCAGATGCCGCCGCCGCGCGCGAGGCCAACGAGGCCGACAAGCGCGAGAAGCTGGCGTCCGGCGTGCTCGGCCTCGACATGTACAAGATGCGCGAGCCGCTGGCGAAGGCCGGGCTCAAATATATCGATTGAGCAGCAATGACCGCAGCGTCCAACCCAAGTCCTTCTAACCGATGGCATGTCGGGCTGATCGGCTACGGCGAGGTTGGCAAGATCCTCGCCGAGGATCTGCGCAAGGATGGCGTGCGCGTCTCCGCCTACGACGTGAAGTTGGCTGACGCTAGGGGCGACGCGATGCGCAGCCACGCCGCTGAAATCGGCGTGACGCTCGCAGCCTCGCATGCCGAGCTGGCAGCGCAGGCCGACTTCATCGTCTCCGCGGTCACCGCGAGCCAAGACGTGGCGGTGGCGGATGCCTGTGCTGCGACCATCAAGCCGGGCGCCTGGTTCCTCGACTTCAATTCAGCCTCGCCCGGCGCCAAGCAGCGCGCCGCCGCGCTGATCGACGGCGCCGGTGGACGCTATGTCGAAGGCGCCGTCATGACGTCGGTGCCGCCCTATCGCATCACGGTGCCGCTGCTGCTCGGCGGCTCCGGCGCGCGCGAACTGGCGCCGCTGCTCAACGATCTCGGCTTCGCCGCGAAGTTCGCCAGCGACAAGCTGGGCGTGGCCTCGGCGACCAAGATGTGCCGCAGCATCATGATCAAGGGCTTGGAGGCGATGGTGATCGAGAGCTTCACCACCGCGCGCGCGTATGGCGTCGAGGATGCGGTGCTGGCCTCGTTGAAGGAGACGTTTCCCGGCATCGACTGGGATAAGCAGGGCGCCTATTTCTTTCAGCGCGTGATCGAGCATGGCCGCCGCCGCGCCGAGGAGGTAAGGGAGGTCGCCGAGACCGTGCGCGACATCGGGCTGACGCCGTGGTCGGCGGAAGGCACCGCCGAGCGCCAGGCCTGGGTCGCCGATCTCGCCGATGACGGCCTGTTCGGCACGCGCGGCAGCAAGGAGTTCGCGCGCAGCCCGGACTGGCGCACCGAGGCCGATCGCATTCTCAACAAGATCAAGTCCAAGGAGTAGGGAACCTCATGGAGTTCCAGAAGACCCCGGGATGGCTCGACTGGTACGACGGCCCGTCGAAGCCGCGCTTCAAGGTGCCGGCCGGCAGCGTCGATGCGCATTGCCACGTGTTCGGCCCTGGCGCCGAATTCCCTTATGCGCCCGAGCGCAAGTATACCCCCTGCGACGCCTCCAAGCAGCAGCTCTATGCGCTGCGCGACCATCTCGGCTTCGCCCGCAACGTCGTGGTGCAGGCGACCTGCCACGGCGCCGACAACCGCGCCATGGTCGATGCGCTCGTGCATTCCAACGGCAAGGCCCGCGGCGTCGCCACGGTGAAGCGCAGCGTCAGCGACGCCGAGCTGCAGGCGATGCACGACGCCGGCGTGCGCGGCGTCCGCTTCAACTTCGTCAAGCGCCTGGTCGACTTCACGCCCAAGGATGAGCTCATCGAGATCGCCAACCGCATCAACAAGCTCGGCTGGCACGTCGTGATCTACTTCGAAGCCGTCGACCTGCCGGAGCTGTGGGACTTCTTCACCTCGCTGCCGACCACCGTCGTCGTCGACCACATGGGTCGTCCCGATGTGACCAAGCCGGTCGATGGTCCCGAGTTCGAGCTGTTCGTGAAGTTCATGCGCGAGCACGGCAACGTCTGGTCCAAGGTGAGCTGCCCGGAGCGTCTCTCGGTCAAGGGACCGCCGGCGCTGAACGGCGAGCAGAACGCCTATCGCGACGTGGTGCCGTTCGCCAGGCGCATCGTCGAGACCTTCCCGGATCGCGTGCTGTGGGGCACCGACTGGCCGCATCCGAACCTGAAGGACCACATGCCCGACGACGGCCTCCTGGTCGATTTCATTCCGCATATCGCTGTCACGCCGGAGCTGCAGCACAAGCTCCTGGTCGACAATCCGATGCGGCTTTACTGGCCGGACGAATCCTGAAGGAGAGAAGCGATGTCGCTCGACAAACCCTATACCGACGTTCCCGGCACGACCATCTTCGACGCGGACATGTCGCGGATGGGTTATCACCTCAACCAGTTCTGCATGTCGCTGATGAAGGCGGAGAACCGCGCCCGCTTCAAGGCCAACGAGCGTGCCTATCTCGACGAATGGCCGATGACCGAGGAGCAGAAGCAGGCCGTGCTCGACCGCGACCTCAACCGCTGCATTTCGCTCGGCGGCAACATCTACTTCCTCGCCAAGATCGGTGCGACCGACGGCAAGAGCTTTCAGCAGATGGCCGGCAGCATGACCGGCATGACCGAAGATCAATATCGCGACATGATGATCAAGGGCGGCCGCTCGGTCGAGGGCAACCGCTACACCGGGGAGAAGAAGTAAATGGCCCATATCTCCGCAAGCGTCTTCACCTCGCACGTGCCGGCAATCGGCGCCGCGCTCGACCTTGGCAAGACCGGCGAGGACTATTGGAAGCCGGTGTTCGCCGGCTACGACTTCGCCAAGCAGTGGGAGAAGGAGCAGAAGCCCGACGTCGTGTTCCTGGTCTTCAACGACCACGCCACCGCCTTCAGCCTGGAGATGATCCCGACCTTCGCGATCGGCACTGCGGCCGAATATCAGCCGGCCGACGAGGGCTGGGGTCCGCGTCCCGTGCCGAAGGTGATCGGCCATCCCCGGCTCGCTGCGCACATCGCGCAGTCGGTGATCCAGGACGATTTCGACCTCACGATCGTCAACAAGATGGACGTCGACCACGGCCTCACCGTGCCGCTGAGCCTGATCTTCGGCCAGGTGGATGCCTGGCCGTGCCCGGTGATCCCGTTCGCGGTCAACGTCGTGCAATATCCGGTGCCGTCGGGCCGCCGCTGCTTCATGCTGGGCAAGGCGATCCGCAAGGCGATCGAGAGCTATGACGAGCCGCTCAACGTGCAGATCTGGGGCACCGGCGGCATGAGCCACCAGTTGCAAGGGCCGCGCGCCGGCTTGATCAACCGCGAGTGGGACAACGCCTTTCTGGACCGACTGATCAACGATCCGGAAGGGCTGTCGAAGGTGCCGCACATCGAATACGTGCGCGAGGCCGGCAGCGAGGGCATCGAGCTCGTGATGTGGCTGATCGCGCGCGGCGCCATGAGCGACGTCAACGAAGCCAAGAAGGGCAACGCGCCGACCGTGCGTCACCGCTTCTACCATGTGCCGGCCAGCAACACCGCCGTCGGCCATCTGATCCTGGAGAACAACTGATATGGCCAAAGACGGTTCTAAGACCATCAAGGTCGCGCTCGCCGGCGCCGGCGCCTTCGGCATCAAGCATCTCGACGGCATCAAGAACATCGACGGTGTCGAGGTGGTGTCGCTGGTCGGGCGCCGCTTCGACCAGACCAAGGAAGTCGCCGACAAATACGGCATCAAGCACGTCTCGACCGAACTCGCCGACAGCCTGAAGCTGCCGGAGGTTGACGCCGTCATTCTCTGCACGCCGACCCAGATGCATGCGGCGCAGGCGATCGACTGCCTCAAGGCCGGCAAGCATGTTCAGGTCGAGATCCCGCTCGCCGACTCGCTCAAGGATGCGCAGCAGGTCGTCGAGCTGCAGAAGGAGACTGGGCTGGTCGCGATGTGCGGCCACACTCGCCGCTTCAATCCCAGCCACCAGTTCGTGCACAAGAAGATCAAGGCCGGCGAATTCCACATCCAGCAGATGGATGTGCAGACCTACTTCTTCCGCCGCACCAACATGAACGCGCTGGGCCAGCCGCGCAGCTGGACCGATCACCTCTTGTGGCACCACGCCGCGCACACCGTCGACCTGTTCGCCTATCAGGCGGGCTCGCCGATCGTGAAGGCCAATGCTGTGCAGGGACCGATTCATCCCAACCTCGGCATTGCCATGGACATGTCGATCCAGCTCAAGACCGCCAATGGAGCGATCTGCACCTTGTCGCTGTCGTTCAACAATGACGGCCCGCTCGGAACTTTCTTCCGCTACATCGGCGACACCGGCACCTACATCGCCCGCTACGACGATCTGGTGAACGGCAAGGAAGAGAAGATCGACGTCTCCAAGGTCGATGTCTCCATGAACGGCATCGAGCTGCAGGACCGCGAGTTCTTCGCCGCGATCCGCGAGGGCCGCGAGCCCAACGCCTCCGTGGCCCAGGTGCTGCCCTGCTACCAGGTGCTGCACGATCTCGACGAGCAGCTCGCCAAGGGCTGACACTATCCCTCCTCGCGTGGTAGGCGCGGGGAGGGGACTTCCCAGGCGCGGCCCCGCGGCCGCTTATGGCGCCTTGGACGGCTTCAGCTTCGGCAGCGTCGCGACAATCTTCTGCTTGCCGTCGACGATCTCGGCCAGGAAGCTCTCACGGTCGATGTCGCCGTTCTGGTCCCAGCTTGCCTCCATCAGCATGCCCGGTGCCTTGTCCGGCGTCAGCGTCAATCCCTTCATGGTGGCGCCGAAAGCGTGGCCGTCGAACTTGCCGATCATCTCGGTCACGTATTTGATGAGATAGACCGCGGTATAGCCTTTGATGCCGTTATGGTCGGGCCAGTAGCGGTAGCGCTCGTTGAACTTCTTCGCAAAGGCCTGGATGGCTGGGACCGGCGCATCCGCGCTCAGGCCGACATGGCCGCGCACGCCGTTGGCGGCGGGGCCTGCGAGCTCCACGACCTTCTGACTGAGCAGCGTCGTCTCTCCGAACAGCGGCACCGACAATCCCTGACGTTTGGCCTCGATCAGGAAACGCGCGCTTTCTTCCTCGTTGGTGTAGACGAAGATCGCGTCGGCCTTGACGTTCTTCAGCTTGATCACGTCCGAGCCGAAATCGACCTGGCCCTGCTCGGTCGAAATGTCCGACACCACCTCGATGCCGCGGGTCTTCATCTCCTTGACGAAGCTGTCGCGGCCGCCTTTGCCGAAATCGTTATTCACCCAGACCACGGCGACCGATTTCACCTTCAGCTGGTCGTGCAGATAGTTGGCGATCTTCGGCATGCTGAACTGCTGGCCGAAGGCGGTGCGGAAGATCCAGGGGTTGCCCTGCGTGGTGATGTCGGCCGCCTCGGCGCCGACGATCTGTGGCACCTCGGCCTGCTGCGTCAGCGCCATGTTGACCTTGACCGAGCCGGAGTAGATCGGACCGAGCACGACGTAAGGCTCGCGGTCGAGCACCTTCTGGACCTGGGCGCGGGAGACGCCGGGATTGCTCTGGGTGTCGAGATGCTCGGTCGCGATCTTGCGGCCGAGAATACCGCCAGCGGCATTGATTTCGTCGACCGCAAGCGCGACGCCATCGCGCCAGTTCGTCCCCGACACCGCGCCTGGGCCCGACAGCTCGACGACGTCCGGAATGTAGACAGTGTTCTCGGCATGCGCATGGAAGCCCCACAGCGAAGCGGCCAGCGCAACGCCGCTCAGTCGTCCCAGATGTCTCACGATATCCTCCCCCTTGTTTTTTGCTTATGGTGACGAACTCATCGGTATCTCTGCAAAGCCCAGCAGCCGCGATGGCGTTCGCCATAGCAGCCGATGCTGGTCGTTGGGATCTGGAAAGATTGCGGTGATGCCGGCCAGCAGCGGCCCGTAGTCGAGCCGTTCAGGCGCACGCAGGAAAGGCCAGTCCGAGCCCCAGACGCAACGATCGAGCGTGAAGGCATCGACGAGCGCGGCGATGAACGGCCACGTATCGGCGTAGGGATAGGGCTGCCGCGCGAACTTGTAGTAGCCGGATAGCTTCACATAGGCATCACGCTCGCGGCCGAGTGCGAGCAGCGCCTGGAAGGCGGCGCGCTGCAGCCCGTGTTCGACGGCAGGCCGGCCGCAGTGATCGAACACGAGACGGACTTTTGACCTTTCAATGAGCGGCAGCAAGTCGAGCAGTTGATCCTGCTCGACCTGGACCTGCAGAAACAGATCGAGGTCGGTCAGCTTGTCCAGCAGCGGCGCGGCGTCACGGTAATAGTCGGTGCCATGAAACGGCACGTTGAAGGCGACGCCGATGACGCCTGCGGCCTTCAACTGCTCCAGTTCCCCGATGTCGACGTCCTTCTCGACGACCGCGACGCCCTTGAACCTGCCATCTCCGAGCCTGAGTGTGTCGAGCAGGATGCGGCTGTCGAAGCCATAGCCGGAATTGGTCGCGACGATCAGCGCGTGCCGGACGTCGAAGACGTCGAGCACGCGAATGAGATGCGCGGCGGGCGCAATTTCCTGGCCGGTCGGACGATAGGGCGTATCCGGCGCGTAGGGGAAGCGCGCGGGATCGATGGCGTGGATGTGGCAATCGATCCTGGGGCCTGCCGGAAGTGCCATGGTCGAGCCCTCTCTGACCGACGTTCAGAACGTCGCTTGAATGGCCTTGATCAGCGCGGGCGTCACGTCCGGCAGCACTCCGAACCACGCCTGGAAGGCCAGGCGCGCCTGGTTGAGGAGCAGGCCAAGGCCGTTCACCGTCGTGCAGCCGCGGACGCGAGCGTCCGCGAGGAAGGGCGTCTCCAGCGGCGTGTAGATCAGGTCTGCCACGAGCGTCTTGGCTGAGAGCCGCCCCAGATCGATCTCCAGCGCCGGCTTACCGATCATGCCGCGATCGGTGCTGTTGATCAGCAGCGCGACGTCGGCCACCGCCGCCGAGCGGTCCTCCCACGCCACCGTGCTGATCGCCGACCCGAACTCGGCCGCAATGGCCTGTGCCTTCTCGGCGGTGCGGTTGCTGATGCGGATGTCGCGGGCGCCGTTCTCCAGCAGCGCCACCACCACCGCGCGCGCAGCGCCGCCGGCGCCGAGCAAGAGAATAGGACCTTCGTCGGCGCGCCAGTCCGGCCTGGCGTCGCGCAGGCTCTGGACAAAGCCGTTGCCGTCATTGTTGAAGCCGCTCAGCGTGCCGTCGGATTCGACGACAATGGTGTTGACGGCGCCGATGCGGCGTGCGGTTTCGTTCACCCGATCGAGCAGCGGCATCGCCGTCTGCTTGTGCGGCATGGTGACGTTGCAGCCGCGAAAGCCGAGTGCCACCAGTCCTGCGAGCGCATCCTTCAGCCGCTCCGGCTGAACCGCGAGCGGCACATAGGCGCCGCGCAGGCCGTGCGCGTTGAGCCAGAAATTGTGGATCGTGGGGGAGCGGGAGTGAGTAACGGGCATGCCGATGACGCCGGCCAATCCGAATCCATTCGCGTGCAACATGGTTGCGCTATGATCTCCCACCCTTCAGACCTCGGCCTGTCTCGGCCAATGTGAAACCGTCTTATGAGCAATGACGCGCACAGGCAATTGAAACATTCGACCACAAATCCTTGTCGCAATGCAGCGCATCGTGGCTCAATGTCCAGTTCATGGGCGTCATCGCGTGACCCGCCCCCTGGGCAAAGCCAGGGGTGATTTCTATGATTGCGCAAGTCTGCCTCGACGACCGTCCGCCGGACCCAAAGGATCGCCATTGACTGTCCAATCTCCGCCACCCGTGGCAACAGAAACCTTCACCGACGCGGCCGCCGCGGTGGCCCGGCTCGAGGAGATCTACGAGCGCAATACCGCTTTCCTGCGCGGCCATTTCGAGGCCTATGCCAACGGCGTCGTGCCCGCGACACGGATCCGCGCTACCTATCCCTTCGTGCGGCTGACCACCGCAAGTCACGCCCGGCTCGACTCGCGTCTCGCCTACGGCTTCGTTGCGGGTCCTGGCGCGCACGAGACCAGCGTGACGCGGCCGGATCTGTTCCGGTCGTACCTGACCCAGCAGATCCGCCTGCTGATCGAAAACCACGGCGTGCCGGTCGAGATCGGCGAGTCGGCTGAGCCGATCCCGGTCCATTTCGCCTATCGGCGCGACATCAACATCGAGACGGCGCTGCCGCATCACGAGAGCCCGCTGGTGACGCGCTCCTTGCGCGACGTGTTCGACGTGCCGGATCTGTCGACCATGGACGACGCCATCGCCGACGGCACGCTCGAGCTGACGCCGGGCATGCCGGAGCCGCTGTCGCTGTTTCGCGCCGCGCGCGTCGACTACTCGCTGCGCCGTCTCTATCACTACACCGGGACCGATCCCGACCACTTCCAGAACTTCGTGATCTTCACGAACTACCAGTTCTACGTCGATGCCTTCGCGGATTGGGGCCGTCAGCAGCTCGCGGCGGGGCAGGGCGCCGCCGAGACGTTCGTCGAGCCGGGCAACGTCATCACGCGCAATGCGCGGCTCGGCGGCGGCACGACAGGCGCGGCGCCGGCGCGCACGCCGCAGATGCCGGCCTTTCACCTGGTCGAGCCCGGGCACCAGGGCATTACCCTGATCAACATCGGCACCGGGCCCTCGAACGCACGCAACGTCACCGACCACATCGCGGTGCTGCGGCCGCATGCGTGGCTGATGGTCGGCCATTGTGCGGGTCTTCGCAACACGCAGCGGCTCGGCGACTATGTGCTGGCGCACGGCTATGTCCGAGAGGATCATGTGCTGGACCAGGAGCTGCCACCCTGGGTGCCGATCCCGGCGCTTGCGGAGGTGCAGGTCGCACTGGAAGAGGCCGTCGAGGCGGTCACCGGCTTTTCCGGTTTCGAGCTGAAGCGGCTGATGCGCACCGGCACCGTCGCCAGCGTCGACAATCGCAACTGGGAGATCAGCGGTCCGGCGGTGATCCGGCGGCTGTCGCAATCGCGCGCCATCGCGCTCGACATGGAGTCGGCAACGATCGCGGCCAATGGCTATCGCTTCCGCGTGCCTTACGGCACGTTGCTCTGCGTGTCCGACAAGCCGCTGCATGGCGAGATCAAGCTGGCGGGCATGGCGGGCGACTTCTATCGGCAGCGCGTCGGCCAGCATCTCCAGATCGGGCTGAAGGCGCTGGAGCTCCTGAAACACCAGGAGTCGGAGCGGCTGCATTCGCGCAAGCTGCGCAGTTTCGCCGAAGTCGCATTTCAATAGCGGCCCGTGGCCGTCTGGGATCAGCGGCCCCGGCGCCCGTCGAACGCCTGACGCGCCTGCTCGACCTCCGGCATCTTGGCGATGGTCCAGGCGTAGAGCGCGCGGAACGGCGGCTGCAGGGTACGGCCGAGCGGTGTGATCTCGTACTGAACCGCGACCGGCGAGTCCGCGATCACCTCGCGGGCGACGAGGCCGTTGCGCTCCAGCCGGCGCAGGCACTGCGTCAGCGCCTTCTGGGTGACGCCCTCGAGCTGCTTCTTGATCGCGTTGAAGCGCAGCGGTCCGGAGTCGAGCACCGCCAACACCATCATCGACCATTTGTCGGCGATCTGGTCGATCAGCACCCGGCTCGGGCATTCCGACGAGAAGTGCTGCGGCTTGCAGCGGAGCGGGGCGGTCTCTGATGTCGACGTGGCGGTCACGACAGCGGTTTCCTCGGATATACCTGAGCGACTTTGGGTGCCTGATTGACTTCAGGTTTACGAAGTATACTGGAGCGGTTCCGAACGCAATGGAGCCCTCTGAATGTCCGATCTCGATACCAGCGTGCTGTTTCGTCCCTTCCGCCTGAAGACGCTGGAGCTGAAGAACCGCATCGTCATGGCGCCGATGACCCGCAATGCGGCGCCGAACGGCATTCCCGGCGAGGCCAACGCCGCTTATTACCGCCGCCGCGCCGAAGGTGGCGTGGGGCTGATCCTCACCGAGGGCACGGTCGTCAACCGCCCGGCCTCGCGCAACGAGCCCAATATTCCCTTCTTCCACGGCGATGCTGCGCTGGCCGGCTGGCAGAGCGTCGCCACGGCCGTGCACGCCGCCGGCGGCCGCATCGCGCCACAGATCTGGCACACAGGCTCGACCAGGGGCATGAGCCGCTGGGAGCCCGATGCGCCGGTCGAGAGCCCGTCCGGGCTGGTTGCGCCGGGCAAGCCGCGCGGCAACGCGATGAGCGAGAACGACATTGCCGACACCGTCGCCGCATTCGCGCAAGCCGCGGCCGATGCCAAGCGGGTCGGCTTCGACACCGTCGAGATCCACGGTGCGCACGGCTATCTGATCGATGAGTTCTTCTGGTCCGGCACCAACCAGCGCGAGGACCGCTATGGTGGCGCCACCATCAAGGAGCGCTCGCGCTTCGCTGGCGAGGTCGTCGCCGCGATCCGCAAGGCGGTGGGTCCCGATTTCCCGATCATCCTGCGCGTCAGCCAATGGAAGCAGCAGGACTACGCGGCGCGGCTCGCCGAGACGCCGGCGCTGATGGCCGACTGGCTGCAGCCGCTGGTCGCGGCCGGCGTCGACATCCTGCACTGTTCGCAGCGCCGTTTCTGGGAGCCGGAATTCCCGGACGTGGACGGCGAGAAGGGCCTGAACTTTGCCGGCTGGGCCAAGAAGATCACGGGGGCTGCGACCATCAGCGTCGGCTCGGTCGGCCTGTCCGATGAATTCTTCTCGGCGTTTGCCGGCAAGCCGTCGACGACGGCCGATCTCGACGCGCTGCTGGAGCGCATGGCCAAGGAGGAGTTCGACCTCATTGCGGTCGGCCGCGCGCTGATCAGCGATGCCGAATGGGTCGCGAAGATCAAGTCCGGCGACAAGGCGGGCCTGAAGGGCTTCAGCGCGGCGGATCTCGGCGCGCTGGTGTAAGCTCTTGTCGACCCGTTGGTGCCCCTCGCCCGGCGCAAGCGGGGCGAGGGGGCGTACCGTCAGCGAGGCGCGAGCTCGAGCCTGCCATCCCGTCCTTGCGACGGACTAATGCACCGTCAGCTCGAGATACATCGGGCTGCGGAAGGTCGAGGACGGCATCCAGGGCAGTTGCTCCTGGGTGCGGCGATAGTCCGGCACGACCTTGTGCAGCTCGTCGAACGCGATCCTGATCGCCATGCGCGCGATCGCCGAGCCCAGACAGGCGTGCACGCCGCCGCCGAAACCGAGATGGCCGCGCGGTTTCCGCGTGATGTCGTAGACATCCGGATTGGGAAACTGCCGCTCGTCGCGATTGGCGGAGCCGTAGGCGAGGCAGACGAAATCGCCCGCGCGCATGGTCTGCCCGTGCAAGGTGACGTCCTTCTGCAGGCAGCGGCGGAAGCGCTGCGCCGAGGTGTTGAAGCGCAGCGACTCTTCCACGGCGTCCGCCATCAGGTCGGGATTGGCGACGACGGCCCGGCGCGCCTCGGCGTGATCGGCGAGATTGTACGCCAGCATCGTCATGAAACCGCCGAGCGACTCGATGCCGGCCATGATCAGCGTTGTCGTCGTCAGCAGCACCTCGCGCTCGTCGAGCTTGTCGCCGTCGATCTCGGCCATGCTGAAATGCGAGATCAAGTCGTTCTGCGGCCGCGCGCGGCGCTCCGCGATGATGCCGGCCGCATAGTCCTGCATCCAGTTGTAGGCTGCGATGTGCTGCGGTCCCTTGGCGCGGCTCACCGGATCGCTCTGCACCATCAGCACCGCCTTGTCGCGCACAGTCTGCTCGTCGCCGAGCGGCAGGCCGAGCGCGGCGAACAGCACGCGCACGGTGAATTTCGAGGAGAACGCCTCGATGAAGTCGAACCGGTCCTGGCCGCGCAGCGCCTCGGCGCAGTCGCGCGCGATGTCGCGGATCGGGCCTGACAGGCTCTCCAGATTGCGCTTCATGAAGGCATGCTGGACGAGGCCGCGCAGCCGGTCGTGGCGCGGCGGGTCGGTGGTGCCGAGCGTCGCGCCGGCGCGGTTCGGCAGCTCGGTCATCAGGTTGCCCTTGGCCGACGAATAGGTCTGCCAGTTCGTTCCGGCCGCCGCCACATCGGCATAGCGCGACAGAATCCACACCTGGGCCTGCGGGCTCCAGAAGCAGGGGTGCTCGTCGCGCAGCGTCTTGTAGAATGGGAACGGGTCGGCATCGACCGCAGGCGAATACGGGTCGAACGCGAACATGTTGGGCCTCCTCTCCATTGAGTGTGGTCGTTGTTGTTCTTTTCACTGATCTAGCCGAGCCGTGGCCGCGGCGTGAGACACGAAAGCCGGCCAAGACTTGTACTTTTCCGACATTCAGGTTAGCTCTCGCTCATGCCCCGCTTTCGCACCAAGCCGTCGATCCCGGCCTTCGCGCTCTACGGCGAAGCGTCGGCCGCGCAGCCGGACATGCTGCATGTCGAGCCGATCCAGGTGCGCAGCAAGCTGTATCGCTGGGAGATCGAGGCGCATACGCACCAGGGCCTGCACCAGATCCTCTGGGTCGCTGCCGGTCCAGCCGAGATCGCCTTGGACGAAAGCCGCGAGCGCTGTACCGGCCCGGTCGCCGTGATCATTCCGCCCGGCGTGGTCCATGCCTTCCGCTTCTCGCGCGACACCGACGGCTATGTGCTGACGTTCAATCCGCGGGCGGTGGTGGAGGGCGATGTGCCGGCGACCGGCGAGGCGCTGCGCGACCTGTTCGCAACCGCGCAGATCCTGCATCTCGATGCGCAGGCGGTCGCGACGCGACGCATTGGCGCGCTGTTCGTCGACCTCGCCGACGAGTTCGCCGCGGCCGATTCCGCGGCCTCACCGGTGCCGCATTGGCTCGGTCGCTCGATCGTGTGGCGGCTGGCGCAGCAGAGCGCGCGGCAGTCGCAAGGCGCGCGGCGCGGCAGCGGGCATGCGGCGCTGTTCACCCGCTTCATCGTGCTGGTCGAGGCGCATCACCGCGATCACTGGTCGGTGGCGCGCTACGCCGACGAGCTCGGCATGACGCCGGAGCGGCTCAATCGGTTGACGCGGGCTGAGACCGGCCAGTCCGCGCTCGACATCGTGCATGCGCGGCTGGCGCGCGAGGCGTGCCGGCGGCTCACCTATATTGCAGCGCCGGTGTCGAAGCTGGCGTTCGAGCTCGGTTTCAAGGACCCGGCCTATTTCTGCCGCTTCTTCAAGCGGCACACCGGGGCGAGCCCGCGCGACTATCGCCGTGCGATGGGGGTGGGGGACGGCGCGGCGCCGCCGTAAGGGTGATCGGCGCCGCCCGATACCACCTTCGCATTCGTTTTGCATCGCGGCATGGTGTCGGAAAAGTGCAAGAGAATGCCGCGTCCATCCAAGTGATCCCAGCACATTCCTTGCTAAAATCAGCGATTGAAAAGCATACCCAACAAGCCTGCGTCTGCGAATCCGGGAGAACACGCCCATGAAAGTCCAAGTCTGCATCATCGGCGGAGGCCCGTCGGGCCTGATGCTGTCGCAGCTCCTGCACCTGCAGGGCATCGATACGATCATCCTGGAGAAATCCAGCCGCGACTACGTGCTGTCGCGCATCCGCGCTGGCGTGCTCGAGCACGGCTTTGCCGAGCTGATGCGCGAGGCGCAGTGCGGCGAGCGCATGGACCGCGAGGGCGAGATTCATCACGGCTTCTACATCGCCCATGACGGCAAGCTCGACCGCGTCGACCTGCACAAATATTCCGGCGGCAACTCGGTGATGGTCTACGGCCAGACCGAGCTGACGCGCGATCTCTACGAGGCCCGCGACAAGCTCGGCGGCAAGGTCGTGCACAACGCGACCGACGTGACGCCGCACGACATCGCCTCCGACAAGCCTTACGTCACCTACCGTCAGGACGAAGAGGTCGTCCGCATCGACTGCGACTACATCATCGGCGCCGACGGCTTCCACGGCGTCAGCCGCAAATCGATCCCGCACGACAAGCTGACGGAATACGAGCGGGTGTATCCGTTCGGCTGGCTCGGCGTGCTGTCGCGCACCAAGCCCGTGTCGCCGGAATTGATCTATGCCAAGCACGAGCGGGGCTTCGCGCTGTGCTCGCTGCGCTCGCAGGTGCTGAGCCGCTACTATGTCCAGGTGCCGCTCACCGACAAGGTCGAGGACTGGAGCGACGATGCGTTCTGGGAGGAGCTGAAGCGCCGGCTGCCGGCGGAGATCGCGGCCAAGCTGATCACCGGGCCCTCGATCGAGAAGAGCATCGCGCCGCTGCGCAGCTTCGTCGCCGAGCCGATGCGCTACGGCCGGCTGTTCCTCGCCGGCGACGCCGCCCACATCGTGCCGCCGACCGGTGCGCGCGGGCTGAACTCGGCTGCGTCCGACATCTACTATCTCTATCATGCGCTGCTCGATCACTACAAAAAGGGCGACGACCGCGGCATCGACGGCTATTCGCAGCGGGCGCTGGCGCGGATCTGGAAGGCGCAGCGCTTCTCCTGGTGGATGACGACGCTCTTGCATCGTTTCCCCGACCGGTTGTCCTACGACGACAGACTGCAGGACACCGAGCTCGCTTATCTGTTCTCGTCGGAGGCCGCGCAGCGGTCGCTGGCGGAGAACTATGTCGGACTGCCGTTCTAGCGAGGTCAACGCGACGCGTTTCGCCTGCGCTGCTTGATGGCACCACGCATCAGTAGCCTCGCTGTCGTCCCGGCGAACGCCGGGACCCATACCCCCAGGGAGCGGTTTGAGGCAGGCTGCGATTGGCTTTGTGCCCATCATGACTGCCGCGGGGTATGGGTCCCGGGTCGGCGCCGTGACGCGCTTCGCGCCTCACGGCTTGCCCGGGACGACGGTTGGGATAGATCGGATTCACGTCTCAAACAGCGCAGGCAGGACGTGGCAACGCGGTCTCGCGGCACATGATGCCCGAGGTCTGCGATCAACTCGGCCCTCCCAAAATCGAGAGGGCGCAGGGAATGCCGGGTGAAGGCCTCACCCATGGCCCGCCTGCGAAAAAAATGCAGGCGGCAGGTACCACA
>NZ_JAUHID010000023.1:0-85624 GCF_032377735.1 Bradyrhizobium sp. SZCCHNRI3043
GTTGACCGTTTCTTTCGAATGCCCATCGCAACCTCCTCATCGAGTGTTGCGACGACCAATTGAATCCACCGGATGTCTCGGCTGAACCTGTGGTACCTGCCGCCTGCATTTTTTTCCGCAGGCGGGCCATGGGTGCGGCCAGCGCCCGGCATTCCCCGTGCCCTCTGCATGTTTGCGAGGGACGAACTGATCACAGGCCTCGGGCACCAGGTGCCGCGAGAATGCGCCGCTATGTCGATCGCTGTTTGAGATGTAAATCGGAATGCGAGCAACGCGGCCGTAGGGTGGGCAAAGCAGCCGCCCGCAGGGCGGTCGCGTGCCCACCGCGCATCTGCATCGGTGGTGGGAATGGTGGGCACGGCGCGCGATGGCTCGGCGAAACAAGCAATCAGATGGGCGCGCCTTTGCCCACCCTACAGAGAGCCGGCCGTTAATCTCACCGCTGTCATCCCGGACAAGCCGGCCGACGCGAAGCGGCGGCGGGCGCAGATCCGGGATCCATACGCTGTGCAGCTGGTGGGGTGCGCGGAACGGGCCGCCTGCCCGTTTCGGAGATCACGCGGTATGGGTCCCGGCGTTCGCCGGGACGACAGTGTTGGTTGGGACTGTCGGCGGGGCAGATCGCCCGCCGGGGCTGTGAGCCGCGCCGCTGCAAGCGGCGTGACGTCAACGATGCCTTATGCCTCAGCCCTGAAGTGCGCCGCGGACGACGTCGATGATGCGGGCCTGGGTCGGCTCGTCGAGATAGGCGTGCATCGGCAGGCTGATGACGTCGCTGGAGAGCTGCTCGCTGACCGGCAGGCCGCCATCGGCGCTCGGGAAGATGCGGTAGGCGGTCTGCTGGTGCATCGACTTCGGATAGTAGATCGCGGTCGGGATGCCCTGCGCCTTCAGCGCCGCAGCGAAGGTGTCGCGATCGACGCCCTTGGGCAGGCGGATGGTGTATTGCGCCCAGACCGAGGTGCAGCCCTCGACGAGACGCGGCACCTTCACGACATCGGCCAGCGCGGCCGTGTAGCGCTCGGCCACCTTATTGCGCGCGACGATCTCGTCCTCGAAGATCCTGAGCTTCTCGATCAGGACCGCGGCCTGGATGGTGTCGAGCCGCGCGGTGAGGCCGAGGCGGACGTTGTCGTATTTGTCGCTGCCGCCGCCATGGGCGCGCACGCTGCGCAGGCGCTCCAGGAGGCCGGCATCGTCGGTGAGGATGGCACCGCCGTCGCCGAAGCAGCCGAGCGGCTTGGCCGGATAGAAGCTGGTGGCGGTCGCCAGCCCGAAGGTGCCGATGCGGCGGCCCTTGTAGCTGGCGCCAAAGCCCTGCGCGGCGTCGTCGAGCACGAACAGGCCTTCGTCCCCAGCGATCGCGGCGACCGCATCGTGGTCCGCGCTCTGTCCGAACAGATCGACCGGGATCACGGCCTTCGGCTTGAGACCGAGCCGTTTGGCGGTTGCGATGCCGCGGTGGAGCGAGGCCGGATCGATGTTGAAGGTGTCCTCCAGCACGTCGACGAACACCGGCGTGGCGCCGGTCAGCGCCACGGCTTCGCCGGTCGCGCAGAAGGTGAAAGACGGGCACAGCACGGCATCGCCCGGGCCGATGCCCTGGGCCATCAGCACCATCAGCAGCGCGTCGGTGCCGCTGGAGCAGCTCACCGCGTATTTGGCGCCGCAGAATTCAGCCAGCTCCTTCTCGAGCTGGATGATTTCGGGGCCGCCGAGAAACTGGCAATGCGCGAGCACGCGGGCGACGGCGTCGTCGAGCGACTTGCCGAGCCGCTGGCGCTGCGCGGCGGTGTCGATGAACGGAATGGGCTGATGACGCAGGTGCTGATTCATGAGCTCTGACAAAGGTTCGGATCGAGACGATGGGGTGAAGCGGAGGCGTGGCCGGCTAGCCGGCCACGGCGCGACGCTTGGTAGCAGCCGCCTCGGCGGGACGATGGCTCGAGGTCTCCAGGCACTGCGTGGCGATCGCCAGACTCGCGACGCCCTCGTCGCCGGTGACAGCCGGCGAGGTGCCGGAGCGGACCGCATGCAGGAAGGCGATCAGCTCGGCGCGCAGCGGCTCGTCATGGCCGACCGGGAGATGGCGCATCGAGTAGCTACCATCCGGCTTGAAGCCGAAGCACTCGGTGACCTGGCGCGTCAGCAGATCGCCCATGATGTACTTGCCCCGCGTCGCCACGGTGACGTTGCGCGCCTTGAACGGCGTCAGCCAGTTGGTGTTAATGTGGGCGAGCACGCCGGAGGCGGTGCGGAACTGCAGGAGCGCGATGTCCTCGCGCTCCGCCACCGCACTCGACAATTGCGGCTGCACCTCGATGATGTCGGACTCGGTGAACCAGCGGATGAGGTCGATGTCGTGCACGGCGAGATCGATGACGACGCCGACATTGGACATGCGCGGCGGGAACGGGCCGACGCGGGTGATCGCGATCGACAGGAGGTCCTCGCCGGCGATCGCCTTCTTGATCGCGGCCACCGCCGGATTGAAGCGCTCGACATGACCGATCATCAGGGTGACGCCGGCGCGATGCGCGGCCGAGACGATCTCCCTGCCCTCCTCCACCGTGGAGGCGATCGGCTTCTCGACCAGCAGATGCACCTTGCGGGCGATGCAGGCGAGCGCGAGCTCATGATGCAGGTGGGTCGGGGCGGCGACGGTCACCGCATCGACGCCCTCGGCGACGAGCTCATCGAGCGTCTCGAAGGTCGGGCAGTTCGCAAGCTCGGTGACGCGGTTGCGATGGGCGGGCAGCGGATCGACCACGCCGACCAAGTGCACATCAGGCAGTCCGGCGAGCACGCGGGCATGGTTGCTGCCCATCACGCCGGCTCCGATGACGCCGACTCGCAGCGCCTGCCTCAGCTCGGCCTTGTGGCCCGCCCCCTTGGAACTCATGTCATCGACCCCATCAATGTCCCCGGATTGCGACGTCACGGATTGGCCGTAACGGTTAACGAACTGCAAATCACCGGTCGAAGCTCTCCTAGCATGCCGGTTGAAGCGAGGCGAATGCGGAAACCTTTTTCAGGACACGATTTGATTCAGAAAGTTACATCGGGCGCGGACGAAAACCGCTGTCTTTTGAACGGCGTGTGCGATGCCCTTCACGTGTGGCAAGTGCCCTGTTCACGCGTCACGACAGGCCGCGGACAGAACGGTTGCGGCGCCTTCACGCCTGCGTGTTGGCCGCAGCCGGAGGTAACGCGGTGGATCCCGCCAGCGAAGGAGATCACGTCACATCGCCGGAGAACACCCATGACCCTCAGCCTCGCCTCGCTCCGCTACGCCTCATCCTTCGCCGTGCTGCTCGCCTCGCTTACCCCGTGGTCGCCGTCGGCTGCCGCCGTGGATCGGCCTGTCGTCATCGAGCTCTTCACCTCGCAGGGCTGCTCCTCCTGCCCGCCTGCAAATGCCTATCTGAACGAGCTGGTGCGGCAGCGCCGCGACGTGCTGCCGCTCGCCTTTCACGTCACCTATTGGGACCGGCTGGGCTGGAAGGACCCGTTCTCATTGCCGGCCGCCACCGATCGCCAGGCCCGCTACGGCAGCCGCTTCGGCGACGGCTCCTACACGCCGGAGATCGTCGTCGACGGGGTGACGGGTCATGTCGGCTCCAACAGGGCCGAGGTGGGAGCCGCGATCGATCGCGCCAGGGGCGCCAGCGCGACGGCGGCGCCGGTCAAGCTCGCACGCGATGGCGACAAGCTCGCGGTCGAGGTCGGCGGCGGTGAAGGACGTGGACGCGTCGTGCTGGTCGGCTTCGATCATCGGCATGAGACGGCGATCCGCCGCGGCGAGAATGACGGCCGCACGCTGGAGGAGCTGAACGTGGTGCGCTCGGTGCGCACGCTCGGCGATTGGAGCGGCACGGCGCTGCGCCTCACCGAGCCGATGCCGGAGGGCGAGGATGCGGCCGTGCTGCTCGAAAGCCCGGAGGGGCGCATCGTCGGTGCCGCGCGGCTATAGCTTCGACCGCCTGTCAGGCGGACGCGCAGGTGCGACGCCAGAACAGGCGGTAGCCCTCCTCCACCTTGCGCGTGTAGGTCTCGACATTGCCGGCGGCGGAGCGGGCAACCATCGCCGGCAGCTCCGCGCGCAGCTTCGCGAGAGCCGCAGGCTGCGCGGCCTGCTTCAGGGCGAGACCGATGTAGCCGTCGTCGTCCTCGGCCACGAAGTCGCCGAGCCCGACCGCCGTGTTGATGGCGGCTGCCGCGCGCGCTGCCGCGCCGTGGCCGAGCTTCGCGATCACGGGGACGCCGGCCTGCAGCGACTCCCAGGTGCTGACGCCGCCATTCTGCGGAAACGGATCGAGCGACATGTCGATGCCTGCGAACTGCGCGATGTGCTGATCGCGCGTCGACAGGCCGAGGCACGTGATGCGCTCCTGCGCGATGCCATGCGCGACGAAGCGGGCGACGAGGCCGTTGCGCAGCAAGGGTTCATCGAGCGCGCCGTTCTTGATGACGATCCGCGACTCCGGCAGCGCGCCCATCAGCCGCGACCAGAGCGCGAGCGCGGGCTCGGAGATCTTGTCGATCCGGTTGAAGACGCCGAAGGTGACGTGGCCGTTGCGCAGCATCGGCAGCGGCGTCGGCTGCCATCCCTGCAAGGGATCGGTGGTGATCACGGCCGGCAGGTCGTAGACCTGCTCGGCGAACAGATGACGTGCAGCTTCGGGCACGGTCACCGGATCGGCGAAGAAGTAGTCGATCGTGGGGAGGCCGGTGCCGGTGCCGCTGCCCCAGGCCGTGACCTGGACCGGCGCCGGCTTGCGCGCGAACACCGGCAGCCGGTTGCCGGCGGAATGGCCGGAGAGATCGACGAGGATATCGACCTGATCGGCCTCGATGCGATCGCTCAGCTCCTTATCGGACATCTGCCAGGCGTCGACCCAGAGGTCGGCGGCCGCGCGGCACTGGTCCGTCATCGTATCGCGCAACGGCGAGCAGGAGTAGCAGATCACCTTGAACGCGGCGTGGTCGTGATGACGCAGCACCGGCAGGAACACCAGCGCCGCCGAATGGCTGCGGAAATCGGACGAGACATAGCCGATCGTCAGGCGCCGCTCCGGATCACGATCCCGCACCGGCGGCGGACGGCGCGCGACCTGGCTGCCGATCCTGGTCCACCATTCGCGTCTCGCCGCCTGGTGTTGCGCGAAATCGGTGTCGGGCATGAAGTCGAGCAGGAAGATCCTGGCGGTGATCGCATCGCCATAGTCGGGCTTGAGCGCGAGCGCGCGCTCGAAGTGCTGCAGGGCCGTCGTGAGATCGCCCTGCTTGCAGAAGCATTCGCCGAGCCAGGTCCAGGCGACCTCGGACGCGGGATTGATCTCCAGCACCTTGCGGCAAGCGTCCATCGCCGGCGCGATGTTGTCCCTGATCACACTGAGCTGCGCGAAGCCGAGCAGCGCCACCTCCTGTCGCGGATCGAGCGCCAGCGCGGCCTCGAAATCGGGCATCGCCTTGTCGAAACGTCCGGCCTGCTGATGCAGCCGGCCGCGCTGTGCCAGCACTTGCGCGGCGTTCGGCTTGATGGCGAGGGCAGCGTCGAAGGCCGCCAGCGCCTCATCGGAATGGCGCAGGGCGATGCTCGCGAGCCCCTTGCCGAACATCGCCTCCATGTGGCGCGGGTTGAGCGACAACGCACGATCGAAGCTCTGGTTGGCCTCCGTGTTGCGACCGAGCGGAAGCAGCGCCATGCCGCGATTGCAATAGGCGTCGGCATAGTCCGGCTTGAGCGCGATCGCCCGGTCATGCGCGGCGATCGCCTCCTCCGGCCGCCCCAGGCGCATCAGCGTGTTGCCGAGACCCGTGAGCGCCACGAGCAGATTCGGCTTCAGCGCAATCGCCCGCTCCTGGCATTTGCGCGCGTCCTCGAAGCGTTTGCGGTTGAACAGCGCGAGGCCGAGATTGGAGAGCGCCTCGGCATGCCGCGGCTCGATCTCGACCGCCTTGGTCAGGGCCTGCTCGGCGAGATCGGGCTGGCCGCCGTCGAGCGCCGCAACGCCGAGCAGGTGCAACGCATCGAAATGATCGGGCAGCAGCGCCAGGATCTGTCCGCAGATCGCCTGCGCCTCGGCGTGACGGCCGGCACGATACGCCGCCACGGCGCGCGGCATGAGCTCGTCAGCCTGCTTGCGATGCTTCTTCTGCAGTCTCGCATTCTGGAAGGCGCGAGAGCCGACATTGCTTGCCAAGAGACTTGCCTCCACGGGTGTCGTGCAGATCGCGGGAACGCAGTGACATCACATGCGGCACCACCGGATGCCGCGACACAAAGACTAGCCGGCGCCGGCGCAATGGCGACGCCAGAACAGGCGGTATCCCTCCTCGACCTTGCGCGTGTAGGTCTCGACATTGCCCGCGGCCGAGCTTGCGACCATCGCCGGAAGCGCCGCCCGCAGCTTCGCCAGCTCAGCCGGCTCCGAGGCCCACTTCGCGGCGAGCGCGACATACCCGTCGTCGTCTTCGGCGACGAACTCGCCGAGCCCGACCGCCGTGACGATCGCCGCGGCGGCGCGCGACGCCGCGCTGCGTCCGAGCCTGGCGATGACCGGCACGCCGGCCTGCAGCGACTCCCAGGTGCTGACGCCGCCATTCTGCGGGAACGGATCGAGCGAGATGTCGACCTCGGCAAACTGCGCGATCTGCCGCTCGCGCGTCGACCAGCCGAGACAGACCACGCGCTCCGGCGCGACGCCTTGCGCGGCGAAGCGCGCCAGGAGCCGGTCGCGCAACAAGGGATCATCGAGCGAGCTGCTCTTGATCACGATGCGCGAGTCCGGCAGCTGCTGCATGATCCGTGTCCAGACGATCAGCGCAGGATCGGAGATCTTGTCCAACCGATTGAACACGCCGAAGCTCACAAAGCCATTGCGGAGCATCGGCAGCGGCGTCGGCGCGATGTCCGGCAGCGCTTCGGTGGTGATCACCGCCGGCAGGTCATGGATCTGCTCGGCGAACAGATGACGCACCGTCTCGGGCACTGTGACCGGATCGGCCAAGAAATAGTCGATCGTCGGCAGCCCCGTGCCGGTGCCGCTGCCCCAGGCCGTGACCTGGACCGGGGCGGGCTTGCGGGCAAACAGCGGCAGGCGATTGCCGGCGGAGTGGCCGGAGAGATCGACCAGGATATCGACGCCATCGGCCTCGATGCGGTCGGCGAGCTCGTCATCCGACATCTGCGCGGCGTCGACCCAGAGATCGGCGCAGGCACGGAATTGCGCCGTGACGGCATCCTGCACCGGCGAGCAGGCGTAGCAGGCGACTGCGAAATTCTGCGGGTCGCGATGCCTGAGCACCGGCAGGAATGTCAGCGCGGCCGAATGATTGCGGAAGTCGGAGGAGACGTAGCCGATCGTCAGACGCCGCTCCGGGTCGAGATCGCGCTTCGGCGCCGGTCGGCGCCGGATGTGGGCGCCGATCCGCTGCCACCATTCGCGCCGTGCCGCCTGCTGGAGCGCAAAGTCGGCCTCCGGCATGAACTCGAGCGTGAAGATCTTCGCGGTCATGGCCTCGGCAAAATCGGGCCTGATCTCAAGGGCGCGGTCGAAATGCTCGACGGCCGCAACGACCTCGCCCTGCTTGGCGTAGCAGACGCCGAGCCACAGCCAAGCCTCCTCGGAGCGCGGATTCCGCTCCAGCACCTTGCGGCAGGCATCGACGGATTGGGCGACGTCCTTGAAATGGCCGAGCTGGGCCTTGCCGAGCAGCGCCATCTCCAGCATCGGATCATGCGCCAGCGCCGCCTCGTAGTCCGCCTTCGCCTGGTCGAAACGGCCGGCCATCTGATGCAGCCGGCCGCGCTGCGCCAGCACCTGCGGCGCACCGGGCTTGACGGCAAGCGCGGCATCGAAGGCCGCGAGCGCCTCGGTGTGATGACGCAGGTTGATGCTCGCCAGCCCCTTGCCGAACATCGCCTCCATGTGGCGCGGATTGAGCGACAGTGCGCGATCGAAGCTCTGATTGGCCTCGGCGTTGCGACCGAGCGGAAGCAGCGCCATGCCGCGGTTGCAATAGGCGTCGGCATAGTCGGGCTTCAGCGCGATGGCCCGGTCATGCGCGGCGATCGCCTCGTCCGGCAGGCCGAGGCGCATCAGCGTGTTGCCGAGACCTGTCTGAGCAACCACGAGGGTCGGCTTGAGCGCAATCGCCCGCTCCTGGTATTTGCGCGCCTCCTCGAAGCGCTTGCGGTTGAACAGCGCGAGGCCGAGATTGGAGAGCGCCTCGGCGTGTCGCGGCTCGATCTCGACGGCCTTGGTGAGCGCCTGCGAAGCGAGATCAATTTGGCCACCGTCCAGCGCCGTCACGCCGAGCAGGTGCAGGGCATCGAAATGATCGGGCAGCAGCGCCAGGATCTGGCTGCAGATCGCCTGGGCTTCGGAACGGCGACCGCCGCGATAGGCGGCGACGGCCGCGGGCATCAGCGCATCGGCCTGCTTGCGATGCTTCTTCTGCAGCCTCGCATTCTGAAACGCGCGGGAACCGACATCGCTTGCCAAAGACGGCCTCCGAATAACGCGTGGAACTACATATCGGGCTTGTTCACGCGCGACCTTGCTTCAGGCCGCGACGGATGGGCCTCAGCCGCCAGTGGCGCAATAGCGGCGCCAGAACTGGCGATACCCCTCCTCGACCTTGCGCGTGTAGGTCTCGACGTTGCCGGCGGCCGAGTTGGCCACCCGCGTCGGCAGCTCCGCACGGAGCTGAGCGAGCTCGGCCGGCCGCGCCGCGTGTTTCAGGGCGATCGCAATGTACCCCTCGTCGTCCTCGGCCACCCAGTCGTCGAGCCCGATCGCCTTGACGATCGCGCCGCCGGCCCGCGACGCCGCGCTGCTGCCGAGCTTGGCGACCACGGGCACGCCGGCCTGCAGCGATTCCCAAGTGCTGACGCCACCATTCTGCGGGAACGGATCGAGCGAGATGTCGATGTTGGCGAACGCTGCGATGTGCTCGTGGCGCATCGAGGCGCCGAGACAGGTGAGGCGGCTCTCGTTGACGCCGTGCGCGGCGAAGCGGGCGATCAGCGTGTCGCGCAGGAATGCGTCCTCCAGCGCGCCGTTCTTGATGACGATGCGGGCGTCCGGCAACGCTTGGAGCAGCGCCGACCAGACCCTCAGCACCTCGTCGGAGATCTTGTCGACGCGGTTGAAGACACCAAACGTGACGTGGCCGTTGCGCAGCATCGGCAGCGGCGTCGCCTGCGCTCCCGGCAGCGGATCCGTCGTGATCAGCGCCGGGAGATCGTAGACCTGTTCGGCGAACAGCGGCCGCACCGCCGATGGCACCGTGACCGGATCGGCAAAGAAGTAGTCCATCGTAGGCAATCCGGTGCCGGTCGCGTTGCCCCACGCGGTGACCTGGATCGGCGCCGGCTTGCGGGCAAACACGGTGAGACGATTGCCGGCCGAGTGGCCGGAGAGATCGACCAGAATGTCGACCTGGTCGGCCTGGATGCGATCGGCCAACTCATCGTCGGACAATTGAGATCCGTCGACCCAGCCGTCGGCCGCGACCTTGCACTGTTCCGTCACGGAATCGACCAGCGGCGAGCACGAGTAGCAGATGACCTTGAATGCCGCGTGGTCGTGATGGCGCAGCACCGGAAGGAAGGTCAGCGCGGCCGAATGGCTGCGGAAGTCGGACGACACGTAACCGACCGTGATGCGGCGATCCGGATCGCGGTCGATGGCGGCAAGCTGGCGCTGCGGGATATGCGCGCCGATCCGCTCCCACCATTCGCGGCGGACAGCCTGATGCACGGCCACGTCGGCGCCGGGATAGAAATCGAGCGCGAAGATCTTCTTCATGATCGCATCCTCGAAATCCGGCTTGATCTCGAGGGCGCGGTCGAAGTGCTGGATGGCGCCGGCGGTATCGCCCTGCTTTGCGAGGCACGTGCCGAGCCAGATCAGCGCCACCTCCGACGCCGGATTCTGCTCCAGCACCCGCTTGCAGGCCACCATGGCCGGCGCGACCCGCTCGGTGAGCACGCAGACATGGGCCTTGCCGAGCAGCGCCGCCTCCAGCCCGAGGTCGGTCGCCAGCGCAGCATCGAAATCGGCCTCGGCCTCGGCGAACCGTCCCATCTGCACGTAGAGACGGCCACGCTGCGCGATGACCGCCGCCGTCCCCGGCTTCATGGCGAGCGCCGCGTTGAAGGCAGCGAGCGCCTGCTCGAGATGCCGCAGATTGACGCTGACCAGTCCCTTGCCGAACGTCGCCTGCATGTGCCGCGGCGCCAGCGCCAAGGCGCGGTCGAAACTCTGTTTGGCCTCTTCGTTGCGCAGCAGGAGCAGTTGCGCCATGCCGCGATTGCAATAAGCGTCGGCAAAGTCCGGCTTGAGGGCGATGGCGCGGTCATGCATCTCGATCGCCTGCGCGAACAGCTGCATGTTCATCAGGGTGTTGCCGAGGCTCGTCAGAGCCGTGGCGAAATTGGGCTTGAGCGCAACGGCGCGCTCCTGTACCGCGCGCGCCTCTTCGTAGCGCTTCATGCTGAACAGCACGAGGCCGAGATTGGCCAGGGCCTCGGCATTGCGCGGCTCCACCGCGACGGCGCGGGTCAGGGCCTGCTCGGCGAGGTCGAGCCGGCCGCTATCGAGCGCGGAGGCGCCGAGAAGGTGCAAGGCGTCGAAATGATCGGGCACGAGGGCCAGAGCCTGTCCGCAGATGGCCTGGGCATCGGCATGCCGGCCCGCCCGGTAGGCCTCGACGGCCTTCGGCAGCAGGCTATCGGCCTGCTTGCGATTCTTCTTCTGCAGGCGCGCATTCTGGAACGCGCGCGATCCGATCGTGCTTTGCAACGAAGCTCTCCGGCGGACGACGTCCGGGGCTGTCTAGCACGGCTCGCGTGATTCGAGGCGAGACCCGCCCTACTCGCGGCGGTAATCGTCCTCGATGCGGATGATGTCATCCTCGCCGAGATAGGACCCGGTCTGGACCTCGATCAGCTCCAGCAGGATCTTGCCCGGGTTCTCCAGCCGGTGCACCGCGCCCATCGGAATGTAGATCGATTCGTTCTCATGCACGGTCTTGACGGTCTCGTTCACGGTGACCCGCGCCGCGCCGCGCACCACGATCCAGTGCTCGGACCGGTGATAGTGCTTCTGCAGCGACAGGCGCTGGCCAGGCTTGACGATGATGCGCTTGACCTGATGACGCTCGCCATTGTCGACCGACTGATAGCTGCCCCAGGGCCGGTGCACCTTGATGTGCGCCTCGGTCACTTCGGGCGCCACGGTCTTGAGCTTGGCGACCAGCCGCTTCAAGCCGTTGGCATCGCGCTGGCGCGACACCAGCACGGCATCCTGCGCCGCCACCACGACCAGATCGTCGACGCCTTCGAGCGCGACCAGCGCCTTGTCGGTGACCACGTTGCAGTTGCGGGAATCCTCGAACACGGCGGTGCCGCGCGCGGCATTGCCCTGCCCGTCCTTGTCGGACAGTTCCCAGACCGCATGCCAGGAGCCGACGTCAGACCAGCCGCACGACACCGCCACCACGGCGGCACGTTCGGTCTTTTCCATCACGGCATAGTCGATCGAGATCGGCTTGGCCGCCGCGAAGGCATCGGAATCCAGGATGATGAAACCGAGGTCGCGGCCGGCCTTGGAGACAGCGTCGATCACCGTCTGCACGCTGCCCGCATCGAACTTGCGGTATTCATCGAGCAGGACCGACGCGCGGAACATGAAGTTGCCGCTGTTCCAGAGATAGCCCTCGCGGATGTAGCGCTCGGCGGTCGGCTGATCCGGCTTCTCGACGAATTTTGCGACGGCCCGCACTTCCCCGGATACCGATGCACCCGGGCTGATATAGCCATATTCGGTGGCCGCGCGCTCTGGATTGACGCCGAAGGTGACGATGCGGCCGGCCTCGGCGGCAGCGAGCCCCTGCCGGCACGCCGCGAGGAAGGCCGCGGTGTCGCGAACGACGTGATCGGCCGCGAGTGCCAGCACGACAGCGTCCTGATGGCGCGACTGGGCGAAGGCGGCTCCGGCTGCGATGGCCGGGCCTGAATCACGCCGCATCGGCTCCAGCAGGACGTCGGCCTCGATGCCGATCTCGGCCAGTTGCTCCAGCACCATGAAGCGATAGGCAAGGTTGGTGATGATGATCGGCCGTTCGAACAAATCGGCATCGGATACGCGCAGCAGCGTGTCCTGGAACGTGGAACGGGCGCCGAACAGCGGCAGGAACTGCTTTGGGCGAACCTCCCGTGATGCCGGCCACAGCCGGGTCCCAGCGCCGCCGCACATGATGAGAGGAATGATGCGTCCGGTCATGAATCAACCCGTTAAATTCGGTGATAGTCGCGGTACCATTTCGCAAAACGTCCGATGCCGTCGGCGATCGAGGTCGCCGGCCGGAAGCCGATGTCGCGTTCGAGGTCGCTGACATCAGCATAGGTCGCTTCGACGTCGCCGGGCTGCATCGGCAGCATCTCCCTGATGGCCGGCCGCCCGAACTCCTTCTCTAGTAGTACTATCACGTCCATCAGCTGTTCGGGATGATTGTTGCCGATATTGTAAATCCGCCATGGCGCCCGGCTGCTCGACGGATCGGGCCTGTTTCCATCCCAATCCGGGTTTCCCTGGGGCGGGCGGCCGATCAGGCGGACGATGGCCTGCACGATGTCGTCGACATAGGTAAAATCACGCCGCATCCGGCCTTGATTGAACAGCTTGACCGGCTGCCCGGCGAGGATGGCCTTGGCAAAGAGGAACATCGCCATGTCGGGACGGCCCCAGGGGCCGTAGACGGTGAAGAAGCGCAGCCCGGTGGCCGGCAGGCGGTAGAGATGACTGTAGGAATGCGCCATCAGCTCGTTCGCCTTCTTGCTTGCCGCATAGAGGCTGATCGGATGATCGACATTGTCCTTGACCGAGAACGGCAGCTTGGTGTTGGCGCCATAGACCGATGAGGACGATGCGAACAGCAGATGCTCGCAGTCATGATGGCGGCAACCCTCGAGGACGTTGATGAAGCCCTCGAGATTGGCATCGACATAGGCGTGCGGATTTTCCAGCGAGTAGCGCACGCCGGCCTGGGCCGCGAGATGCACCACGGCGGGAAAGCGATGCTGGGCAAACAGCGCCTTGATGCCGGCACGGTCGACGAGGTCGAGCTTGTGAAAGGTGAAGCCGGGCGCCGCCTTCAGAAGGTCGAGCCGCGCCTCCTTCAGCTTCGGATCGTAATAGGCGTTGATGTTGTCGATGCCGACCACCTGCCGTCCCTCGGCGAGCAGCCGCTGCGTCAGGTGAAATCCGATGAAGCCGGCGGCGCCGGTCACGAGGATGGGATGATCTGCCATGGTCGCTCCGTCAGGGTCGCCACAGTTCGATGGCGGCGGGTTTGCTCGCGCGGTCGAGCTTCATCTTGACGTCGAGCACGAGGCCGCTCTCCTCGCGCAGCAGGCCCTGCACAAGAGCCCAGCCTCCGGCGAGATACTGATCGTGCGACACGGCCAACACCACCGCGTCGGCTGGGCGCAGCGCCTCGATCGCCGTCAGGCCGATGCCATACTCCTCGTGCACCGCCGCTGCATCGGCGAGGGGATCGGCGATCTGCACCTCGACGCCGAACGACTGCAGTTCGCTGATGATGTCGATCACCCGCGAATTGCGGATGTCCGGCACATTCTCCTTGAACGTCATGCCGAGAATGGTGACGACGCCCCCCCGGCCCTTCCGCCGCAGCAATCCGCGAATGCATTCGCGCGCAATGCGCCGGCCCATCTCGTCGTTGATGCGGCGGCCCGCCAGGATGACCTCAGGATGGTAGCCCGCCTTCTCGGCGCGATAGGTGAGGTAATAGGGATCGACGCCGATGCAGTGACCGCCGACGAGGCCGGGCGTGAAGGGCAGGAAGTTCCACTTGGTGGCGGCGGCTGCGAGCACGTCGCCGGTATCGATCTCAAGCGCCTGGAAGATCAGCGACAGCTCGTTCATGAAGGCGATATTGAGATCGCGCTGGGTGTTCTCGATCACCTTCGCCGCCTCGGCGACCTTGATCGAGGGCGCACGATGAATGCCGGCCGTGACGACCGAGCCATAGACGGCCGCCACGATCTCGAGCGTCTGCGGGTTCTGTGCCGAGACGACCTTGGTGATGGTCTCGAAGCGATGCGTCTTGTCACCGGGATTGATGCGCTCCGGCGAATAGCCGACGTTGAAATCGGCCCCCGCCTTCAGGCCCGAGCAGCTCTCCAGCAACGGGACGCAGTCTTCCTCGACGGCGCCCGGGTAGACGGTCGACTCATAGACGACGATGTCGCCGTGCTTCAGAACGGCGCCAACGGCGCGCGTCGCGGCCAGCATGGCGCCCAGATCGGGCCGACGTGCGCTGTCGATCGGGGTCGGAACCGTGACGATGAAGAAATCGGCAGTCTCGATATCGGCCGGCTCGCTGGTGAAGCGCAGGCCCGGCCGCCGCAGATCGCCCGCATCGACCTCGCAGGTCCGATCCCTGGCGTCCTTCAGCTCTGCGACGCGGGCCGCATCGATATCGAACCCGATCGCCGGGCAGCCTGTCCGCGCGAACGCAGCCGCGACCGGCAGGCCGACATAGCCAAGGCCTATCACCGCAATCTTCCGGCCATGAGACATAAATTGATATTCCGGTCGTTTCGGAGGCCATTGACGCCACCCCTGCGACTGTTTAGCCACCGGGGCATCAGGACCGCAAGGGGCGGCTACGGCTCCCCTTACCCGGGGTCCGGCCCTGCCAGGACGGGCGTTGCGCGTATCGCACTCGGCTTGGACCGTTTCAACCAAGAGCGAAGCCAGCCTGGCATGCGTGCGTTTTTGATTCTTCTCCTCCGGATCGTGGTGTCGCTGGCTCTGCTGTATCTCGCTCTGCGCGGGATCAACTTTGCGGCGATCCGCGAGCGGCTCAGTCAGATCAACATCGGCTGGATCGGGCTGGCGGTGGCCATCACGCTGGTGCAGATCTTCATCGGCGCCCTGCGGTGGCGCGAGATCTCCGCGCTGTGCGGCGCGCCGCTGACGGACATGCAGGCGTTCCGCTACAACATGATCGGCGCCTTCTTCAATCAGACCCTGCCGTCTTCGATCGGCGGCGACGCCGTGCGGCTGTGGCTGATCGGGCGCACCGGCGCCGGCTGGCGCGCAGCCAGCTACTCGATCCTGACCGACCGCGCCGTCGGCTTCATCGCGCTGGCGCTGATCATCGTCGCGAGCCTGCCGTGGAGCTATGGCATGATCGCCGACCAGCACGGGCGCCTGGCCCTGGTGCTGGTCGACGCCGCCGCACTGGCGGCCGGCGTCGGCTTCCTCACCATCGGCCATCTGCCGGCGGCGTGGATGAAGGCGTGGTGGCCGACGCGCCACGTCTATGCCTGCTCGGTGATCGCGAACAGGGTAATCTTCGGCCGGAGCACGGCTGCGAAGATCGCCGTGTTGTCGCTGTCGATTCACGTGCTCGCCGTCGTCATCGCCTGGTGCGCGGTGCGCTCCATCGCGGCGCCAGCCGCATTCGAACAACTGTTCCTGCTGACCCCGCCGATCATGCTGATCACGATGCTGCCGATCTCGATCGCTGGTTGGGGCGTCCGCGAGGCGACGATGATGGTCGCATTCGGCTATGCCGGGCTTGCGCCGGCCGACGGCACCGTGGTCTCGATCCTGTTCGGCGCGGTCTACTTCATCGTCGGCGGCATGGGCGGCCTCGTGTGGATTCTCAGCGCAGAAAAGGGCGCAGGCCGCCTCGCCGTTCCCGCGACGGTCGAAGACTGACCTGGATCATGATGCGATTCCACGGAATCGCATCATGATCTCATCTCTTTGTTTGAGCATGATCTTTTCGGAAAACCGGTTTCCACTTTTCCGGATCATGCTCTAGGCGGCGCGCGCCCATTCGTCGTGCCAAGCCTGCGCCATCAGCACGTTCCAAAGCCAGTAGGAATGATTGTGGCGGCGGCTGAGATGCTCGTCGAACATGCGCGTCACTCGCACCGGATCGAACAGACCCTGCCGCCTCAGCCGCTCCGGCGACAGCAGGTCCGAGGCCCATGATTTCAACGGCCCACGCAGCCACGCGTCGAGGGGAATGCTGAAGCCCGTCTTCGGCCGATCGATCATCTCAGCCGGCACGTGGCGATACAGCACCTGTCGTACCAACCATTTGCCGCGACCGTCCCGCACCTTCATGCCGGAAGGAACCTTGGCTGAAAACTCGACGACGTCCTTGTCGAGGAACGGCACGCGCGTCTCCAACGCCACCGCCATCGCCGCGCGATCCACCTTCTGCAGGATGTCGTCGCTGAGATAGCTGAGGGAGTCTGCCAGGGTCATGCGGTCGAGCGGGTCGAGCTGTGCCGCAAGCTGCCGCATCTCGTTCCCTGCCCAACTTTCCTGCTCCATGCCGCCCACCACCGTCCCGGCCGGATCCTGATCGATCGAGCACAGCGCCCGGTAGAGACCATCAAAGCCGTCGGCGGCAATGACGCGGCCGAGCTTGGCCGCCTGATCGCCGGCATGCCGAACCTTCAATCGGGCCGGCAACACCGGCTGCAGCGCCCTGAGAACCGTATCGGCCGGCTCTGGGGCGATCGCACCGAGAACGGCACCAATCGCACGCCGCAGCGGCATCGGCACGCGACCAAGGCGCGCCTGCAGCGCGCCGCCCCAGACATGCCTGTTGTAGCCGCCGAACAGCTCGTCGCCCGCGTCACCTGACAATGCGACAGTCACATGCCGGCGCGCGAGCTGCGCGACCAGATGCGTCGGGATCTGCGAGGAGTCGGCGAACGGCTCGTCATAGATCCGCGGCAGCTTGGGCACCACGTCCATCGCGGTCCGCGCATCGACATAGAGCTCGGTGTGATCGGTGCCGAGATGCTGCGCGACGTTGCGCGCGTCCTCGGCCTCGTTGTAGCCGCCTTCGGCGAAGCCGATGCTGAAGGTGCGCACAGGCTGGCCCGCCTGCGCCTGCATCAGGGCGACAATCGTCGACGAATCGACGCCGCCGGACAGGAACGCGCCGAGCGGCACGTCCGACAAGCACTGTCGCTTCACGGCCACCGACAGCAGCTGCTCCAGCCGTTCGACCGCCTCGCCCTCGTCGGCAATGCGATCGTCCTGAGCGGCGGCGACACGATCGCGCAGCGACCAATAGGGTTGCGGCAGCGGCCAGCCGCCAGGAGCCGCATCCGCGGGGAAGCTCACGAACGACGCCGGGGGCAGCTTGCGTATGCCGGTCCAGATCGTGGCGGGCGCCGGCACGTAGGAATAGCGCATGAACGCCGTGAGCGCCGCTCGGTCGAGCGACGGCGCCCAGGAGGGATGCGCCGCCAGCGCCTTGAGCTCGGAGCCGAACACCAGATCAGAGTTGCTCCAGCCGTAGAACAGCGGCTTTTCGCCGAAGCGGTCGCGTGCCAGGATCAATTGCCGAGTCTCGGCGTCCCACAGCCCGAAGACGAACATGCCGATCAGGCGCTGAAGCGTCGGTCGAACGCCCCATCGGCTGATCGCGGCGAGCAGCGTTTCGGTATCGGAATGACCGCGCCAATTCCGCGCGTCGCCACCGGCCTCCAGCTCGGCACGGACATCGAGATGGTTGTAGATCTCGCCGTTGAAGGTGACGGTGTAGCGCCCGCAGGCACTGTGCATCGGCTGCGCCCCGGCCTCGGAGAGATCGAGGATCGCCAGACGGCGATGTCCGAAGGCGAGGCCCCTCGCAGCGCTGATCCAACTGCCGGACGCATCTGGCCCCCGATGCGCCAGCGCCGTCGTCATGCGATCAATGATTCCGGTCAGTTGGGCCTCGTCGGCTCCGCCGGGGCGAAGCAGGCCGGCTATGCCGCACATGGTGCCATCTCCGCCACCCCGTCCCCCATCTGCATGGCTCAGTGGCCCTCGACGGCGTCGCGCAGCAACTCCGTCTCATGATTGGCCAGGAAACCGAGGCTCGGACGGCTGGTGCCGTAGTAATAGGGCAGCCCCAGCGTACGCCTCCAGCGCGACAACAGTCCTGCGCCATCGTGATCGCCTTCGAATTCAGCCAACCGACCGTCGGCGATGGCCAGGACCTCATCGGCCGTGTGGCGGATGTCGTCCGCCGAGTTGGTCTCCGGATGCGCACCGCTCCGGCCCAGCACGGCCGCATCGAACACGCGCCAGCGCCAGGGCGACGTCGTCAGTTGATGCTGCGTCAGCACGGTGCCGTCTGCTAGCCTGACGGGCTTGAGGGCAAAACGGACGTTGCTGTTCCACAGCTGGGCGTCGGTCGTGATCGCATTCACGATCGCACAAGGAATTCCGAAACTGACAGCGACATTCGTCAACCCGGACGTCGTCCCAATGAATGCGTGGGCATGGCGAATCAGGTGGATGTCCATCAGCTCCGATCTGAATTCGCTCAGCGCGTAATCGATCGTGCGAGCCATCGGCGGAAGCCTCGGCGAGTTCGGACCACCGAGCTTGATGACCCATCCGCCATGGGTGGTGATCAGACGAATGGCGTCCAAAGACGTCTCGATCGGCGCATTGCGATGGGTCTGCCCTGTGCCCATGAACTCGAAATAGTGCGCAGCGTCCCGCGTGTGCAGGCACACATACCAGTCGTCGGGCTTCATGCCGTGGCTGGAACGGAACGCGTCGAAGCCAGCCGCTGCGGCGGCCGCACTCCGATCGTAGGCGTCACGCAGCGGATGCCCTCTTCCCTCGCGCTCCCATTGTTCGATGGCGATCGCACCGGCGTCCTGCCAAGGTACGACCCGCCCGTCCGGCAGCCTGAACGCGTTGAAATTCAACCCGTACCAGCGCTGCAAGGACAGCAGTTCTTCACCCAGTCGCTCCGATACGGTTTCACCGATCACCACGACCTTGCCGAAACTTTCAAACAGCTTGAAGAAGACCGCATTGGCGATGCTGTCGGGGCGGACGACGATCACGGCTTCGCCTGACCACCAGCCCAGCTCTCGCATGCGAAACAGGATGTCGAGCATGCCCAGATGGCCGATCTGCGTCGCCCATTCCTCAGGAACGAGCCGCAGCGCATCCAGGGTCACGCCGAGCCGGTCGAGCAGCCGCCTCAACTCATCAGAAAGCGGTGGCGGCGATGCCCGGAGTTCCTGCTGCACGTTCAAAGCCCGCTCGTACAAGCGAATTGCAATCTCGCCGCGACCGACATGCATCACGCGCTGGCCCGTGAAGTTGCACAGGTCGAACAGCCGGCCGCGAGCCCCGCAGAGGAAATCGAGGCTGTTCGGGAAGTAACGCGGTGAATTCCGAGCCGCGATGTTCTGGTGGGGACGGAAAAAATGCAGGCTGCTCCGACACGCCCAGAACATCGCATCGAGCGCCGCCGCTTCATCCCCTTCGATGAGGTCGACCATGGCCTTGTAGAAGGCGAGATCGACCATCGCCTCGAGCTGTTCGGGCTTCGCTCCTGCCGCGGCGTCGCGCGCCTCCGAAAACTCGCCCAGCTCGAACAAGGATCGAACCAGCGCGTATCTGGTCTCCGCGTCATCGGACGCCAAGGCATCGCGGCCGACCATGCCGGCGGCCTCGCGATAGGCACCGATGCTGCTCAGGGCTCGAAGCGAGGCAGCGGGGAAATGGCGGCTGAGAGCCGTCGAAAAACGAAACTCCGGCCGAGTTGCAAGATATGACGTCACATAGGGAAAATACGCCTGAGCCAGGCGCCGCCTGAGCGGAAGTCTCGCGGCGAAGGCGATCACCAGACCAAGGAACACCACGCGTCGCGGCAGCAGATTGAGGGTCGCCCCGACTATGACAAAGACCTGGTAGACAAACCGTCGGCGCCCGCCGCGCATCGGCCTTCGCTTTTGCAGTTTCATACGACCAAGTTCCACACAACCTTGAAATCCCCGATTCCGCGCGTTCGGATCAAGGCAGAGCTTGGACGACCGGCCGTTCAAGTCGCCTGCGCTGCGCGCCCGGGATCACTTCTCGGGATGAGGACAGCACGCTCGCCGGGTCGGATGCGAGATTCCCCCAAGGAGACATCGCCCCGCAAATGCCAACCAGGGATTGAACCGTTTGGATCGCACCTATAACAGAGGTGTCGGGAATTTTCCAAGCCGAACATGGGGATGAACGCGAGCAAACCTAAGAGGGAGGAGAATTCAGAAATTCCGGCATCCAACCGCACCTGGTCACATCGCCCCTGATGGCAGGGAGACGTCGACGTCTCGGACGAACCGGCATGGCGCCGGCGTCGCCTTTTGCTGAAATCCCGCACAATCATTTGCCGTCGGGAAATGCCCGTTTGAAGGCCGCCGTCTTGACGATCTCGCGAGCAAGATGGCTCGTAAAGACCTGAGCGCCCTGCCGATCCAAATGGCCGCCGCCGTCAATCGTCGTCAGGCCATCGAATGGCGGCGCGATCAGCTCGATGTTCAATTCTTTCGCCAGTTCCGCGGCCTGCTGGACGCAAGACTGGCTATGCGGGACCAATGTGAGCACGACCTGTCCGCCCACCTCATTGAGAAATCTCTTCGCATAGTCGACAATCGCGGGGGTCGTATGGCAGTCAGGATTGCGGGCCGACAGCATCGGCTTGTTGCCCAAGGCGACGTAGCCCGGATTGGCATCCAGCGCCATGTCACCATCAGTGATGTTGCGATAGAGGCCGGTGGGCGAGAAATAGCCATTCTGATACGCCGCAACCAAGTCCTCGATACGCCAGTGCAAATTGCGGCCGATCACCGTCAGGTACCCCCGCATTCGATTGCGCTGGACGGCGGCAATGGGCTGTTTCTGCGGACCAAGAGTGACGTTGAGATCGTTGCTGAAAAAGTGCACGAACTGATCGTCGGCATTGATGATCCACAGACGCGGACGGATTTTCCAACGTTGGATCACGAGCCGCGAGAACTCACCGCCGCGAATGCCCACGAAGGCCATGTTGTAGATCCCCAATCGACCGAGCACCGGCGATTGCGCGAGCGTCTGCCGGTCCACGGCATAGCTGACGAAGGACGGACCAAGAAAGACAATGTCAGCCCGCTTGGCGGCTTCGACCGATCCTCCGAGGTTGCTGTAGAAGATATCCTGGTCCTGGATCTGCGGAATGCTGCGGCCTCCGAAATCACGATACCAGTTGGTGTCGCCTTGGCGCGGAATCTGCAGCACTCCATCGCGCAACGTCCACACGTCGGACGAGAACAGCGACAAACCGAGCGAAAACGCGAACGCGGCCGCCAGGCCCACAATTCCGACTGCGATGAGATAGCGCCCGAATCCACCCGGTTCAGCTGACTTTTCCGGTGCAGACCGGCCGACTGTCGACATGACGCAATTCCCGCTCGATAGGTTGTCTCGGTGGGTGTCGTGGCAGCTGCTTTCGGCTTCGACAACGAGAGTCTAGACACGACGTCAGCCGGTGGAACAGAGGGTTTCCCGCTCCTCCCCAGTTTGCTTTGCGCGCGAGAGCGCAGACCTATCGGGATGTCATCTGCATGGCCCATAGAGGGTTTCCTCGCCGCTGCGATCATCGGCGAGAGTGATTGCGCGAAACCCCATCATGGCGTCGTCGGATTGGCGTCGTTGGTCAGATTTTCGAGCTGCCATAGCAGAAGAATCATTGATCGAAAAGGGCCCGCCCTTTTCGAGAGGCCGGCCGCACGTCGCTGCCGTCAGGAGGCGGCATCCCCCGAAATTCGCAGCGGGAGAGGTGCACCCAACTTGGCAGCGCCCTCAATCATTGATAAAGCAACGCAATATGCAGCAACATCAAGAAACTTGTTATGCTTTTCACGCAGTTTGAGTTTCTGTTCCTGTTCCTGCCGGTGACCCTGGTCGGCTATTTTCTGCTGGCTCGCTTTTTCGCCGCCCCCGTCGTGCGCCTCAGCTGGCTCACCGCGGCGTCGCTCACCTTCTACAGCTATTGGGACATTCACTTCGTCCCGATCATCCTGGTCTCCATCGTCTTCAATTATACGATGGGTCTGCTGATTGCCGGACAGACCGGAAAGCTCCGCACTGGCCTGTTTTCAGCTGCCATCACGCTCAACCTGGCTGCGCTCGCGTTCTACAAATACACGAATTTCGGCATCCAGATCCTCAATGCGATCACCGCGTCGAAACACCCCTCGCTCGCGATCGTTCTCCCGCTCGGCATTTCGTTTTTTACCTTCACCCAGATCGCCTACCTCGCCGACGTCTACGGGGGGTATTCCGATGAGCGAAGCTTCGTGAAATACGGCCTGTTCGTCACGTATTTCCCGCATCTGGTCGCCGGCCCGATCCTCCATCACCGCGAGATGATGCCGCAATTCGGCTCGGAGGAGAGCCGAAGGATTTCGCTCGAAAAAGTCGCGGTCGGCCTCACGATTCTGACCATTGGGCTATTCAAGAAGTCGTTCATCGCGGATGGGTTCGGCCTGATCGCGAATCCCGTGTTCCAGGCCGCCAATTCGAGCCACCTTCACCTGATCGACGCCTGGGGCGGCGCGCTCGCCTACTCGCTGCAGATCTACTTCGATTTCTCAGGCTACTCGGACATGGCGATCGGCATCTCGATCATGTTCGGGATCCGGCTGCCCTTCAACTTCGATTCCCCCTACAAGTCGCTGAGCATCGTCGAATTCTGGCGCCGTTGGCATATCTCGCTGTCGCGCTTCCTGCGCGACTATCTCTACATCCCGCTTGGCGGCAACCGCTACGGCGAGCACCGGAGAAACGCCAACCTCTTCGCCACCATGCTGCTCGGCGGTCTCTGGCACGGCGCCGGCTTCACCTTTATCATCTGGGGCGCCCTGCACGGGCTGTTTCTGATCGTCAATCATCGCTGGAGCAAATTCGTCGCGCAGCGACCGGCCCTCACCCGCCTGTCGGCGACCGCCTGGTATGCGGTGGCGGCTCTATTGTTGACACAGTTCGTCGTGGTTCTGGCATGGGTTTTCTTCCGGGCCGACAATCCGAATGCCGCGGTCAGGCTGATCAAGGGGATGCTCGCCCTGTCCAACCCGGAGAAGATCACGGCAACGAACCTCGTCGATCCGCGCGTCATGATCGCGATCCTGGCAGGCTATGTCGCCTGTTTCACCCTGCCCAACGTGAACACAATGTTCGAGCGTTGGAAGGTCGGGCTGGAAACCTACCACAACCCTCGTCCCTGGAGCATTCTGAACCTGAAGTGGCGACCGTCCTTGCCGTGGGCAATCGGAACTTCCATCGCGCTCGTGGCGGCAGTTCTGATGAACATCATTGCCGGAGACACCTCGCAGTTCCTCTACTTCCAATTCTGAACGAGCCGGGCGTGGCAAGCGACGGGCCTCGAGCCCTCGCCACCGACATTCTGGCTTAGTGAACGCAGAAGGGCCGTCGATCGCGCCGATCCTGCTGAGGAATCCGAATATGTTCTCGTCGAAGCTGTCCAGGCAGGCGGCGTGGCGCTGGCGCATCATCCGCTTGCGGCAACCACGCCAAGCTATTAGCCTGATTCTAGCGCAATCAACTCCCAGCACGACGCGGATTGCGAGCCAAACTCGCTAACTCCCGAAGCACAATCATCAAGGCGGGCTCGAACTTTGGCGCGGTATCTTGCGATCGTAGTGGCGCTGTTTGCTGTCGTTTTCCTGCCGCTGCTGGCTGTTTTCGAATGGGCCGGCTGGCGATTGGGCGCGACCGTTCCGCTCTCCATGATTGCAGCCCAGCAATCGCGCACAGAACGGCTGGTCTGGCTCGGCACCTTCAAGGACTATGCACCCTACAAGCTCGAACGAATCAAACAGGTCCGTCCTGAGGTTCTGCTGGTAGGAAGTTCGCGGTGCGGTCAGGCGCGCGAGCAGATGTTCCGCCCCTATGTGACCTACAATGCGTGCCTGACGGCTTGGCCTCTCACGCACGTTGTGGACTTTGTCGATCGCGCAACCACGGTGGCGAAGCCGCGCGTAGTCGTCGTAGCGCTGGACTACTTCCTGTTTGGCGATTTCCTCGCTGACGTCTGGCGGAAAGAACGCACGATGGACTTCGCCCAGGGCATCGATTCGCATCGGCGGAAGCTGCACGACGTCGCAGACTTCGTCACGCGGGCCCACGGCGACCTCGATGCAATCCGTTCGGCCATGATGACGCCGCAGCTCGAGCCTGTTGACAACAACAGGCTGATAGGAACAGAGGCGATCCGTGGCAAGTTCGGGTTCCGCAAGGATGGTTCCGTCATGGTCGCGCCACCCTACCGGAATGCAGCAGCCGAAACCTTGGCGCGCGGCGCTCAATACGTCACCTCCTCGTTTCCGGGCGCGCCCCATCTCAGCGAACGCGAATTTGGCGAGATCGAGCGGCTGTCTCGGCTGTCCCGCGAGCGCGGGTTCTCGGTGATTGCAGTCCAGTATCCGCTCCTGGAGAGCGCTGCCGCCTTTCTCGACACCGATGAGGCCTATTGGCCCTATTCCGGACTCTGGCGCGAGATCAGGAGTCCACAGACCGTCGAAAGATTTGCGCAGCTAGGCATTCAGTTCTTCGACATGAGCCGCACCGAGATATCGCGCGATGCCGGCAACTTCTTCGATCCCGCGCATCCTTCGGAACGGGGCATGCTCAAGACCTACCTCGCACTGCTGGACCGCCCCGAGTTCAGCAAGCTGTTTCCGCTGATCGACCGCAGCGCGTTGACGGCCGATCTTGAAAAAGGACAAGGTGAACAGTTCGACCTCTATCACTGAGACGTCCTGCGAGAGACTGGCGTCCCCGAGGCTTTTCCGCGTGGCCCGCCGACCAGCGCAACGCAGTCCGTCTCTCGCCGGAGCATTCTTGGATCCATCCTTCGCCTGATTCGTCTGCACAGCGCCGAGCATTGCCGTGAAGGACGATGAGCTCTCCGGAAGCCGCATTCCGACGCGACCACACAACCGCAAGCTAACAGGACTGTTTGTGCTGCTGCGCACACCTGATAAAGAGACCATTGGAAATGATCGGCCGCCGGCCCCTCCATCGCTCCGATCTCGGGGTCGCGCTTGTTTTTTTCGCAACGAAATCAATGTCGGGCATGAAAGATGCAGATCGGAACGGGATTCGCGGTGCAGATGTGCCGGGCGACAGCGACGCTTTGCATCGGAGTTCTTCGGCCGGCGAATGACACGCTGGCCGGATGTCCTACCTCAGCCCGATCGAGCCGGAGGTGAATTCCTTGGATCAGGTGATCGATATGAGTGAGATGGATCTGGCCTGCCAGACTGTTCGCGCCTCTTGTGACTCCGGGGAGACGATTGCGTTCGTGTCCGGCAACTTCAACGTCGTGCACCCCGGACATCTACGGCTCTTGAAGTTCGCCGCCGAGCAGGCCGACGTGCTGGTCGTGGGCGTCAATCCCGATTCGACGCCCGGCGTGACCCTGGCGCAGGACATGCGCCTCGAAAATGTGCGTTCCATCGCCTTTGTGCACCATGCCGTGCGCTTGGATACGTCGGCGTCCGACTTCATCGCGCATCTGAAGCCGACCGTCGTCGTCAAGGGCAAGGAGTTCGAGGATCGCGCCAATCCCGAGCAGGAGGCCGTGGACGTCTATGGCGGGCGGCTGATCTTCTCGTCCGGTGAGTTGCGCTTTGCGTCGCTGTCGCTGCTGGAACGCGACGCCAACATCGACATCTCCACGGTTCGCAAACCGCAGGAATTTCCCAAGCGCCACGGCTTCGAGATCACGAATCTGAAGGATCTGCTCCGCAAGCTCTCCGGCATGCGGGTCGCCGTCATCGGCGACCTGATCGTCGACGAATATGTCACCTGCGATGCGGTCGGCATGTCCCAGGAGGATCCGACCATCGTGGTGACGCCGCTGATGACCCGCACCTTCGTCGGCGGTGCCGGCGCGGTTGCGGCGCATGCCCATGGCCTCGGCGCGGACGTGAAGTTCTTCACGCTCGTCGGCGACGACGAGGCGGCGCGATTCGCGCGCAACACGCTGGAACAGCATGGCGTCAACTTCAACGCCTTCACCGACCAGAGCCGGCCGACCACGCGCAAACAGCGTTTTCGCGCGCTCAACAAGACGTTGCTGCGGGTCAACCATCTGCGCCAGCACGCCTCGGACGCCGACCTGCAGCGGCAAATGCTGACATCGGTCGAGCGTGCCTTGAAGACCTGCGATCTGCTGCTGTTCTCCTGCTTCAACTATGGCTGCCTGCCGCAGGATCTGGTCGACGCGATCGCGGATCGCGCCCGCGCACAGGGCGTGATGATGGCGGCCGACAGCCAGGTGTCCTCGCAGACCGGCGACGTCTCCCGCTTCAAGGGCATGACCCTGCTGACGCCGACCGAGCGCGAGGCGCGCGTCGCGCTGAACGACTTCATCTCGGGCCTCGCCGTGATCAGCGAGCGGCTGGTCGAGCGGGCCCGCACCAAGAATCTGGTGATCACGCTCGGCGCCGAAGGCGCGCTGATCAACACCTTGGCGGATGGCACCTTCACCTCGGACCGGCTGCCGGCGTTCAATCCGTCACCGAAGGACGTGTCCGGCGCCGGCGATAGCTTCTTCATGGCCTGCTCGATGGGCCTGCGCGCGGGCGCCGATATCTGGCGGGCCTCCTATCTCGGATCGCTGGCGGCCGCCCTCCAGGTCTCCCGCGTCGGCAACCTGCCGTTGACGACGGCGGAGCTGGTGCGGGAAATCGACGAGACCGGGTTCAGCCAGGAGTAGGATATCGTCATGCGTGCCCTCCTGCTCGCGGCGGGGATCGGAAGCCGGCTGCGCCCGCTGACCAATACGACGCCGAAATGCCTGGTGCGTGTGCACGACCGGCCATTGCTGGACTACTGGCTCGATCTCGTGTTCGAAGGCGGCATCGAGCGCGCGCTGCTCAACACACACTGGCTCGCCGAACAGGTGCGCGTGCACGTGGCGCAATCGCGCTGGCGGGACCGCATCGATCTCGTTCACGAAGATGAACTGCTCGGGACGGGCGGCACCGTGCTTGCCAACCGCGCCTGGTTCGGCGACCAGCCCTTCCTCGTGGCTCACGCCGACAATCTGACGGATTTCGACGTCGCGGGGCTGCTCTCCGCCCATCGCAACCGCCCTGATGGCTGCATCATGACGATGCTCGCGTTCCGCACCGATGATCCGAGCTCGTGTGGGATTCTCGAGCTGGACGATCAGCACAGGGTGATCGCCTTCCACGAGAAGGTCAAGAATCCGCCTGGGAACCTCGCCAATGGCGCGGTCTACGTGTTCGATCCTGCCGTCATCACCGACATCGCCGCGTTGGGAAAGCCGATCGTCGATCTCTCCACCGAAATCATCCCCAACTATCTCGGACGCATTTTGTGCGTGGAAACCAGCGGTTATCATCGGGATATCGGTACCCCGGAAAGCTTGCGCCGGGCCCATTTGGAGTTTAATCACGAACCGCGCCGTGGCGGGGACGTCTGACGGGCGGCTTGCGCCGCCGGGCTGGTCGCCTTCCCTAGCCAATTTGTATAAAGGTGCGCGCGACGCGCCAGCCGGCGACACGACAGGCGAGCCACGGGGATTGCTCAGATGAAGATATTCGTGACCGGAGCGTGCGGCTACAAGGGCAGCGTGCTCGTGCCGAAGCTCTTGAAGGCCGGCCACAAGGTGGTCGCGTTCGACATCATGTGGTTCGGCAATTTCCTCGAGCCGCATCCGGATCTCACTGTCGTCCAGGGCGACGTCCGCAATCCCGACGCGATCGACCTGACCGGGGTCGACGCCATCATCCATCTCTCCAGCGTTGCCAACGACCCCTGCGGCGATCTCGACCCCAAGCTGACCTGGGAGATCTCCTGCCTCGCCACGATGCAGCTCGCCGACCGCGCCTATCGCCACGGCATCAAGCGCTTCATCTACGCGTCCTCCGGCAGCGTCTACGGCGTGAAGGAAGAGGAGCAGGTCACCGAGGACCTCGAGCTGCTGCCGATCTCCGAGTACAACAAGACCAAGATGTGCGGCGAGCGCATCGTGCTGTCCTACAAGGACGACATGGTGGTGCAGATCGTCCGTCCCGCGACCGTGTGCGGCTACTCTCCGCGCCAGCGGCTCGACGTCTCCGTCAACATGCTGACGATGCAGGCGCTGATGAACGGCCGCATCACCGTGTTCGGCGGCGACCAGACCCGGCCGAACATCCACATCGACGACATCACCGACCTTTATCTCTTCCTGCTCGATCATCCTGAGCACACCGGGATCTATAATGCGGGCTTCGAGAACATCTCGATCCTCGACATCGCCAATCTGGTCACCAAGCACGTGCCGGCTGAGGTCATCGTGACGCCCTCGAACGACCCGCGCAGCTATCGCGTCAACTCCGATCGCCTGCTCGCGACCGGCTTCCGCCCGAAGAAGACGGTGGAGGACGCGATCAAGGAAATCATCGGCATGTACTCGCAGGGCCAGCTCAAGAACGACGATCGCTGGTACAATCTGAAATGGATGGAGAAGGAGGTCGTGAAATGAACGTCCTGGCCTTCAAGACCCCCGGCAGCCTGTTCGCCGACTACACCAGCCGCTTCAGCACCGTGCTGAAGGATTTCGACTGGAGCCCGGTCGAGAAGCTCGCCTATGATCTGCGCGACTGCTGGCAGACCGGCCGGCAGGTGTTCTTCTGCGGCAATGGCGGCAGCGGCGGCAACGCCAACCACCTCGCCAACGATTTCCTCTACGCGCTCTCGAAGACGCCGGGCTCGGGTCTGCGCGTGCACTCGCTGTCGTCGAACCCATCCGTGATCACCTGCCTCGCCAATGACGAAGGCTATGACCAGGTGTTCTCGCTGCAGCTCGCGGTGCTCGCGCGCAAGGGCGACGTGCTGATCACCTTCTCCGGCTCCGGCAACTCGCCGAACATCCTGAGGGCGCTGGAAGAAGGCAAGAAGATCGGCATGACCAGCTATGCCGTGCTGGGCTTTTCCGGCGGCAAGGCCAAGGCGCTCGCCGACGTGCCGATCCATTTCGCGGTCGACGACATGCAGATCGCCGAGGACGCGCAGATGGTGATCGGCCACATGATCATGCAGTGGCTGTACGCCCAGCGCGGCGACATCATCACGACGCGCGAGGTCTGACGGACAGGGACGATGGCTGCGAACGAAAAGTACCTGATCCTCGGCTCGAACTCCTTCTCGGGCGCAACCTTCGTCGACTTCCTGGCCGCGGCCGGTCACGACGTGATCGCGACCAGCCGCTCGGACGAGCCGCATGACGCCTTCCTGCCGTACAAATGGCAGAAGCGTCCCGGCAAGGTCCGCTTCCAGCGCGTCGATCTCAATCACGATCTTGATGCGCTCAAGGCGCTGCTGGCCTCGGAGCGGCCGACTCACGTCGTGAACTTCGCGGCCCAGAGCATGGTCGGCGAGAGCTGGCTGCATCCAGACCACTGGATGATGACCAACGTCGTCTCCGCGGTCCGGCTGCACGACATCCTGCGCAACTATGACGGCCTCGACCGCTACGTCCACGTCACGACGCCCGAGGTCTACGGCTCGACCGAGGGCTGGGTGCGCGAGGACGCAGCCTTCAACCCGTCGACGCCCTACGCCGTGTCGCGCGCGGCCGGCGACATGAGCCTGCGCACCTATTTCGCCAACTACCAGTTCCCCGTGGTCTTCACACGTGCGGCCAATGTGTACGGCCCGGGCCAGCAGCTCTACCGCATCGTGCCGCGCACCATCGTGGCGGCGATGACGGGGCAGAAGCTGCGGCTTGACGGCGGCGGCAAGTCGATCCGCGTCTTCATCCACATGACCGACGTGTCGGATGCGACGGTGAAGATCGGTCGCAGCGGCAAGCTCGGCGAGACCTATCACATCTCGGGCTACGAGCTGGTCTCGATCCGCACGCTGGTCGAGATGATCCTGGCCCGCCTCGGCAAGACCTTCGAGGACTGCGTCGAGATCGGCCCGGAGCGTCCCGGCAAGGACACTGCCTATACGCTCGACAGCTTCAAGCTGCGCACTGAGCTCGGCTGGCGCGACACCTACTCGCTGGAACAGGGCATCGACGACGTCATCGCCTGGGCGCGACGCTTCGAGGATGTCATGGCCAAGCTGCCGACCAAGTACGAACATAAACCCTGATCGATCCCTGCGCTTCCCGGAGAAGCGCGACTGGAGAGCACGATGAACGTTGCAGTCCGGAGCCCGGCGGCCAAGCCTGACGCCGCCGCCCTGAAGGCGCAGGCCGCAAGGCTGCGCGGCAAGATCATCGAGATGTCGCACAAGGCGCAGGCCGCGCATCTGGCCTCGTCGCTGTCCTGCGCCGATGCGATGACCGCAGCCTATTGGCATGTGCTGAACATCGACCCGAAGAATCCCACCGACCCGCTGCGCGACCGCTTCATCCTCTCCAAGGGTCATGCCGCCGCGGCGCTGTTCGCGACGCTGGCGATGAAGGGCTACTTCCCGATCGAGGAGCTCGACACCTACTGCCAGGACGGCGGCCGGCTCGCCGAGCATCCGCCGGCGAACCTTTTGCCCGGCGTCGAGGCGGCCACCGGCTCGCTCGGCCACGGCCTGCCGCTCGGCTGCGGCATGGCGCTCGCAGGGCGCATCAAGGGCGAGAACTACCGCGTGTTCGCCCTGCTCTCCGACGGCGAGAACAACGAGGGCTCGGTGTGGGAGGCGGCGATGTTCGCCGCCGCCCAGAAGCTCGAGAATGTCTGCGTCGTCGTCGACTACAACAAGTGGCAGGCGACCGCGCGCTCCAACGAAACCCTGATGCTGGCGCCGCTGCGCGACAAATGGGCCGCGTTCGGCTGGGACGCCCACGAGATCGACGGCCATGACATCGGCGCGCTGGCGGAAGCCATGCAGAACATCCCGAACGGCTCGGGCAAGCCGGTGGCGCTGATCGCCCACACCGTGAAGGGCAAGGGCGTGTCGTTCATGGAGGACGACAACAACTGGCACTATCGCGCCCCGACCGCTGAGGAAGTCGTCAAGTCGTTCAAGGAGCTCGGCCTGTCATGAGAAACGCGTTCGCTGACGAACTGACCAAGCTCGGCAACGAGGACAGCCGCGTCGTCATGCTCTCGGGCGACATCGGCAACCGCCTGTTCGACAAGTTCAAGGACAAGCACCCCAGCCGCTTCTTCAACTGCGGCGTCGCCGAGGCCAACATGATGGGCGTCGCCGCCGGCATGGCCATGAACGGCCTGCGCCCGGTCGCCTACACGATCACGCCGTTCGTGACGACGCGCTGCCTGGAGCAGATCCGCACCGACGTCTGCTATCACGAGGTCCCCGTGACCATCGTCGCGGTCGGCGCCGGCCTCGCCTATTCCGGCCTCGGCCCGACCCACCACGCCTGCGAGGACATCTCGTTCCTGCGCTCGATCCCGAACATGGTCGTGATCTGCCCGGGCGATGCCTTCGAGGTGCGCGGCGCCTTGCGCGCGGCCATGCAGCAGGACCGCCCAGTCTACATCCGCATGGGCAAGAAGGGTGAGCCGGTCGTTCACAAGGGCCCCATCACGGACTTCAAGATCGGCAAGGCGATCACGATCGAGGAAGGCTCCGACGTCTGCCTGCTCTCGACCGGCAACATGCTGCCGGAAGTCATTGAAGCCGCACATAGATTGAAGGAGAAGGGCATCTCCGCCGAGGTCGTCAGCTTCCACACCGTGAAGCCGCTGGATGAGGACAAGCTCAAGCAGGCCTTCAGCCGCTTCAAGCTGGTCGCGACCATCGAGGAGCATTCGCTGATCGGCGGCTTCGGCTCCGCCGTCTCCGAATGGCTCGCCGACACCGAGACGAAGCACCAGAAGTTCCTGCGCTTCGGCACGCCGGACGCCTTCTTCAAGAAATCAGGCGAACAGGAATACGCCCGCGAGGTGCTGGGACTGACCGGCCACCAGATCGCGGACAAGATCATCCACGCGTTGAGCTGAGACATCACATGAAGACCCAAGCTGCCCTCCTGGTCCAGACCGGCCAGCCGCTCGTCCTGGCCGAGATCGAGACGCCGGCCCTGAAGCCGGGGCAGGTCCTGGTCGAGATCGCCTATTCCGGCGCCTGCGGCACGCAGGTGATGGAGTGGCGCGGCGACAAGGGCGAGGACAAATGGGTGCCGCACTGCCTGGGCCATGAGGGCACCGGCACGGTGATCGAGGCCGGCAGCGCCGTCACCAAGGTCAAGGTCGGCGACAAGGTCGTGCTGTCCTGGATCAAGGGCACGGGCATCGAGGCCGGCGGCGCCGTCTACGACTGGGACGGCAAGAAGGTCAACGCCGGCGGCGTTACCACCTTCCAGCGCCATGCGGTCGTCAGCGAGAACCGCCTGACCCTGCTGCCGCCCGACCTGCCGATGGATGTCGCGGTGCTGCTCGGCTGCGCCGCGCCGACCGGCATGGGCGCGGTCTACAACGTGCTCAAGGTGCAGCCGGGCGACGCCGTCGCCGTGTTCGGCACCGGCGGCATCGGCCTCAACGCGCTGATGGCAGCGGCGCTCGCGGGCGCCATGCCGGTGATCGGCATCGATCCCAACCCGACCCGCCGCGCGCTGGCGCAGATCTACGGCGCGACCCACGTGATCGATGCCAGTGGCGACGTGCTGGCCGAGATCAAGAAGATCGTGCCGCAGGGCGTTGATCTCGCGGTCGAATCCTCCGGCATTCCGGCCGTGATGGAGCAGGCGATCAATTCGACGCGCCAGCAGGGCGGCCGTGCCGTCGTCATCGGCAATGCCAAGCATGGCGCGGCGCTGACGCTAAATCCGGGCGTCTTCAACCAGGGCAAGAGCCTGCTCGGCACCTGGGGCGGCGACAGCGTCCCGGATCGCGATTACGGGCGCTACGGCCGGCTGCTGAGCTCCGGCCGCTTCCCGGTGCGGGATCTCCTGTCGAAGCCCTACAGCCTCGCCCAGGCCGACCAGGCGCTGCAGGATCTCGCCGCCGGCAAGGTCGGCCGTCCGCTGATCGACATGTCGCTGCGTTAAGTCCAGGCCATGCGGATCGGGATCGACTTCGACAACACGATCGCCTGCTATGACGGCGTGTTTCATGCGACCGCGCTGGAGCGCGGCCTGATCCCGGCCGATCTCGGCCGCGACAAGAACAGCGTCCGCGACCATCTCAACGGCAGCGGGCGCAAGGACGACTTCACCGAGCTGCAGGGCTATGTCTACGGCGCCCGCATGGACCTGGTGTCGCCCTACCCCGGCTTCGCGGAGTTCGTCGATGCGGCCCGTGCCGCCGGCCATGACCTGTTCATCGTCAGCCATAAGACCCGGCACCCCATTCTCGGACCGAAGCACGACATGCATGCCGCAGCGCGCGGCTTCCTGACCGACCGCGGCCTGATGGGATCAGCGCCCGGCCAGATCGCGCCGGAGCGGGTGTTCTTCGAGCTGACCAAGGACGACAAGGTTGCCCGCGCCCACGCGCTGGCCTGCGAGCTGTTCGTCGACGACCTGCCGGAGATCCTGGCCATGGCCGGATTTCCGCAAGGCATGCGCAAGGTGCTGTTCGATCCGGAGGACCAGTTCGCGACCAAGGCCACGGGCTATGAGCGCCGCGCCTCCTGGGCCGAGATCGCGGCGGATGTCGTCCGTGACCGCGGCTGAGGCCAACGCCGACGCCGCCCTGCTGGCGCTCGCCCAGCGCCTCGCCGCGCAGGCCGGCAAGGCCAGCCCTACGGGACTGACGCGGCTGGCCGGCGGCCGCAACAACCAGGTCTTTCGCGTCGACACCGAGGCCGGTCCCCTCGTGCTCAAGCGTTACTTCACCGATGCCCGTGATACCCGCGACCGGCTCGGCGCTGAATGGAGCTTCATCAGCCATGCCTGGTCGCGCGGCGTTCGCGTCGTGCCGGAACCGCTGGCCTGCGACCGCGCCGAGCAGGCTGGCCTCTACAGCTTCGTCGAAGGACGCAAGCTGACGGCTGCCGAGCTGGCACCTGTTCATGTCGAGGCCGCGATCGATTTCGTGCTCGCGGTGAACGCCCCACCCCGCCCTGCGCTGGCGCCGGGCTCGGAAGCCTGCTTCTCGCTGGCCGAGCACATCGCGACCGTCGAGCGCCGTGTGGCGCGGCTGGCGACGCTCGATTCCGACGTACCGCATGTGGCCGAGGCCCGGCAATTCGTGGCGGCGCGGCTGCAGCCGGCCTGGGCCGACGTGAAGGCGACCATTCTGAGCGGCGCCGCGGCCGAAGGGCTCGGCCTGGAGGCCGCCATCCCCGCCGATCAGGTCTGCCTATCGCCGTCCGACTTCGGCTTCCACAACGCGCTGATCGACGACGCGGGCAAGCTGACCTTCCTCGATTTCGAATATGCCGGCCGCGACGATCCGGCCAAGCTGGCGTCGGACTTCTTCTGCCAGCCGGAGGTGCCGGTGCCGCTGGCCGTGCATGAGCATTTCACCGAGCGCCTGACGGAGGGCCTCGGGCTCGACGCGGCCAGCGTGGCGCGCTGCCGGCTGCTGCTCGATGCCTACCAGGTCAAGTGGACCTGCATCATCCTGAACGACTTCCTGCCGCTCGGCGCCATCAGGCGCGCCTTCGCCGACACCGGCGCCTGGGCGCAGCGCTGCGCCGCGCAGCTCGCCAAGGCCGAGGCGCAGCTCGGCCTGATCGGCGCCACATCCGACTAACCGACAATCCCACGCCCGGAGATCTTCATGGCCTATCGCGAGTTCGTCAGTCTCGTCCACAAATCGACCAAGCGCGACTATCTCGCGCGTGTCACCCAGCGCGACAAGGCCGATGTCGCGGAGATGGCGATCAAGTACGATTACGACTATTGGGACGGCAGCCGCGAGACCGGCTATGGCGGCTACAAATATGACGGCCGCTGGCGCAAGGTCGCCGACGCGATGATCGAGACGTACGGCATCAAGCCGGGCATGCGCGTGCTCGACGTCGGCTCCGGCAAGGGCTTCATTCTGCACGATTTCCGCGAGGCCATCCCGGATCTCGAGGTCGCCGGCATCGACATCTCGTCCTACGGCGTCGAGCACACGATGGAGAGCGTGAAGCCGTTCTGCCAGGTCGGCAGCGCAGCCAAGCTGCCCTATCCGGACAAGCATTTCGATCTGGTCATCTCGATCAACACGCTGCACAACCTCTACAACTACGATCTCGACGCCGCGCTGCGCGAGATGGAGCGCGTCAGCCGCGGCGCCAAATATCTCTGCGTCGAGGGCTACCGCAACGAGCGCGAGAAGGTGAATCTGATGTACTGGCAGCTCACCTGCCGCATCTTCCACACCCCCGAGGAATGGGCCTTCGAATTCAAGCGCTCCGGCTACACCGGCGACCACGAATTCATCTTCTTCGAATGAGTGCGAGCTGAGAGCGTCGACAGGCGCTCTCGCGACGCATTGGCGTCCGAGTGTTGCTGTAGATCGTCGCCCTCTCGATTGAGAGGGCGCGAGGAAGGCCGGGAGCCTGCCGCCCCCATGGCCCGCCTGCAGAAAGAAATGCAGGCGGCAGATACCACAGGTTCGGCTGGGACATCCCGGCCTTCCCCGCGCGATCGGTTTTAACGGTGTCCTTCGTGCTCTCCCTGGGGATCGGCGTTCTTGCCCCCATTTTGCGACAACGCGCCTTTGGCGCGTTGCGCAGACCTCAGCGTCGAGAGGCCAGGACCACACGACTTCGCCGTCCGTAACGCTTGCGCTCGTCGGGCGCAGCCGTCACGTCCATCGCAGCCCACCTCCACGTATCGTGACGACGCGTACGTCCCTCTGCATGAGGCGGGATGGCGAGAGAAAACCACGTTTTCTGGAAAAACGAAAGAAGAATATTTTTCGTCGCTTGACTGGACAAGGGTGATGCACCTGAAGATGCGAGCCAATTCGTCGTCGACGCGCACGTCGGAACCGGCTCGAACGCCGACGGCCCGGATTGCGGCTCTGTCGGCCTCCCCGGCTGAAGACCCACGCAAAACGAGTGCGGATCCCGCATGCCGCTTTTGCGATCTTTGCAAAATGTATCTATAGATTGGCAGCGAAACATCGCGAGCGGCAGGGAACGGGGCTGTCATGACGAAGTCGTTGAAGGTGGCGATCGCCGAAGGCCTGCCCCCCCAGACCCTGTTCAAGCTGCGCTCGATCAAGCGCGCGCTGATGGGGCAACCGCCTCCGGAACGGCCGCAGGCCGCTTTGGAGCCAAAGCCCGAACCCGAGCCTCAACCGGTCCCCGCGCCGGCCGCCGGAGCGGGGTCGGAGCCGCGGACGCGGCAGACCGAAGCCCTGGAACGGCTCGACGCCCACAAGATTAGCGCGCCGTACCTGTTCTTCGATATCGACGACGTCCTGATCCTGCCCGCCAAGGAGATCGCGCGCACGCTGACCTTGAGCGTGATGTATATCAACAGCGCCGATGTCAAAGGCGATATCGCCGAATTCGGCACCATGGGCGGCTTCACCGCGCGCACCCTGGCGAACGCGATGGTGTTCGACCCGCGCTATCAGCCGAACCAGCCGCTGCGCAAGCTGCGCCTGTTCGACAGCTTCGAGGGCCTGCCGGAAATCACGGCGCAGGTCGACCTCGAGTCGCAGCACGTGAAATCGGGCACCTGGTCGAAGGGCGGCTGCAGGATTCTCAGCGCCGCGGATCTGCGGACCATGGTCGAGGCCATCATTCCGCCCAGCCGGGTCGAGATCTATGAAGGCTGGTTCGCCGACACGGTGAAGCTGCTCCCGGACGACACGCGCTTTGCACTGATCCATTTCGACGGCGACCTCTACTCATCCACCATGGATGCTCTGGTGCCGTGCTTCGAACGCGGCTTCATCTCGAAGGGCGCCGTGCTCTGCTTCGACGACTGGAACTGCAACGAGGCCGACCCCGAGGCCGGCGAGCGCAAGGCCTGGGCCGACCTCGTCAGCCGCTTCAACATCGTCGCCAGCCATTCCGGCGACTACTCGATCCAGGGCACCAAGTTCATCATTCATTCCTATCTCGGAATGAAGCCGAGGGCTTGAGCAGCATGCGCTTCGCTTTCGTTGCGTCGCGGCCCCATGCGGTCAGAGGGTGAGTGCATGAGTTGTCCCTACACCACGCTGCCCGCGAGCAGCTTCTGGCGTCAGGCCGTTGCCGAGCGCAGCCCATCCGATCTCGATCCTCATCTGACCGCGCGGCTCCGCTTCGGTCCTGATCAGCGCGTCGCCTCGGCCGGCAGTTGCTTCGCGCAGCACATCTCGCGCGCCCTGAAGGAGCGCGGCTACAATTACTTTGTCACCGAGCCGGCGCCGCCGCATCTGACGCCCGAGCAGGAGGAACGCTTCGGCTATGGCGTGTTCTCCGCGCGCTACGGCAACGTCTACAGCACCCTGCAACTGCTGCAACTGCTGCAGCGGGCGTTCGGAGCTTTCCGGCCAGCCGATCAGTTCTGGACCGACAGCGACGGCTGGGTGTTCGATCTGCTGCGCCCCCGCATCACGCCGCGCGGCTACATCTCGATGGTCGAGGCCGAGGCCGATCTGAAGCAGCATTTGCAGGCGGTGCGGCGGCTCTTCGAAACCACCGACATCTTCATCTTCACGCTCGGTCTGACCGAGAGCTGGGTGTCCAAGCTCGACGGCACGGTGTATCCGACCTGTCCGGGGTGCGGCAGCGCTGGCGACTTCGACGATGCCAAATACGCGTTCCACAATCTCTCGGTCATGGAGACCACCGGCTATCTTGCCGAGGCGATCAACCTGATGTCGGCAGCCAATCCGCGCCTGCAGATCATCCTGACGGTCTCGCCGGTCCCGCTCGCGGCCACCATGGAGCCGCGCCACGTGCTGCAGGCCACGACCTATTCCAAGAGCGTGCTGCGCGTCGCCGCCGAGGAGATGGTCCGGCGCTTCGACAACGTGCATTACTTCGCGTCCTACGAGATCATCACCAATGCGAAGAACGCGGGGGCGTATTTCGCCGACGATGCGCGCTCGGTCACGTCCGAGGGCGTCGCGCGCGCGATGAAGCTGTTCTTCGCGCAGTTCACCGGCGAGGACGCTGGCGCAGAGGTGCGATCCGCACGTGATGACGAACGAATGCAACCGGCGGCTCCTCCGGCCGCGCCGCAGATCATCTGCGACGAGGACGAGTTCTACCGCGCACTGGCCGCGAGCCGTAACAACTGAGGACGAGCGGCGGCCGCGGCCGAGCCTGTGATGTGAGGGGGGACGTATCAGCGTGGACACCGAGCTCGAAGCGGTTCTGCCGGTCTATATCGTCGGCGACAGCCATTCCCTGCCGTATCGGAACATGGTGTTCCGGGAGCGGTGGACCGGCGCCTGGGTGATGGCCCGTACCAAGTACATCCCCGGCGCCACGGCGCGGGAGTTCTATGATCCAGCCACCGGCGAGTTTCATCCTGACTTCATCGCCTTCCTCGAATATGAAGGCCTGGTGCGCAACGGACGCGCGACGCATCTGTCGATGGACGAGGTCGATTTCGCCATTGCCAAGGCGGTCGGCCAGGCCGTGCGGCCGCCGCTGATCATGATCACCGTCGGCGAGATCGACGTTCGCGGTCCGCTCCTGCAACTCCTCAAGGACACCCACGACTTCGTTCCGCCGTTCGCCACCACGTTGCCTCTGCTCGACAAGCCGCTGGTGCCGTGGGATCTCATCGACGAGGCGATCGAGGCGCGGCTCAGGCCGTTCGTCGCCGGGCTCGATCAGCTGGTCAAGGCCGGCTTCAAGCGCGTCTACGTGCAGAGCGTCGTTCCCCCGACCCGGCAGGAAGCGCGCATCCGAGAGCTGCAGAACTACGACTGCCCTGTCTCCGTCCGGACCAAGCTGGTTCAGGCGTTCAACTGGAAGCTGGCGCAGAAGGTGCGTTCGGTGAACCTCTTCACGGTCGACCGCTGGCCCGACCTGACCGAGGGCGATCTGTTGCGTCCGGAGTTCGATTTCGACGGGGTGCATCTGCCGCCCAAGGGCGCCCGTCTCCTGCTCGAGTCGCTGATCGATCATGCGATCGACAGCCGCGGCCTCGTCGCCAATCATCCGCGATACGAACTCTATTATCGAATGGCGTGCGGCCTGGATCCGTTCCAGCCCACCAAGCCGAACGCAGCATGAGGACATCATGGCCTTGGGACCGATGATCAGCACTGCCAAGCAGCGGCTCAAGGGGGGCGTCAACCAGGCGCTCAGCGCTCTCGGCTACCGCCTGGTGCGGGCCGACACGTTCGACCGCCTGAACGGACATCCCAGTCCAGACGCAGCCCCCGCGGACAAGAACGGCACGGCGCAGCCGCGCCAGCTGACGCTGCTGCCGGCCGCGAACAGCGCGCCGCCGATGTGCACGGCCCATGCGCGGAAGTTCGATCCGCAGAAGACGCCGAGCCAGCTCGCCGACAAGATCGTCGCCTTCCAGCAGAACGGCGTCACGGTGATCAGCACGAATCCGGAAAAGGCGGCCATGTTCCGGGAAACCGAGAGCTTCGACCGCGACGTCAGCAACCGCCACTCGGCATGGGACTGGGCCGGCAACAGCGTCGCTCCCTACACGCAGGATCTGCAGACCGGGATGCCCTCGGCGGCGCTCGTCGACTATCTGCACGCGCTGTTCAGCGGCGGCGATTTCGATTCCTTCTTCCGCGGCGTGCTCGGCTGCCCCGCCAAGGTCGCCAATGTCCGGCTGGTACGCTCGAAGCCGCATTTGACCGAGGGCATCGGTCCCCAGCAATGGCACAGCGACGGCTGCCCGGCCGGCGTCATCCGCGGCGTGCTCTATCTCTGCGATGTCGACGAGCAGACCGGTCCGTTCCAGTATCGCGACGCGAATTACCGGGAGCACACGGTTCTGGGCAAGACTGGTGATCTGCTGGTGTTCGATGCGACCCGCCTCATGCATCGCGGCAGCCCGCCATCGCACAAGACACGCTCCGCGATCGATCTGGTGTTCATGCCGCGCATGCCCGACGAGGAGATGACAATCATGGTCGTCGGCATGAACCACTGGCCCGCCGACCCGTTCTTCGTCAAGCTGCCGAAGGAGCGGCCCGCCGACGCTCACGACGCATTGGCCGACGGACGCCGGGCTGCCAGCCTCTATTGACGCATGGCCGCCCGCTTGCACCATGGATGGAGGACGGCTAAGCCAGAAGGCAGCAGGTGGGCTTGCGCGCGACGCAGAAGGCGCGCACTCACCGCCGATATCGCCGTCACCGAGCGCGCGATCCCGTCTCGACGTGACGCCGCCTGTCGGGCGTTGCCAGGCGAACACCTCTCTTCGGCGCAGCGTCGCATCTGCGCCATCCCTCAAGGCCGTTTTGCGGTCATCGAACAGCGCCGCGTTGGAGAATTTGAATGCTGCAACCGTTGAAGAATGCGCTCGCCACCTCGCTGCCGCCGGACGCGCTGTATTGGATGCGCTCGGTCAAACGGGCGATCATGTTCGAGCCGCCGCTGCCCTGGCCCTACGGGAACGGCAGCAGCGCCACCGTACAGGACAGGCCTCCGGCCGTGGCAATCGCAGCCCCGTCCGCCGACACGGTCGATGACGGACGCATCATCCAGGACATCGCGCTGGAGAAATACAGCGCGCGGCAGCTTCCCTCGCCCGGCGCATATTACAGCTATGCCGACGTGCTGATCCTGCCGGCACAGGAGATCGCCAAGACGCTCACCCTGTGCGTCCAATACATCAACAGCGCCCATGTGAACGGCGACATCGCCGAGTTCGGCACGATGGGCGGCTTCAGCGCCCGCGCGATCGCCACGTCGATGGTGTTCGACCTGCAGCGCCAGCCGCTCGGCAAGAGCGCGTCCGGGGAAAACCCGTTCCGTATTCTGCGCCTGTTCGACAGCTTCGAGGGCCTTCCCGAGATCACCTCGCCGGTCGACCAGGTCGCGCCGCACGTCATTTCCGGCGCTTGGGCCAAGGGCGGCTGCAAGGTGCTGGCCGCGCCGCAGTTGCGCGCCCTGATCGGCAAGATCATTCCGCCGCATCGGTTTCAACTGTACGAGGGCTGGTTCGCCGACACCGTGAAGACGCTGCCGCCCGAGACGCGGTTTGCGATGATCCATTTCGACGGTGACCTCTACCAGTCGACCATGGATGCGCTCGTCCCTCTGTTCGAGCGCGGCATGATCTCGACCGGCGCCGTCATCTGCTTCGACGACTGGAACGCCAATCGTGCCATTCCGACCACGGGCGAACGGCAGGCCTGGAAGGAGCTGGTCGAGATGTTCGCGATCGAGGCCTCCAACGGCGGCGACTATTCGGTCGGCGGCACCCGCTTCATCATCCACGCCTATCGCGGCATCCCGGCTGATCCGGAGTAATGCGGCTCACGGCGACGGCCGCTGGGCCGGGCCAAGCAGGCTGTTGATGGTGTGGCGCGCCAGGAAGACGGCACCGGGCACCGTGAGGTGCCCGGGATCGAATGCCGTCAATTGCGAGCCGTCCGGACCGATCCGGCTGAGACAGCCTTCGTCGTTGCAGAACACGTCGCGCACGGAGATGTAATCGATGCCGAGCTCACGGGTCAGCTCGCGAAACAGCGCGTCGCGGCCGCGCGTCCATTCGTCGTTGGAGCGGAACAGGGTCCGCTCCGGCAACACCGTTCCGGTCTGCCGGTAGTAGTCGAGCACGTTGTGCGACAGGCCGACGCCCTGCCAGCTCGGCGGCGGTCCCATCAGCACGATCTTCGCAATGCCGTTGGCCCTGAGCAGCGCGACCGTGCGCGGCAGGTCCTCGCGCAGCACGGACTCGGCGTGGCCCCAGGTCGCGTCGAGGATGACGACGTCCGGCCGGAGACGGCCGATCCGCAACACGACGTCGTCGTTGATGCTCTTGCAGAACGGCCGGGCCTCCAAGGTGTAGCCGATCAGCGGTGGGCAGGCGGAGGCCGTATATTGCGCGACGTCATAGCCGCGCTCCGTCGACAGATGCAGCAGCCCCGGATAGAGCGCCGCGCCGTAGGAATCGCCCCAGATCAGCAGCAGCGGCCGGCGTCCCTGCCCGGCGCAGTCGGCGCCGAATGCGGAGGCAGGCTGCAGGAGCAGCAGGCAGCGGCCACGGCGCCAATGCGAATTGGTCTCGCTGCCCGACAGCATGAAGCCCCTGATCTCCGGCGCGAACCGGACCGGCAGGCCGCGCGTGCTCGTCGCCGCGACGCCGATCGGGATCATCGCCGCCATCACGGCCAGCAAAGACCACGCCCGCCACGCGACGGGCGCGGCTCCGAACCTGATCGGCAGCTCGATGAAGCGATAGGTGAGGAAGGCCAGCACGGCGCTCAGCCCGAGCACCGCGAGCAGGATCCACGCCGGAGCCGCCCCGCCGAACTGCAGCTTGGTGAAGGCGATCAGCGGAAAGTGCCAGAGATAGAGCGGGTAGCTGATCAGGCCGACGAACACCAGCGCGGGCCACGCCAACACCCGCTGAACCAGCGTGCCGCCGGCCGCAATCAGGGCCATGGTCGCCAGCACGGGGACGATGGTGCGAATGCCGGGCCATGGCGAGGCTGCGCTGAACGCGAGGAAGGCGACGGCGATGCCCGCCACACCAACAGCCGCTAGCATGCTGCTGGTGGTCGGACCGATCGGGCGATCGGCACGCTGCCGCAGCCACACCGCCAGGAGCGAGCCTGCCAGCAGCTCCCAGCCCCGCGTGGTCGGCGAATAGAATGCCCACGCCGCCTCCCTTGCAGGGGTCGACAGGCAGACCACCAGCGACCCGAGCCCGAGCGCGGCCACCATGGCCGCCTTCCGTGACGGCCATCGGGCGATCAGCACGAACATCGCGGGCCAGACGATGTAGTACTGCTCCTCGATGCCGAGCGACCACAGATGCAGCAGCGGAAGGCGCTCCGCACCGGGATCGAAATAGCCCACGATCTGCTCGTGCAGCATGAAGTTCTCGATGAAGGCGGCGGCGCCCTTGATGTTGGATCCGAGCGCTTCCATCTCGGCGACCGGGAATACGAACCAGGCGATCACGAACGTCGCCAGCACCACGGTGATGAGAGCCGGGAAGATCCGGAGGATGCGGCGGGCGTAGAAGGTCGCAAAACTGAAGCTCTTGTCCGCGCACTGCCGATCGATGATGCCCGTGATCAGATAGCCGGAGATCACGAAGAATACGTCGACGCCGGCAAAACCGCCGGGCAGCAGCCGCGGGAAGGTATGAAAGACGAGCACGGCGACGACGGCGACCGCGCGCAGGCCGTCGATGTCGGGACGATAGAGCAGCGCGTGCGCCCGGCTGATCGGCCGCTCATGGCGATCCGCTGCGGCCGCATGATCAAGGCTTTCGGTGATCGCCATTCTCACGCATTCCCTGAAACGCTCGCGTCTTTTCCAGAGCGCCGACGAGGTCGCGGGTGAAATCAGCCGCGCCCCTGGCGTCGAGATGGCCGCCGCCATCCCAGCTCGAATAGTCGGTCCGCGCCGGCAGCGCCGTCTCGACGCCGATCGCAGCCGCGATCTCACGAACCTGGGTCAGGCAGCCGTGAAAATTGGGAACGAGGGTCAGGACCACGGGCGCGCCCAGCGATTGCACGAGGTCGCGCGCATTGGCGATCACGTCGGGCGTGGTGTGACAATCGGGATCGCGCGTCATCTTCACGCCCGGATTGCCGTCGGCGAGAAAGCGCGGAAACGTGCTCATGTCGGCCGCGCCGGTGCGATCATCGCGATCGAAGCGCGGCAGCGGTCCGGACCGCGGACCGGCGAGCGCCTGACGCCATGGCCGCGTCACGTCCTCGAACCGCCAGCGCAGATTGCGCCGGATGATCTCGTAGGTCGCGCCGTAGCGACTGAGCTTCGTGCTCGGGATCGGACGGACGTCGGCGCCGAACGCGCGTGTGAGGTTGCGGTGGAAGAAGTTGCCGCCGCCTCCGCCATCGTCGGCGTTCACGATCCACAGCCGCGGGCGGATGTGATGCTTCAGCGCGATCTGCCGCGCGAATTCGCCGCTGGCAACGCCGACGAACGCCATGTTGTAGAACTTGAGGCCATAGGGGTGCTCGAGGCGCTCGCGCATGACGGTCTCGTCGACCGCAAACGACACCAGGGACGAGCCGAGGATGATGACGTCGGCCTGGCGGGCGTACTCGATCGAGCGGCCGATGCCATGGTAGAACAGATCCTGGTCCTGGATCTCGGTGACGCTGTCGCCGCCGAAATTGCGGTACCATGACCGATCCCCGGCCCTGCTGATCGCGCTGAAATGGTCGCCGCCCTGCGCAGCCAGCCACAGGCTGACACCACCCAGCATCGCCGCCGTCATCCCGAGCAGGCTGGCGAGATAGCGCCCTGCCCGGCCGAGGCCGTCGCCGGCCTCATGCCCGGCCCAACCGGTCTGCTCTGTCCGACGATCCATGGCGGCCCCGGGGCGGACGACGCGGCTATTTGTCGAAGCCAGGCAACGCCTCCAGCGCCTGTCTGGCAATGAAGACGGAGCCGGGATAGGTCAAATGGCCGCTGTCATACGCGGTCAGGTCGGATCCGTCCGCGCCGATCCGGGCGAGACATCCGTCGTCGTTGCACATCATGCGGCGCGCCGAGATGTATTGAATGCCCACGCGCTGCGCGTGCGCCTCCAGGAACTCGTCGAGCGCCCGCGTCCAGTTGTCGTTGGAGCGGAACTTGGTGCGCTCCGGCAGCAGCGAATGCGTCCGGAAATAATAGTCGAGCATGTTCGCGGGCAGGCTTTCGCCGAGCCAGGTCGCCGGCGGCCCGAGCAGGACGATCTTCGGAACATTGAGCTCCTTCAAGGCGGCAACCGTTCTATCCAGCCCATTGCGCAGGTCGTCCGGACCATAGCTCCAGGTCGAATAGAACAGGACCAGATCCGGCTTCAGCTCGGCGACCTTCTGGATGACGAAGTCGTTCGCGCCCTTGCAGAACCGCCGTTCCGGATGGACGAAACCGAGCAGCGGCGGACAGGCGGAGGCGGTGAATTCCGCGACCTCGAATCCCCGCTCGGCACCGAAATGAGCAAGTCCCGGATAGAGCGATGCCGCATAGGAGTCGCCCCAGACCAAAATGAGCGGATGGCGGCCGGTGCCCGCGCATTCCGGAGAGAATTCGGACGCGCTCTGATCCGGCTTCAGCAGGCATTTGTCGGCCCGCCAGAAGCGGGCAGTCTCGCTGCCGTCCAGCATGAAGCCGCGAAGCTCGGCGGGAATGCGCGCCGGCAGGCCATTGGTACGGTCGGCGACCACACCGACGATGCCCAGCGCGACCATGCCGCCGAGCAGTCCACCGACCTTGAGCGGCACCAGGCGTCGGCCGAAGCGGATCGGCCGCTCGATGAGGCGGTAGGTGGCCCAGGCCAGCACCATGCTGGCCACGATGATCGCGACCATGACCCACACCGGCACCGCATCGATGAACTGGATGCGCGCATAGGCCATCAGCGGGTAGTGCCAGAGATAGAGCGGATAGCTGATCAGGCCGACGAAGACGGCCGGTGTCGACGACAGTACATAGCGATGCACCAGCGTGCCGCTGGTCGCGATCAGGGCGGCTGCGCCCAGCACGGGCAGCAACGTGTGAACGCCCGGATGCGGGGTGAGGCGACCGTAGCGCCAGAACGCGACCACGATCGCGAGCAGCGCGGCCAGCGCGATGAGCTCGCGGACGTACGGGACGTCGATCAGCGGCTGCGGACGAGCCTCCGCACTGCGGCCATTGACCCAGAGCGCCAGTCCCGAGCCGACCAGCAATTCCCAAGCCCGCGTCACCGGCAGATAGAACGCATACTCTGGCGCGCGCGGCTGCACGATCAGGCACGCAACGAACGACGCCGCCGCCAGCGCAACCGTGATCGCGAGGCTCCTGCGCCGCCATGAGCCGATCAGCATCAGAAGCAGCGGCCAGACGATGTAGTATTGCTCCTCGATCGCCAGCGACCACAGATGCAGCAACGGCTTCTTCTCGGCGGCGAGGTCGAAATAGCCGACCTGCCCGAGCAGGACGAAGTTCTGGATGAAGACGGCACCGCCGGCGATGTTGGTGCCGAGCGACTTCAGCTCGCGCGGCGGCAGCACGAACCAGGCGATCAGGAAGGTGACCAGCACCACCGTGATCAGTGCCGGAAAGATGCGGCGAATCCGGCGGGCATAGAAATCGGCGATGCTGAACGTCTTCGACAGCATCTGCTTGTGGATGATCCCGGTGATCAGATAGCCGGAGATGACGAAGAAGATGTCGACGCCATAGAAGCCGCCGGGCACGGCCGTGGGAAACGCGTGGTAGAAGAGAACCGGCAGCACGGCCACGGCACGCAGGCCGTCGATGTCGGCGCGGTAGCCGAGCGGCGTGGCGCGGGCTTCTTCCAGGGACATGTTCGGTTGTGCAAAGTTCATCGGACCGGTTCGTTTCAGGAGCGATCGAGCAGCGACGCCGCATATTTGTCCAGGAAATAGCGGGACGGTCGCGAGTTGCCGAAGAATCCCTGGATGTTCACACATTTTTCCCAGGCATCGTCGACCGGCGGGATGACGGGCGGCGCCCCGGAGGACAGATCCAGCACCTCCCGGGTCGTCTCGAGGATTTCGTCGGCGGAGCTCTCGCCGACGGTGAGGCCGGCAGCCTTGACCGTCTCATAGGTCGGAAACGTCCAGCGCCAGGTCTCGGAGGTGACGTCGCTCAATGACAGCATGCGCCCCTCGCGCGTATGCACGGGCTTGAGCGAGAAGCGCGTGTCCTTCGACCACAGCAGGCCGACGGAGCTCAAGGCGTTCACCATGGCGGTCGGAATGCCGAAGCTGGTCGCGACATAGGCAAAGCCCGAGGTCGTGCCGATGAACATGCGCGCGCGGCGCATCAGGTGGATGTCCATCTCCGCCACCTGATCCTCGCTTCTCGCGTAGTCGACCACGCGCGGCATGTCCGGCAGCGGCGGCGCCTTGCGTCCGCCCATGCGGATCACCCAGCCGCCCTGCTGGGTGACGTAGCGGACGGTGTCGAGATAGTTACCGATGGTGGCACTGCGGATCGACTCGCCCGTGCCGAGGGTCTCGCCGCGCGCTTCGGCGTCGCGCATGTGCAGGCAGACGAACCAATCGCCGGGTGCAAGCCCCCATTTCCGACGCAGCGCCTGGTACAGCACCTCGGTCCTGTCGTCCGCCTGCATGCGCGCGTCATAGATGTCGCGCAACGGAAAACCCTTGCCTGCGCGCTCCCACTGCTGGAGAGCCATCGCGCCTGCATCGTTCCAATACATCGTCCGGCCGTCCTCGAACTGGAAGGCCTGATGCGAGTCACCGAGGAAGGGCGTCAGGCTGGCGAGCTCGTACCAAGCGCCGGGAGAAACATTCTCGCCCAGGGTGAGCGTTGGACAGATCTCGGAAAACAGCGACAGAAACGGCTTGTTGGCGATCCGATCCTTGTAGGCGAGCAGGAGCGGCTGTCCTTTCCACCAGCCCATGCTCCGCATCATCAGGTGCACGTTCAGATGACCATTGTGACCGATCAGCGCGCTCCAATCGGGTGAGAGCAATCTGACATCGCCGAGCTCGGCACCGATCCCATCGAGCACACGCTTCAGCTCGGCAGACGGCTTCGGAAGATGACGGCGAAGGCGACGTTGCGTGTCCAGACCGCGTCTGTAAACGAGAGGGACCTTATCTCCTTCACCGTTGTGGTAAGTCCTGAGCAGGAGTTCGCGATAAGCATAGAACAAGTAGATGTCGAGACAGACCCCGCGATCAGGCAGATGCGCGGGGAGGCTTTCCCAGTACTGCCCGGACTCATCCAGCTCTCGAAGGACACCCGTCGAATCGACGAGACCGAGTTCCTGCATCAGGCGCGCGATCACCTCGCGGTCGCGGAAGAAATAAGGAATGAATTGCTCGGCCGGAACGTCCCTCGGAACGTGATCGAACTCGACACGCCCGCGAAAAGCCCGTTCTTCATATTGAAAGTTGCGATGCTCCAACATCAGCCGGACGAAGGTCCGCATCGCTGGCGACCGCTCGGCAGCCTGCTGCCAGTCAAGATAATGGATCTGCGTCAGCATATCCATCGAGTATCCGTCACCGACGACGCCTGTTCCGTGCAAGGCGAGCTCGGCAATCGGGTGCTCGCCATCCCACTTCAACCGGCGGAACAACGGCAGCGCTTCTTTCCGGTACCCGGCGAGTAGAAGATAGAATGCCACCTCGTTCGGGTAGCGCTCCCAAACAGGGCTGTTGAAGATCCAGGGCAAGTGCCGTCCCAGGAAGGGACCGCAGAAAAAGACGAAGTGGCGGTCCAGGCCCGGATGCTGGAAGAAGTGGCGGAATTGTACCGTCAGCCAAAACCTCGCCCTGAACGGCAACACCGTGAATGCCAGATTGCGCAGAAAATGCCGACCCGGAAGCCGCGCGAGAAGGCGCAATAGAGGATAATGCCGTCCGAATGCACGTTCCGCGAGCGTCAGGTCGCGGACCGGAGAGCTGCCGACGGGCGGGCCCTCGGTCGAAATGGTGTCGAGCGGCAAACCGCACCTCCGGCGCAACCTCGGAAACAGCAGGCAACGATTACTGTGAAGGCCCCACCCGATCAACCCGAATCCGGCGGAAGGAGCCGCCGCGCCCGCCTTCGAGATCCGCCTTCGGGGACATAAGCCGCACGTTGTGCCTAGTGATGCCTGCATCGGAGACAGCGTGAATTCGCCTCCCTCGCTTGTGGCGAGACCGTCAGAATTGCGGCGCGCCCGGCTTCAATCGGGCGAAGCACTGCCGCCGGACTTGCCGACGCCCCAGGGGCTCCGGATCCGCTCTCGCGAGCCCAACAGCCATCCGAACGGCCCCGTCGGAGAGCTGCCATCGTCGTTGGCAGCGGTCCGTTCAAGTCCCCCTCTCCTGACAGACGGCGAGCGCTTGGACTGGCGGCCAACCGACTCGCGCTCTATGCTCCTGCCACGCCTGGGCGCAATCCCTGTCTGGTCTGGAAAGCTGGCAGGCCCGTTTCAATGCCGGGCGGTTGGGCTGCAGAAGCAGTGCGCCGGAGAAACCTTCGATATCGTCATGGGGCCTTGGAAATGTTCTTCGAGTCCGTTCACTCAGATCCAGCCGGGCATCCCGCGCCACGTCAACGCAGTCGGGTACAAGCGTTGAAGTCGAACCTCGCCGGACGTGCCGCGAGAGCGATCGGCTGGCTTCTGAATGCAGCCGGCCAGGAACGGGCGGAATCTTTGAAGGACCTGATCTTCGCCCTGTTGACCTTCAAACAGGCCTTCATGGTGGCGCTCGTCTTCCACCGCTATGCACACCGGAACGAGTTTGACCGGCAGTTTCGCTATTTCTGCGGTCCCGACATCGAAAAGGAGATGCAATGGGTGCTCGCCCGCGGCCACTCGGGTCAGTACGGCAACGAGCTGATCCTCTTCCTTCTGATGTGCGAGAAGGAGAAGCGCGTTCTGGAGCTGTTTCCCAGAATCGACTGGGACCGGGTCGATGACGAGTTCATGGAGGCGATCGGCAAACTGACGAAAAAGCTGACGTCCGGCTACTTCATGGAGCTGCTGGCGCAGGCCCACACCATCAATTGGACCGCACTTCGTCCGCAAGACCTGCGCCGGTTTGCCGAGCTGATCAAGATCATGCTGGAGCACCGGAACTTTCGTTTCGAGCAGACGTCCTTCGAAGGACGGCAATATGATGCGCGCCGAGACGGCGACCCCGAGTTGTTCGAAGCCCCGCTCGACCGCTACGTTCCCAACTTCTTCTGCGACAAGGAGCTGATCGAGACCCTCGTCACTCAGCTCGGTCTCCCCCGGCACGACGATATCCTCGCCGCACGCGAGGACCGCGGCCAATACTGGGAGCGCTTTCCCGCCGACCATCCGCAGCGCAAGGTGTTGTCGGAGATCAACCTGTTCTACGCCTATCGCCACCTTCTGCTGACGACATATCACAGCGGCGAGGGCTTCCATGTCCCGCAGGTCTACACCAAGCTGACGGAGACACAGAAGCGGTTGCGCCGTCATCTTCCCGCGCCAAGCCCCGAGCTCAAGGCCCTTCTCAAGAAGCTCGACACCGATCTGTCGGACGTCAGGCTGCTCTCTCCGGACTGGAGCGCGCTGATCGGGCATAACGGCCATCTCAACGTTCATCTGATGATGCGCGAGATGGAGTGGTGGCAGGGCCAGCCGCTGCTCCTGGCCTACAAGGACCGGATCGCCAACAAGCCGTTTCTGTCGCTGTTCTCCGAGATCTGTCCGACGCTCACCTTGGGCGAGAACGTCAGCGCCGGACTATGGCACGAACTCGCCAGCCTCACCCCGTTCATCGGGGATTCCCACCAGGCATTCCGCTTCGAGGACGGACGCGCGGTGTACTGGAACGATGCGGGCTCACTCGCGCTCAAGCAATGGGAAAGCCGGCAACGAAGCTTTCCGCTGCGCGACATCTACGACCGCCGACTGCTTGCCGACAACCGCGTCGAGCAGACGTACCAGGACTACCGGCGCAGGTGGGGCATGGCAGACGGCGACTGGTTCGTCTGCCTGCACGTGCGCGACGCCCAGACCCGGAATGATACCGAAGGCGTCGGTGAATCCATCCGCAACGCGTCGCTCGCGAGCTATCTCGATGCGGTCCGCCACATCACCGAATGCGGCGGATGGGTTGTCCGGATGGGCGGTCGCAAGGTGCCGCCGTTCCCGCAAATGGAACGGGTGGTGGACTATGCCCGCAGCGACGATGCGTTTCCGGAGATGGACATTCACTTGATGCGCCGTGCCCGCATGTTCATCGGCACGACCTCCGGCTTTGCCTATGTGGCAAGCAGCTTCGGCATCCCCACCGCGATGGTGAATGCCTTGAGCTCGATCGGCCTGCTGTGGTCGACGGACACCCGCTTTGCGCTCAAGCCCGTGCACACGGCGGACGGCCAGATGCTTTCGCTGAGCGAATGGACCTCGGAAGAGTATCGCTGGGCTTACCCGACCCATGAATCCATGGCGCGTGCCAAACTCGTCGTGAGCGAGAGCAGTTCCGACGAAATCCTGGAAGCCGTGCGCGAGGTGCTCGAAATCTCCGATCCCCGGCGGAAAGGACCCGCCCCCGGCGTGGACGGCAAATGGGAGCGTCACGTCCAGGTGCCGGGCTTCTTCGGCAGTTCGCGGCCGAGCCGGTATTTCCTCGAGAAATACGCTCAGGACCTGCTGAGAGAACCGTGAGGACAGCGCAACGCATCGAGCGATGCCGCCTGGACCAGGCGCGCACCTGAGGACGTCGGCCGCGAATAGTTGGGCCGTGCTGTCGGACTAGCGTTGTCGTGCCATGGCGGCCTCGGGGAGGCTCTTCCGCAGCGGAGCCGGTCCAGGCACCAAGAATGCACTTTCGTACTTCGCGAGATAGTGGGCACTGATCGTGCCGCCGCCGTAGTAGTGAGGCAGCAGAAGCTGCTCCCTCCAGAGCGACAAGAGTTGCTGCGAGGCGGTGTTGGCCGCATGCCCGCAAGCGAGATCGACGACCTCTTCGACGACCGCGAGGATTTCGTCTGACGTGTTGTTCAACGGCTGCGCTCCGTTGCGGCTGAGAACGCAGGCGTCGAACAAGCGCCAGCGCCAGGGGGGCGAGGTGAGCTGAGTCTGGGTCAGCATCCTTCCGTCGGCGAGACGCACCGGCTTCAGCGCAAACCGAACAGCGCTGTTCCACAATTGTGGATCCGTGGTGATGCAATTCACGAGGGCACTTGGAATGCCGAAGCTGATCGCGACATTCGTCAATCCTGAAGTCGTGCCAATGAAGGCTTTGGCATTCCGGATGAGGCAGATGTCCATCAGTTCGGATCTGAACCCGCTCTGAGCATAATCGATTGCACGGTCGAGCGGCGGAAGTCCGGGTGAATTTGGACCACCGAGCTTGATCACCCAGCCGCCCCTGCGGGTGACCGCGTGGATCGCATCGAGGTAGGTCTCGATCGGCGCATTGCGATGGGTCTGGCCGGTGCCGTCGACCTCGGAATAATGGGAACCGTCGCGGGTGTGCAGGCACACGTACCAGTCGTCCGGCTTCATGCCCCAGGATTCGCGCATCCGCCGATAGTCGTCCTGCAATTTCGGCGCCGCCTCGTAGATGCGGTCATACTCGTCGCGCAAGGGATGCCCGCGGCCATCCCGCTCCCACTGCAGAATGGCAAGCGCCCCGGCTTCCTGCCACGGCACCACGTCGCCGTTCGGCAGTCGAAACACATTGAAGTTCATGCCGTACCAACGCTGCAGCGACAGCAGCTCTTCGCCGAGCGCGTGAGAGATGGTTTCCCCGATCACGACGATATCGGCGAACCTTTCGAACAGCCGAAGAAACGCCCTGTTCGCCACGCAGTTCGGTCGCACGACGATCAGCGGTCTTCCCGACCACCACCCCAGGTCGCGCATTCGGAACAGGATGTCCAGCATCCCGAGGTGACCGATCTGGGTCGTCCATTCCTCGGGAAGGACCCGCAATTGCTCCAGTGGAATTCCCAACCTGCGCAACAGGTGGCTGGCCTCCGCTGATACGGCCGGCGCCGCCTTGCCGAGCAGCTCCGACTGCGCCGCAAGCGCTCTCGTGAACAGACCGATGCCGACATCGCCAGAGCCGACATGAGTCACGCGCTGGCCGGTGAAGTTGCACAGATCGAACAGCCTGCCCGCGGAGCCGCAGGTGAAATCGAGGGGGTTGGGATGATAGTTCCGCGCCGGCCGCGACGCCATGTTCTGGTGAGGACGCATGTAGTCGGGAATGCCACGGCATGCGTCCGACATGCATTCGACGGCGCGGGCCTCGTTGCCCACCATGATCTCAAGCATGCCCTTGAGAAAGGCGAGATGTATCTCCGATTCCGACCTTGCCCTCAGATCCAGCTGGGAGGCCAGCCGATAGGCCTTGTCGAACTCCCCGAGTTCGAAGAGCGCGCGAATCATCATGTTCGCCAGTTCCGGCGAGCGGGCTGCGAGTTGATCCTGGAGGACCAGATCATAGGCTTCCCAATCGGCCCCGATCCGAAGCAGCAGTTCCGCTGACAGCATTGGAAAGCACCGTCCGAGCAATCCCGAAAACCGCAGGTCCGGATCCTTCGCCAGCAGAGACGCGCAGTAGACCTGATAGGCTCTTTGCAGCAGGCGGCGATCGCGAAGGTCTCCGATCTCGAAGAAGGCGAGGATCAGGAAGGCCAGCCGCGGCGGCAGCAGGCTCAGCAGCTTGGCAGTCCCGACAATCAGGATGCGCGCCCATCGCTGCGGCCCCAGCAGAGACCGCTCTCCCCAACGGGCCGATTCGGCAGGCAGAGTCTCCAGTGCGTTGAACAGCCCAAGGAATCCGCGTCTGCGCACTTGGCTCTGCAGAACTAGCGGCTCCTTGAAGCGCTGCATCGGCTACCCCAAATCCGTCTTCGGCTCACGGCCAGGCCCCCGTTCTCGAACATCCAGACCGCCCTGCGGCAGACCAGGAGAAGGCTATGCCGTTTGTCGCCTGTCTCGAATTGGCTGTCGGCAATACACGCCGCATGCCTGTCGGGCTGTCAAGCCAACCCGCGACCAATGAGCGTGATGATCCCGTGAACCCACTCGGTGATCGGCAACAGCCCTGCCCTGTCGACAATCAGCAGAATTGTCGACCACAGAGCCAGCCGCTCGAGCACAAGCCGGCCGATCCCCAGCAAGATGAAGACGAAAGCCACAAATCCCGCAAGCAAGGCGTTGAGGAACCCTGCGCCGACTGCAAGAAGAACACAGAAGAGGACCGTGCTCACGCAGACGGTGCGCAAGATCGATCTTAAAACGAAAACCATATCCTTCACGCCGGCGCCCCCTCTTACCAACGTTAGATCTCATGCGGCGGAACAATAGCCGCCAAAGCCCCTGGTCATCATGTGTAGCATCTTCGCTGGAAGACTGCCCAGTCGCACAATCCCCGCTACTGTAGAACAAATATCTACTGGCGTTCTTGACACTGATTCGTCGGTTGAACCGAGAAGGAGTGATGCGAGCGCTCAAAGAGCAATAGTAACGCGAAACATCACAAATGACGCGAGTTCCAGGGTCTGTGCCAAGCCGAACATTTTACGTTGTCATGTTCCCGATTACACTGCTATGGAGGTTGCCTCCAGATGGCAACATCCATAGCAGCCGGCGCGCTGGACGCAGCGGCGAGCCTGAGCGTGTCCATTGATCGAGCGATCCAGCCGAGCCATGTCCACCGGACCACGATCCGGCTGCCGATTGTGCGGTCAGCCGATCTCCACGCAGGCGCTCCCGCTTGGTGAGCTCCCGGTCTGCAACCGGTTCGCGCGTGAGAACCATGTCCAGCTTCGGATAACCCTCGACATCGTCGCGTGCGACACGTGTCAGCTCGTCCAGCTCCGCGAGCCTCCACCGCCAGACGTGCTTGTTCCCGAGGTGCCATGGATCCGCTACCGGGAGCCGGAAGGCCATCTCGACGCCCTGGTCGGAGAACTGCTGTCGTTGAAGCCGCGGGCCTGCACCGCCCTCGGCACCGGTCCATTCGAGGGGCCCCTGCTGGGCAGATTGCAGGCCCGCGGGCTCACCGCGAGCGCCCTTGCGCTCGGTGCCGACGGCGCGGCGGGGCGCTATCCCTATCTGGAAACCTGGCAGGCCACCCTCCGTGCCGAACGGCTGGCTGCAGAAGCGGCGCAGCTTGGCACTTTCGACATTGTATCGTGCCGCTACATCCTCGAGCACACGCCGGAGCCGGTGCAGGCGCTGCAAGCACTCAAGATTCTGCTAAATCCCGATGGCCTGCTGCTGATCGAGGTCCCCGACAGCAGCAAGTTCCTCGCGGCGCGCGACTACTGCTTCCTGTGGGAGGAGCACAGCTGCTACTTCGTCGAGGACACGCTGCGGCGTCTGGCTGAGGTGAGCGGCTATCGCGTTCTGGCCCTGCTTCGCTATCCGGGCGCCCTGGAAGATGCCCTGGTCGCCGTCCTCACCCCGGCCGATAGTCCCGCCCCGCCGGTCGCGCCTCGCGGACCTTCCAGCCTGTTCCAGGCCTATCGTGACAATTTCGCCGCCACCCGCGCGCAACTGCGCAGCAAGCTGATGGCCCTGGCCGGTCCCGACCGCGACCGGATCGCGCTGTTCGGCATCGGCCATCACGCCATCATGTTCGTCAACGCCTTCGGCCTGGCCGACCTGATCGCGGTGGCCGTCGACGATGACGCCGACAAGGCGGGCTTTTTCCCCCCCGGTCTCCATACGCCTGTGGTAGGCTCGCAACGATTGCTGGATGACGAACGGATCAGGCTGTGCCTGTTCGCCGTGGCCCCCCATATCGAGGGCAAGGTGCGTGAAAAGCTTGCTCCGCTTGCCGCCAGGGGCGTGGAATTCCGCTCGATCTACGCCGCGCTCGACAATTCGATCATGAGGGATCACGCATGACGCTCGTCCAGAAATCCCCCGAGGTGTTCCTCGCCGAGGGCCCGATTGCGGCGGTCGGGCAGGCCGAGATCAGCACCCTGAAGGCCGCGGTGAAGGCCAGCCCGAAGCGGCGGGCCCGGATCAACGCCCATCCGGACGGCGATGACACCCTGCATGAAATGATCATCGCCATCGATTCCAGCTCCTACATCCGGCCGCATAAGCACCCGGGCAAGAGCGAGGCGTTCCACATCATCGAGGGCGAGGTCGATATCGTGGTGTTCGACGACGACGGCCGGATCGAGCGCGTCGTCGAATTGGGGCCGCCCGGCGGAGCGCGGCCGTTCTACTACCGGATGTCGAACGCGTTCTTCCATACGTTGATCATCCGCAGCGACCTGCTGATCGTGCACGAGATCACCAACGGCCCGTTCCGCCCCGGCGCCAGCGTGTTCGCCGACTTCGCGCCAGAGGACAGCGACACCGCCGGGGCCGAGGCCTATCAGGCCGATCTCGTCCGGCGTGTCGCCGCACGGCAGGACGCCGCCGCATGACCAGCCATGCCGTCGTGGTCGGCGGCACCCGCGGCCTCGGCCGCGTGGTCGTCGAACGCTTCCTGGCGCGCGGTTGCGCCGTCAGCGTCGTGTCGCGGCAGCGCCCGGCCGATTTTCCCGATCAGCCCGGCTTGAAGCATTTTTCCGCCGATCTCGAGCGCAGCGAGAGCTTTGCCGGGCTCTGGGGTGAGATCGCCGAGGCCAGCGGCCCGGTCCGCTACCTCGTCCTGAGCCAACGCTTTCGCGGCCAGGGCGATCCCTGGGCCGGGGAAATCCAGGTCGGCCTGACCGCCTCGCGCGACCTGATCGAGGGCTTTTCCGGCCATTTCGCTGATGATGGCGACCGCGCCATCGGCGTGGTCAGCTCGGTCTATGCCGAATTCGTCGGCAGTTCGCAGCCGGTCGGCTACCACGTCGTGAAGGGCGGCCTCAATGCGATGGTCCGGCATTACGCCGCGACGCTCGGCCGGCGCGGCATCCGCGTGAACGCGATCATGCCGCTGACCTATCTGAAGCGCGAATCGCGCATCTTCTATGAGCAGAACGAGAAGCTGATGGAGACCTACCGGAAGCTGGTCCCGCTGGGCCGGCTCGGGACGGCCGAGGAATGCGCCGACGCCCTCGACTTCCTCTGCAGCCCGCGCGCTTCGTTCATCAACGGGCAGAGCCTGTTCCTGGATGGCGGAGTGTCCACAGTCTGGCAAGAAGAGGTCGCCAAGAGCTTCGCGGGCCTGTAAAACCCGCCGCAAACTCCTCTCCGGCCGACCATCCCGCCTGCGGGATCGCCAACCCAGGATCGACACCTCATGCAGCACGTCAAGCACAAGACCGATTGCCGCCTGTGCGGCTCGACCTCGCTCGATCACGTGCTACCGATCAGGCCTTCGGCGATCGGCGACGCGTTCGTGACGGCGGACCGGCTGAGCGAGACCCAGGACCTCTACCCGCTCGACTGCTATCTCTGCCTCGACTGCGGCCATCTGCAGAATCTCGACGTCGTCGATCCCGACATCCTGTTTCGCGACTACACCTACCGCACCTCGGTCTCGCTCGGCCTCGTCGAACACTTCAAGCGCTATGCGCAATCGGTGGTGTCCTCGCTCGCCATCCCCAAGGGCAGCCTGGTCGCCGAGATGGGCAGCAATGACGGCTCGCTGCTCAAGGCGTTCAAGAACGAGGGCATGCGCGTGCAGGGCATCGACCCCGCCCGCGACATCGCGGCGACCGCCACCAAGGAAGGCGTGCCGACGATCCCGGATTTCTTCACCAGCGCGCTGGCGGCCCGCATCAAGTCGGAGCAGGGCGAAGCCAAGCTGTTCTGCGCCAACAACGTGTTTGCGCATATCGACAACATGTCCGACGTCGTGAAGGGCATCCGCCTCTTGCTCGCCGACGACGGCGCCTTCGTTTTCGAGGTCTCCTACATCGTCGACATGATCGACAACATGGTGTTCGACACCATCTACCACGAGCACGTCTCGCATCACGCGCTGATCCCGCTCGAGACCTTCCTGAACCGGCACGACATGACGCTGTTCCATGTCGAGAGGACAGGCACCAAGGGCGGCTCGATCCGCGCCTTTGCGCAGCCGAAATCGACCGGCAAGCGACTGCGCTCGGCGGAGCTGTCGAAACTGATCGCCGAGGAGGAGCGGCGCGGCGTCACCAAGCCGCAGATCTACCGGGACTGGTTCGTCGCCATCGAAAACTGCAAGCGCCGGGTGCTCGCCCCCCTCGACGAGGCCATCGCCGCGGGCAAGCTGGTCGCGGCCTACGGCGCCTCGACCACCACCACCACCCTGCTCTACCATTTCGAGCTGGAAAGCCGGATCAAGTTCATCGTCGACGACAACCAGCTCAAGCACGGCCGCTTCAGCCCGGGCGCCCACATCCCGGTGCTGCCCTCCAGCGAGCTCGCGACGCGAAAGCCCGACATCGTCGTCATCCTCGCCTGGATCTATGCGGACCCGATCCTGAAGCGCAACCAAGCCTACCTGGACGCAGGCGGCCGATTCCTGGTGCCGCTGCCGGAGCCGCGGATCGTCGGCGCCGCGGGCTCGGTCGCGATCTGAGCCGCGGCGGCGGCCTGAGCTGACCGGTTGACAGTGCCCTCGTAACATGGTCCAGCAAGCCCCGGCGATTGGCCGCCGGCGTGGCGGGGGTCCAACCGCATTCGGCTGGTAAGACAAACACTTACGGCTCACGCGAGGTACAAGGATGACCACCCTGACCGATGGACAGGTCGAGCGGTTCGTGGTTGCGGATCGGCGTCGCATCTCCTGGGCGCGCTGCCGCGAGGACATCGCACCTTTCATCACCCGTCACGTCACCTGGCGCGCGCTCGCTGCCGGTGACATCCGATCGAAATACCGCCGTACCATGCTGGGCCCGTGGTGGATCACGGCCACCAACGCGATCACCGCCCTGATCATGGGCACGGTGGCCGGCCGCTTCCTCGGCGCCGACATGAAGACCTACCTGCCCCACTTCATGGTCAGCATGACCATCTGGAGCTTCATCTCGTCCTCGCTCAGCGAAGCCTGTTACACGATGATCAATGCAGGCGGCATGATCAAGGCCGTCGACATGCCGATTCTGATCCATGTCATGCGTATGGTTCAGCGCAATCTGATCATCTTCCTGCACAACATCGCGGTGATCCCGTTCATCTGGCTCGTCTATCCATGGTCGATCGGATTCGGAATGGTCCTGGCCATCCTCGGCCTGATGATCGTCTACGTCTTCGTCGTCAGCGCCTCGGTGATCGTCTCAATGATCTGCGTGCGCTATCGCGACGTGCCGCCGGTCATGGCGGCGGTGCTGCAGCTCTTGTTCTTCGTCTCTCCGATCATCTGGGAACCGTCGAGCATCCGCGGCGGCGAGTTCATCGTCACGCTCAATCCGATCGCCTATCTGTTGGCGGTCACGCGCGGTCCGCTGATGGGCGACGTTCCCGGCCTTGCGACCTGGGCCGGTGCCATTGGATCGGTCGCGGTCCTGACCGCCGCCATGATCTATATCTACACGCGCTATCGGTCGCGCGTCGTGTATTGGGCCTGATATCATGGCCAGGACCTCTGGATCCGCCTCGAATGACTCTCATTGAAGCCAAGCAAATCGGTATCGAATTTCCGGTCGCGCCGCCGAACGCACGATCATTCCGGCATCTGGCCATCAAGGCGGCCTCACGCGTCGGCGGCCGGGTCTCGAAGAGCGATGGCTCGTTCCAGTTCGTCCAGGCGCTCGACGACATCAGCTTCACCCTGAAGCAGGGCGACCGGCTCGGCCTGATCGGCCACAACGGCGCCGGCAAGACCACGCTGATCCGCGTGCTCGCCGGCATCTACGAGCCCACGCGCGGCTCGTTGCGGGTCGTCGGACGGAACGTTCCGATGTTCGACATCGGTCTCGGCATGGACGAAGAGGCGTCGGGGTATGAGAACATCAGGACTCGCGGCCTGATCCTGGGGCTCTCGCCCGAGGAGATCGAGCAGCGCGTGCCGGAGATCGCCGAATTCGCCGAGCTCGGCGACTATCTGGAGCTGCCGATCCGGACCTATTCCTCAGGTATGCTGCTGCGTCTGGTGTTCTCGATCGCAGCCTCGATTCACGGCGACATCATCCTGATGGACGAGTGGATCGCGGTCGGTGACGCGCAGTTCCGCAAGAAGACCCACGGCCGGCTGCAGGACATCACGATGCGCTCGGGAATCGTCGTGCTCGCCACCCATGATCATGGCCTGCTTCGCGACACCTGCAATCTCGGGCTCTATCTCGATGGCGGCCGCGTGCGGGCCTTCGGCGCCCTGGACGACGTTCTCAAAGAGCTGCCCAAGGTTTGAGCGGCCGGGCTCGACAGCATGCGGCAGGAAGCTCGCTGAACCATGACCACGACGACCGCCCGCGCCGCCTCCCCGACCGTCACGCTGGTCGTCCCGAACTTCAACCACGCCCACTACCTGCCCGAGTCGCTCGGCAGCATCGCGAACCAAACCCGAGCCCCAGACCGCGTCATCATCATCGACGACTGCTCGACGGATGACAGCATCGCGGTCATTTCACGCTTCGTAGCGGACCGGCCGAGCTGGCGGCTGATCCGCCACGACGCCAACCAGGGCGTCGTGCGCGGCCAGAACGAGGCGCTGGCGATCGCGGACACCGAATGGATCGGATTTCTCGGCGCCGACGATGCGCTGCATCCGGCCTATCTCGAAAAGGCGATGGCGCAGGCGGCCAACCATCCCGAAGCCGGCCTGGTCTTCGCCTGCTGCGAGATCATCGGCCCTCAGGGGCCGTCCGCAAGACGGATGCTGCGGCCGATGATGCTGCCTGCGTCGTCATCGGCGATGCTGGCGCCCGCGGACGTCCGCCGAATCCTGCGGCAGGGCGACAACTACTTCTCCGGCACGACCTCGCTCTATCGCCGCACGGCCTTGCAGGCGCTCGGCGGGTTCGACGTCAAGCTCGGCTCGTTCTCCGATGCCTTTCTCGCCCGGCGGCTGGCCTTGACCTATGGCTGCTACTTCGTCGCCGAGGCGCTCGGCTACTGGCGCATCCACGGCCAGAACTATTCGACGGCGACGGCAACCGATCCGGCCTCGCTCAACGCCAAGCTCGCGGAGATCGGCGCGCTGATTGCGCAAAGCAGGCTGTTCCCAAAGGGCTATGAGGATGTGTTCGCCCGGCGCAATCGCTTCGGCGCAGCGCGGATGGTACTGGGCGGCGATACAGCAGCGTCGGCCAAGGCAGCGCGCGTATCCGCCTTGCTCGACGGCAATGCGCTCGATACGCACCTGCTTGGGCTGATGTTGAGCCTCGGCTCAAGCGGCCGCCTGGCTGCGCTGGCCTGGATCACCTTGCGGACGCGGCCGATGTCGCTGTCTCGCCTGCTCGCCCAGACCGCCACACGACGGGCGATCTTGTCCGCTACGCCCGGCTATCGCGCGTCATGACGGTCCGCGCCCCCCTCGGCTCTCTCCGGCATCGCCTCGGCGCGCGGAAGGCGATGGCGGCGCCAATGCGCGCCATGCCAACGGAGCAACCATCGCCGCAGGCGCCGCGAAGCCGCTGGTCGCCGCGGACGTGGCTGACGGCATCGGCGTTCCGTCTCTATGCGTTCCTGAGCGCGCGGCGCCGGCAATTGCTGCCGCTGACCACCCGCGCCGCCGACATCGTCGACAGCAGGCTGGTCGTTGCGCCGGCCGGCGCGAGATTGCTGCGGCTGATGAACAAGCAGCTCGAACGAGGCACGTTCATCGGCCCGGTTCTGGCGCTGACGACCTCGACCACGCTGGCCGCGGCGGCGCAGGTTCATCTCGCCGCGAGCCGCAAGCCGAGCGCGCTGCGTGCCGTGCGGATCTTGAACCTGATCTTCCGCAGCAACGTGCGCGCGCGGGCCGGTGTGGGCGCGCAGGCCTATTTCACCACCCTGGCGCTGTGCAGCGCCTATGACCGGATCGTGCGTGAGGTGCCACGGCCCGAGACGATCGACAGCTTCGCCATCAATTTCGCGGTCGGCGTCGCTCACATGTATCGCGGCAATCTTCCGGTCGCGGCGCATTTCCTGACTGCGGCTGCGGCTTCGGGCGACGGCAACGCGTTGCGCAAGCTCGGTGCGGTCCATGCCCTGGCGGGCGACCACGTCCAGGCCGCCGCGTGCTTCAAGGCGTCGGTTGCACGCGATCCTCGCTCGGTGATGGCGCACCAGAACTATGCCGGCGGCTATGATCCATCGACCTACACGCCGAGCGCCTGGGAGCTGGAGCATGCCGGCGAGCTCCTGATCTACGACAATCTGATCCAGCTCGGCGAGAACTTCTATCACCAGGGCCGTTACGAGGACACGTTCCGCTGCTATCAGGCCGCGCTCGACCATCAGGACGCCTTGGCGGCCAAATGGTCGATTCCCGACGCGCTGATCCAGCGCATCGCCTCCACCAGCAACATCTTCGATCCCGCGCTTCCGGTCCGGCTGCTCGGCTACGAATGGGTGACGCTGATCGGCCACATCGGTTTCATCGACTGCCATTTGCGCATGGCCGCGCTCGGCATGCTGCCGCGCGCCAACTACGTGCTGCTTGCCCCGCCAAGCAAGGTGGTCAACCAGCCGTTCCTCAGGCTGTTCGCGCCGCATGTCACGATCGTCGAAGACCCCGCTCTCGTCGACGATCTGCTGCCGTATCAGCGTTTGGTCGGCGACCAGTTCATCGCCGTCCGGGGCAAGGACGGCCTGGCCGAGCCATGGGCCCACGCGGCGTCGCGCGCGCAGGTCGCCTGGGCCGAACAGCGGCGGCTGCCGATCGTGAAGGTCCCATCGGAGCTGATGGAAACCGGGGCTACCAGGCTGCGCGCCGCGGGTGTCACCGCCGACTGGTTCGTCGCGATGCACATCCGCGAGGGCGGCTATCACGGCGACGGGCCCGGCACCACGCGGCAGCATCGCTCCGCCAATGTCGGCGACTACCTCGACGCCATCGCCGCGATCACCGCACGCGGCGGCGCCGTGGTCAGGCTCGGCGATCGCAGCATGACGCCGCTGCGCGGCATGGCCGGCGTGTTCGACTACGCGCACAGCGACATCAAATCGGCGGACATGGACCTCTATCTCTGCGCCGCCGCTCGTCTGTTCGTCGGCACGACATCGGGCCTGACCACGGCCGTGCAGGCACTGGGAACGCCGATGCTGCTGGTCAACTGCATCTCCAACGACTGCCAGTTCTGGCATGAGCACACCGACTTCACCGTGCGCCCGGTCTACGACCGCCGTACGCGGCGCTATCTGTCGCTACGTGAGACCTATCGTCAGCCCTTGCAGGCGCTGCTGATCGACACAGCCGTGCTGGCGCGTCACGGTCTCGATATCCATCCGAATTCCGCGCAGGACATCACCGCAGCGGTTCGCTACAAGCTCGACTGCCTGGACGAACCAGGCCGGTCGTTGCGCGCAGGAGGGCCCCTGCTCGATCGCTATCGCGCCGCACTCAGCGGCAATCCCTATAACTTTGGTGCTGCATTACCAGTGCCGGATTTTCTCGATCGGCTTCCGGAATTGCTGGGATGAACGCGCGACCGAAGCCCGTTCGATCGACGCCCACATCAGTCGCCACCCGTCGTTTTCCGCGCTCTCGCAACGCCCATTAACCTTCGGGCAAGACGATCGGCCTGATAGGTAACGTCGGCACGGTCGCGAATCGCCTCGCGCGAGACTCGGCATTTGCGATCCGTGCTCCGTCGATCCGAACGGCAGGGACTGAGGCAATGCCAGCGTTGTTACAGGGCTCCCCTAACACCGACCCGATCGACGAGGGGGTCGGCCCTCCTCCGTCCAACCCCGTCGAGCTTCCCGAAGAAGCCGTCGAATCCCTGCTCGCGCAAGGCGATTTCGCGGGTATCGGCGCCGTCACCGCGGTGAGCGCCGGCGGACTGACGATCAACCTGCTGTTCGACACGGCGGCGATGAATGCGCCTGCGAGCTTTCGCGCCGGCATTCAGCAGGCCGCCGCGATCCTCACCTCGATGATCTCGGATCGCATCACCGTCAATATCAAGATCGACTATAGCGGCGTCGGCGGCGGCGCGGCGGCCGGTCCTGACGGCGGTCAGTGGATGAGCTACTCCTCCGTCAGGTCCAACCTGATCAACTATGCCAGCCCAGGCGATACCACCTTCAATGCCTTGCCGGCGGGATCCAGCATCCAGGGACAGTCCTACGTCGCGGTGTGGAATTCGCAGCTGAAGCTGTGGGGCGGCCTCGGTGCCAACGATGCGACCACCGACGACGGCAGCGCGACCTTCGCGACCGACATCAACTCAAACCTGCTGGTCGGCGTGGCGCTGCACGAATTGACGCACGCGTTCGGCCGCGTGCCCTACGGGCCGCAGCCGGACGTGTTCGATCTGTTCCGCTTCTCCAGCCCGGGCGTCCGGCTGATGACCGGCGGCGCGACGGCGGGGACCGCCTATTTCTCCCTCGATGGCGGCTATACGAAGCTCGCGGATTACGGCCAGTCCTCGGACCCCAGCGACTTCCTGAACAGCGGCGTGCAGGGCGGCAACGATCCGTTCAACGAATTCTACACCTACAGCACGCTGCAGACGTTGACGGCCGTGGATCTCAAGCAGATGGACGCGCTCGGCTTCCATCTCGTTTCCGCAACGCCGGTGACGATCGAGGCGCTGGGATCGACCAGCCTGGTCCAGCTCGGACTGAGCTACTTCCTCAATCCGGTCGGCGGCGGCACCGGACCGCAGATCAAGTTCGGCGGCAGCGTCGTCCAGCCCGGACAATTGGGCGGCTGGACCCCGATCGCCGGCGAGACCAGCGGCAGCGGCTATCAAGTCGCCTGGAAGATGTCGGGTGCGGATCTCTACACGGTGTGGAATGTCGACAGCAGCGGCAACTACACCGGCAACGCCATCGGCGGCGTCTCGGGAGGCACGGCCGCATTCGAGGCGTTCGAGATGTCCTTCCATGAGGACTTGAACGGCGACGGCATGATCGGCATTCCGACGACCGTCATCGAGGCCGTCGGATCGACCAGTCTCGTCCAGGCCGGCAACGGCTATTTCCTCAATCCCGTCGGTGGTGGTACGGGCCCGCAAGTGAAGTTCGGCGGCGCCAATCTGGTGGTCGGTCAGCTCGGCGGCTGGACGCCGATCGCCGCCGACGTCGTGGGCAGTGGCTATCAGATCGCCTGGAAGATGGCCGGCGCCGACCTCTATACGGTTTGGAACACCGACAGCAGCGGCGCCTACACGAGCAATGCGATCGGTGCGGTCAGCGGGACCGACAGCGGCCTGGAAGCGCTCGAGACCAACCTCCACCAGGATCTGAACGGCGACGGCACGATCGGCATTCCGACCACCGTCATCGAAGCGCTGGGATCGACCAGCCTCGTGCAGTCCGGGTCCAGCTACTATCTGAACCCGGTCGGCGGCGGCACAGGTCCGCAGGTCAAGTTCGGCGGCTCTGTTCTCGTGGTCGGTCAGCTCGGCGGCTGGATGCCGATTGCGGCGGACCCCGTCGGTGGCGGCTATCAGATCGCCTGGAAGATGACCGGCGCGGACCTCTACACGGTCTGGAACACCGACAGCAGTGGCGCCTATACGAGCAACGCGATCGGCGCCGTCAATGGCACCAACAGCGGGCTGGAAGCGTTGGAGACGAACCTCCATCAGGATCTGAACGGAGATGGCACGATCGGCATCCCCTCGGCCGTGATCGAATCCCTGGGGTCGACGAGCCTGGTGCAATCCGGTTCGACCTACTTCCTCAATCCGGTCGGTGGCGGCACCGGGCCACAGATCGTGTTCGGCGGCAGCGTCGTCACCGCGGGTCAGCTCGGCGGCTGGAACCCGATCGGCGCGGAGAGCTCCGTCGGCGGCTACCTCGTGGCCTGGAAGATGGCGGGCGTCGATCTCTACACGGTCTGGAATACCGACAGCGGCGGCGCTTACGTCAGCAATGCAATCGGCGCCGTTCCGGGCGGCTCGGCAGCGCTGGAGACGCTGGAGACCAGCTTTCATCAGGATCTGAACGGCGACGGCACCATCGGTGTGCCCGCTCACGTCGCGGCGAGCACGCAAGCCGTGACGCTGGCCGGTGGCCCTGACGTGGTCCTGACGGTGCCCGGCAGCTTCGGCGGCTATCTGATCGGGTTCGGCAGCAGCGGCGATCAGATCGACCTCAACAGCATCTCCTACAACTCGCTGCGGGCGCAATTCGATGACAGCAGCGGGCTGCTGTCGCTCAGCGACGGCGCGAGCAGCACCTCCCTGCATTTCCTCGGACCGCTGTCGCAGGACAGTTTCCGTTTCACCGAAGACGGCCAGGGCGGCACGATGATCGCCGCGACCGCGGGTCCGGCGAGCGGCCCCCTTCCGCAAGCCGTCTCCTTGGCAGGACATGACAGCTTCGTCTTCGCCGAGCATTTCGGTCAGGTCAGCATCGCCGACTTCCATCTGGGCAGCGACACGCTCGTCGTCAGCCACAACCTGTTCGCAAGTCAGGCGACGCTGTTGGCGTCGATTCACGACGATGCGGCCGGCAACGCCGTGATCACCGATGCCGCGCAGGACACGATCACCGTCCAGCACGTCACGACGGCGGACCTGCTGACCCATTTGTCCAGCTTCCACCTGGTCTGATCGGCACGCCAGCAGTCTTCGGGGCGGGCTGACGGGAGCAATCCGACGCAACGCCCTCTCCGATCTCTGCCTCTGTCCGGAGTGGCCCCCTGCGAAGGCTAGCTTGAACCCGCGGCAATAGCCGTCCTCCTGAACACAATCAATGGTTGAATTCGATCGGACAGATCGAACAATGGCGTATGGTCGGAGCCGCCATTCTTCGGTACAATTTTATACAAGATCGAGGGGCATCATTGCACGATGCTTCAATTCCATTTCACCTGTCGGCCTCGAGGACAGGATCACCATCGTTGCATGCATGCTTTACGAATCTGGCCGCACCGAAGACATCCCTGACCGTTGGCGTGAAGCTGCCGAGTCCCTCATTTTCGATCCTGCTGCTGGCCGTTATGAGTTGCATGTGCAGCAGCCTGCCGCGGACGTCGCGGACGAACCCAAGCCGGCCTCCACCATCGAGCAGACGCAGCACGGCCCGGCCGAGCAGATCGATCTCACGGCCCCAGCGCCGACCGCCGATGCTCCGAGCGAGACGCCCGGCATCCTCGCGCAAGGCGACGCCGGGGCAACGGTGGTCGCACAGTTCTTCGACGTGAGCGCGCGGGCCCAAACGTCGGCTCAGGAGGCGGCAGAGCCAACGGCTTGGACGGTGGCCGCCGGCTCGACCTGGCAAGTCACCCAGGAGACGTCCGTCGATCCGACCACACCGATTGCCGGCAACGTCTCCATCGAACCGGCGCATGCCGGGCAGAGCATCAACTCGAGCGGAGTCGTCCTCTCGATCAGCGTCGAGATGTGGTCAAGCGCCAGCACATCGCTGCAGACATGGTCGCTGAGCGGCCCCGGAAAGGTTGCGACAGCGCACGCCGGACCGAGCGGCGAGCCCGCGCCGTCGCTTCAGGACGCGGTGACGGAAGCCATCGCGTCGGCCGCGAATGGACAGGGTGCGACCAGCGCCCAGGTCGTGCAGGCGCTCGGCGGAAATTCCACCGGCGTGACGGGAGCCGGTCTCAAGATCGGTGTCCTCTCCAGCAGCTTCGACAATCTCGGCGGCGCGACGGCTGACGAAGCCAGCGGAGCCTTGCCCTCCGCTTCCAAGATCCAGATCTTGAAGGACATGCCCTCCGGGGGCAGTGACGAAGGCCGTGCGATGATGCAGATCATCCACGACATCGCGCCCGATGCGAGCCTTGCGTTCTATACGGCGTTCCAGAGCGAGCAGGATTTCGCCAACGGCATCATCGCGCTTGCCAATGCCGGCTGCAAGGTCATCGTCGATGATGTGAGCTACTCCGACGAGCCGTTCTTCCAGAACGGCATTGTCGCCCAGGCCATTCAGACCGTTCAGGCCATGGGCGTGACCTATGTGACGTCGGCCGGCAACAATGGAAGCTCGGCCTATCAGACGTCCTGGACATCGATCTCCGGCAGCATCGGAGGAATGTACTACGATGGCAATGCGCTGAGCTTCGGCGGCAACATCGCGCAAACCATCACCGTGACCGCGGGCGCCAACCTGCTCGTGCAATGGGACCAGGCTTGGGGTCAAGCCGCGTCGCATCTCTCGGTCAACGTGTACCAGAATGGACAATACCTCGGACACGTTCCCAACAGTTATCAGAATCCGTGGATCGGCCTGCATTTCTCGGTGTCCGGCACCTATCAGATCGTCATTGCGGACGTTTCGGGTCCCACGCCATCGACGATCAAGGAGATCCTGGCTGGCAACGGTGTCCCCGTGTCCATCACCGGCGCCAATGTCGGAACGGTTTTCGGTCACGCGATGACACCGGGGGTGATCACCGTCGGAGCGGTCAATAGCGCCAATACGCCGGCCTTTGGCTATACCCCGGTCTCGGAAAGCTTTTCGTCATCGGGAGCCGGAACCGAGATCCTGTTTGCCAACGACGGCACACGCCTCGCAACGCCGCTTCAGCTCAGCCCTGTCGTGGTCTCCGGCATCGACAACATCGCAACGACAGTCTCGGGTTTCACCGCCTTTTACGGCACGTCTGCAGCCGCCCCCAGCGTTGCTGCGATCGCGGCCTTGATCCTGACGGCCAATTCGATGCTGAGCTACGCCGACGTCTCGGAGATCCTGCAGCAGACCGCCATACCGATGAGCAACCAGGCGGTGGCGGGCGCGGGCCTGGCCCAGATCAATCCTGCCGTCGGTGCGGCGCCCTATTTCGCCAACACCATCGTCGAGGCGCTCGGATCCGTCAGCCTCGCCCAGTACGGCGTGATCTACGATCTCAACACCATCGGGACCAGCATTTCGGTGGCGCTGCGGTTCAACGGCGCCAATGTGGTCGTTCACCAGCTCAGCAACTGGATGCCGATCGGCGTCGAAGCCAATGGAGGCGGCGGCTACGAAGTCGCCTGGAAATTCCAGGGTCAGGATCTCTACACCGTCTGGAACGTGGACAGCAGCGGCAACTACAACGGCAACGCGATCGGCGCCGTCTCCGGAAGCTCGTCCGCTTTCGAAACGTTCGAGACGTCGTTCAATCAGGATTTGAACGGCGACGGCACGATCGGCGTCGTCACCACGGTCATCGAGACCGTGGGGACCACCAGCCTCGTACAGTCCGGCAACGGCTATTTCCTCAATCCGGTCGCAGGCGGGACAGGTCCGCAGATCAGTTTCAACGGCAGCACTGTCAGCCCCGGACAGCTCGGCGGGTGGACACCGATCGCTGCGGAGGCCGTCGGCAGCGGCTATCAGATCGCCTGGAAGATGGCCGGCAGCGACCTCTACACGGTCTGGAACGTCGACAGCAGCGGCAACTACACCGGCAATGCCATTGGCGCAGTCAATGGGACCAGCAGCGCGCTCGAGGCGCTGGAGCTGAACTTTCACCAGGACCTGAACGGCGACGGCATGATCGGCATTCCGAGCACGGTCATCGAGGCCGCGGGATCGACAAGCCTGGTGCTGGCCGGGTCGAGCTATTTCCTCAATCCCGTCGGCGGCGGCACCGGCCCGCAGATCATGTTCGGCGGCAGCATCGTGACCGTCGGTCAGCTCGGCGGCTGGGCGCCGATCGCCGCGGAGACGTCCGGCAGCGGCTATGAGATCGCCTGGAAAATGGCGGGCGCCGATCTCTACACCGTCTGGAACACCGACAGCAGCGGCAACTATACCGGCAACGTCATCGGCGCGGTTGCGGGAAGCTCCGCATCCCTGGAAGCGCTGGAGCCCAGCTTCCACCAGGATCTGAACGGCGACGGCACCATCGGCGCCCCGAGCGTGACGCCGGGCGGCAGCGTGATCGAAGCGCTAGGGTCGACCAGCCTGTCGCTGTCGGGCACGACCTACCTGATGGCGCCGGTGTCGGGAGGTACCGCAACGCAGGTCATGTTCGGCGGCAGCGTCATCGTTGCCGGCCAGCTCAGCGGCTGGGCGGCGATCGCTGCGGAGGCCTCGGGCAGCGGCTATCAGGTCGCCTGGAAGATGAACGGTGCCGACCTCTACACGGTCTGGAACACCGATAGCAGCGGCAACTACACCGGCAATGCCATCGGCGCCGTTTCCGGCAGCTCGTCGTCCCTTGAAGCCCTCGAGAGCAGCTTCCATCAGGACCTGAATGGCGACGGCACTATCGGGATCCCGACCATCAGCTCGCTGACGGCGAGCGCACAGGCGGCCACGACGTCGGGCGCTGTCGATCTGGTCCTCGCCGCGCCATCCTTCAGCGGCAATCTCATTGGATTCGGCGGCACGGCCGCTCAGATCGATCTCAAGAGCATCGCATTCACGTCGCTTCAGATGCATTTCGACGAAACCAGCGGAATGCTGTCGCTGAGCGATGGGGCGAACAGCGCCTCGCTGCATTTCGTCGGCCCGCTGTCGCAGGACAACTTCCACTTCGCCACTGACGGCCAGGATGGCACTTTGATCTCCGGCACTTTGATCTCGGGCGTGGCAGCCTCAGCAGGCGGCACGGCATCCCAATCGGTGTCGCTGCAGGGTCACGACACCTTCGTGTTCGCCGAGCACTTCGGTCAGGTGAGCATTGCCGACTTCGCGGTCGGCACCGACAAGATCGCGTTCAGCCAGAGCATCTTCGCAGACCCGTCCGCATTGCAGGCCGCCATCCACGACGACGCCGCGGGCAACGCCGTCATCACCGATGCGGTACTGGACACCATCACGATTCAGCACGTGTCGACGGCCGAGCTGCTGTCTCACCTGTCGAGCTTCCATCTGGTCTGAGGACCGGCGGCATTCGAGGCGTCGTCTCCGCCGTTCGGGGTCGAAGGGTGCCCGGCAGGTGGTTTTCCGCCCGTCACAGGACAGATAACGGCTCGCGCGAGGCTCGCTCTTGGCCTATACGGCGCTTCGACCGCCCGAGACCGTGAGTTTGATGTCCCCGCCCCGCTTCCCTTCGCCGCGCCGCCTGCTCTACGTGGCCAACGAGGACTACGCCTTCCTGATGCACCGCCTGCCGATGGCGCGCGCAGCGCGCGAGGCCGGCTACGAGGTGCATGTCGCGACCAACGTCAATGCCGGCGCCGCCGCGATCGCCGCCGAGCGCTTCATGCTGCATCCGATCCCATTCCAGCGCGGCGGGCTGTCGCCGTCATCAGCCCTGCCCACGATCCGCGCGATCCGCGCCGTCGAGGCCGCGATCAGCCCCGACGTGGTGCATCATTCCGGATTGCAATCGAGCGTGCTCGGATCGCTCGCCGCGCTGGGACGCACCACTCCGGTCGTCAATGCCATGACCGGCCTCGGCTATGTGTTCACGTCGGCGAGCTGGCGCTCGCGTCTGCTCAAGCAGGGCCTGCTGTGGCTGCTGCCGCGGCTGATGAACCGGGTACCGAGCTGCGTGCTGGTGCAGAATCCGGATGATCGCGACGCGCTTCAAGCCATGGGCGTCCGGGACGACAAGATCACGCTGATCCCAGGCTCGGGCGTCGACACCGATCGCTTCCAGCCGCTGCCGGAGCCGGACGGACCGATCACCTTCGGCTTCGCAGGAAGGCTGCTGACCGACAAGGGCGTCCGCGCCCTGGTCGCTGCGCACCGCATGCTGCGCCAGCAGGGCCGCGACGTCCAGTTGCTGATCGCCGGCTCGCCTGATCCGGCCAATCCTGCCTCGGTCTCGGCCGAGGAGGTCGAGGCCTGGCGGAAGGAACCGGGCATCACCCTGCTCGGCCAGATCAAGGACATCACCGAGCTCTGGCGCCGCTGCCACGTCGCCGTGCTGCCGTCGCATCGCGAAGGACTTCCGGTCAGCCTGCTGGAGGCCGCCGCCTGCGCCCGGCCGCTGATCTCCACCAATGCACCCGGCTGCCGCGAGATCGCGATCCACGGCCAGACCGGCCTCTCCGTGCCGGTCGAGGACGCGCCCGCGCTGGCGCAGGCAATGGCGCAGCTGGCGACCTCGCCCGAGCTGCGCGCCCGCTATGGCGCGGCGGCCCGTCAACTGGTCGAGGACAAGCTCTCGGCTAGGATCATCGGCCGCTCGGTGGTCGCGCTCTATGACCGCCTCACCTCGGCGCCGGACGCGCGCGGATGATCGTCCATCCAGCCGCAATTCTCGTCACCATTGCCGTGCTCGCGGCCGCAATGTGCGGTGTGCTGATCGTGCTGCTGCGCCCGGTGCTGCAGCGCTACGCGCTGGCGCGGCCCAACGCGCGCTCCTCACACAAGATCCCGACGCCCCAGGGTGCCGGCATTGCCGTCGTCGGCGCAACGCTCGTGGTCGGCGGCGCCTTTGCATCCGTGACGGGCTTTGCACCGCTGCTCATGCTGTTCATCGCGGCACCGATGCTGGCGCTGGTCGGCCTGGTCGACGACATCAGGCCGATTCCCGTGCTGCCGCGGTTCGTCCTGCAGGGGCTTGCCGTCGGCCTGGTGGTCTTCACCGCGCCGGACGATCTCAGACTCTTTCAGATCCCGCTGGCGATCGAGCGCACGCTGCTGCTGGTCGCCGGCCTCTGGTTCGTCAACCTCGTCAACTTCATGGACGGGCTCGACCTGATGACCGTGGCCGAGGCCGTGCCGATCACGGCGACTCTCGCCCTGTTCGGCGTGTCCGGATTGCTGCCGTGGCCGGCAACGGCGATCGCCGCCGCACTTAGCGGCGCCATGCTGGGCTTCGCGCCATTCAACCGTCCCGTGGCGAAGGTCTTTCTTGGCGACGTCGGCAGCCTGCCGATCGGGCTGCTGCTCGGCTGGGGCCTGCTCCATCTTGCCTGGCAGGGCTACGTCGCGGCGGCGCTGCTGCTGCCGCTCTATTATCTGATCGATGCCACCTTCACCCTGTTGCGGCGGATGGCACGGCGCGAGTCATTCTGGGCGGCGCACCGCACGCATTTCTATCAACAGGCCACCGATAACGGCTTCACCGTCTCGCGCGTCGTCAGCGAGGTGTTCATCCTCAATGTCGTGCTTGCGACGCTCGCAGCCATCTCGGTCGCGCAGCGTTCCATGACGGCCGACGCCATCCTGCTCGTCTTCGGTCTCGGCGCCGTCACCTGGGTGCTGAGCCGCTTCTCGCGGCGGCGCCATTGAAGACTCAGGCCGCGCTCGAGCCGAATTCCGGCACCGCATCCTTCAGCACCGACTTGATCGTCACCGGATCATTGCGCGCGATCGCCTGATCGAGCGCCGCGATCCAGGCCTTCAGCGTCTGCATCGGAGGCTCGTTCGGGGTGGCCGCCATGACGCCGGCGACGCCGATCTCGACCGGCGGCTCCTCGCTCGCAAACAGGATCTCGTTCAGGCGCTCGCCGGGCCGGATGCCCGTGAACACGATCTCGACGTCGTAGCCGGGCTGCAGGCCGGACAGGCGAATCATGCGCTCGGCCAGATCGACGATGCGGACGGGCTGGCCCATGTTCAACACATAGACCGAGACATCCGGGCGCTGCGGCGCCAGCGCATGCGAGGCCGCCGTGATCACGAGATCGCAGGCCTCGCGGATGGTCATGAAGTAGCGCACCATGTCCGGGTGCGTCACCGTGACGGGGCCGCCCGCCTCGATCTGCGCCTTGAACTTCGGCACCACCGAGCCGTTGGACGCCAGCACGTTGCCGAATCGCACCGAGATCAGCCGCATCGGCGGCCGTCCCGTCGGCCGGTCGGCGAGCTGGCGATCGAGCGCCTGGCAGTACATTTCGGCGAAGCGCTTGGTGAGGCCGAGCATCGACACCGGCTCGATCGCCTTGTCGGTGGAGATCATCACCATGGCCTCGGCGCCTGAGGCCACCGCGGCATCGGCCACGTTGATCGAGCCGAAGATGTTGGTCTTGACGCCCTCGCTCCAGTCGCGCTCGAGGATCGGCACGTGTTTCAGCGCCGCCGCGTGGAAGACCAGATCCGGCTTGAACTCGCCGATCAGCGCGAACACCCGGTCGCGATCGCGGATGTCGGCGATGCGCCCCTCGACGGCGACGTTCGCCTCGGAATCGGCCGCGAGCGCCTCGGTGATCGCATAGAGCGCCGGCTCGGAATTCTCCAGAATGAGCAGCCGCGCCGCCCCGAACGCAACCACGCGCTGACAGATCTCGGCGCCGATCGAGCCGCCGCCGCCGGTCACCACGACGGTTTTGCCACGCACCAGCGCTTCCAGCCGGCCGTAATCGATCTTCTCGCTCGGCCGCAGCAAGAGGTCCTCGACCGCGACCGGCGCGAGCCTTGGCGCATCGCCACTCTCCAGCGACGGCAGGCGGCTCACGATCAGGCGCAACCGGCGCGCCCGCATCAGGAAGGTCTCCGGATGGCAGTCCGGATCGAACGCGGTCGGCATCATCAGGGCGCGCGCGATCGGCCGATCGCGACGGGCAAAGTCGGCGGCGACGTCCTCGACATCATCGATCCCGCCCAGCACCGGCACGCCGCGGATCAATTGGCCGCGGTCGGCGGTCGACGGCGAGAGAATGCCGATCGGCCAGATGCGCTTGACCGCGCCGCTCTCGATGCCGCGCAGCACGACCTCGGCGTCGGCCGCTCGGCCGATCAGGAGCGCAGGGGCCGCGTCCTCGGACCGAGCGTGCCGTCGCACCCGCGTGTAGCGGAAGTAGCGATAGGCGAAACGCAGCGCGCTCAGCGCAAAGATCTCCAGGAACCAATAGAGAATGATCGTGAGCTTGCCGAAGAAGAAGGTGCCGCGGACGTTCGGCGCGACGATGATGTAGTCGAGCACCAGCAGCGCCAGCGTCAGCACGGTCGCGACGCGGACGATGTTCAGCGCGTCCGGCAGCGAGATGAACCGCCACTTCGTCGTCAGAAGGTTCGAGAAGTAGAAGACGACGAAGCTGAAGGCGATGAAGTACGGCAGGATCTGCAAGAGCAGCGGCACCCGCTCCCAGAAGGTGCTGGCGCCTTCGAAGCGGATATAGAACGCCGCGAACAGCGCGACGACGCTGACCAGGAGGTCATGCGCGGCGATCAGCAAGTTTCGGGAGGTGAGTTGCGAGAGGCGCGTCATGCTGTGACGGGCTCCGCATCGGGCTTTATCCTCGATCGCAGCACCATGCCGCCGGCCACGCCGACGCCGATGACATACATCCACCCCTCGTGGAAATCGAAGATGTGGGAGTTGAAGAGCGAGGTGAAGATGTTCTGCACGACCACGAGAAGTCCGATCCAGGGCACCAGCCCGTCACCGCGGAACAGCAGGAGGTGCACGGCCCACATCGCGTAGAGAATGACGATCCCGAACGCTCCCCATTGGACCGCGACGTAGAGCGTCTGATTGTGCGGATTGCCGACGACCTGACTTGAGGAGAGGTCGCGCGACCCGCTCGCGGCCAGCTCGAACAAGTGACGCGTCGAGCCCGAGCCGTGTCCGATCAGCGGCGCGTCGGCCAGGAACCGCAACGACTTGCGCCAGAATTCGAGCCGCTCGCCGATCGACGTGACGGCGCGATCGTTCCTGTAGTCCTGATATTGGCTCGTGAACGTCGCCACCTTGCCCTGCAATTGCGGGGACACGGTCCATGCAGCGAGACCCAGCGCAAGGGCACCGGCCGCGATCAGCAGGTTGGCGCGCCATTTCAAGTGGATCAGCCCGAACACCGCAAGCAGGATCGGGATCGTCACCAGCGCGGTGCGCGAGACAACGATGAAAATCATGTTGGCGAGGAACGCGATCATGATCGCGGTGAGCAGGCCGGCCGGAAGGAAGCGGCGGGCGCGCAGCAACTGGGCGATCGGATAGGCCAGCGCCACGGCGCAGAGCGAGAACTCCTGGCCCTGGTCGATGTAGTTCTTCACGAAGATGCCGCGATCGGCATTGGCCTTGAGCGCGAGCGCAGGATTGAACGCGACCGCGGTCGACACCACGACCATCAGCACGCAGGAGGCGAGAAACGCGGCGAAGACCCACAGCCCGCGCTCCGACCGCTGGAAATGGTAGAGCAGCGCGGGCAGCACCAGAAGCTTCGCCGCCGGTCCCACCGCGTAGAGCCGTGCGCCCCACGCCACGTCCGACCACAGCGTTCCGATCAGCGCCAACAGGAAGAGCGCGATCGGCGCCAGCGAGATCGGCCGCTTCAGGACCTGCAGCAGACGCTCGACGTCGAGAAACGGCAGCATCGTGATCAGCATGACCACGCCCAGGATCGACACCAGCGACGTCGACCACGGCAGCGACGCCGCCAGCAGAATCGCCACGACATCGACCGTCGTCCGCCACGCCGCCGGATCGCGCCAGCGGCGCGCCAGCAGCGCTGGGCCGGGATGACCTGCGAGCGCGCTCATTGCGCCTCGCTCCGGGCGCGATCGACCAGCGCGGTCGTGCTGTGCCCTTTCAGGATGTCGACCAGAATCACCTCGCCGCCGGCGGCTTCGACGACCTCGTGCCCTACCACCTGTTCGCGCGTATAGTCGCCGCCCTTGACTAGCACGCTTGGCCGGACCAGCTCGATCAAGCGGAGCGGCGTGTCCTCCGCGAAGATGGCGACGACATCAACCGCCTCGAGCGCGGCCAGGACCTCGGCGCGCGCGCGCTCGTCCTGAACGGGGCGGCTCTCGCCCTTCAGCCGCCTGACCGAGGCATCGCTGTTCAGCCCGACCACGAGACGGTCGCAGGCGGCGCGCGCCGCGGTCAGCACCTTGACGTGGCCGGGATGCAGAATGTCGAAGCAGCCATTGGTAAAGCCGACGCGCAGGCCCTCTCCCCGCCACCCCTCGACACGGGCGGCGAGTTCGTCATCGCTCTCGATGATCTTTTCCTCAGCGGCACGATAGGCATGCGGCAGGATCTTTCGGCGCAGTTCGGCCGATGTCACGCTGGCGGTGCCGTGCTTGCTGACGGCCACCGCCGCAGCGGCGCTCGCCATCCGCAACGCATCCGCCCAGGCGGCGCCGGCCGCGAGCGTCGCGGCAAGCACGGCAACAACCGTGTCGCCGGCGCCGGAGACGTCGCGTACCTTCACGGGATAGGCCGGCACGTGAATCGGATCGCCCTCGCGCGGTACCAGCGTCATGCCGCGCTCGCTCTGCGTCACCAGAATTGCCTCGCAGTCGGCGAGATAGATCGCATCCTGCGCGGCTGCGGCGATCTCGTGCCCGGTTTCGGCCCGGCTGCGGGTCGCTTCCGAAAACTCCTTGCGGTTCGGCGTCAGCACGCTCGCGCCGCAATAGATCGCGAGATTTGCGCTCTTGGGATCGACGATCACGCGCTTGCCGGCCTTGCGGGTCGCGTCGATCACGTTGCGCAGGACGCGCGCGGTGAGCACGCCCTTGGCGTAGTCCGACAGCAGCACGATGTCGGCCCGCGCAATCAGCGGCAGGATGGCCTCGATCAGCTTCTGCTCGACCTCGCCGATCGCCGGTGAGGCGCGCTCCCAGTCGGCGCGCAGCATGTGGGTGGAGAAATGCTCGGAGACGAAACGCACCTTGCGCGTCGTCGGCCGCGAGGGATCGCGCACAAGCACGCTCTCGATGCCGCCCTCCTTGGCGAGCTCGGCCTCCAGCTGGTCGCCGGCCGCATCCTGCCCGACGAGGCCGACGAAGATGCAGCGGGCGCCGAGCGCGGCGATGTTGCGCGCGACGTTGCCGGCGCCGCCGATGTTGATCTCGCTGCGCTGAACCGCGATGACAGGCGCCGGCGCTTCGGGGGAAATCCGCGACACCTCGCCATAGACGAACTCATCCAGCATGAGGTCGCCGATGCACAGCACCGTCTGGCGGGCGATCGCTTGCGAGAGATCGTCAAAGTCGAACATCAGCGGCAGTCTCGGTGAGTGGTCAGAACCAGATCGTCTAGCGGAAGCGGTCGGTAGAATCGAGATAGTCTCGGACATAGCCAGCGACCGCGTCCTCGAGCGACGTGAAGCCGCCGTTGTAGCCGGCGGCCAACAGCCGGTCGACCTTGCTCTGGGTGAAATACTGGTAGCTGCCGCGAATCGCTTCGGGCATGTCGATGTACTCGATCCGGGGCGTCGCACCGAGCGTGGCATAGGCCGCCAGCATCATGTCCTTGAAGCTGCGCGCCTGTCCCGTGCCGACGTTGAACAGGCCCGAGACGGAGGGAGAGGCCAACAGCCACAGCATCACGCGGACGACGTCGTCGACGTAGATGAAGTCGCGGCGCTGGTCGCCATCGGCGATGCCTTCACGGTGCGACTTGAACAGTTGCAGGGTGTGCCCGGCCTTGATGTCGTCGAAGCGGCGGGTCAGCACGCTCATCATCGATCCCTTGTGGTATTCGTTGGGACCGAACACGTTGAAGAACTTCAGCCCGGCATATTGTGGCGGCAACCTTTCGCCGCGCTCGGCGCGCGCAGCGACCGCCATGTCGAACAGATGCTTGCTCCAGCCATAGAGATTCATCGGCCGCAACGTCTTCAGCGCCGCGAGCGACGGATCATCCACGAAGCCCTGCGCGCCGTCGCCATAGGTCGCCGCCGACGAGGCGTAGATGAACGGCGTGGAACTTTCGGTGCACCAGTCGAGCAGGCGCAGCGAACTCCGGAAATTTTGCTCCATCACGAGGTCGCCGTCGGTGACCGTCGTGGCGGAAATGGCTCCCATGTGCAGGACGGCGTCAAGCCGACGGCCCCTTAGCCATTCGCCCAGATCGGATGGCGGCACGACGTCCGCCAGCTGCCGCTTGGCGAGGTTGCGCCACTTGCCCTCGCTGCCGAGCGTGTCGCAGACGACGACATCCGTGCGTCCCGCGTCGTTCAACGCTGCAACCAGATTCGATCCGATAAACCCGGCGCCGCCGGTCACCAGCAACATTCAGCAACCCGTCCTGATCCCGAAAACCCCGCCCTCGCGTAGCGCATGCGACGGCAAAGTGTAAGCGCTTTGGTGTCGGCTCGCTCGGGCCACTTTACCTGCGGCGGCCGAGCGGCTACCAGCGCGCCAAAGCCAGGCAGACAAAGAATGAATTCGAATTCGACCAAGGTCGAGGTGGACGCGGCGGACACCAGCCCGATCCTGATCATTCCCTATATGTGGATCGGCGATTTCGTGCGCGGCCACACCGTCGTGCGGGTGCTCAAGGAGCGCTGGCCGAACCGGCCGGTCGACCTGCTGGTGACCTCGCTGTGCGCGCCGCTGGTGAATTACATGCCCGGGGTCCGCTCTGGCATCGTCTGGGATCTGCCGCGCAGCCGGCTGGCGCTCGGCCGGCAATGGCAGCTCGCCGCGATGTTGCGCGAACGTCGCTATCGGACCGCCCTGGTGATGCCGCGAACCTGGAAATCGGCGCTGGCACCGGCGCTGGCCGGCATCCCCGAGCGGGTGGGCTTCGTCGGCGAGGTCCGCTTCGGCCTGCTCAACCGCTGGCGCTGGGGCGAGAAGGCGCTGCCCCGCTTCATCGACAAGAATGCCGCGCTGGCGCTGCCCGACGGGGCGCCGCTGCCGCCGGAATGGCCGGTCCCACAGCTGCGGGTACCGCCGGAGGACGTCGCGCGCTGGCGCGAGGCCAATGACCTGGGAAACAGCCCGGCCGTGGCGCTGGCACCGGGGTCGGTGGGGGCCGCCAAGCGCTGGCCCTATTACGGCGAGGCGGCCCGGCTGTTGCGCAATGCCGGCCTCGACGTCTGGGTGGTCGGCGGCCCCGGCGAGAAGGCGCTGGCCGCCGAGATCGTCGCCGCCGGCGGACCGGCCGTCCGCGACCTCACTGGAACCGACTTGCGCAACGGTATCCTGGCCATGGCCGCGGCCGGCGTCGCCATCTCCAATGATTCGGGGCTCATGCACATCGCCGCGGCGCTGGGGACGCCGACCATGGGTATCTTCGGTCCGACCAGCCCCTACCACTGGGCGCCGCTGAACGGTCTTGCGGCGACGGTCCAGACCAGGACACAGGTCCCCTGCCAGCCCTGCCACCGCCCGGTCTGCCGGATGAACGACCACCGCTGCATGCGCGACATTCCGGCAACCGATGTTGCCACCATCGCCCAGCGGATCCTTGCTGACGCGGCCATACCGGTCGTGCACTAGCTTGCGAAGCGACACCGCGCCCCATACACCGGCCCTGACGTAACCCGAGCCGCCACGTGACCCGCGCCCCCGACCCGATCGCCAACCATCTCGCCCGCTCCCGCGCCGCCATGGAGCGCGCCGCCGACGATGCCGCGATGCTCGCCAGCGCCCGACGGATCGCGGCGAGGATCATCGCGGCGCTGCGCGGCGGCCACAAGCTGCTCATCGTCGGCAATGGCGGAAGCGCGGCGGACGCCCAGCACATCGCGGCCGAGATCGTCGGCCGCTACAAGCAGGAGCGGCCGGCCTATGCCGCCATCGCGCTGACCACCGACACCTCGGCGCTGACCGCGATCGGCAACGACTACGGCTTCGATCATGTCTTCGCCCGTCAGGTCGAAGCGCTCGGTACACCGGGCGACGTGCTGCTGGCGATCTCGACCTCCGGCCGCTCGCCGAGCATCCTCAATGCGCTGCGCAAGGCGCGCGAGCGCGGGCTGGTCACGGTCGGCTTCACCGGCGCCAAAGGCCTCGCGATGGGCGAATCGTGCGACGAGATGCTGGTGGCGCCGAGCGACGACACGCCGCTGATCCAGCAGATCCACCTCGCGACGGCCCACGGTATCTGCGAGGTGATCGAAGCGGCGCTGATGCAGGACGAGGGCTAGATGACGACTGCTCAGCTCAAGCCGGCGGCGTTTCTCGACCGCGACGGCGTCATCAATCACGACGACAACTACATCGGCTCGCGCGAGCGCATCCGTTGGATGCCGAATGTCGCCCACGCGATCCGGCGCCTCAATGACTCCGGCTATCACGTCTTCCTGTTCACCAACCAGTCCGGGGTTGCCCGCGGTCTGTTCAGCGAAGACGACGTCATGGGTCTGCACGACTGGATGCGGGCGGAGCTCGCGGCGCAGGGGGCTGTGATCGACGACATCCGCTATTGCCCCTACCACACCGAAGGCTCGGTCGAGCGCTATCTGCGCGAGCATCCCTGGCGCAAGCCGGCGCCCGGCATGATCCTCGACCTGATGCAGCACTGGCCCATCAGGCGCGAGGGCAGCTTCGTGATCGGCGACCGCACCTCGGACATCGCGGCCGCCGAGGCGGCCGGCCTGCCCGGCTTCCTGTTCGCCGGCGGCGATCTCGATGCGTTCGTCGCCGACATCATCGCTCAGACCAGTCGCCGATAAACGGCGGCGATCTTGTCGGCCTCGGCCTCGAGGCTGAATTTCTCCACCACGCGCTGCCGCGCCCGCGCGCCCATCGCCTGTGCGGCATCCGGATCCTGCATCAATGGCTCGAGCGCTGTGACCAGCGCATCGACGTCGCCGGGCGGGACCAGCACGCCTGTGACCCCATGCTCGACCACGATCTCCGCCGCCCCGGCGCGCGCCGCGACCAGCGCCGCACCGACGGCCATCGCCTCGATCAGCGTGAGACCAAAGCCTTCGTTGCGCGAGGTGAAGGCGTAGATCGTGAGACGCTGGTACCAGCGCTGCACGTCGGCGATGTCGAGCTCGCCGGTGATGACGATGCGCTGCTCCAGGCCCGCGGCGGCGATCTGCTTCTTCAGCTCGCTCGCGAACGGCATCTGCTCGGGCGTCACGGCGCCGACCAGCACGGCGGAAAAATCCGGAAAACGCGGCAGCAGCCGGCACATCGCGGCGACGAATACATCGCTGCCCTTCTGCGCACGGACGCGGCCGAAGCAACCGATGGCATGTTTTCCCGGCAGTCCGCTCTCGGCGAAGGCCGCGGCGCGATCCGCTGGCGGCGTATAGATCTCGGTGTCGACGCCATGCGTCACCACCGTCGCGTCGCGCTTCAGATAGGACGCCGAGATGTCGCTGGTGGCGATGATCGCGTCCATGCGGCGGATCAGCCAACGCGTGATCCAGCTGTGATGGCGCTGCGCGGCCGAGGTGAACACCAGCTTGAACGGCCAGCCGAGCGCACGCATGATCACGCCGACGATCATCTCGTTGTTGCGGCGCGCGTGCCAGATCAGCGGCCGCCGCCGACCCCACAGCTTGAAGAGACCGCTCGCACCGATCCGCGCAATCCCATCCGGCGCGTATGAACCGAGCCAGGCAGCGCGCTCGCGCTGCGCCAGCTTCGGCGCCACCATCCGATTGGTCGCCGTCACGCCGGAATAGCGCCGGTGCAGGTTGGGCACGATCACGTCGAGATCGGCGGCAGAAACACGCTCGGCTTGCACCACTCACTCCAATTGCAGCGGTTCCCTATACGCAACATTAAGCATCGCCGCCAGTTCGCTATGCACGCAAGAGGTCCTTCACTTCGCCGGCGTTAGTTTGCCGGAAAACAAACAGGGATCGCGTCAAACAATGACCGTGCTCGTGACCGGCGGCGCCGGCTATATCGGCAGCCACATGGTGCTGGCGCTGGCGGAAGCCGGCGAAAGCGTCGTGGTGATCGACAACCTCTCGACCGGCTTTTCGGCATTCGTCCCGGACGGCGTGCCGCTGTTCATCGGCGATGCCGGCGATGAAAATCTCGTGGATGGCGTCATCAGCCAGCACGGCGTCGACAGCATCATCCATTTGGCGGGCTCGGTCGTGGTGCCGGAATCGGTGCGCGATCCGCTGCTGTACTACCGCAACAACACGATGACCACGCGCAGCCTGTTGAATGCGGCGGTCAAGCGCGGCGTCAGCCGCTTCGTGTTCTCCTCGACCGCGGCCGTCTACGGCAATCCGGACGAGGTGCCGGTGCCCGAGAGCGCGCCGACCCGTCCGACCTCGCCCTACGGCACTTCGAAGCTGATGGCCGAGATCATCCTGCACGACGTCGCCTCGGCCTATGACCTCAACTACGTGGTGCTGCGCTACTTCAACGTCGCCGGCGCCGATCCATTCGGGCGCAGCGGGCTTGCCACCGTCGGCGCGACGCATCTGATGAAGATCGCGATGGAGGTCGCGACCGGCCAGCGCGCCAAGATCGACGTCTTCGGCACCGACTATCCGACCCCCGACGGCACCTGCATCCGCGATTTCATCCATGTCTGCGATCTCGTCCAGGTGCACCGCGCCGCGCTGGCCTATTTGCGCACCGGCGGCGGCTCGGTCACGCTGAATTGTGGGTACGGCCGCGGCTATTCCGTGCTCGAGACCATCGAGGCCGTCCGGCGCGTCTCCGGCCGCGCCATTCCCGTCCAATACGCGCCGCGCCGCCCCGGCGACATCATGAGCATGGTCGCCGACACCAGCCGTTTGAAGGCGCTGCTCGACTGGACCCCGACCTATGACGATCTGGAAACAATCGCCGCCCACGCCCTGACCTGGGAGGAGAAACTGTTCCTGGAACGCCACAGCGGCACGCTGCAGCGGGCCTCGGCCTAGAATCAATGACTTAGCCGGACGCCGGGGGGCTTGAAAAAGCCGCCCCGAGCGGGCAAGCACTGCTGTCCGCCCGGCGATTTGTCCCGGCGGCCAGGGACCAGAATGGCCGAATTTCCGAAGAAGATCACCGACGATCCCTATGGCGCCGCGATCCTGATCCGCCGCCTCGTGATGGAACAGGGCATCCTCTACTGGCGCCGCTATCTCACTGCTTTCGCGCTGATGGCGGTCTCGGCCGGCGCCAGCGCCGGCGCCGCCTACATCCTCGGCCAGGTCATCAACAAGGCCTATGTCGACAAGAGCATCCCCGGCATCGCGGTGCTCTCCGGCGTCACCGTGCTGCTCTTGTTCGTCAAGGGCGTCTCGACCTACGGCTACGCCGTCATCCTGTCGAAAATCTCCAACGCCATCCTCGCCAACAACCAGCGCCAGCTGTTCGCCAAGCTGATGAGCGAGAGCATCAGCTTCTTCTCCGAGCGGCATTCGTCGGAGTTCCTGGCCCGCCTCACCGCCGGCGCCAAGTCGATCACCGACGTCCTGACCATGCTGATCAACGCGATCGGCCGCGACCTGCTGCTGCTCATCAGCATGATCGCCGTGATGGTCGCGCAGGACCCCTGGATGTCGCTGCTCGGCCTGGTCGTCGTGCCGCCGGCCATGCTGGTGTTGCGCAAGCTGGTGAAGCGCATCAAGGGCCTCGCGCACAGCCAGTTCACCGGCAATGCCGACATCCTCGAGACGATGCAGGAATCGCTGCAGGGCATCCGCACCGTGAAAGCGTTCACGCTCGAGGACGCGATGCGCGCCCGCATCGACGAGAACATCGCGGTGGTCGAGCGCAACGCCAACAAGATGGCCCGCGTCTCCAACCGCTCCAACCCGCTGATGGAGATGCTGGGCGGCTTCGCGGTCGCCGGCTGTTTGATGTATGGCGGCTATGCCGTGGTCGCGCTCAACGCCACGCCCGGCCAGTTCTTCTCCTTCATGACCGCCTTCCTGATGGCGACCGAGCCGGCCAAGCGGCTGGCGCGGCTCAACATCGATCTCAACAGCCAGCTCGTCGGCGCGCGCATGCTGCTCGAAGTGGTCGACAGCCCCGCCAGCGAGCAGCCTGATGACGACAAGCCGGCGCTGAAGCTGACGCAGGCCAGGATCGAGCTGCGCGACGTCAGCTTCGCCTATCGCGACAACGAGCCGGTGCTCAACCGCATGAGTTTCGTCGCCGAGCCCGGCAAGGTCACCGCGCTGGTCGGCCCGTCCGGCGGCGGCAAGTCGACGGTGCTGGCGCTGCTGTTGCGCTTCTACGAGGCGACCTCGGGCGACATCCTGATCGACGGCCAGTCGATCTCGAACGTGTCGCGCCGCTCCCTGCGCGAGCAGACCGCCTATGTCGGCCAGGACGTCTACCTGTTCCGCGACTCGATCCGCGCCAACATCGCCTTCGGCAAGCCGGGCGCGACCGAGGCCGAGATCATCGAGGCGGCGAAGGCCGCCTGCGCGCACGACTTCATCATGAGCTTCCCGCTCGGCTACGACACCCCGGTCGGCGAGCACGGCACCCAGCTCTCCGGCGGCCAGCGCCAGCGCATCGCGGTGGCGCGTGCGCTGATCCGCAACGCGCCGATCATCCTGCTCGACGAGGCCACCGCGGCACTGGACTCCGAGTCGGAGCGGCAGGTGCAGGAGGCGATCGAGCATCTCTGCCAGAATCGCACCACCCTCGTCATCGCGCATCGCCTGCACACCATCATGAACGCCGACGCCATCCTGGTGGTCGAGGCCGGCGACATCGTCGAGCGCGGCCGGCATGACGATCTGTTGCGCCGTGGCGGCCGCTATGCTTCGTTCTTCCGCCTGCAACAGCGCGACATGGGGCCGAACGTCATCCCCATGACCGCCACCTCCTGACCCGCCCATTTCACCGCACCCGAGATCGTTTCATGAGCGCCTCCACCGTCATTCCGGCCCTGCCGCAGCCCTCTCTTCCCGTCGTGGGCGAAGCCGGCGTTTTTCCCGTTCGCCGCATCTGGTGCGTCGGCCGCAACTATCTCGAGCACATCCGCGAGATGGGCAATGACGAGCGCGATCCGCCGTTCTTCTTCGCCAAGCATGCCGACATGCTGGAGCCGGACGGCGCCGTGATCCCCTACCCGCCGCTCACCAAGGACATGCATCACGAGGTCGAGCTGGTGGTCGCGCTGAAGAGCGGAGGCCTCAACATCCCCACCGACAAGGCGCTCGACCACGTCTACGGCTACGCCGTCGGCATCGACCTCACCCGCCGCGACCTGCAGCTCGCCTCCCGCAAGATGCAGCGCCCCTGGGAGGTCGGCAAATCGTTCGACCATTCCGCGCCCTGCTCCGCGATCCAGCCCGCGTCCAAGATCGGCCACCCGTCGACGGGCAAGATCTGGCTGTCGGTCAACGGCACCGGGCGCCAGACGGGCGACCTCTCCGAGCTGATCTGGAACGTGCCGGAGATCATCTGGAAGCTCTCCCAGCAGGTCGAGCTCGCCGCCGGCGACATCATCATGACCGGCACGCCCGCGGGCGTCGCCGCGATCGTCCCCGGCGACAAGATCGAATGCGGCGTCGACGGCGTCGGCACGCTGAAGGTGTCGATTGGGCCAGCGGCGGCGTAAGCCGACGCGCCCACGGTCCTCGCAACACTTCCAAAAAGCCGCGCTCTGCGCGGCTTTTTTCGGTCTGGCGCCCGATCGCAGCCAAGCACCGGGTTCACCCTCCCCTGGAGGGGGAGGGTGAGACCTGCTTTGCGACATCATCTGATCCACAATCTCAAACAGCGTTCAGGCTGAGACGAGCATCCACGCTCTCGCGACGCATTCCGCGCCCGAGTGATGCTCCAATTCCCGCCCTCTCCAAGTGGAGGGCGCAGGGAAGGCCGGGCGCTGGCCGATCGGGATAGGGGGGAGTCTCGCGACTCCACCCCTCCCACACCACCG
>NZ_JAUHID010000024.1:0-79951 GCF_032377735.1 Bradyrhizobium sp. SZCCHNRI3043
GAAGGCCTGGATCGCTTCGTCGTTTCGGGGGCTCGCGACGGCGGTGTGCCGGTCGCCGACAACCTTTCGCAACGATGGCCGATGCATCCGGGCTCGCCACGTCCTGTGGTCTCGGTCCTGGGTCGCGCGAACGCGCCGATGCCTGCACATCGTCCGGCTTCGCTTGTTCGGCACGACAGCGGGTCGGAGTGCAGACCGGCTTTACGTTGGGCCCTCTGTTGCGCGTCGCGTGGGATTCGTTGTGCCGCAGCGAGGTTGATTTGGCCGACGAGCAGGCTTGCTTCCCCATCGATACCTTCCGGCGCAGGTCGGGCGTCCGCAGCGGCGCGCGCAAAGACGAAATTCGCTCGCGCGATCAAGCTGATTTGGGCTGTCCAGATGCGGAGCGAAAAATATTCGACTTTTCATTTTCCGAAATCAATGGTCTCTTCTCCGCATCCCGCTTCATTGACGAGGGGCGCTTCGCGAACGTCACGATGCGTTGGGGTGGGATGCGGTGGCCGCGATGGGGCGCAGCATGCTTTGGGCATGCCGACGTACGCCACGTCGCGGACGGTGAAGTCGCAGGGTCCTGGCCTCCCGACGCTGAGGTCCGCGCAACGCGTGAAACGCGTTGTCGCCACGGTGGCAAACAAGCCGGTCACCGAGGAGACTGCGTATAAATCGTAAAGCCATCGCGCAGGGAAGGCCGGGTCTATCCGGCCGAACCTGTGGTTCTGCCGCGTGCTTTTTTGCTGCACGCGGACCGCAGGCCTCGGTCGAGGCCTGGCCTTCCCTGCACCCTCCGTGAGTTGGAGGGGAACGACACCAGCAAGACTCGGACGCAGATGCGCCGCGAGGCAGCAATGTCATGTCTGCAATGGGGGCAACGCATTCAGTGTTGTTTGGATACAGCGGATCGCGTGGCGAGTATCGCGCCACACAGAGGCTGTCGTCCCGGCGAACGCCGGGACCCATAATCACAGGACGATGGTCGAGGCACGCGGGTCGCGACGTCAGCGCTTACGACGCTGCCCTGGGGTTATGGATCCCGGGTCGCGCTTCGCTTGCCCGGGACGACAGCGGAGCGCGGCGGCTACGGGCGAGAGCTTCCATCGGCATTGCAAAGCCGCGAGTCTGGATTGCCGTCGTTGCGAGCGGAGCGAAGCAATCCAGGGCCTCATCCGCGGCCCTGGAAGGCGCAAGAGCGCCTCGCAATGACGGTGGCGATCGAGGGAGCTGATGATGCCGCTACCCCACCATCCGCCCGCGGCCCTCCCAGAACCGTGCGCGCAGCACCTTCTTGTCGACCTTGCCGACGCCGGTCATCGGCAGCTCCTTGACGAACGAGATGCTCTTGGGCGCATGGGCCGAGCCCTTGCGCGCCTTCACGAGCTCGATGAGCTCGGCAGCGTCGATCTGCGCGCCGGCGCGCGGCACCACGATCGCGGTGACGGCCTCGCCCCATTTGTCGTCGGGCACGCCCACCACCGCGCACATCGCGACGTCGGCGTGCTGCGTCAGCACGTCCTCGATCTCGCGCGGGAAGATGTTGAAGCCGCCGGAGACGATCATGTCCTTCTTGCGGTCGAGAATGTACACGTAGCCGCGCTCGTCGCGGCGGGCGATGTCGCCGGTGTGCAGCCAGCCGTTCTTCAACGTCTCCGCCGTGGTGTCCGGCCGCTTCCAATACTCCGCCATCACATGCGGCGCGCGCACGCAGATCTCGCCCGCTTCGCCCTGCGCGACCTCCCGATCGTCGTCGTCGAGGATCTTGACCTCGCAGGCCGCGATCGGGAAGCCGCAGGACAGGAACAGCTCCGGCTGCTTCGGATCATGATCGGCCTTGCGCAGCACCGAGACGGGATAGCATTCGGTCTGGCCGTAGAGCTGCGAGAACACCGGGCCGATGCGCTCGATGCCCTCGACGAGCCGCGTCGGCGACATCGCCGAGGCGCCGTACAGCACGAGCTCGAGCGAGGAGAGATCGGTCCTAGCCAACGCGGGATGATCGAGCAGCACGTAGATCATCGTCGGCACGAACAGCGTGAAGTCGATGCGCTCGCGGGCGATCGTCGCCAGTACGGCCTCGGGATCGAATCCCTTCAGCATGTGCACGGTGCCGCCGCGCATCAGGGTCGGCAGCACCTTGGTGCCGGCGACATGGCTGATCGGCGCCACCGTCAGGTAGCGCGCACGCTCCGGAATCTCGAAATCGGCGAGGATCGCGGTGGCGAAGCCGCCATACTCGCGGTGATGGCGCAGCGCGCCCTTCGACTTTCCGGTGGTGCCGCCGGTGTAGTTCAGGGTCGCGATGTCGTCGGGCGTGGCGAAATTGCGTGCGGTGGCGTGGCCGGCCTGCTCGATTGCGGCGAGCAGGTCAACGCCATAGCCGGCCTGCCCCAGCGTGAACACGTGACGGAGGCCGTCGGCGCGCGCGGCGAGCTCGCCGCCGCGGTCGCGGAACGCTGCCGCATCGATCACCAGCACCTGCGATTCCGAATCCGACAGTTGGAACAGCTGGTCCTCCAGCGATCCGAGCGGATGCAGCCAGGTGATGGCGAGCCGCGACAGCTGTGCCGCCGTGCCGGCGCACCAGGTATCGGCGCGGTTCGCGGTGAGCAACGCGACACGTGTTCCCGGCGAAAGGCCGAGGCGCATGAACACGCCTTGCATGCGCCCGATCAGGTCGATCGCGCCCTGATACGACAGCGATCCGCCGGGCCAGCTGAAAGCGGTGCGCGAGGGGTGACGCGACAGGGTGAGCAGGGTCTGCTCGCAGACGACTGGAAACGTGTGAAGCTGATGGCTCATGGAACGTCCTCCCGGGAGGCCGCGATCGTTGTGGCGTCGCATGGCTTGTTGCCGACGCTATCAGAAAGTGCCTCGCGCTCAAGGCGCGCTCTGCCGTTCCCGGAACATCGCAGCGCGCCCCGCGTTGCCCGGCCGAAGAATTAAGGAGCAAGGCCATGCGCACCTCGACAGCCTTTTTTGCAGGAGCCGGAACGGTCGCCATAGCCGTCGCGGCCGGTCTCGGCGGTGGGCTCATTCTGGCCGAGGGCATGCATCCGCGATCGCCGGTGATGGAATCGACCAAGCTCGAGCGCTCCGGACCGGACGCGCCGTCGCCAAGTCCGACCGCCACCGCGTATCTTGCGGCGACGCAGGCGGCTGCGACGACGCCGATCAAGGTGTCGCCTGCAGCAGCCGAGACGGCGCCTGCGACGTCGGCCTCGGCCAGTCCCGCGCCGTCGCAGCAGGCGGCTGCGCCGGACGCGAACGCTGCGTCCGCGGCTTCTGCGGTGGCGGCCACCACCCCGGCCACCACGTCCGACGAAGCCCAGGCCAAGCTCCAGGAGAAGGCCGCAGAAAAAGTTCAGGACGCGGACCTGAAGGCGCGCGGGGCCGAGCGCAAGCGCGTCGCCGAGCAGCGCCGCGCCGACCGGCACCGGCAATATGTCGAGCGCCGGCGCCAGCGCCGCGAGCAGGATCTGCGCGCCGTCGAGCAGGCGGTGCGCGAGGATACGACGCCCCGCGCCTATGCGGCGCAGCCGGTCGGCATGGAGGGGCCGCGCTTCAGCTTCTTCGGCAACGATTGATCGCATGCGGCTGCGTCGTTATCCCTGAGCCGAACAGAGATCAGGGAGGAAGCGCCGTGCGGGAGACTCGATGGGCCGGGCTGCGGACGCGGCTGCGCCTGCCGCTGATCGCAGCGCCGATGTTTCTGGTGTCGGGAATCGAGCTGGTGAGCGCGGCCTGCGCCAACGGCGTGATCGGCGCGTTCCCGACAGTCAATTGCCGCACCCCCGACGAGCTCGACGCCTGGCTGTTCCGGATTGCGGATCGGCTTGCGCGCAGCAGCGATACCAGCGGGGCGGCGACTGCGCCGGTCTGCCCGAATCTGATCGTGCATCACTCCAACGCGCGGCTGAAGGACGATCTCGCGGTGCTATTGCGGCACCGGCCGGAGATCGTGATCACATCGGTCGGCTCGCCGGCGAAGGTCGTTGCGCCCTTGCATGATGCGGGCGCGCTGGTGTTGGCCGACGTCGCCTCGATCCGTCATGCCGAGCGCGCGGTGGAAGCCGGCGCCGATGGGCTGGTGCTGCTCACGGCCGGCGCGGGTGGCCAGACCGGCTGGCTCAACCCGTTCGCCTTCGTGCGCGCGGTCAGGGCGTTCTTCGCCGGGCCGATCGTGCTCGCGGGCGGCATCAGCGACGGCGTGGCCTTGCGGGCGGCCGAAGTGCTCGGCTGCGATCTCGCTTATATGGGCACGAAGTTCATCGCCACGCGCGAAAGCATGGCCGATGATCGCTACAAGGCGATGCTGGTGGCAAGCTCGGCCGATGACGTGCTGCTCACCTCGGCCTTCACGGGCCTGCCGACCAGCATGCTGCGGCCGTCGATCGTCGCGGCCGGGCTCGATCCCGAAGCGTTGCCGGCGCGCGGCGCGATCGAGATCGGCAGCGACATCGACATCGCCGCGCGCGAGGCGCGGCCGAAACGCTGGCGCGACATCTGGAGCGCGGGGCACGCGACCTCGGGGGTCACCGACATCCCGTCGGTCGCCGTGCTGGTCGCGCGCACGGCTGATGAGTACGGCGGCGCGGGTGGCCTCCGATCATGAGAGAAAACGTGATGTGTGTCCTTAAGGCACCATTAACCATCGGGTCCCACAATCCGCGGAGCTTGAACTTGGCGGAATCGTGCGATGGGCATCGGGCTACGGCAGGACAAGGAGCGGGCGACGCTCGAGGAGATCCGGATCCGCGTCGGGCATGCTTTGCAGCGGCATCCGCTGTGCCGCAACGTCCAGTTCGACATCATGAGCGTTCCCCGCACCGCTCGCGGCGGGAACTGGACCATCAGCCTGCATTCGGTGGAACCGGCGGCGCTTTGGGAGGCCTCCGACATCGTCGCCGACATCCAGGCCGCGTACGACCTGCCGATGCCGGCCGAGCTGTCTTCGGCGGCGTAAAAAAATATCCGTCATGTTCACAGGGCAGAATGGTGGCCTCTGTGTTTCTGTGGCATCGTAAAGCCTTAATTAACTCCCACTTTTCGGCAAGCTGCGGCTTTCCGCCGGGATACGGAGAATTGCGTGACGAAGTCGATCGCTTTTGTCGCTGTGCTGGGCGTGCTGATCGCAGGCGCGGCCGTGACAAGCGTCCTGATGCGGGACAGCGTGCCTTCGGCCGGTGCGATGATGCCGCCTGTGGTGGCGAAGAGCCCAATCTCCAACCGTGAAGCCAAGGGCGACCGCCTGGCGATGGTCACACTTGCGGCTCCCGAGGTGCAGCAGCCGAGTGCCCCGTCGAAGGCGACGCTGCGCCAGGCCTTTGCCTATGCGCCGTCCGAGCCGGAAATGGCGAAAGCGTCGGCCGTCGTCGCTGCCGAGCCGGTGGTGCCGAAGTCCAAGATTCTCGCCAGGAGCGAGCCGGCCCCGGCGCCGCTGAAGCCGGAGGTGCAGAAGGCCTATTCGTTGCTGTCGGACGGCCAGATCGCGGGCATCAAGGAGCGGCTGCGGCTGTCGTCGAGCCAGGAATATTATTGGCCGGCGGTCGAGACGGCGCTGCGCGCCGTCGCCCGCAAGATCCACGCCGGCCGCCAGGGCGCGGCGAAGCCGGGCGCGGTGGCGATCGATCCGGATTCGGATGAGGTGCAACAGCTGAAGTCGGCCGCGATGCCGCTGCTGTGGCAGCTGCGCGAGGACCAGAAGGACGAAGTGCGGCGGCTTGCGCGCACCATCGGCCTCGACAAGGTCGCAGCCGCGATCTGATCGGGGCGATCCACCCGGGTTGAACATCAAGATGGCCGCCCATTGCGCGGCCTTCTTGCTTCCTGGCGGTATTTTTTACCTCGCCGGCGGATTTGCCTCCGGATGCCCGCCGCTCTCGGCACCGGCTCCGGTCAGCGACGACGCGGGCGCGGCCGTCGCCCTCGAGCGCCACCGCCGCGATCTCGCGGTTGTGTCGCGAGCGCAGGAAGGCCAGGAACGCGCCGGCGGCAATGATGATCGCGGCCGCGAGCGTGAAGAACATCAGCCAGCTGATGGGTTGATCGCCTTGCACGTCGAACATCCGTCGTGTGAGGGGCACACGACGTGCAGTCGCGTCAAACCCGCATGACAATCTCTGTTCGTGGCAATCGCGAGCGCGGCGGAAGGTTTCGCCGGTGTCCCAGAAAATCTCGCGTCAGCGCCCTTCGCCCGCGGCCCACAGCGCGTCGAGCCCGGCACGATATGTCGGGTAGGCAAAGACGACGCCGAGCTCCTGCTTGGCGCGGACGTTCCGGATGCGGCGGTTGCTGGCATAGAAGCTCCGCGCCATCGGCGACAGCTCGGCGCGGTCGAACGGCAGCTCGGGCGGCGGCGCGATGCCCATCAGCGCGGCGGCGTAGGCGATGACATCCTGCGGCGGCGCCGGCTCGTCGTCGACAATGTTCCAGGCGCCGCCTTGCCGGCGCTCGATCGCGCCCATGATCGCGCGGCCCGCATCATCGACATGGATGCGGTTGAACACCTGTCCCGGCTTGACGATGCGCCGCGCCCGCCCGGCCCGCAGCTCGACCAGCGCATTGCGGCCCGGCCCGTAGATGCCGCCGAGCCGGAGCACCGCGAGCCGGTCGCCGATCCGCGCGCGCCAGTCCGCCTCGACGCGGACCCGGGCCTGCACCCGGTCGTGCTCAGGCGCCAGCGGCGTGTCCTCGTCGATCCAGCCGCCCTGATGGTCGCCATAGACGCCGACAGTCGAGAGATAGACTACGCGGCGCGCGCGCCCTGCCGTGATAGCGTCGCCGAACGTGGCCAGCACCGGGTCGTCGCCGGCTCCCGGAGGCACCGAGATCAGCACGACGTCGGCGCCCGCGGCTTTCGCCAGCGTCGCGGCCGGCGCCGTGCCGTCGAACAGGTCGATGTCATCAGGCGCCAGCTGCGCGCGCTTGTCGGCGCCGCGCACCGTGCCGCCGACGCGCGCGAACGCGCCGCGGTGCAGTTCGACGAAGCGCTGCGCGGTGTAGCCGAAGCCGATGACGAAGAGGTTCATGGATGCCGTTCACCCGGATGGCGCGAAGAAGCGAGCCTCGAGTTACCCGGCACCGGGTGGCCCGCGCAATTCAAATGACGCGTGCGGAGGTCACAGCCTGCGCCCCTGGCGGTGCTGGCCTGCCGCCCTTGTTATGGCTCCCGTCATGGTCCATGTCGTATGATCAGGTGACAGGAGATGGACTGCCACGATGAATTTCCATTCGATCTACCGGCACGGTTTTGCCCGCGTCGCCGCCTGCGTCACCGCCTCCAGCGTCGCCAACCCCACCGCCAACGCGGCGGCGATCCTGGCGGCGGCGCGCGCCTGCCATGACCAGGGGGCGGCGGTCGCGGTGTTTCCGGAGCTCTGCCTGTCCGGCTACGCGATCGAGGACCTGGTCAAGCAGGATCCGCTGCTCGACGCCGTCCAGCGCGGCCTGCTCACCTTGGTCGAAGCCTCGCACGACCTGATGCCGGTCATGATCGTCGGCGCGCCGCTGCGCTTTGCGCATCGCGTCTACAATTGCGCCGTCGTGATCCATCGCGGCGAGGTACTCGGCGTCATCCCGAAGAGCTACCTGCCAACCTATCGCGAGTTCTACGAGGGCCGTCACTTCGCCTCCGGCGCCGGCATCCGCGGCGAGATGATCGAGGTCGCCGAGACCATGGCGCCATTCGGCACGGATCTGCTGTTCGCCGCCGCTGACGTCGCCGGGCTCGTCATCGGCGTCGAGATCTGCGAGGACATGTGGATCCCGGTGACGCCGGCGTCCGAGTTGGCGCTCGCCGGCGCCACCGTGCTCGCCAATCTCTCGGGCAGCCCGATCACGGTCGGCCGCGCCGAGTCGCGCTCGCTGCTCTGTCGTTCCACGTCGGCGCGCTGCCTCGCCGCCTACATCTACGCGGCGGCCGGTGTGGGCGAATCCACCACGGATCTCGCCTGGGACGGCCAGACCTCGATCTTCGAGAACGGCATGCTGCTGGCCGAGAGCGAGCGCTTCCGCCAGATCGGCCAGACCATCTTCGCCGACGTCGATCTCGATCTGCTGCGCCAGGAGCGGGCGCTGATGGGCACGTTCGACGACAATGCGCGCGCGCAACGCGCCGGCGTGCACTACCGCCGTATCGGCTTCGAGCTGCAGCCGACCCTCGATGACATCGGCTTCATGCGCAGCATCGAGCGCTTTCCGTTCGTGCCGAGTGATCCCGCGAGGCTCGATCAGGACTGCTACGAGGCCTACAACATCCAGGTCGCCGGCCTGACGCAGCGGCTGCGCGCCACCGGCACCAAGCGCATCGTGATCGGCGTCTCCGGCGGGCTCGATTCCACGCATGCGCTGATCGTCGCGGCGAAGGCGATCGACCTGCTCGGCCTTCCCCGCACCAACATCCTGGCCTATACGATGCCCGGCTTCGCCACGGGCGCGCAGAGCAAGTCCTACGCGCATGCGCTGATGTCGTCGCTTCAAGTCAGCGCCGCCGAACTCGACATCCGCCCCGCCGCGACGCAGATGCTGAAGGACATCGGCCATCCCTTCGGCCGCGGCGAACAGGTCTACGACGTCACCTTCGAGAACGTGCAGGCGGGCCTGCGCACCGACTACCTGTTCCGCCTCGCCAATGATCGGGGCGGCCTCGTGCTCGGCACCGGCGATCTCTCCGAGCTCGCGCTGGGCTGGTGCACCTATGGCGTCGGCGATCAGATGGCGCACTACAATGTCAATGCCGGCGTGCCGAAGACCTTGATCCAGCATCTCATCCGCTGGGTGATCGCCTCGCATCAGTTCTCCGCCGAAGTGGACCGCACGCTCGAGGCGGTGCTTTCAGCGGAGATCTCGCCGGAGCTGGTGCCGGTGAAGGAGGGCGAGACGCCGCAGAGCACGCAGGCCGCGATCGGCCCCTATGAGCTGCAGGACTTCAATTTGTTCTACACGCTGCGCTACGGCATGCGCCCGTCGAAGATCGCCTTCATGGCGCATCACGCCTGGAAGAATGTCGGCGACGGCGCCTGGCCGCCGCATTTCCCTGCCGACAAGCGCCACGCCTACACGCTCGGCGAGATCAGGAAGTGGCTGGAGGTGTTCCTCAAGCGCTTCTTCGCCTTCAGCCAGTTCAAGCGCTCGGCAATGCCGAACGGCCCGAAAGTGGTCGCCGGCGGCGCCCTGTCGCCGCGCGGCGACTGGCGCGCGCCGTCGGACGGCAACGCCACCGCGTGGCTGGAGGATCTGGAGCGCAACGTGCCGAAGTGACGACCATCTTGCTCGGCCGCCGCGCTTGCCATATCCGAGACGTGCGCGTCCGCCTTTGCGGCGTCGTCATCGACATCGTTGAACGGAGCAGATCATGAGCGTGACCGCCGCCGGCATTTCCTCGATGGCGACGAGGCAGATCCTCGCCGAGCTCGCGGCCGCCTATGAGGAGGCGACCGGCGAGGTGATCACGATCGAATCCGTCGGCGGCGTCGATGCCGCCAAGCGCATCCGCGCCGGCGAAGCGTTCGATTTCGCGGTGCTCGCCTCGGATGCGCTGCAGAAGCTCGAGGCCGACGGCCATCTCGTGCCCGGCAGCATCATCGAGATCGCGGAATCGCCGATGGCGATGGCGGTGCGCGCGGGCGCCGTGAAGCCTGATCCGTTGGACGAGGCCGCCGTGCGCAAGGCGATGGAGAATGCCAGGGCGATCGGCATCTCCACGGGCCCGAGCGGAACGCACGTGCAGAAGCTCGCTCGCGACTGGGGCCTGGAAGGCGAGGGCGCGTCGCGCCTGGTGCAGGCCAAGCCGGGCATTCCGGTTGCAAAACTGCTCGCCGATGGCGAGGTCGATGTCGGCTTCCAGCAGCTCAGCGAAATGCTCGGCGCCCCCGGCATCGACATCGTCGGCCTGCTGCCGGATGCGCTGCAGCCGGGCACGGTGTTCGCCGCCGCGCTGTGCAAGGCCGGCGCGCACACCGACGCGGCGCGGGCCTTCATCGAATATCTGGTCTCCGAGGAGACCGCCGAGACCAAGCGCCAGCACGGCATGACGCCGGTGTGAGGCGCCGGCTCCACAGCCCGCGAAAAAATCCGATCGCCGCGTGTCGTCTCGGCCCTGTCCCGATCGTCTTCCAACCGAACAATCGGGAAGGAGACGGCGGATGAGCACATCGTACTATCGCTGGGTGATCGTGGCGGCCGGGGGCGTGCTCGGCTGCGTCGCCGTCGGCGGCCTGTTCTCGCTGCCGGTGTTCCTCAAGCCGATGGCCGCCGAGACCGGGTGGTCGGTCGCGGGGATCTCCACCGCGATGACGATCGGCTTCCTGGCGATGGCCGTCACCAGCATGGGCTGGGGCACGCTGTCCGACCGCATCGGCCCGCGTCCCGTGCTGCTGATCGGATCGATCCTGCTCGCCGTCAGCCTGCTGCTGGCAAGCCTGACATCCTCGCTGCTGGCGTTCCAACTGCTGTTCGGCCTGATCGCAGGCATCGCGACGGCGGCGATCTTTCCGCCGGTCATGGCGACCGTCACCGGCTGGTTCGACACTCATCGCAGCCTCGCGGTGTCGCTGGTCTCGGCCGGCATGGGCGTGGCGCCGATGACGATGTCGCCGCTCGCGGCCTGGCTCGTCTCCAGCTACGACTGGCGGACCGCGATGCAGTGCATCGCCGCGATCGTGGCCGCCATCATGATTCCCACGTCGCTGCTCGTGGGCCGTCCGCCATCGTCCGCGCCCGGCGACGCCGTCGCGTCGGGTCCCGCCGCCGGGCCGGCCGAGATGACGCGATCGGCGGCGCTGCGCTCGCCGCAGTTCCTGATCCTGCTCGCCACCAACTTCTTCTGCTGCGCCACGCATTCCGGCCCCATCATCCACACCGTGAGCTACGCCGTCACCTGCGGCATCCCGCTGATGGCGGCGGTGACGATCTACAGCATCGAGGGGCTCGCCGGGCTCGGCGGCCGCATCGCCTTCGGCCTGCTCGGCGACCGCTTCGGCGCCAAGCGGGTACTCGTTCTCGGCCTGCTCGCGCAGGCGTTCGGCGCGCTCGCCTACGTGGTCGTGCGCGACCTCGCCGCGTTCTATGCGGTCGCGGCGACCTTCGGCTTCCTCTATGCCGGCACCATGCCGCTCTACGCCGCGATCGCGCGTGACAATTTTCCGCAAGGCATCATGGGCACGGTGATCGGCGGCACGGCGATGGCCGGCAGCCTCGGCATGGCGACCGGCCCGCTGGCCGGCGGCCTGATCTACGACAGCTTTGCGAGCTACACTTGGCTCTATGTCGGCTCGTGGGTGATGGGCCTCGGCGCTGTCATGATGATGATGACCTTCCGGCCGTTTCCCAAGCCGACGTCGCAGCCTGGCGCCGTGCCCATGCAAGCGCCGGCCTGACGCTGCTGCATCGCACCTTCACGCGCGCCGTCGGAATCGAACAACAACGCTTGATCCCCCGGCAGGAACTGTGATGTCGCAGCCGGGTTGGGCGAGCGTGGAGTTCAACCGGATAGAGATCGGATCCATGAAGAAGACCCAACTCGCCATTGCCACCCTCGTCGCCGCTACCCTCGCCGCCGTCCCGCTCGCCGCGCAAGCGAAGCACCACAAGAAGCACAACGCCGCGACGTCGACCACCTCGTCGCAGACCACCGGCAGCAACATGAAGTCCGGCCGCGATTCCACCTCGTCGAGCCAGGGCAATGTCGGCCCGGGCACGAACCAGGCGGGAAGCATGGGGAAGTAGGACGGATTCGTCCGTCGGATTCAGCGTCGGAGTGCCCGGTGCCCGGGCTTTCCGACGCGCGATGGCGCTCCGCGCAGCGGGACAGCACGAAACCACGGGAGCGAACAAACGTTGCGACCACCAATCGGCCTCGCCAATCGGGCGAGGGATCCCGATCAGCAAAACCCGATCACTTCGAGGCTTCCTTGATCTTGTGATCCAAATGCCCGGTGCCGTGATCCCGGCGCAACTGGCTCAGCGACGTCTCGTTGAGCTGCAGCAGCACGTCACTGAGCTTCGTCGAATCCGGGTAGCCGGCCGCAAACGACTTCCCATAGATCTTGCGCAACGTGGCGACCAACGTATTGCCGTGCTTCCTGCTGATCTCGCCATCCTTGTCCCGATGACGGCCGTCGAGTCCCGGTTCCTTCATGCGTCTCTCCCCATGATGCGACTTGCGCGCTTGGGGAGGAGCCTGCGCTCAATTCGCCCGATTGGCAACGCTGCAGCGCGAAGAAGCGAGAGTGAACAGTATTCTTGGATGCCTTCGCTCTGCATCTATCATCCTCTGTCAGGCGGTGGCGGTGTTAACTATTCCGTCCGCGGTTCGCTCAGCTACCCTACAGGTGGGCTAGGCGCGGCAGTCGTGGTCATGGCAGCGGATGCTGGTCTTCTCGGTGACGTGCTCGGAGCTGGCGAATAGTAAGGATAGAAATTCTGCTCGATGGTCCGCTGCAGGTACTTGTAGCGCGTCTTGTTTGAAAGGCCGGTTTCATCCCTGTTGCGTGAGTAGAATTTGCAGTTTTGGGATGTCGCCCAGTCGGCAAGGTTCCGGGTAGCCGCGGCGAAATCTCGTTCATTGATCTCGATGCCACGCATAAAATGATCCCATCATCTTTCCAAGCCGGATCTTTCGATCGGGTTTGGGCGCATCGCTGACCCGTATCCCGCGATCGCCGAACGTGATATCGAAGATGTATTCCGCTTGTCCCGTCGGCGTCCTCCAGCATGATGGATAGGCGAGGCCGTTTCCATTTCGGCGCATTAGATTGAGCACGTCGAGGTGATACCTCTCCCGTTCAGCTTCCGCCGCTGCAAGTTTTTGGGCAACTTCAGATAGCGGCTTGATCTGGCTCCGCTGCGGATCTTTGCCTAAGGGCTGAGAACATCGACCGCACGCTTCAGAACGGCCGGCGGATCATTAGGACCGATTTCCGACGCCTGCGCGGTGGAAAACGAGTGGAGTGTCTGCGCGCTGTCGAGGCCGAGTGACTTAAACAGCTCAGATTGCTCAGCCCGCTTGGCTGCCTCCCCCTTTGAGGGCTGTCTTTTCCGCTTCCAAGTCTGGGAGCCGTTCGAAACGCTCAACGAGCTGCCGCACGCCGGTGATATCGACCGCGCCACCTACATACAGTACTTGCTGAAGCGGCTTCAGCTGCTCTTCAGCCGCATTAGCTCTGTCCTGCCAAATCTTGAGTTCGGATGTAAGCGTGAGCAGGAGCAGGATCTCCGCCAAAGTTAGCGCGAGAATGAGGCCCCGGCGCTGTTCGCGTTCACGGATGGGAGACGCGGTCAATCGCAGTGCGACTCAAGACGCTTGACGGCGTAAGAAAACGGATCACGCCATAGATCCCGTACCTCGCGGGGACAGCTACAAGCCCAGCGCCCTCCAATGGCTTCTTGGCGATCGGAAACCACTGAGCGTTCGTGTCTATCCGATGAACGAGGACAACGAGATGCTCCACGCCGCCGGCTTTTGCATCACGGCTTTTGCATCACGATTGGCCTCAGCGATAGAGAGCTCCACTCGGCAAACGACAATTGAAGAAGGATGTCGAAACAGTATCACGTTGAGGTTGTATTGAGAAGGCTTGGGTGTAAAATCTTTACGATGCCAGATTTCCGATGGGAGCGACGGGCTTCCCAATAGTTCTACTGGCTGAGAGAGGGTTGTGCCGGCATGCCTCTCATTGTCTACCCGCATTGCGACATGCACGTCGCGCTGAAGAAGCCCGCGACCAAAGCGCTGCCGTTCCGCGTGTTCGACCAGGATCTGCCGAACGGGTCGACGACCTACACGCTGACCGACGTCACCGCGGATTGCAATTTTCGGATCCTGGCGCCGTACAACCCGGTCGGCTCCCGGCTGACCAGCTTCGTGACGATCGATCCTGCGGCGCGCACCATCACCGGCGACGACGTCGGCATCAATCTCGTGGTGATCGAATATGGACCCGGTTACGTCGTCGCGCGTATCCAGGTGCACGACGATGTGCTCGGCTGGTGGTTCGGCAACTCCTCGATCACCACGGCGCTGCATCCGACGGTCGCCCACAGCCAGCCGACGCTGTGCGCGCTGTTCAGCGACGATCCGACCGGGACCGATCTCGTCGGCGACATCACCGGACACGGCTTCGTCACGCTCAGCTCGGCCAGCCCCGGCACCTTCGTGGTGGCAAATACGAACAATGAGGGACGGTTGAGGGGCGTGAGCGAGGGGGCGGCCCAGCTCAACGGCAGCTTCCTCGGCGTCAACCAGAGCCTGCCGGTGAAAGTGGTCGACTACGCCAAGACTCGCGACAACATCTCGACGGTGCGCGCCGGTGACCTCGCCAATGCCGCCGAGATGCACAACATCCTGTTCCTCGCCGAAGGCTTTCGCGCGTCCGAGAAGGACAAGTTCGACAAGATCGTGCAGGAAGCGGCGGACGGTCTGTTCTCGCAGAAGCGCCACGAGCCCTACGGCACGCTCGCGGGCAGCTTCAACGTATTCAAGGCCTTCCAGGCATCGGAAGAGCAGGCGGTGACCTGCGGCTGGCGCGTCAACGACGAGGAGACCTCGGAGCTCGGCAGGGGCGGACCGATTCCGTGGAACTACAGCGTTTCGGACGACAAGAGCATCTACGAGGTCGACGAGCTCGTGGCCCGCGTCGGCCTGCCGCTCCGCAACGAGACTGCGACGCCGGCGCAATTGAAGGCGCGTTGGGCGGGCCAGTCGCTGTCCAACTACGACGCGGCGAAGGTCAACGACACCCTGATCGAAGCGTGGAGGAAGCAGAAATCGCTCGGCATCCTGGAGGCACGTGACACCTTCTACGGCCTGATGCTCGGCTCCCGCTGGGGCGACCAATCGGCGAAGTCCGGCGCCGCTTTGACGATGCCGGCGGCGGATGCGGCGGGCGATGCCAACCTCGCGCCCCTGATCGCCCGCGCCTATCAGTTCTTCAAGCCGGCCAGCGCCACCCGGCACCTTGCCCCGGATCCGCGCCGGCACCCGCCGGAACTCGCTAGGAACGGCCGCGCGAACGTTGCGGCGCCGATCATGGCCTACCTGTCCGGACTGCGGCTCGGGTCGTCGCCGCACACCGCGCTGGGCGCCGAGTGGATACCGGACGGCACCTTCAAGCGCAGCCGCGGCCTGATCGCCATGATCACCAACGAGGACATGATCGGCGGCACCAATTTCAACCAGTCGACCGTGACCGCCAATTCGCTGCAGAGCCTGAAGACGCTCGACTTCGAATATCCGGCGACCAACACGGCGACGAAGAAAGTGATGCGGCGCAAGCCCGCCAGCGACATCGACGCCGACCTCACCGATATCATCGACACGGTTGCGCACGAATTCGGCCATTCCTTCAATCTCGGCGACGAATACGAAACGAGCGCCGAAGACAATGCGACCGCTTCGAGCGAGCACGACAACATCGTCGCGCTCGCCGGCATCTTTCAGGATCCGAACTACGCCGCCAATCACTCCCGTCTGGTCGATCCGTTCAAGGTGAAATGGTTCGAACTTCTCAGGGTCCAGCTTTCGGCCAAGCTGACCCAGGCTTCGACCCAGCAGGGTGGCTCGATCGAGGTCAGGATCGACCCGCGCCAGATCCCGCGCTGGGTGCAGGCGAAGGCGGCCGGCCGCCAGGCGTTTCTCCGCCGCATCCAGATCACGGCGATCGGCCGGCAACTGCCGCTCACGTTCACCGATTCCGATTACCTCGTCAGACTCGACATCGGCGACATCGACCAGAACCTCGGCTCGATCCGGCTCGGCGGGCTGGAATTGCCGCCGGCGCCGTTTCCCGTGTTTCCGAAAGGCTCGCTGCTGTTCGTGCCGCGCCGCGACGATGCGGACGCGCTGGTCTATGTGGTGGAAAAGAAGGTGCGCGACTTCATCGCAGGCAACCATCTGCCGCTCAACAAGGATCCCGACTTCGCTCATGTGAACGACGAGGGCGACGACCCGAAGGACATCCCGAACTTCAAGCCGCCATGCAAGGCGCAGCGGCTGGTCGGCCTGTACGAAGGCGCATACAACTTCACCGGGTTGGTCTATCGTCCGGCCGGCGACTGCAAGATGCGGAACAACAGCGGCACTTTTTGCCATGTCTGCAAATGGCTGATCACCAACCGCGTCGATCCCGCGCTGCACGACGTCGTCGACCGCGAATTCTATCCGGAGGCCAAGAAAAATGGCTGAACCGGGCGCCCTCGAAACGATCGTCGCCGAGATCGGCAAGCTGCTGCTGCCGCTGCGGGCGGCGGTGGAGTCGCCGGCCGCGTTCCAGGGCCTGCTGCTCAAGCTGGGCTGGGATTCCGACGTGATTCCGAAGCCGATCGCCGATCTCGCGGTCGACTTGCAGCTGCTGTTCGATCGGCTCCAGGCGCTGGTCGGCGGCGGGCTGTCGCTCGACGGCGAAGTGGCGTCCGACGGCGAGACGACGGTCGTGTCCGGATCGCTCGAAGACGCCTTCAAGACCATCGAGGCGATCGCCGGCGTCGTGCAGGCGATCGACGACCTCGTCTCGGCGCCCGGCGGCGCATTTCCGGCGACGCTGAACGCCGATAATTTCAAGGGCGAGTTTCCGGGACAGCTCGTCGGCTATCTCTTCATCACCTATCTGCGCAACCATCATCCGGGCATCGGTTTCGCGCTGCAGGCGCTCGGCGTCATCCGCACCCGCTACACCGCGCCCGCCGGCAACCGCCCGGACTACATCGACTACAAGTTCAGTTTCCCGGACCTGCCGAAGATCGTCTCCGACCCGGTGACGCTGTTCGAGAACGCCTTCGGCTGGGGCACCGACAGCTTCGACTTCTCCAGCTTCGCGCGGCAGATCGACAGCCTCGCGGCCGGGCTCGGGCTCGATGTCCGGATGGTGGAGGTGCCGGATCGGGTCGCGCTCGCGCTCGAAGGCGGCCCCCCGACCGGGCGCGCCGCCGTGCGCAAACGGCTGCGCTTGGTGTTCTTCGAGCGGGCGCGCGACGCGGGACGGCTATCGGCCGAGCTCGGACTGTTCCCGCTGCCGAAGTCCGGGAGCAAGAAGCCGGGCTTCGCGCTGCTGCCGTCTTTCAGCGGGCTGCTGTCGGTGCGGATGCAGCTCGGTCCGACGATCGCGGTGACGATCTCGAGCGACCTCGATCTCACCGGCGGTGTCGGCCTGATGGTGCGGCCGGGCAGCGGCATCGACATGGTGATCGGCTTCGCAGGCAGCGGCGCGCCGACGTCGGCCAAGGGCACCGCGCGCGTCGAAGTGGAATACTCCGCCGCCTCCGGCAGCCCGACCATCGTTCTCGGCACCGGCGAGGGCACGCGGCTCGAATACCAATCGGTGAGCGGTGCCGGCGGTTTCACGCTGGTGGCAGGCAAGGACGTCGAGGTGTTCGCCGAGGCGGACCTCAAGGGCCTCGCTTTCGTCCTCGACGCGTCCGGCTCGGACGGCTTCATCTCGACCATCCTGTCGGGTATCTCGACGCGGTTCGAGTTCGATCTCGGCCTCGGCGTCGCCTATCCGCGCGGCGTGTATTTCCGCGGCACCTCGCATCTCGAGATCCAGATCCCAGCGCATATCGACCTCGGTCCGATCCAGGTGCAGGGACTGACGCTCGCGGTGACACCGTCGGGTGACGGCCTCCCGATCGATATCGGCGCGACGCTGAAGGCGGCGCTCGGTCCGCTGGTCGCGGTGGTGGAAAACATCGGGCTGCGGACCGATCTCGCTTTTCCGGGGAGCGGCGGCAATCTCGGCCCGATCGATCTATCCTTCGGGTTCAAGCCACCGAACGGCGTCGGGCTGTCGATCGATGCCGGGGCGGTGAAGGGCGGCGGCTATCTCTTCATCGATCCGGACCGCGGCGAATATGCCGGCGCGCTGGAACTGAAGATCCTCGACTTCCTCTCGGTGACGGCAATCGGCGTCATCACCACCAAGATGCCGGACGGGTCAAAGGGCTTTTCCTTCATCGCCATCATCACGGTCGAGTTCAATCCCGGATTGCAGCTCGGTTTCGGCTTCACCCTGCTGGGAGTCGGCGGACTGGTCGGGCTCAACCGCTCGATGGACCTCGACGCGCTAGTCAACGGCGTGCGCGCCGGCTCGCTGGACTCGGTGCTGTTCCCGCACGACGTCGTCGCCAACGCGCACCGGATCATCTCCGACCTCCGCACCTTCTTCCCGCCAGAGCAGGGGACCTTCCTCATCGGCCCGATGGCGAAGTTCGGCTGGGGCACGCCGACGCTGATCAGCCTGTCGCTCGGGATCATCATCGAGATTCCCGGCAACATCGCCATCATCGGCAAGCTGACGGTGGCGATCCCGGACGAGCGGCTGCCGCTCATCATCATCCAGGTCGCCTTCATGGGCGCGATCGAATTCGACAAGAAGCGCGGCTGGTTCTTCGCCATCCTGTACGAATCCCGCGTAATCTTCATGCCGCTCGACGGCGGCATGGGCGTGCTCGCGTCGTTCGGCGGCGACGCCACTTTCATCGTCTCCGTCGGCGGCTTCCACCCGGCCTACAATCCACCGGCGCTGCCGTTCCCGCCGATCCCCCGGATCGCGATCAACATCCTCAACACGCCAGTGGCCCGCATCCGGGTCGACGCCTATTTCGCGGTGACGTCGAACACCGTGCAGTTCGGCGCCCATGCGGAGCTGTATTTCGGCGTCTCGATCGCCAACATCGAGGGCCATCTCGCCTTCGACGCGCTGTTCCAGTTCTCGCCGTTCTATTTCATCATCACGATCTCTGCCTCGCTGTCGGTGAAGCTGTTCGGCGCGGGGCTGTTCAGTATCCGCTTCCGCGGCTCGCTCGAAGGCACATCGCCCTGGCACGTCGAGGGCACCGGGAGCATCTCGCTGCTGTTCTGGGACGTCGACGTCGACTTCTCCCACACCTGGGGCGACAAGGAGGACACCAGCCTTCCGCCGGTCTCCGTGCTGCCCCTGCTGGCGGCGGAATACTCGAAGGCGGAGAACTGGACTGCCGCGCTGCAGAACAGCAGCAGGCTGTTGGTGACGCTCAAGACCGTGGACGCGGGCTCCGACCTTGTCCTGCATCCGGTCGGTTCGCTCAAGATCACCCAGCGTGCGATCCCGCTCGGCATCACCCTCGACAAGATCGGCGCGCAGCGCCCGGACGACGCCAATTACTTCTCGGTCGCGACCGCGACGTCGGGCATCGAGAAGCGCGCCACCATTCGGGAGTCGTTCGCGATCGCCCAGTTCAAGGACCTCAAGGACGGCGAGAAGCTCAGCGCGTCCGACTACGAGGCCGAGGAGGCGGGGCTGGAGCTGTCGGTCACTGGCAACCAGGCAAAGACCAGCTATGTCACCAAGCGCATCGCCCGCTACGAAGAGATCATCGTCGACAACAATTTCAAGCGGGCACGCCGGCGCTTCGTCACGCTCATCTCCGGGCTGTTCACGCACTTCCTGGCCAACAACGCCGTGGCGCGGTCGGAGATCTCGGCGAAGTCACGCGATCTGAAGCACGCATTCGACGACAAGATCGCGGTCGATCAGGCGTCCTATGTGGTGGTGAGCCTGGCCGACAATTCGCCGATCGCCGGCGCGCCTGTGTCGTTCCAATCGCGCGCCAGCGCCGGCGAATTCATGGCGGCGGAGACGCGGCGCAATCCGAATTTCGCCAGCGAGGCCCATATCGTGCGCCCGCACGAGATGAAGCGCGCGGCGTAGCGGAGGCACGATGATGGCGGGCGATCCGGCGAGGCGGCGGGGAGGGACGGGATGAGCGATACGATCGGCACCTATTCCTTCCTGCCCTGGCTGCGGCTCGGCGTGGCGAACAACATCACGGCGGCCGACAACGACAACTCGGTGTCGCTGCGCGCGACGATCAAGGTCGACTTGTCGCTGGCCGGGCGGCCGGTCCAGGGCGACACGGATCTGACGGCGACGATTTCGCGCGACGTCGCGCTCTATGGTCCCGGCGACATTGTCGGCATCGATCCGAAGGCGGTGGTGAAGGTGGAGCCGCGCGACTGGATCACCAATTTCGAGCCGAACTACCTGCCCTTCGTTGAGTTCTACGACGAGGATTTTCCGTGGCGCTACACGCCAGCGGCGCCGGACGAGTCGCGCCACCGGCTGCGCCCGTGGCTCGCACTGCTGGTACTCAAGGTGGAGGAGTTCAAGGAAGTCGCGGTGTCGTCGGCGCGGCCGCTGCCGGCGATCGACGTGACGGGCGATCCGGCCTCGGTATTTCCGCCCGCCGACCAGCTTTGGGCCTGGGCGCACGTCCACGTCAACCGCGACCTGATCCAGCAGGACGGCGTGGTGGAATCGACCAATGCCGACCAGGCGAGGGCACGGCTAGAGAGCCTGCTGGCCAGCAATCCGGACTACGCCTATTCGCGCGTCCTGTCGCCGCGTCAGTTGGAGCCGAATACGTCCTACCATGCATTCGTGGTGCCGACCTTCGAGAGCGGCCGTCTCGCCGGCCTAGGAATCGCGCCCGCGGCGAATCCCGCATTCTTCGCCACCCTGTCGGCCTGGGCGGACTATACCGACCGGCCGTCCCCGACGCTGCATCCGGTGTACAAGCGGTGGTACTTCAAGACCGGGACGGTGGGCGATTTCGAGTACCTCGTCCGCCTGTTGAAGCCGCGTCCGCCGGACTCGCGGCTCGGCCGCCGCGACATGGACACGCAGACGCCCGGCTCCGGGATGCCGCCCATCGCGGTCGCCGGGCTCCACGGGGTGCTGCGGCTCGGCGGCGCGCTCAAGGTGCCGGACGAGGCGCTGACCGGCGCGCAGGAGGCGGAGGCTGCGGCCTACGAGGGCTGGGATGAACCCTACGCGCACGAATTCGAGAAGGCGCTGGCGGGCTTCGTCAACCTGACCGACGACTATGCCCGCGAAGGCGCGCCCGACCCAGTGATCACGCCGCCGCTGTACGGCCGCTGGCACGCGCTCACCGAGCGGCTGCTTGAGGAGGCGGACGGCAGCGACGCGCCGCAGCCGCGCAACTGGGTGCACGAGCTCAATCTGGACCCGCGGTTTCGCGTTCCCGCCGCGTTCGGCACCGCGGTCGTGCAGAAGAACCAGGAGGCCTATATGGACGCCGCCTGGGACCAGGTCGGCGACATCCTTGCGGCGAACCGGCGGATCAGGCTGGCGCAATTCGCCAAGGCCGCGGCCGCGATCTGGCATGCGCGCCATCTCGGGCCGCTGAAGGATCTCAGTGCGGAACGCGGGCTGACGATGATGGCGCCGGTGCAGCGCCGGGTGATCGCCGACGGCTTCACGCTGCGCCATCGGCTCAAGGAAAGCACGGTGCCCCGCGCGGCGCTGTCTGCGCCGTTCCGGCGCGCGGTCCGGCCGCGCGACCACATCGCGGCGACGCTCGGCTTCGACTCGCCGAAAGGCGCCGAAGAGCTGCTGGAGAAGATCAATCGCGGCGAGGTCAGCGCGGCGCCGCCGCGGGTCACCCCGGAAGCCTTGCCGGCGGTGGAGGATGTCGCCGCGCAGCTTCAGCCGAAGTCGCTGCCCGCGGAGCTGACCGACTGGCTCGCCAAGCACCGCTGGGCGAAGTGGGTATTACTGGTCGTTCTGCTGCTGCTCGCCGTGCTGCTGCTGGCCGTCGCCATTCCGCTCGCGATCATGGTCGCGGCAGCGGCGCTGGCGCTGTTCCGATGGCTGGTGCGGCTGGAGAAGCAGGCCGGCATCGCGACCGGCGTGTTGCCGCAAGGGGCTTCGCCCGACGTCATCGACGCGCTGCCGGGCTTTCCGTCTTTCACCATCCGCGATCCCGATCCCGCCGCGCCTGAGCCGGTCGGCGGCGCTTCGTCCGCCGACAGTCCGGAGGCGGCGCGCTTCAAACTAGCCCTCAAGGACCTCAACCGGCTGCTCACGGTCAGCGCCGATCTCGGCAAGCCGCCGTTGCGCAAGCCGATCGACATCGCCGCGCTCGGAGCGTCGACCTTCGCTGCGATTGATCCCGACAAGACGGTGCCCGCCTTCACCTTCTCCTCGATCGCCATTCCGCCGCGAGTGCTGGCCATCAACGGGATCGCGACGCTGCTGCAGCCGGAAGTGTTCAAGCCTGTGATGGCATATCCGGAAATCGACCTGCCGATGTACAAGCCGCTTCTCGGCCTGTCCGACGAGCACTTCCTGCCGAACATCGACAAGATTCCGCAGAACACGATCACGCTGCTCGAGACCAATCAGCGTTTCATCGAGGCCTACATGGTTGGCCTCAACCACGAATTCGCCCGCGAGCTGTTGTGGCGCGAATATCCCACCGACCAGCGCGGCAGCTGCTTCCGCCAGTTCTGGGACCCGAGCGGCGTGATCGACCGGGAAGGCCTGTCGAAGGACGAACTGCGCGAAAAGCTCCGCGATATTCCGCCGCTCCACACCTGGTCGCTGTTCTCCAAGCTCGGCGATCACGACCATCGCGAGAAGCCGGGTGAGAACGAGGAGGAAGTCGTCCTCGTCATCCGCGGCGAGCTGCTGAAGAAATATCCCACCGCGGTGATCTACGCCCAGAAGGCGCGCTGGCAGCGCGACGACGGCGGCGCGATCAATCCCCGCGTCGAGCGGGTGCTGGAGACCGACGGTCCGGTGGAAGACCGCCTGCGCACACCGCTCTACGAAGCCAAGGTCGATCCCGACATCACCTTCATTGGCTTCGACCTGACCTCGAAGGAGGCAAAGGGAGGCACCGGCCGCGGCAATTCGACGGCGCCGGGCTGGTTCTTCGTCATCAAGGAGCGGCCCGGCGAGCCGCGCTTCGGCCTTGATATTTCTCGCGACGGGCCGCTCAACGTCTGGAACGACCTCGCCTGGCCTGACGTGCTGTCCGACGCCGACAAGGGCTTTCTGCAGATCAGGCCGGGCGGGCCGACGCTCACCCTGGACGATCCGGTGGCGCCGGAGCTGCAGGAGAAGAAACAACAGTACGACGAGGACAAGGCGCTACGCTGGCATCCGGACAGCAACTCCGCGGAGCTCGCCTACATCCTCTACCAGGTTCCCGTGCTGGTCGCGGTGCACGGCAGCGAGATGCTGCCGAACTGATCGCGCAGCGGACACGACAGGGGGCGGCGGAGGCGAAATGGCCGAGTTCGATGATATCCGCAAGGAGCTGGAAGCGTCGCGCGCCGCGGCCGATGCGACGTCGCGCGAGATCGGCCGGCTTCGCCAGACCCGCGCGCGGCTGATCCGCGACCGCGCACGGGCCGAGCGCGTCAGCAAGGGCGCCGACGATCCGGCGCTGGCGGCGATCGACAAGGAGATCAAGGCGGCGGCCTCCGAGATCGAGCGGCTGGGCGGTGCGCTGAAGGCGGCGAAGGACGAAGTGGTCCGCAATATCGGGCTGTTCGCGAACTTCACCGACCCGCGCCGCAACATCGGCCTGCTGTCCGATCAGACGCCGATCCTGCTGATGCCGCTGCGGATCGAAACGCGCTTCAAGCAAGCGACGGAATTCGGCGGCGACCGCGACGAGCTGTGGGTCCGGGCTTATCCGGACGACATCGCGGTCGACAGCTTCGAGGAGGCGTTGTCGGAAGACGAGGTGAAGCGCGCCCAGGCCTATTGGGCCGACGTCTGGCGGGCGAACCGCGACACCGCCGGGGAGCGGGCCGCCTGGCGAACGCTGCTGAGCGGACAGGGCTCGGGGCGGTCCTACTACGTGACCCAGACTCATCGCCCGCTCAACGAGGCGGCGCGACCGGCCAGGGTGGAAGGCGTGCCGACCGTGATCCTGACGGTGGTGACCAGCGCGCCGCTGGTCGATCCCGAGCGAGGTGCGGTCAGCACGTTCTGGACGGCGCTGTGGCGCGCGGGGACGGATGCGGCCGCGCAGATGAACGCGATCGCCGCGCTGGACAACGCGCTCGGCGCCGAGCGCGCCGCGGCGGTCCGTGAGGCGTACCGGCCGCGGAATCTCGCCGACGCGCCGCCCGAGGGCGCGGACCGCACGACCACCACGGTCATCGCCGCGTATCTGGAGTTTCCCGCCGCGGACGCCACGCCGATGCGCGAGACCGGCTGGTCGCAGCCGGCGACCGCCCGGACCTTGCCTGATCGCCTCGTCCTGCTCGGCTACAACGGCGGAACGCTCGAACTCGAGCAGCTCGGAAAACCGATTCCGTCGCCGCTGCCGGTCACGCCGTCGCCGACCGGAACGGACGACGCATCGGTCGCGCACGACGGCGACGACATCAAGTTCGGTCCGGAGCTCGAATGGGTGCGCAACTTCGACCGCGCCGTCGAGATCGGCATGGGATTCCGGGTGCCGCTAACGCCGCCCGCCTTCCGTCGTGGCTTCGATCAGTTGATGGTGCTCGGTGTGCGGCTCGGGGCCGATGCAGACGCCGGCCGGGTCGCGCTGGAGCAGTTGTTCACCCATCATCATCAGTCGAAGGCGGGGTTCTCGATCCTGCCGCAGGGCCAGCCGACCAACAACGTCGAGGGCGAGGGCGCCGCCTACAGCTGGCGCGAGGAGTCCGACGTCAGCTTCGATCACTACTTCGGCACTCCGCCCCTGGACCCCGACGGATGGTTCGAGCGGACAGACGGACGCTGCCTCGCCGCCACGCTCGGTCTCGATCCGGCCGCGCTGGCGGCGATCCCCTTCTACCATCGCCACGACGTCAACGACGCCCGCGCCATGAACACGGCGCTGTGGCCGGCCACGCTCGGTTACTTCATGGAGAGCATGCTTCATCCGGTCTTCGACGATTCGACGGTGGAGCGGACCCGCGACTTCTTCGTCCGGCACGTGTCGGCACGCGGGCCGATGCCCACGATCCGCGTCGGTCGTCAGCCCTACGGCATCCTGCCGGCGACGCCGCGCTCGCGCATCCAGTGGATCTTCGCGGGGGCGAACGTCGCAGTCGGGGCCGCGCACGCGCCGGATGATCCGGAACTTCGGTTCCTGACGCGGTTGTATCAGTTGTTGCGCAAGGTCGAGGCCGATCTCGAGCCGCTGATGTCGCGGGTGTCGTACATCGGCAAGCCGGACGGCGACCGTCATCAGATACTGCTCGATGTCCTCGGCCTGCACGCCGGATCGGTGGAATTCCAGCAGCGCTTCGCCGAAAGCTTCAAGGAACTGTACAACCGCCTCGCGATGCAGGGGGCGGGCGGCGCCTTGGTCGCGCTCCTGCTCGCCGCGGGCTATGTTGGAAGCGGGCTCGATCTGCTGAAGCAGCTCGGCTACACGCCGCCCGAGGGGATCGAGGTGCCGGACATCCTTGAGAAACTCTTTCTCAAGGCGCCCAACCAGCTCAAGGGCCCGCTGATCGACGACCGTCCGTTGTCGGAGACCGAGCAGATCCGCGCCTACACCGCCGGCGGCGACAACTACATCGGCTGGCTGATCAAGGCTGCGGCGACCTCCCACGACGCGCTGCGGCTGCAGCAGGGCTTCACCCAGCGCCCGAACGCGCTGCTGTATCTCATGCTGCATCACGCGCTCGACCTGAGCTTCGTCGAGACCAGCATCCGCCTGTTCTTCAATGCCGGGCTGATCGGCGAGACCGAGCTGAAGGCGGCGCGGCGCGAGCCGAAGTTCTTCCAGGTCGAGGAGGCGAGCCTCGCCGTGCCGGCTGCGGCCGGCGGCAGCCGCTGGCGCTACCTCCACCGCAGCGACGCCGCGGTCACCGGAACGGGACTGAGGACGGTCGGCGAGTTCATCCCGACGGTGCTGACCTCGATGGTCGCCACCGCGTATCTCAAGCGCCAGCTCGATGCGCTCGAACGGCTGAAGAGGTCCCCGACGGCGGTTCTGGAACGGGTGTTCGCCGAGCATCTCGACCTCTGCACCTACCGGTTCGACGCCTGGTACGGCGGCATCATGAGCCGCCAACTGGAGCGGATGCGCTATCCGAACGGTGCCGGCCAGGGGACCGCCCAGCCGGGCGCACCGACCGGCGAGGCGAAGACCGGAATCTATCTCGGCGCCTATGGCTGGCTCGAGAACGTCAAGCCGGAGTTCAAGAAGCTGACGGCGGTCGAGCTGCCGGCAAACCTCGCGGCGATCTTCGCCGATCCGGATGCGCCGCAGCTGATGCGCGACCGCAGCAACCAGGGCTACATCCACGCGCCGTCGCTGAACCAAGCGGTGACCGCCGCGGTGCTGCGCAACGGCTATCTGTCCAACGCCACGCCCGACAATCCCGGCAGCCTCGCCGTCAATCTCAGCTCGGAACGAGTCCGCATCGCGCTGTCGATCATCGAGGGAATGAAGGGCGAGCAGAGCCTCGGCGCGCTGCTCGGCTATCAGTTCGAGCGCGGCCTGCACGATCGCCACGACGTCGAAGTGGACGGGTTCATCTACGACCTCCGCAAGGTGTTCCCGCTGGTCGGCGACCGGCTGGCTCCGACGCGTACCGGCCGGCTCGACGCGTTCGGTCGGCGACTGCGGATCAACCGGGTGGAGGCGCGCAACGTCATCGACGGCCTTGCTTTGGTCGAGCACATCAAGACCAGCGGCGTGAGCAGCTACCCGTTCGGCCACGATGCCGACCTGCCGGCGGCGAGCCCGCAGCAGGCCGCGGCGATCACCGCCGAGGCCGCGCGGATTGCCGACATCGCCGACGCAGTCGCCGACCTCGCGATGGCAGAGAGCGTGCATCAGGTGGTGCAGGGCAATTACGACCGCGCCGGCGCCGTGCTCGACACCTACTCCAAGGGAAAATTCCCGGCGACCCCCGACGTGGTCCGCACGCCGCGGTCGGGGGTGACGCTGACTCATCGGGTGGCGCTGCATCTCAAGGCCGGGCTCGACCCGAACGACGGCGCGCTGACATCGCCGCGGGCGAAGGCGGAGCCCGCGCTCAACGCCTGGCTCGCGGGCATTCTGCCGCCGCCGACAGCGGTCGCCTGCTCGGTGACGGTCACCGACCCGCTCGATCTCTCCTCCGTCACCTACAACGTGACGCAGGCCGATCTCGGCCTGCTGCCGATCGACCTGCTGTATCTGCTCGATCCGGACAACGATCCGGCCGCCAAGGCGCTCGACGATCTGATCGAAGCGCATGTGATCGCCGTCCATCCGTCGCGCCCGGACGCAATGCTGACGATCGCCTACCGCGAGAGGATCGCGGCGATCGCCGGGCATGTGCCGCTGTTCGAGCTGTCGGCGTTGATGCGGCATCTCAGAAGCCTGCTGCTGCGTTCGCGTCCGCTCAAGGCGAGCGACATGGCGATGGCCGGCGAGGCGAACGAGGCCGTCGATCTTGACGCGGCGCTCGCGCGCGAGCGGGCGACGCTGCCGCGCGATCTGCTCGCCGCGCGGCTTGCGGATCTCGACGCCTTCCGTACGGCGCTGCAGGCCCGCCTCGACGCCAAGCAGGAGGCCCAAATCGCCACGGAGATCGAGCAGACGATCACCGGCTTCGTGTCGGTGATGCAGGGTCTCGGTCCGTTCGCGGCGCTGCAGACCGGTACCGGTGCCGTCTACGCCGACCGGCGGCGGATCTTCGCCCAGTTGCGCGCCGCACTCGCCGGCTACATCGCTCGATGGACCAGGCAGCTCGCCGAGTTCGACGCACGCATAGTCGCCTACGACGCTGATTCCGGCGCGCCGGACGCGGCGAAGTTCCTGGCGCTGCGGGTGGCCGAAACGTTGATCGCGACCACGGCGACCGACCCTCTACCGGCGCAGCCGGACGATTTCCGCGACGATCTCATGAGCGGCAAGCGCGCCGCCTTCGTTGGACAGCGCGCCGTTCTGATCATGCTCTACGACAATGCGTCCAATCTCGCCGCCCTGCACGACGGCATCGAGGCGTCGAAGGCTGCGAACGCCGCGTTCGACGCGGCGGCGATCGACATCGTGGCACAGCGCACGGCGATCGTCGCCCTCGCAGAGGACATGGCGAAGCGCGCCGCGGCGCTCGCGCTCGAGCTGACGACGCGGCTGCCGGCGATCCAGGCCCGGCTCGATCAATACGATGCCGCGGCGGAGGCGAAGAACAAGATCGAGGCGCTGACCGCGGCGGCGAAGCTGTTGTTCGGCGAAGATTTCAAGATCGTTCCGGATTTCGGCCTGCCGGCGGCGCAGGCCGGTGAATGGAGCAACGCCTGGGGCGCGGGCGCGCAGGCGGACGAGACCATTCTCGGGTTCGTCAAGACGACGATCGGACGCCGCTTTCCGCTCGACGACTGGTTCACGGGTGTCGCGCGGGTGCGGTCGAAGCTGCACGATCTGGAAGCCTCGCAGCATCTTGCCGACGCGTTCACGGGGGCGGGCGTCGCGCTGCAGGCGCTGCAATTTCCGCATCGCCCCGAGTTGCCGTGGCTCGGACTCGAATTCCCGGAGACCGATTCCGACGGAAAGCCGTTCGTGATCGACGAGGACAAGCTGCTCTATACCGCGCATTTCGCCGAAAGCTTCGATCCGGCGCGGCGGCAACTCGGGCTGTTGCTCGACGAGTGGACCGAAGTGATCCCGCGCCCGACCGAGGATACCGGTCTGGCGTTCCACTTCGACCGGCCAAACGCCGAGCCGCCGCAGACTCTGCTGCTGGCGCTGCCGCCGAAATTTGTCGGCTCGTGGCAGTGGCAGGATCTCGTCGACACGGTGCGCGAGACGATGGACCTCGCCAAGAAGCGCGCGATCGAGCCCGACCACGTCGACACGACCGCCTATGCCCGCTTCCTGCCGGCGCTGGTGTCCGCCGTGGCCTTCCATCCGATCACGGCCTCGCTCAACTTCGCCTATAACAACAACCTCGCCGCGGTGCTGGCCGAGACGGAGACCGGCAATGGCTGACTATGTCGCGGTTCAGAACCTCTCCGCCGTGTTCTCCGGCAAGGTGAAGCTGCCCACCATCACGTTGTGGAACAGGCTCGAGGGCCGCCCACGCACGCACGATTTCGACCGCGCGCTCAAGGCCGAGGTCCGTGATCCGCTGTGGCTGCTGACGAAGCAGTGGCAGATGGGCGAGTTTCAGGGCGACGACGCCGGCTCGCCCGTCGTCGCCAAGGTGCACATCGAGACCACCGAACTGACGAAATACCGCACGGCCGGCAATCCGCCGGAAGCGTTCGCCGACGACGTGCCGCTCGAAGCCAAGGTCGAGCGGCGGCCGATCCCGTTCCGTCTCGCCGGCCAGAAGATCGCGTTCGATCTCCGCATCGCCCTGGGCCGGCGCTGGCTGAAGCTCGTCGCCGGCATCGAGCCGGGGCTTGCCCAGCAATTCATCGCGGCGCTGCCGGTCGCCATGCCAGATCCCGCGCTCAAGGCCGATGCGCCGGTCGCCGCCCATCGCGAAGCCTGGCAGACGATGGCGGCGCTGGCCGGCCGGTCGATGGACGGCTACGACCTCGTCGAGCATCTGACGGCCGCGCCCGGCAATCACGCGCACGACCTCGTCGTGCTCGGCAATCCGGCCAGCGCCGCTGCGATCGAGACGGCCGAGGCGGAATTCCTTGGCTGGTACCGGGAGGCGTTCTACCAGTCCGCCGCGGGGGCCGCCGATGCCTGGCTGCCCGATCGCCTCGAATACGCCTTCGCAGCGTCGGCGCCCAAGGCGGGCGGTGAGAAGCTCGTGGTCGCCGACGAATACTTCCAGGGGCATCTCGACTGGTACAATTTCGACGTCGACGCCTCCGGCGCAGGACTCGGTGACCTGGCGGACGCGCCGCCGCCGGCCGCCGTCGAGACGACCTTCACGGCGTCGTTCATCCCGGCGCCGATCCAGTTCGACGGCATGCCGAACACGCGCTGGTGGACCTTTGAGGAGGGACGAACGAATTTCGGCGACATCGATCCGGAGACGACGGACGTCAACAAGCTGCTGCTGATCGAATTCGGCCTCGTCTACGCCAACGATTGGTTTTTGATGCCGTTCACGGTGCCGGCCGGGACGATCACCCGGGTCGCCGGCATGAGCGTGATCAACGTCTTCGGAGAGCGGATCTGGGTCGAAGCCGCGGGCAAGGGCGGGGACGCGGATTGGCAACGCTGGTCGATGTTTACGCTGGCGACGAAGGGGAGCGACGACATTCCCGCCGATCTCAGCCTGTTCATCGTGCCCAGCGTGCCGAAGATCCAGGAGAGCGAGCCGCTGGAGTCGGTGGAACTGTTCCGCGACGAGATGGCCAACATGGTGTGGGGCGTCGAGTCGCGGGTGACGTTGGCTTCGGGCGACAGCAAGAGCGGGCGCAGCGCCGCGCTCGACACCCGCCGCTATTTCCGTCGCCTGGTGGAGGAGAGCCTGCCGCCGGGCCCACCACCTGCGCCGCCGATCGAGAACGACGCCGCGATCCGCTATCGGCTGATGAGCGAGATGCCGGAGAACTGGATTCCATTCATCCCGGTGCACATCGACAACGACAGCCGCGAGATCCAGCTGCGTCGCGCAGCAATGCTGCGGGTCATCGACCGCGACCCGGATCCGCCGGTGCGCGTCGAACCTCGCACCGATCTGCTGCGCCACGGTCTCGACCTCCCGCAGCAGCAGGGCTACAATCTCCATGAGGAGGAGGTGCCGCGCGCGGGCATTCGTGTCACCCAGAGCTTCCAGCGCACGCGCTGGTACAACGGCCGCACTTTCGTCTGGCTCGGCATCCGCAAGGAGACCGATCGCGGCGAGCGGTCGAGCAGGCTCGCTTTCGACGCGATCCTTCCGAAGCGGAAGGCATGAACGCATGAAACGTCACCGTCGAAATATAGCGGTGGCGCGGCCGCCGGAGATGGAGGGTTGAACGGGCGCGCGCCATTCCCAAGTCGGCAATTTCTCGCGCGGCGGCAGACGCTCGGCGCCCCAAGATTACGTAGCGGCCGGCAAGTGTGAATATCCGAGGACCCATTCCCGACCTCAGCGCTTCCTTCATGACGTAGGAGAAGCAACGGAGAGCCAGCACGAGGAACACCGCTCAAGGTTGAGCGCGGAGAAGTTCGCCTTGATTGTGCCGAATCGAGAGTCACTGCGTTATTGTACGTTGCGGCCTGAGCCTCTTCGGCAGAGGCCCATAGCCATAAGGGCAGAGATCACGCGGCATCGCTTCCAGCATGGGCAACCGCCGGCTCTGCTCAAACCTGGTGACGGGTAGTCCCACCGCAGGACGTCTCAGCCGTGACTTCTGTGCAGCCCCGTCATCAAGGCTGCAATCACGCTTATCAACGCGTTCGTACCATGGTCATTCAAGAACGAATCTCTAAGTCATAGTTGTCATGGCACCCCAGTCTGCCACGTGGAGCGCGACGATGGTGCTGGTTGGTGACACCGTCGCACTTAAGGGGAGAACGGTGATCGACACTCCGAAGTTTGGATCCCTTGAAGCCGTCGAATCCGCTAAAGCTCGACAAAGATTCGCAGGCTTGCCTAGCATTCGTCAATTCAGCACGAGAATTCAGTGACCACTGCTCTTCGTACGCTCCGTGGCTCAACGCCGCGCAAGAACACATCAGCAAAGCGCTCCGCGTCACCAAAGGCCGCCCCGCGGAAGAAGACATCGGTTGCGACAACAACGAAGGCTCCGATTCGGACTGGCATTTCCTCCTCGTCTCCACTGGGCATGTTGGCGCTGTATCTTACGGCGCGATGGCGTGCTTCGGGCCGAGGCGGACTTGTGTTCCTCGCCGAAAATGAGAGCCGAGCCGAGCTGTTGGGTTCGATCATCCCAGTTATCGAGCCGGGCTGTGATGTGCTCGTCTATCCCCGTTTGAACACGCTTCCGTTCGATCAGCTTGAGCCTTCACGTGATATCGCGGGCCGGCGGAGCTCCGTCTTGAGACGCCTTGCCAGGGCAAAGAAGCCGATCCTGCTGATCACGACGGCGGAGGCCATAATGGAGCTCCTGCCGTTGCCTGCGAACTGGTCTCGTATCGGATTTCCACTTCGGACCGGGACCGTCTATTCCGAGGAAGACCTTGAGGCCCGTCTGCAAGCTCTCGGGTACGACCTGGACGATAGTCCGGATTATCCCGGTGGAGTTTTGTTTCACGGCAACACCTTCGAGATATTCCCAGCCGGCGCGTTCGGACCTTTTAGGATAGAGCATTCCGGAGGGAGAATCCGGCGCATCGCAGCGATCAATCCGATAGACCAGGAGGTGATTTCCGAAACGAAGGAGCTCCTGATTGATCCGATGTCCGAGCGGCTGGCGTTCACGGGCCGGGCTCGAAGAAGGTCCAGCCTATTGGACTATTGTGCGCGCGCCAAATGGATCGCCGACAGCACCGTGCCCAGGCACGCCGACACCTGGTTGAGCACGATCGAGGATGCGGCCGCCCGCAGTGAGCGCGACCGTGCCTATCTCAGCCGACGCGAATGGGAGCTGTCGGCGAAGAAGATCACTGTGTTGCCGCCAACCACTCCGTATCGTGCGACGCCAGAGTTCTACAAGGCAGCCTCTCCGCGGAAGGCCCTCCGTGCATTTATCGAGGAAGCCCAGCGCGGTAGGGCACGTGTGCTTTTCGTCGCTGCGGTCGAAGCGGATTTGCGTGTGATGGCCCGGATGAGCGCTATCAAGGCTGAATGCGTGCCGGATTGGACGCACGCGACCGCAACGGGCAGGCAGCAGGCCGCATTGCTGGCAGGCTTCGATGCGGGCTTTGTCGTTCCTGGAAAGAAGCCGCTCGTGGTCATCACTGCTGCCGACGTGCTCGGCAGCAGGGCACACCAACCGCAACCGATGAACTGGGCATGGACGCCCGGCTTCGATTCGGGAGACCTCCCCGAACTCGGATCCGTGGTCGTTCATCTGCAACGTGGACTGGCACGCCTTGGCGGCCTGAGATCCATGGGCACGGGAGATCTTTCGGCGCGCGAGATGGTCAGGTTGGTATTCGCCGGAAACGATGCCGTTCTCGTCCCTCTCGCAGAATTGGCCCTGATCTGGCCCTACGCCGCTGAGCTCGGAGACACCTCGCTGGACAAGGCCGACGGCAGCTCATGGCGGCCGCGGCGAGCTGCTGCCGAGACGGAGATTCATGTGGTCGCAAAGGAGCTGGCCAAGCAGATGAGTCAGCGCCGTCGGCGCCCGGCTCCGAAGCTCGTGCCGCGCCCTGCTGTCTATGAGAAGTTCGTCGCGCGTTTTCCCTATTTCACTACCCCCGATCAGGCGAAGGCCATCCGCGACGTTCTGGATGATCTTGCATCGGGGCACCCGATGGACCGGATCGTCTGTGGGGACGTCGGCTTTGGCAAAACCGAGGTGGCGCTGCGAGCAGCGGCAGCCGCCGTGCTGGCCGGAAAGCAGGTCGCTATCGTCGTGCCGACGACAGTGCTGGCACGACAGCATGTCGAAACCTTCCGCAAGCGCTTCGCGCCTCTTGGCATCGATGTTGGAAACCTGTCGCGGGTTGCCTCGACCGCCGAAACGCGAAAGGTAAGGGAGCGCCTCAAGAGCGGAGAACTCAGGGTCGTCGTCGGGACCCTCGCGCTCGCATCCAAGGAGGTGAGATTTGCCGAACTTGGCCTGATCATCATTGACGAGGAGCAGCATTTCGGCGCTGCTGAGAAAGCCATGCTGTCGGGCCTCAATAAGAACGGCCACAGGCTCTGGATGAGTGCGACTCCGATCCCCCGCACACTTGCGGCCGGCTTGACGGGCTTGAGGGATCTCAGCGTGATCGCGACCCCGCCGGTCCATCGTGTTCCGGTTGCCACCAAGGTGGCACCGCTCTCGGACATAGCTATCGCCGCTGCCCTGGTTCGTGAGCACAGACGTAACGGTCAGAGTTTTGTCGTTTGTCCGCGGATCCAGGATCTCGATCCCCTGCTGGCCAGGATCCACGCGCTGGCGCCGGAACTACGTATCATTACCATTCACGGCAAGTTGCCAACGGACGAGATTGACGAGCGATTGATGGGATTCGTCGAAGGTCGTGCCGATGTACTACTTGCAACCAACATCGTGGAAAGCGGCCTCGACATTCCACGTGCGAACACTATCGTTGTGTGCTGGCCGGAAAAATTTGGCCTGGCACAATTGCATCAGCTCAGGGGACGCGTAGGACGCGGCGGCATCCGGGCGTTTGCACATTTCCTGACGGAAGGCGGCTCCGAACGCTCGGAAAAACGGCTTTCCACCCTCGAGGAGTTGAGCCGTCCGGGCGCCGGCTTCGCGATCAGCGCTCGCGACCTCGACCTCCGCGGCGGCGGCGACCTGCGCTCCGATCGACAATCCGGCCACACGCAGGTGTTCGGACCGACGCTTTACGGCCACCTTCTTACGCTAGCCCTGGAGGGAGACCGCGATGGAATGTCCGCGCTCTGGATCCCTGAGCTGAATCTTCCCATCCCTGAGCTGCTTCCCGCGAGCTATGTGCAATCGGAGGCGGTCCGGCTCGAGATCTATGCTCGAGCCGCTCGGTGCCGGAGTGATGACGAGCTGGAGGAGCTCGAGGATGAAACGCACCGCCGATTCGGCAAGCTGCCATCCGAGGCCAGCAATTTCTTTGCTGTCGCCAAGCTCAGGGTAAGTTGCCGGCAACGAGGGATCATGCGTCTCGATGTCGGCCCGGATGCGATTGCTGCAACGATGCTCGCAGGGAGGATCGGTAAATTACGCTCGCGGTCACTGCAGCGCGAGGGCGATCGCGTCGTCTATCCCGGACGCAGCGATGAGCCTGCCCTACGAAGGGTCGAACAGTTCTTGGATCTATTGGACGAATGAAGGGTGACGCGTCACTCGACTTGAAGCGATCCTGTGGACCCTCCTCGGCGCCTGAAATGAAAGCGATGGAGCTTGACCCTTGGCAAGGACGATTGAGAGAACCCTTGTTGCGCTGACGCAGAGACGATCGTTGTTCTGAAGCGGCTCGTCGGAGGAGGCTTCCTTTGGCTTTTCTTTCGTGGCCTTCGCTCGCGTCAATCGATGCGCGTGGACTGCGTTGTGACCGTAAGCGATCGCGTCTGCCGCTCCACAACCTCTCGGATGATGTGTGACGCCGCTAGAACTGTCGGGCTGGCAGCGAGTTGATGATTGATGTCCGATGGAGGCCAGCCGCGGGATAGGCTTTATCCCTCAGCTTGTCATATGAGAAGTCTGGTTCCGTTGTCTGCAGCTTGCGAACCATCTCGAAAGAAAGCTCACGGTGCCCATTATGCGCATAGAGAGCCGACAAATATCGCAAGGGGGGCGCAAAGGTCGGAGCAAGAGCATGGCTGGCTTCTGCAAGATGGACGGCCTTGTCTAGTTCTCCCGCCATCGTCCCTGCAATGCAGCTCAGGGCATCGAGCTGAAAACGGAATGGTGCCGCACCAGCGATCGTACGGGCAAGCAATGTGTGCTGGAAGCCGTCCTCTGGTTTGCCGAGATAGCTCTTTGCGATTCCCAGGCAGGCCCAGGCGATCGGGTTGGCGTGGTTCAGTTGAATGGCTCGCTCGGCCAGCTCATAGGCGGCAACGTACGAGCGTCGCATCATGGAATGGACATGCGCGCTCAGGCCAGCAACATAGGAGTTGTAGGGTTCGAGCTCCAGCGCCCGGTACATCAGATCGAAAGCCTCCGCCTCGATCGTCTGGCGGCAGTTGAATTGGCGTTCGGCGAGCATGAAGGTGCGCAAATAGGCGCGCCACGCGAGGTAGATACCGCGTGGCTCGGCCGCGAAAGCAGCCGCGAACAGCTTGTCGGCGGACTCGAAGTTGGCTCTGCCAAGTCGAAACAGGCGCAGGATACCAGCATAGCATAGATGGGAGGCAGACCTCGGAGCGCCATCCTCGATATGAGCGAGCTGATCGACGGCGAAGTTGACCACCAGGTTGATGGTTCTCATCACATTGGTGTCGTTCAGGTCGAGCGTACCGTCGCCGTTGATCTGCAATGTCGACGACCATGCCAGCGTGTTCGCAGGGCGCTGCAGCAGCGCGAGCCGAACGATCTTGCTCGTGTCAGATCCGAACACATCAGAGCGCAGGGACAGCGTGCTGACCGAGGCGCCATCGTCACCAGTCAAGCCATCTCCAGGCAAAGTGTCCGCCGGCCAGGCGGCCGACGCGCTCATGTCGCGACGATCTTGGATCGTGGCTACGCCCAGTTCCTTGATCGTCTTGGCGATGGAATCGACGAGGCTATCCGTCACGACCGCGGCATCCGACGGGCCTGTCCGGCAGCCGGGGATCAGGACGATCCGGTTTCGTGAGGGCCGCTCCTTGGGGGGCTGCAGGTGCTCTGCAAGGTCGGTCGCGAGATTGGCGGCGTGGTGGAGTTCAGGCGCCGGCGCGACGTGCGTCTGGAATCGCGCACGCTCCTCGCGCAGCCAATCCTCGAACTCCTCCTCTGCAATGTCAAAGCCTTCAAGAAACTCACCTTGGGGAGGCGCCATCGTCTGCTGCGGTGACGCGGTAGCGTAACGGGCGATGTCGGTCTCAAATAGCTTTGGATCGAGCGAAATGACGAAGCTGTCAGCGCAAAGCAGAGAGCGGTAGTCGCCCAGCGCCTTGCGGATTTCGGTCAGGCTTTGGCGAAGGCTGGCCGCGCCTTGCTCCTTGCCGCGGCTACCCCAGAGCCTGTCCTGGATCCAGACCCGCGATCGCTTGTGCTCACGCGCCAGCGCCAACATCGCAATGAGAGCGCAAGCCTTGCGTCCTCTGGGCGTGCAATCCTCGCCAGAAGCCTTGACCACGCGAAACGGACCAAGAAGCTTGATCAGCAATTTTGGATCGGAGCTCACATTCGTCGCCCACAACCATGATGTAATCAGTCGTGAAAATACGGAAACCAATGATTGAGTAGTGAAGTCTCCAACACCCTTGCTGTCAACGTGAAAAATCCGTGAAACGCCGTCATTTCGAAAGCGGGCGGCTTGACCGCGCGTGCCGTCAAAACGACCATTCAGTGGTAACGGGCGGAGCAAGTCCGCCGGGCCAGGCAGGGAGGCGGCAGATGGCATGGCTAAGCGGGGCGAGCGGAGAAAGCGGAGAAAGCGGCGAAAGTGGTGAGAGCGGCGAAAGCGGTGAAAGCGGCGAGGGCCGCCGTGCCCACGCCTCATCGCGCGCACGCGCGCTGATTACCAGCCGGGAGGGCGTCGTCGGCTACTGGAACCAGCCGTCACACATTCCTGATCACTATACTGCCGGGCCGGAGGCGCTCGATCGCTGGTCGCGCGACGTGCGACTGCGCATCTTCGCGGGCGAGCTGTTGTCGGGCCTTGTCTATGACGAAGGCGAGACCTCGATCTCGCTTCAGTACCGTGGCCGCAGCGATGAGACGTTCACGCCGATCGTGCACATGATCCGTCCCAATGCCGCGGACTTCGCCAGACAAGCGGCTTGGGTGTTCAACTATGCCGCGCTGCGGATGGAACGCAGCAGCGAGATCCTCGCCGAGCTGCACGATTTCACCAGCTTCTTGGGCTTGGTCGGATACTGGAATCCGAGCCGCAGCCCGCACACCGCCGAGCTGCTGGCGCTGATCCTGCAGGTGACGACCACGATCGAAATGCGGGTCAAGCATGCGCTCACCTGCCGGCGCCCAATCGAATACTCAGCGCAGATACAGCCGATGATCCAGACGCCGGGGCATGGCTCGCTGCCGAGCGGCCATGCCACGGAATCCTTTGCCGCGGCCTTCGTGATCAATGCCCTCATGCGCAAGGCGAGGACCGGGCGGGATGATGTCGATGCGACCGATCCAGTGTTCGTGCAGCTGATGCGCCACGCCGAGCGCATTGCCATCAACCGGACGGTCGCCGGCGTGCATTTTCCGGTCGACAGCGTGGCCGGTATGGTGCTGGGCTGGACCTTGGCGGAGCTGTTCATTGCGCGCTGCTCCGGCTGCGGCCAGGTCACGATGCGCAAGTTCGACGGGCGGGGGTTCAACGACGATTTCCGCTACGACGATGTGCTGGCGATGTCCTACAGGCGATCGGCCGCTGCGAACGTCGCCAGCGAGCAGGGTGGGGGCGGCGCGATCATCGAGGCCGGCACGCCATCGACCGTTCCGGCCTCGCCGATCTTGCAGCATCTCTGGACGCAGGCGCTCGCCGAGTGCCGCCTGATCGTCGGCTGACACGAAAGGACAGGCGCATGAGAGACTGGCGAGGAGATCGGGCCGAACGGGCCAATCCCTATCTCGACTGGGAGTTGCGCAACAGGCCACTTGGCAAGAGGCTGGACTGGTGCAGCGCGCAGATCCAACTGCTGCCGGAGGCCAACGGCAGCTATGTGGCCCATCTCGGCCAGTTGGCCGCCATGGTGGCCGCCGGCCACGAGCCGGATGAGCCTGCAGGCGCGCTGACCATCCGCATGTCGGCCGACGAATTCGATCTGCTGACGAAGCTGATCGACGACATCCGCATCGGTCGCGTCCGGCCGCCGGACGATCCGCGCGATGTGCAGTTCTTTATCTACCGGCCCGAAGACATCGCCAATCGCACTGCCGCCAACGGTCTCTTCACGGCGATCCATGTCGGCCCGCCGATTCCAGGGCTCCGCTTCGACTCTGTCATCGCCGCGCCGACCGATCTCGGCAAGCCGTTGACGGATTTGACGCGGCAGGTCGCTATCGGCGTCATCGATGACGGCATCGCCTTTGCCAACCGCCGCTTTCGCAGCAGGAGCGGCAGATCGCGCATCCGAGCGATCTGGTTGCAGGATGTCGAGCGCCGGACCAAGGATTTCGGCGTCGCCGCCGGGCAGCGGCTCACCGGCGATGAGCTCGACGTGCTGTTTGCGGCGAATGCGAGCGAGGCCGACATCTATCGCGCGTTCGGCATGACCGATTTCGGCAATGATCAGCACAAGCCGCTGGCGCAACGCGTCTCGCACGGCACACACATCCTCGATCTCTCCGGTGGCTACGATCCGACCGCGGAAGATATCGGCAGCAAGCGGCCTCTGTTGGCGGTGCAGCTGCCGTCGCCGGTGTCGGGCGATACGACGGGCGTTACCATGGCGAGCTACGTGCTGCAGGGAGCGCGTCAGATCATGCTGTGGGCCGATCGGATCAGCCCGAAGCTGCCGCTCGTCATCAATTTCAGCTACGGCATCGCGGCCGGCCCCAAGAACGGCAGCCACGAGATCGAGCAGGCTCTGTCGCGGATGATCGAGCGCCGCAACCAGCGCGGCGGGCCGACCTATCTGGTGCTGCCGGCCGGCAACAGCTATCGCGAGCGGACTACGGGCCGGATGGCTGTGCAGCCCGGCGCCTCTGCTCAGATCGATTGGATCATGCTGCCGGATGACGGTACGTCCAATCATCTCGAGATCTGGCTCGACGGCGAAGCGATCGCGCAGCAATGGCCGCGTGTCGGCGTCAGCCTGACGCCGCCCGGCGGCGTGCCGCGCATGATCGAGGGATTCGGTGATGGCGATGTGCAGGTGCTGGAGGATGACGGCAAGCCGATCGCCGCCATCAATGGCCACCTGGCCACGGTGGCCGGCCAGCCCGACCGCGTTCGCTTTCATCTGTCGGTCAATCCGACCACCGCGCGCTGGAGCGTGAGGCATCCAGCGCCGGCCGGACGCTGGCGGCTTTCCGTCACCAACGGATCGGAGGCGCCGCTGACCGCACATCTCTACATCCAGCGCGACGATACCCCGCTGGGCTACGTGCAGCATGGACGTCAGTCCTATTTCGATCATGCAGGGGGCTATCAGCGTGCGGCGTTGGATGGCAGCTACAGCGATCCGGACAGCAGCGGCTGCCCCATGACTCGCGAGGACACCCTGTCGGCGCTCGCGACCGGCGCGGGCGCGCTCGTGGTCGGCGCCGTCGATGCCGCGGGCCAGCCGACGGATTATACGGCGAGCGGTCCGACGCCGGGGCGCGCCGAGCCCGATTGTGCTGCCATCGCCGACCAGGGGCCCGCGCATTGGGGCGTGCTCGCGGCCGGTACCCGGAGCGGTTCGGTGGTGGCGATGCGCGGCACCAGCGTGGCAGCGCCGCAACTCGTACGTAGGCTCGCAGATTATCTCGCATCGCTACAACCAGGCCCGGTGCTTGCGTCGCTTGCGGTGACCGACGGTCCCGTGGCCAGCCCCGACGTCCCGCCGCCGGGCGCCGCCGTGCTCGAGCCGATCAAGCAGGACGCGGTCGCTGCTTCGCCGTGTGACCAGGCTCGTATCGGCAGTTTCATCCTGCGTGCGAGCGGCCACTTCGGCGTGCCGCCGCGGACCTATCCGCGCAGCCCAAACTTGCGCTGAGCCCGACTCCCTGGTTCGCCGCCGCGCAATTGCAGCATGCTGGCAGACAGTGAGCCAGCACAGGAGCGCCTCGACTCCCAGCCTGCATCCGATACTTCTTGCGCCGCGCCGTTGCCGACGCGCGTCGTAAGCGCAAGTGCGTGAGTGCAGATGGCGTCGTTCCAATGCATTTTTGACGATGCTCTTGCGATGTCCTGACGATCGTCTCACACCATCTTGGCATAGTTCCTCCCGTGCAAACGAGACAACAGGAGGATTCAATGCGCAGATCCAATATCCGTATCGTGATGGGCTTGATCATCTCGCCCTTGCTGATGTCCCAGGCCTCCGGTCAGAACCTCAAGGACCTGGTGCCGAGCTATCAGCCGCATCAACAAACCGACAGCGAGCGGTTGCAGAACTTCCACGCTCCAGCTCCGCCTCCGACCAACTATCCGAACATCAGCCGTGATCCTTCCACCAACGAGCCGCGGCTCAACGTCAACCGCGATGTCTCGCTCGGCGGCAACGTGACCCGCAACAGCGCCGAGGGAAACGTCCGTTTCCCGATTCCGGGATCTCGCTAGGCGCTGTTCGGCGACCTGGATGGCAGCTCGCCGTCCAGGCGCGGCGTCTCGAAAGCGGGCCGCTGATTCAAACAATCATGATGACCTGAGGAGATTGCAGATGAAGAGTCTTCGACTGATGGCCTGCTCCGCCATGCTGTTGCCCAGCGTCGCTCTGGCGCAACAGCAGATTCCGACAGGCTCACTGCCGCCCGACATCGCGGCCGCGATCAAGGCGGCTCCGCTGACGCAGACGCTGATTCCGATCAGCGGTGAGGAGAAATTCGCGCAGCAGATCATCAAGGCAGACGAGATTTCCTTCGCGGCGGGGGCAAAGCTGACGCTGACCGGATTGAACTATCCCTACATCGTGGTGGCCGCGCAACGCATCAAGTTCGCCAACCCGGACACTTACAGCATCATCCAGCGCGATCCGCAGGCCGTGGCCGCCGTCGGCAGTGACGGCCCTGCAGGTCCCAATGGCGCCGACAATCCCGGCGAGACCAACCGGACCGGCAATCCAGGCTATCCCGGCGGCCCTGGCGGGCCTGCCGTGGCCGGACAGACCCGGCAACTGCCCGACGTCTATCTGGTCGCCGGAGAGCTCTCCGATCCGAAAGGGCCGATCCCGGCTGGTCTTCTCAACCTCGTCCTTCTCTTCCGCGGCATTGACGGCGGCGATGGTGGGACCGGGGGAAAAGGTGGCAACGGCGGTCGGGCCGGAAACGGCAAGGAAGGGGCCACGAGTCTGTTCGACTGCAAGGAGGGTGGCGGCCCCGGCGGGACGGGAGGCGCTGCCGGTCCCGGAGGACGCGGCGGTGACGCCGGCGCTGGGGGACAAGGCGCCGATCTCGTCTTCGTCACGACCAGACCTGCCTACGAAGTCCTGAGCTATTCGCGGATCAACAATGTCGGCGGGCGGGCCGGGCTCCCCGGTCGGGGCGGCAGCCCGGGCAATCCGGGCCCCGGCGGCCAGGGCGCGCCGGCCAATGGCTGGTGCAAGGGCACGGGTGGAGGATCGCCAGGCAATTTCCCGTCGCCTGCAAACCTCGGCTTCGGCAATCCGTCTGCGGACGGCGCAAAGGGAACGGTCACGGCGGTCATTCTTCCGTCCGTCGGTCCTCTGTTTGGCAAGTGATGCGGCGAGCGGCAGATGAAACCTGCAGGCCGCGTCCTGCAGGTTTCGTCGGCCTGCGCGCGAACGTCGCGCTCGCCTTCTCCTACCAGAACGGGCGCAACGAGGAGACGGCCAAGCGAACGGACCTGTACAAGCTCTCGCTCAATTTCAAGACCTGTGCCGCCTTCGCTGGCTTCTCGGGCGGACGCTGCACCGCCGACAAGGACTGAGCCGGTAGTCATGACCGGGTTCTGGAAGCTCTACGGCTTCACGACGGAGGGAGACGATATGGACAAGGCCATCGATGGTTTCGTTCAGGTGCTGAGCTTCGTGCTCGCCTCATCCTCGACCGCAGCGCTGCTGGCGGTCGGACTGATCCTGCTGCTCATCACCACGGTGTTCGCCTGCATCGCGCTCAGGTCAAAACCGGAAGAGGTCACCTCGTTCTTCAAGGCGGCGTTCTTCCTTTGCCTGGTTGGTGGCATCCTGTTCTCCGCGGCCGGTCCGTCGCTGGCGCTGTTCTACGTGTCGCAGGATCCGATTCGCAGGAAATCGGTCAATGAAGCGATCGACGATCTCGCCAGCAACAGACGTGTGCGCTATGTCATCCGCATGATCTCGCGCAGCCCCTCCGATGCCGCCCTCGGCATCGACGCGCTGACCCAGCTCGGTCCGCCCCGGCAGAGATATTCCTTCGTCGCCGACTACGAGGAGTTGAAGGGTCATACGGTCAAGGAAGCGCTCGACCTGTTCGGCATCGGCTATGTCGCCGGATACCGTGTATCAGTCGTGATCTTTCCCCTGCAGATCGATCTCTATCCGGCCAATGCGCGGGGTCTGTTGCAGGTCGTCAGCAATGTCGAGGCCGGGGTTGCGCCGGAGGATCGCTTTCTCAAGCCGGGCAAGCTTCACGACGCGGAGCTCAAGGAGTTCGGCGACACCGGCATTCAGACCTACCGTATCGACAACTTCAAGCCGTTCTACCCGCATTATTGCGAGCTGGCGCAGACCTTCTTCTGCGGGCACTACGCCGCCAAGGAGCTCGTCGGCGGCCTCTACCGCGATTGGCATCCGCTCGGCTTCTCGCAGAAGAATCCACCGACCCAACCCTGCACGATTCCCAAGGAGAAGTTCTGCGCCTTCTCGGACTGGGACAAGGTGCGGCAGGACTTCAAGGGCCACTTCGGTGTTCGCGCGTTCCTGATCGAAAATCTTGAGATTGGCAAGATTCCCGGGCGCATGCTGTTCGACTTCCAGGATCCGCAGCGCGACAGGATCCCCGAGTTGGGGCTTCCGCCGGCGTTCGACTGACCCACGCTTGTCAGCGAAGGAAGCCTACGGAGGTTAGTTGGCGAGCGGTTTCTGCTTGCCGCCGTAGCGATAGGCGAAGCGCCAAAGCTACGATCCGGTCGCGGTGACGAGCATGAAGAGCCCGCCTTCATTTGAGCGTTTGTCGTCTTTCGCTGCCGGCTTCAGGTGCTGGAAATAGGGGGCGGATACCAACAGAACGGGGCGGACGCCGGCGAAGGGCAAACGGCGGCTTAAGCTTGATTTTGAGGGTGAAACACGCTGGCGAACGCCCAAATGGTGCCCCTGGCCGGAATCGAACCAGCACTCCTTGCGGAACTCGATTTTGAGTCGAGCGCGTCTACCAGTTCCGCCACAGGGGCATTCGCCGGGCCTGTGCAGGAACCATAGCGAAGCGGGCGGACTATAGCGGGCGGCCGGGCCGGGTCAACCCGCACGGACGTGATGGGCGCGCATCTCGACAGCTTTCGCTGGCCGGAGTAGGAGCCGGGACGGCCCGGCGTGGGACCGGATGCAGCCCCGTTCGGGAGGACCGATGACCAATACGTCTGTGATGGCGCGCCCCGCGGCGGGAGCCATGAGCCCGGCGGTGGCGGCGGCGCTGCTCGCGGCCGGCATCGCGGCGGCGACCCTGGCCGGCGCCTGGTACATGCAGCTGGTCTGGGGCCTGCAGCCCTGCGAGCTCTGCCTGAAGCAGCGCTGGGCCTATTATGCGATCGTGCCGCTCGGGCTGCTGATCGCGCTCGCCGCCAAAGGCGGCGCGCCGCGCGCGCTGGTGCTCGCCGGGGTCGGCGTGGTGGCGCTGGCCGCACTCGGCAATGCCGGGCTCGGCGTCTATCACTCCGGCGTCGAATGGGGCTTCTGGCCGGGGCCGACCGAATGCACCGGGCCGATCGGCAATCTCGGTAGCGCCGGCAACCTCTTGGAGCGGCTCGACAGCGTCAAGGTCGTACGCTGCGACGAGGTGCAGTGGCGCTTCCTCGGCCTGTCGCTCGCCGGCTACAGCGTGCTGATCTCGCTTCTGATCGCCGCCATCGCGGGCTGGGGCATCGCCCGGAAGCGCGCCTAGTCGTCGACGTCCTCCTGCGGCCGTCCGAACAAATGGACGATGCCGGGGGTGGCGATGGTGACGAACACGAAGCGCGACAGGTGATGCGCGCCGACGAAGATCGGGTCGATGTGCAGCGTCAACGCCAGCGCCATCATCGCGTCCATCGCGCCGGGCGCGAACGCGACAATGGTGTCGGAGAAGCGCACATGCGTCACCAGCACGATCACGGTGACGAACAGCGCCGATATCGCCACCGCGATCGCGAACGAGCCCAACGCAGCCCTGATATGGCCGACCAGGGTCTTCACCCGCATCCGGGCGAAGCGGCTGCCGATCAAGGCGCCGATGCCGACCAGCGCCACGCCGCGCATCCATTCCGGCAGGCCGCCCTCGACGAGGCCGGTGCCGTGCAGGACGCCGCTGGCGACCATCGCACCGAACAGCCAGCTGGCCGGAAACCTGATCAGCTGCATCAGCATCGCCGCGACCAGCGAGGCCACCAGCAGTGCGAGCAGGCCGAGCGGCGAGGCGACGCTCTGGCCGAGCGAGATCGGCGCCGCCGGTGCGACGCCAGCCACTGCCAGCACCAGCGGCAGCGCCGCCGTCAGGATGATCACCCGCAGCGTCTGCACCACGGCGATCGCCGGCAGGTCGGCACCGCGCTCCACCGCGAGCATCGTGATCTGCGACAGCGCACCGGGACTGCCGGCGAGCAGCGCCGAGGTGCGGTCCCAGCCATGGACGCGCTGCAGATAGAGGCTGGAGCCGAAGGTCGAGCAGAACGTCGCGAGCGCCAGGAGGCCGATGGTCACCGGATAGGCGCTGACATGGTTGATCAGCTCGCGCGAGACCACGGCGCCGATCGAGATGCCGAGCAGCAGCAGCACGGTCTGGGTCAGGATCGGCGGCATCGCCAGCGGGCGGCCGGCGATTGCGGCGATCGCGGTCGCGATCATCGCGCCGGAGATCAGCCCGCCAGGCAGATGGGCGACGAGGAAGATCAGGCCGCCGGCGGTGCCGAGCACGAGGGTCTCGATCGCGCTCAGGGTCTTGGCGCGGCTCGGCAGCTCAAAGGGGAGGGAGGAGATGATCTGGCGCACGGCGCCTTATGCCAAAACCTGCCTGCGCGAACAATTCCCGCCGCTGCGCAGGCGCCATGCGCGCGTGCACCCGCAGGTGCCGGTCATTTCGGCTTCTCCGGCGTCGGCGCGGGAGCGGGCACGGGTGTCGCCGCGGCGGCCGCCGCCGCCGCCTTGTCGCGCTTGCAGGCCGAGCGGAATTTGCCGCGTGCTTTGCCCTTCAGCCCCTGCTCGTCAGCCTCCTTGGAGCAGGCAACGGAAATCGTCCGCCGCGCCGCCTTATCCAGGCTGGCGAACTTGTCGGTGGCGGCATCGGGCCGCGCCGGCAGCGTCAATCCGGGCTGCGAGCAGGCGGGGCCGGCGGTCCACAGGGTGGCAATTGCTATGGCCGCAATCGCCGCCCGGGCAGTGAATCTCATGCTGAAGTCCTCGAACGAAAGGCACGGCGCGATGTCCGGCGATGCTGAACCCGCAGTGAATGGAATGAGCCGGATCGCCGCGCGACGCAAATTATATTTTCGCGCGGCCACGCTCCCGCCTGCTTTGTCGGTCGCGGGCGTCTCGCTAGAATTACCGTCCCATTCCATCATGCTCCACAGGGAGATCGAGGATGAGTTTTCACGCAAAATCATTGGTTGCTTCGTCACTCGCTACGCTGGCCGTGATCGGGCTCGCGACGTTCGCCGCCGCCCCGGCGAAGGCGCTGACCGCGCAGGAATGCAGCGCCAAGTACAAGCAGGCGAAGGAGGCCGGCACGCTGGGCGGCCAGAAGTGGAACGACTTCCGCAAGGCCCAGTGCGGCAGCGATGCCGCCGCGGCCGCGGCTCCGGCGGCTCCGGCCGCGCCTGCCGCCGAGGCCAAGCCGGCCAAGGCGGCGAAATCCGAAGCCAAGGAGGCCGCTCCCGCGCCGACCGGTCCCGCCGTGTTCCCCAACGCGGTGGACCCGAAATACGCCAAGGAGAAGCCCGGCAAGGCGCGGTTGCAGACCTGCGTCGATCAGTACAATGCCAACAAGGCGACCAACGCCAATGGCGGCCTGAAGTGGATCCAGAAGGGCGGCGGCTACTACAGCGAATGCACCAAGAAGCTGAAGGGCGCTGCCTGATCCGGGCTGACGAGACGTTGCCGGCGGCCGGGGGCATCATGCGTCCGGTCGACGCTTTCGACGCCGCGCATCGCCGCGAGACCGCGGCCGGGCTCGGATCGGCGCCGGTCGCGCGGCGGTTCGCAGCGGTGGCGGCGGCATTGCTGCTCCGGTGATTTTGGGGCTTGCCTTCCTGTGCGGGAAATGACCCTGCTCTCGCCATGATCTCTGCTGTCCAAGGTGTGCTCAGCCTGTTTTGCGGCGCGATGGTCGGGTTCTCGCTCGGCCTCGTCGGCGGCGGCGGCTCGGTGCTCGCGGTGCCGCTGATGGTCTATGTCGTCGGCGTGCCCGAGCCGCACATCGCGATCGGCTCGAGCGCGATCGCGGTCGCCACCAACGCGGCCATCAATCTCGCCAATCATGCGCGCGGCGGCACCGTGATCTGGCCGATCGCGGCGCTGTTCGCAACGGCGGGCATCGTCGGCGCCTTCATCGGCTCGCTGCTCGGCAAGATGGTCGACGGCCAGAAGCTGCTGGCGCTGTTCGCGCTGGTGATGATGGTCATCGCCATGCTGATGCTGAAGACGCGCGCCCGCATCGGCACCCCCGATGTGAAGATGAGCATGGCCAACGTCCCGGCGGTCGTCGGCTTCGGCCTCGCCACCGGCACGCTGTCCGGTTTCTTCGGCATCGGCGGCGGCTTCCTGATCGTGCCGGCGCTGATGGCTGCGACGGGCATGCCGATCATGAATGCGGTCAGCTCGTCGCTGGTCGCGGTGACGACCTTCGGGCTCACCACCGCGGCGAGCTATGCCTGGTCAGGGCTCGTCGCCTGGGATCTCGCCGGACTGTTCATCGCTGGCGGAATCGCCGGAGGTCTTGCCGGCACACGCCTGGCGCGCCATCTCTCCGAACGGCGCGGCGCATTGAACGTGGTGTTTTCCGTCGTGATCGCGGTGGTGGCGCTGTATATGCTGACGCGCAGCCTGCTGCATATCTGGAGCTGACCTCGATGAAGTGCGTCCCCTCGACTGCGATCACCTCCGCCAGCAGCCGGCGTGACGTGTTGACGCTTTTTGGCGCAGGCGCGGCGCTTTCCTTGTGGCCCCGCGACAGTCGCGCCGAGGACGCCGACGAGCCCGACGAGGGCGCGGTGTTGCGCGACCCCGACGCGCCGGTGCTCGGCAATCCTTCGGGCGACATCGCGATCGTCGAATGGTTCGACTACAATTGCCCGTATTGCCGCAAGCTCGATCCCGAACTGCAGCAGGTCATCCATGACGATGGCAAGGTGCGCTGGGTTCTCAAGGAATGGCCGATTCTCGGGCCGACTTCGGTGGTTGCCGCGCGGATGGCGCTGGCCTGCAAGTATCAGGACAAATATGCGAAGGCGCATGAGGCGCTGATCGGCGTCAGCTCGAAGCTCACCGAGCCGCGCATCGACGAACTGCTCGCGGGAGCAGGCGTCGACGTCGACCGCGCCAAGCGCGACCTCGCCGCCAACGCCAAGGCCATCGACGACATGCTGGCGCGCAACGACAAGCAGGCGCGGGGCTTGCGTTTCCGCGGCACGCCGTCCTTCATCGTCGGCAAGTTCAGGGTACCCGGCGTGCTGACCATGGCGCAGTTCGAGCAGGTTATCGCCGACGCGCGCAAGGCCAAGGCGGCCAACTGATGGGCAAAGCAAAGGCGCCTCGACCAACGGCCGAGACGCCTTGAAAACAGCCGCGTCGTGCGCGTTACTTCGACGAGATGCGAACCCAGTCGTCATGCGCGCGGGTCTTGAGTGAATTCCAGCTATCCGCCGCGACGTCCCAGTTCACGATGGTCCGGCGCGTCTGCGCGGTCGGCCCGTTGGCGACCTCGGAGGTTTGCATCGAATCATGGATGTAGACGCCGAACCCCAGGATGAGGGCCCCCAGGATCATTCCCACGAATGTCCGCATGTCATGTTCTCCAGTGTGACGGCCAACAACGCCGCGGTCGAAACTTGGTTCCGCGCTCGCCGCGGTCCCGGTCCGCCGCGATCAAGACAACCTAACTGCGCGATTTTTCAGGCCGCGATTCCGGCAGCGAAGTGACGAGATTGAGCGTTTTCATCTCGTCGGGCTTGAACGTGAACAGCTGGTCATGCGGTGTCTCCATCGCATGCACCCAGACCTTCAGATCGATGCCCATCTCGGCGAGATGGCGCTGGCACCGCGCCGAGATGTTCTGCGCAAGGCTCATGTCGTCGCCGGACCTCACGGCGGTCCCGGACGTGGGGACTGCGGCGATCTGATGCACGCCGATGATCGCCCGCTCGCCGGCCCGGCGCTCGAGACCGCCGGCGAACACCAGCGGGCACGACGAGGCGCAATATTTTCCCGCCTCCACTTCGGTTGCGAATTTCCGCGCGCGGATCAGTCGCCCCATCGCCAGCGCGTCGGCGACGGAGCCGCCGGGCGAGTTCAGCACGATCGTCCTGATATATTCGCCATGACGTTCGACTGCGTCCGCAAAGCTGCGCGCGCTGCCGGGTGTGATCGTGCCGGTCGCGAACAGCCGGCCGCCGCCGCGCAGCTCGAACTGAATCGGCTGCTGCAAGGCACGATCGCCCTGCGGCAGCGGCATCAGCCGCTTCATCAAGGGCGCCAGCAAGGATGGTGATTCGGCCGGCAGGTCCGGCGCCTCGCGCCGAATGTCGAGCTGAGGCGGGGCTGCATCCGATGGCACCTGCGGAGCATTCAACTCGAGCAGGTCCGCCGCGAGAACCGCGACGGTGACGACGAGAATGCTGCGGAAGACCCAACGCAGAATGCTCTCATCGGGATTGCCCGCGAGCCAGGCATGGACGCGTCGGTTCAGCGCCGAAGCCACGGGACTACTTTCCGATTCGAGCTGATGACAGCGACGTCACGTTCTCATCCGCCGCGGCCGGCGCTGGCTCAACGGCTGATGCAGCAGGCGCCTCCGTGGGCGTTTCGGCTGGCCGTCGCTCGGCCGCCCGCCTGGCGTCCTCGACCTCGCGCGCAATCTGCAATGCGGTGACGAGATCGGCGGCCGTCAGGCTGGAGGCGCTCACGGCGGGCAGGCCCTCGCGGCGGATGGCGGCATGGACGACGCAGAGGATCAGCACCAGCACTGCCGGCATCAGGTCGATCGAGATCGCGCCCGCCCAGCTCGGGATGAAGTCGCCGGCGTAGCGCAGCACGGCTTCAGCGGGCGACAGCGTCTGGAAGCGGGTCGGCTCGATGCGCGGCAGCGCCAGGATCTTGTCGGCGGCGTCGGCAAGCGAGGCGGCCTGCGTGGCGATCGCGCCTTCCACCTTGCCGACGACGGCGGTCTGGCGCTCGGCCAGGTCGCCGCTGCGTCCGCCTGCGGCGGGCGCGATGAAACCGGCGGACAGCGAGGCCGCGGCGCGCCTCACCGCAGGTGCCACCGAGGTCTGCTGCAGATTGGCGATCACGCCCATCAGGTTCAACGACTCCGTGGCGAAGGCATCGCTGCGCGTTGCGATCGGGCCGCGGTCGGAGATCAGCTCGCGCATCTTGGCGAGGCTCTTGCCGCCCTGCTCGTAGAGAGCAGAGACGCGCTTGCCGGATTCTTGGACCTGTTGTCCCAGTCCGTCGAGTTGCGTCGACATCTGCGCGAGAAGCTGGACCACGGTGCCCGATCCGGAGGTGCCGGTCAGCGAGCCCGCGCGTTCGGCGTCCGCCAGCTTGGCGAAGCGGGAGGAGGCGAGCTGGATATCGGGCAGTAGGCTTTGCGCAGCGATGGCCTGGCTATTGGCCCTGTCGAGGTCGCTCGTGTAGTTCTGCACGGTGATGGCGAGATGCTGCTGGATCGCCGCGGCGCCGGCCAGGGCCGACGCATTCAGCCAGGACGACATCGCGACGATCATCAGCGAGCCCAGCAGCATGCAGCCGACCATCATCAAACGCCCCATCGCGCTGGTGACGTGCGGCATGAACTGCATCATGAACACCCAGAAGGCGTAGATGCCGACCGAGACCGCGACGGAGTAGATGACCGCCGCAAAGAACACCGTGGTCGGACTGCCGTTGAGCAGTTCGCGGACGCCAAGATAGGTGTAGACGCCGGCGGCCAGCGCCAGGATCGCGGTCGTGAGCTTCAGCGTCACCTCGAGACGGTTGACGCCATTGGCAAGCACGACGGAGGTGGAGGAGCGGGCGGACGAGACTTGCGCGACGGACGCGGCAGGCGAGGGCATCAGCGGCGAGGGCATGAGCAGACCTTCGGCGGCGTCATGGCCGCCCGTGTGCAGCGCCCCCGCTGTATGACCGAGCAGGACCAATGCGGACAAAATCCGCCGACATTGTGTCGGCGGCATTGCCGATCAGCCATGTCGTAGCAAGGAGAGGCGAGCTCAGCGCAACAGCCAGCGCAGCAGCTCGACATTGGCCTCGCGCGGATAGCAATGGCTGAGATCGTCGATCTCGCGATAGGCGACGTCGGCGCCGGCCTTGGCCAGGGCGTCGGCCGTATGCCTCGCGATCTCGACCGGGAACATCCAGTCGAGCCGGCCGTGCACGATCTGGATCGGCAGGCCGCGCAGACGGTCCCGGTCGGCGATCTCCGCCATCAGGGGATGGAACGTCGCGGCCACCGGCGCAAGATGCGTGAACGGCGAGCCTGCGGCCAATCCGCTGACGTAGCAGAACGTGCCACCGTCGCTCATCCCGGTCAGGAGCATGCGGGCGGGATCGATCGCGACGCGGCTGCGGACGAGGTCGAGAATGCGCAGGAGGTTTGGCGTATCGGCGTCGTCGCCCATCAGCGCCCAGGTCGGTCCTGCCGCGGTGGGGGCGACCAGGATGGCGCCGAGGCTGCGTGCGGCGCGCAGCCAGCTCCAGAGAAAGTCGCGGCCGTTGCCGCTGCCGCCATGCAGCGCCATGACCAGCGGCCAAGCCCTGTCCGCCGTGTAGTATTCCGGCACATACAGCGAAAAGCCGCCGCGATTGCCGATCTCGTTGTGGTCGTGAAACACGGCGTCCTTGCCTGCAGAAGAAGCGGCCAGCAACTGGCGCAGCCCGTTGTCGCCATCGACGGCGGGATCGAGGAAGAATTCGCTCAGCGGCGGCAGCGTCGCTGCCAGTGGAAACAGCGCCTCGAGTGCGCGTGGCAATTGACGAAGGGCCCTGAACACATCGACCAGGTCGCCCTCACCGCGCTGAACGGCGCGCAGGCCGGCAAACGACATCAGCGCGGCGTCCGCCGCGGTGTCGAAGGCGATACGGATATGGGCGAAGTCCGCCGGCCACGACGTGAGATGAATCCGCGCCGTGTGCAGCGTCCGCTCGGGATCGCCGACATCAGCCATCACGCGATCAAAATCCGGCGGGTTCAGGTAGCGTGCAACGTGGGACAGGGCTTCGAGCGTCTGCAGCAGTGGCGGCAACACGATGAGAATGTCATCCACCACGGCATCCGTCATGCAGGTCTCCTTGGTACGCGGGTCTGGCCGTCTCGTCTGCTTGCCGGCGAGCGCTGTCATGCAACGCAAAATCGGACGTCCGGGCAATGACCATTTTCCGAACGCGTGTTCGCTCCGCGAAGCCACAATCTCGCGATGCGGCTCCTGCAAGTCAACACAGCGCGGAGGCTGCCATCGCGCGCGGCAGGTGAGTCGCGCGCGAATACACGCGGAGACGATAGTTGGTTGACAAAATTCGGGCGCGATGTCGCACTTGGTGAGAGCCGGCGGCGCAGCGGAGGGTTCCTCGTGGATCTCCGCCCTGGGTCAAAACTGCCGATCGGTTGCCGAGGGGGGATTCGCATCATGACCAAGTCGCCGTCGGCCGCGTTGATCAACGCGGTGCTCGCCATGGACGTCTACAACAGAGGCGTCAACCCGACGCTTGCGGTCAATTTCAACCGTATCGGGAGCTATGAGCTGGTGGCGGCGAGCGTGACCTCGACCGCCGACAATTTCGAGGCCGCGACCTATCAGCTCGCGGGCGATCCATCGACACGGATCATTTCGTTTCGCGGCACCGACAGTCTCGCCGACGTGCCGTCGTGGCTTGGCGGCGCCGGTCTGACCGGCTGGCCGACGCAGTTCCCGGATGCGGAAGCCTACTACAAGAAATGGGCGACATCGAACGTCTCGCTGACCGGCCATTCGTTGGGCGGCGGACTTGCCGGCTACATCGCTGCGCTCAACGACAAGGTGGTCTACGCCTACGACGCGATGCCGTTCGAGTTCGCCGCCGAGGTCCGTTACGATCAGCTGCACGGCTTCTGGGGCGCGCTGACGTCGCACCCCGTCGAGCGCTATTCCGACATCCATATGGTCTCCGTCGCCGGCGAGATCCTGCAATATGTCCGAGCCGCGGCGCCCGTGCTGGAAGCACCCCTGGCGTTGCTGCAGCTCGGACCGGTCGCCGGCGCGCTCGCCATTGCCGATGCTGCGATCGGCATCTCGTCCGAGCAGAAGACCGTGCTCGGCGCGGGCACGGATCTCGGTCTGGATCCGGTCAGCCTGCACTCGATCGCGCTGCTGACGATGATGCAATGGGCGAGTGACAACGGTGCCCAGGATTGGAAGAAAGCGGCGGCTGTGCTGCTGGCGCCGCTGCAGGATGACGCGATTGCTTCGGCCGTCGGCATTCCCGCGGCCGGTGTGAGCGGGGAAGGCGCGCCGTCCGACAAGATGAAGGACATGATCGCCTATTCGGCGGTGACCGACGCCAGCGGCTACGGCAACAGCGCCGTGCAGGCCCTGTTCAACGGCGGCGGCGTGCTCGGCAACAGCGTGACTGCAACCTCGGCTGCGACCTATCTGAAAGATGGCGGGGTCGAGAAGGCGCTGGCCGAGATCGTGGTCGAGTATTCGGCGCTGCTGGCGCAGAACCATGACGAGGTGATGTCGACGACGCCCGGCCTGATCGGCCACGAGCACGGCATCCTCTATCAGGACACGGCCAAGAACCTGCTGGTCGCCGACCTGTCATCCGATCTGTGGTCGCGCTGGGACACGGGATCGGCGGTCGACATCCTGGGCAAGGTCGCGCTCATCGATGCCGTCGCCAGCTTCGACGGCGAGGATGCTGGCCTGATCGACATGGCGATCGGCGTGCTCTGGGGCGGCAAGACCGACAATCTCGACTGGCTCAGCGCAGCCTTGAGCGACGCGGCGACAACGGTGACGATCGATCCAGTGTCGGGCGCGACCATTGCTGCAACCGATGGTGCGCTGCTGATCGCGGGCGGCGGCAACGACATGCTGTTCGGGACCGCCAACGACGATCTGCTGATCGGCGGTCTGGGCAGTGACGTGCTGCAGGGCGGGGCCGGCGACAACATCCTGGTTGGTGGCGTCGGCGCCACCTATGTCTACGCGCCCGGTGACGGCAACGACATCATCATCAATGGCGTCGCGTCGCTGGCGAAGCCGACCGGCACGCTCGATTTCGGCACCGCCTACACGGCCGACAATTTCTGGTTCGTCAAATCGGGCAACGATCTCGAGATCGACATTCTCGGCACCCATCAGCAGGTCACGGTGGCCGACTGGTTCCTTGGCGGCTCCTATCAGCTGCAGGAGATCAAGGCCGGCGGTCTCGAGATCGATACGCACGTTTCGCAGCTCGTGCAGGCCATGGCGACCTACGCCCAGGCGCATCCGGGTTTCGATCCCACGGTGGCATCACAGTTGCCGACGGATGCGCAACTGCACGACCAGATCGCGGCGGCTTGGCACGTCAACGCGTGAGTGCAGGCCCGCGGCCGCCTCAGTGCAGCCGCGGGGCCTTGAGCAGCTTGGCGCGGTCGGTCGAGGCGATCGTGACGTCGAAGGTGACGCCCTCATGGTGCACCGTCAGCGGCACGTCGACGCCGGCTGCGCCGAGCGCCCAGAGCTTGCGATAGAACTCGCTCTGGCTCGTCACCTTGTCGCCGTTGATCCCGAGGATCACGTCGCCCGCCTTGAGCTCGGCGCGGGCCGCGGGACCGTTGTCGGAGACGCCGATCACGACGACGCGATCGTCGACCTCGGTCGCGTACATGCCGAGCCAGGGGCGCGCCGGCTTGTTGACGCGGCCGAAGCGCCTGAGATCATCGATGATCGGCTTCAACAGATCGATCGGCACGATCATGTTGACGTGCTCGTCCTTGCTGTCGCGCTCGCGCTCCAGCTGCAGCGACCCGATGCCGATCAGCTCGCCCTTGGCCGAGAGCAGGCCGGTGCCGCCCCAATTCGGATGGGCGGGGTGGGTGAAGATCGCCTCGTCCAGCAGATATTCCCAATAGCCGGCGAATTCCTGCTTGGCGATGATCTGGCTCGCGACCGATCGCGTCCGCCCACCGGCGCCGCCGAGCACGACATGATCGCCGACCTTGGTAGCGGCCGACGAGCCGAGCGGCAGCGCCGGCAGGTCGAGCGACCCGAGCGCCTGTACCAGGCCGAAGCCGGTGGTGAAGTCGAAGCCGAGCACATGGCCTTCGACCACGCGTCCGTCATTGGGGTGCAGCCAGACGGATTCGGCCTCGGTGATCAGGTAGCCGATGGTCAGCACCAGCCCGTCGTCGATGACGACGGCATTGCCGGCGCGCTCGGTCCCCAGCGTTTCCGCGCTGAAGGCGTCGGACGGAATGATGGCATGCAGGCCCACGATCGAGGACAGGGCTTGATCAAGATCATATTGATAGTCTTCGGCGCGAGGCTGGAAGGCGGACGGCACTTTCCATTCGGTCAAAGAAGGCATTTCGTTCTCCTGCTCTGTCGATACCCCCGGGTGCATCGACCAAGCTTCTGCTTCGTGTCGCGTGACGGCCACAGCGTGAACGCGAGCTTAACATCTTTGGGCGTCGGCGCCAGTTCCGAGGGCTCCGCGTTCGCGCGAGGAGGAACTGCGCTTCACCGACTACCCGCGGCCGCAGCCCCTGCCGATCAGGGGCCAGACCAGCCACGCGCCGGCGGCGTAGAGGCTGCCGACCGTGGCGGCTCCCGTTCTGGCCGAGAGGTGGAAACGCCCGGCGTCGAGCAAGGCTCCATCGGCGGTAACGATCGCGGGGATCACACGGTCTGGCGGACCGAACACGACCACCGCATCCGGCTTGATCACCAGCGCCATGGCAGCCATGCCCGCAAACCAGGCGAAGGCAACTGCCAGCACGCCCTTCACTGGAACGGCGCGGGATCTGGGATGCTGGTCAGTAGTCGTAGGCATGCTCGAACGTATATCCCGCGGCTTCGAAACGGGTGATGTCCTGAACCAGTGACCGGACCGGCACGTCGACACCGATGCGACGGGCACCGGGACGGGACTGGATCGGCACGCTGAATATAGGCAGCCCGTCGAAAGCTGCCAGCCGTCCGTCTCCGGGCGGGACCACGATCGTGACCAGGATGCGGTGGTTGCCTGCGATTTCGCCGAGCGAAGCACCGTCATGACGGCCGAGCTCCTTGGCGAAGGCATCGAACTTGGCGTAGCGCTGGGTCTCCACCAGCACGCCCTTCGCGCCCTTGGCGTCCGTGACCTCGCGGATCACCTTCACTCCCGGAATGACTGCAAGCTCGGCGGCGGGCAGGCCGGTGACGACGCTCTGGATGGTCAGCACGGCCGGATCGTAGCCTGCCGCATAGCCGATGACGGCCGCATAGGCGGCGCGCCCTGCATATTGCAGGCTGAGCGAAACGCGCCGCTCCATCGCGCGGAACGACGGCACGAAGGGCGTCTCGCGCCAGAACTCACCGAGCTTGGCGGCGAAGGGATACCGATACCAGGGTGTCTGATAGAGGAACGCGGCGTAGTCCTTCAGCAGGGCAAGGTTGAAGGCGTCCTCTGCCGTCTTGACGCCGTTCGTGGTCTCCCAGCTGATCGCTCCGATGCTCTTCTCGTAAGCGCCCTGTAGCGCCATCTCGGCGGTGAAGCTGAAGCCGATGATGTAGTTCGTCAGCTTCTGATCCGAGGTGGCGGGTCCGGAGCCCGCGGCCTGCCGCGTGGCGCGGCACAGGCTGCGCCAGAAGCCGGAGATGCTCGACAAATAGTGGAAGTCCGATTCCGATGCCTGCCCGGTCACCGCAGCGAGGTCGGCATAGGCGTGGACGATGTACCATTCCGGAAAGGTCAGGAAGCTGTCACCCTGCGATCGCGCATAAGCGGGATCGGTGATGCCGAACTCCGAGGTCACGGCGGGTGTCGGTACGTCGGCGACGCAGACCGTCTCGACGCTGATCACGGTGGCGGCGATGCCGATCGCGGCGGCAGCGACGAGGGCGCCGGCGAGATATAGCGCTTTGCGACGCAGGCTCATGCGACGGCGGCCTGCGTGCGCCACGGCGACCAGCCGACAGCGATGCCGATCGCGCCGAGTGCGAGATGCGGCAGGCTGGAGAGAACCTTTACGAGCCACGAGGTGTTGCGGATGCCGTCGATCACGATCGAGAGGTCGAGATAGCCCGAGCCGGTGAACACGCCCATCACGCCGTCGAGGAAGTACAGCGTGCCGAACACGCGCAGGAAGAACACCGCGCTGCGGCGGGTCAGCATCGCGGCCAGCGCCCACAGGCCGGAGGCGACATGCAGCGCATCCTTGTAGATGTCGAGCTGGAACAGGCCGAACACGCGGCCCTGCGCATCGATGAAGGCCGGGATGTAGTCGGTCGCGGCGGCGAACAGGAGCGCCATGGCGAGCGACAGCGCGGCGATGCGATAGCGGTCCAATGCGAAGCCATCTGCTGCTGATGTATTCATGCGAAGTAGGCGTCCCACATCGCGTTGCGGAACAGGAGGTTCGGATCATACTGCCGCTTGGCGGCGACGAAGTGCGCGGCCGCCGGATAAGCCTTCTCGACCTGGTCGCGGCGGGCGTGCAGACGATAGGGCAGATAGAACGCGCCGCCAATCGCCGTGATGCGGTCGATCAGCGCCTCCGTCGTCCGCAGCATGTCGATCTCGCCTTCGGGCGAGGTGGCCTGTGAGAACGACATCACGGCCGCGATGCGGCGCACCGGCGCGATCGTGAGCGCGGGTGTCCTGTCCTCGGCGACGTAGCGCAGGGTGACGTTGAGAAATTCGGCGCGCGCCTTGGGAATGATCTCGCGGCAGGCGGTGAGGAAGTCGCCGAACCGCTCCGGCGCCACGAAATATTCATGCAGGATGTCGGTGCGGTGCATGTCCTTCTGCGCCAGATTGGCGACCGGCTCGGCCATCAACGAGTTGCGGGTGTAGCGGCTGTCGGAGATGGCGGGGCCGAGCCGCGTCTCCATGAACCAGCGCAGGCCCTTGGCGACCTCCCAGCCGGTCTGGGCGCGATAGATCGTGTTGGCGACGCCGGTGAGCTTGCCGGAGCTCACTGCCGCGGGCAGGGTCGCGGGGGCATCGGGGACGGGTCGGAAGGTGACGAGCAGGGCGTCGTCGAAGAATGCCTTGCGCGACACCGACATCCGGCCATAGGCCATCTTCATATTGGCGTCGCCGTCGATGCTCTGTGTGAACTTTTCCGCGAACGTCTCCGGCGCCATGCGCTCGAAGCGCGGCTCGAGCAGCAGGTTCGGCACCATCTCGACCTCGAGATCGACGATGATGCCGAACAGGCCGTAGCCGCCCATCGCAAGGCCGAACAGCTCGGCATTCTCGTTACGCGAGCACTGCACCAAGGTGCCGTCGGCAAGCAGCATGCGGATCGACTTCACCGTGGAGCCGAACGGGCCGTAGGGCACCGGCCAGCCATGGGCATTGACGCAGAACGTGCTGCCGACGCCGAAATCGCTGTTCGACTGCATCACCGCCGGCGAGAAGCCTTTGGGATCGAGCGCGGCGATCACGTCCCACCAGCGGTTGCCGGCCGCGGTCCGATAGGTCTTCGCCGCCGTGTCGAGCTCGATCGCGCCGCCGTCGAGCGTGATCGCGGTGCCGTCGCGCGGCAGGCTCTGGCCGCCCATCGAATGCCGGGCCACGGCCGCGGTCACCGGGCGTTTCGCGGCCGCAGCCTCCTTCAGCTCGGCGCGCAGCCGCGCGATCAGATCGTCGGTCGCGGGCTTGCTGATCACCACGTGTCTGGCGACCGGCGTCGGGTTGAGCCGGCCGGCATCGTTGAGGATGGTGCGCAGCTCGGCACGCGCCCGCGGCATCCGCGCAAAGGGCAGCGCTGCGGCCGTACCCGCGGTGCGCAGAAACCGTCGTCTCGACATCATGGCGCGGAGTCTCCTTCCCTCACGGAGTCTACGCCAGCATCGTAAACGTTCGAAAAATTTCCGGGCCGTCAGTCTGCTGCCGGTCGCGCCCGCGCGGGCACGAGACGGAAGTCGCGGCCATCCTTCATCCATGCTGCGCGCTCGTCGCGCAGCAGGGTGCGCCGGACCTTGCCGGAATCGTCGCGCAGCATCACGTCGACCAGCTCGTAGCTTTCCGGGTGCTTGTAGCGGCTGAGCCGGTCGGCGAGGAATGCACCCATGCCGTCGACAATGGCTTGCGCGTCCTTGGCACGGTCGATCTCCACGATCGCGTGCACGCGCTGGCCGATCTCCGGATCGGGCAGGCCGACGACGACGCAGGAGCGGATGTCGGGATGCGCCATCAGCGCCGCCTCGACCTCGGCCGGATAGATGTTGGCGCCGCCGCGCAGGATCATATCGGCGAGGCGGTCGCCGAGATAGAGGTAGCCGTCGGCATCGAGCCGGCCGATGTCGCCGAGCGACTCCCAGCCGTCGGCGCGCCGTTTCGGCTCGGCGCCGAGATAGTGATAGGTGCTGCCGGCGCCATCAGCGGGAAGAAAGTAGATCTCGCCGCTCTCGCCGGGCGCGACATCGTTGCCGTCGGGACCAAGGATGCGCAGTTTGCAGGACTCGTCGATCCTGCCGACCGAGCCCTTGTGCTGCAGCCATTCGGTGCCGGAGATGATGGTGCGGCCCTGGCGCTCGGTGCCGCCATAGAGCTCATGGACGCGCTCGGGCCCGAGCCACTCGATCCATCTTTCCTTGAGCCATGGCGGCATCGGCGCGGCCATGTGGAACACCATCTTCAGGCTCGACACGTCGTAGCTGTTCCGGACCGCCTCCGGCAGCGCCCAGATCCGGTGCATCATCGTCGGTACGAAGTTGACCCACTGGATGCGGTGCGCCTGGATCAGCCGCAGCGTCTCCTCGGCGTCGAACTTCACCATCCCGGTCAAGCTGCCGCCGGCGAACAGTGCGTAATGCGACACGATGAAGGGCGCGTTGTGATAGAGCGGGCCGGGATTGAGCAGCGCTGCGCCCTTCGGAATTCCGAGCGGCGGCTCGGCGGCGGTGTCGGTCACCGCAGGCTGGTGATCGAGGATCACCTTTGGCCGTCCGGTCGAGCCGCCCGAGGTCATCGCCTTCCAATAGCGTGACACCGGCGCGGTGAGCGGCTCGTCCGAAAATCCTTCGGGCGTGAAATCGGCCGGCAGCGCGTTCGGCGCGTTCCAGTCGGCCTCGCCACCGACCACCAGCGACGGCTTGAGGATCTCGAGCACCGCGGCGGCCTCGCCGCGCGGCAGCCGCCACGACAGCGACGTCGGCGTCGCGCCGCACTTCCACACCGCGAAGCTGGTCTCGAACAGCGCATTGCCGTTGGGCAGGCCGATCGCGACGAAGTCGCCTGGCTTGACGCCCTTGGCCGCGAAGGCGCGCGCACGCGCATTGGCGCGGCGCTCGAGCTGCTCCCAGGTCAGCGTATCGGTCCCGTGCCGGAGCGCGACGCTGTCCCTGGGTTTGCGCTCCGCATACCAGCGCGGTACGTCGGCCATCGGAATCAGCATCCATTCCTCCACATCGTCGGCGCTTTGCCTGCGCACGTCGTTCTTGGTCCGCGGCTCGGGCCGCCGACGTCAGTGACGAGAGCTGTTGTGCCTCAACCCAACGGGTGCGTCCATACGCGCACGCCGCAAGGTTTCGGATGGCAGTTCTGCAAAATGGCGCTCGTAGGCGCGGGCGAATGAGATGCCGGAAGCCGTGACGCACGGCGAGGTGATAATTCCGTCACGCGGATCGTGAGATGATTGAGGTCGCGCCGCGCGATTGAACTTGATCGCCCAATCGATGATGGATGCAGGCGGAAACAGAGTTAGGCGTCAGCGCGTCCGGATACGTTGATGCCGGCACTGTGCCGAGGAATGCGAGCAGCACGCCGGGATGCATGCCCATTGCCGGATCGGCGCCGAGTCCTGCCGGCGCTGCACGAATGCCTGCGAGCAGGCTGGACGCAGCACGACGCCCTGATAGGTCGGTTGCGGCGCCGCTCCATCGAAGAATGGAGCTGATCAAGAGACAAAGGCCGGGCACGAGGCCCGGCCAGTCCGACCATGGCGACCGGATTGCTCCGGTCCTGAGAACGCCATTGCAGACAATCGATCGATCAGCCGCCGTTCAGCTTCGTGGTCAGGGTCGTGAAGATGCCTTCCAGGGTCAGTCCGAGCTTGTTGAGTATGGTGATGATCGCGAGCGCGATGCCGGCCGCAATCAGGCCGTACTCGATCGCGGTTGCGCCCGATTCATCCTCGTAAAATTTGAGAAGCAATTTCCTCATCAATTCCCCTCCGCCGTCCGGCAAATGGCCGCCGGGACGATCTCCGCAAAATTACGGAATGGAACCTAAGGTAGTGTGAACGAGGTCCAGCCAAGTTTCGCAACTTTGCCGTTCATGTCGAAAATTTCAGTTGCAGCAGGGTCCGCTGCACGCGAACGGGATCACGGCGGCACCCCGGCTGCGCGCAGCGCCTCCGCATAGGTTGTGGCGAGCATTCCGGCCGGAAACGGGATCCGTTCGAGGAACCCGGACACGGTGAGATCCGGTTCGAGGCTCAGAAGCTGACGCGCGACCTCGCCGGCGCGCGACATCTCACCGGTCCCGACCAGGGCCACGATCAGGACGCGGAGCGCCACAGCGAAACGGCGGTTCTGCGCCAGCGCGATCTCGGCCCATCGAATGGCGCCTGCGAGATCGTCCTCCGCCACCGCGCAGATCGCCAGCGCTCCGGCTGCGAACCAGCCCCGCGGATCGCGCGGGTTCAGCTGCCGCGCCCGTTCGATCATCGCGCGTCCCGCAGCCGTGTGTCCGGCCATGATCTCGATCCAGCCGCTCAAGGTCAGCGCCATCGCCGAGTTCGGGTTGATGGCAAGCGAGCGGCGGAATAGCTCCCGTGCCGGGGCGATGTCCTCGGCCATGTTCCAGATCGCGAAGGCCGCCATCCACAGCACCTGCGCGTCGCTGGGCGCACGCTCGCACGCCTGCCACGCCCGCGCGACGGCGGCCGTGCGATAGGTCTCGTCCGGCGCGCTCCAGCCCTGGAAGTGGCGCAGCGCCTGACAATAGGCCCAAGCCGCCATCGCGGGCGCGCAGGCGGGATCGATCGCCAGTGCCTGGTCCAGACACGCGATCGCCGCCGCGAGGCTGTCGGGCGTGAAGGCGTCACGCAGGCTGGCGGCGCGCAGCAGCAGGTCGTAGGCGTCCGGATGCAGCGGCGGCGTGGCGCGCCGCCGCTCGCCTTCCGCCAGCTCGAGCGTCGGCTCGATCGCCGCCACGATGCTTTCGGTGATGCGGTCCTGCAGCGCGAACACATCGTCCAGCTGGCCGTCGAAGCGCTCCGCCCACAGATGTGCGCCGGATGCCGCATCGATCAGCTGTCCGTTGATGCGCAGGCGGGACCCTGCGCGGCGCACGCTGCCTTCGAGAACGTAACCGACGCCGAGCTCGCGTCCGACCGCACGGATATCGACGGCCTTGCCCTTGTAGATGAAGGAGGAGTTGCGGGCGATCACGGCGAGGCCGCTGCAGCGGGACAGCGCGGTGATGATGTCCTCGGCCATCCCGTCGGCGAAATAGTCCTGCTCCGGATCGCCGCTCATGTTGGTGAACGGCAGCACCGCGATGGCGGGGCCGTCGAAGGCTTGCGCGCCCGAAACCGCCGCCGGCGTCTGCACTGCGTCCGCCTGCTCATGGACTTCCCCGACGAAGCGGACGCCCTTGCGCGGAATGGTGCGGATCAGGCGCTGCGCCTCGCCGCTGTCGCCGATCGCGCTCCGGGCGGCGCTGATGCGGCTCGCCAGCGTCGCCTCGGAGACGATGCGGCCGCCCCACACCTCGGCGAGGATGTCGTCGCGGCTGACGACGCGGTCGCGCGTCCTGATCAGGAACGCGAGCAGGTCGAACACCTGCGGTTCCATCGCAACCAGGTCGTCGCCGCGGCGCAGCTCGCGGCGGCCGGGATCGAGCAAAAAATCGTCGAAGCAATACACCACATGCACCGCCCTGGCCGCCGCGGCAGCCGGCTTCACCCTCGCGTCACGCGATCCGCAAAATCAAGCCGGCCTCAAGGAAAAATCAATGCCTCCTCCAAGCGCCGCGCGGATGCATGGCGCACAAGGACCGCACATCGGAACCAGGAGCCTCCGCCATGCCGACCGTTCTTTACCCCGACCGCCGCCGTTTCCTCACCCTTGCCGGAACCGCCGTTGCGGCCTTTCAACTCGGCTCCAGCGCTGGGCAGGCGCAGAGCTTCAAGGCGACGACGAAGCTGCCGGCGATCCGGCCGGGGGCGGGGACGTCGCTCGGACCGATCAAGCAGGTCACGGCCGGCGAGATCAGCATCGGCTATGCCGAGACAGGTCCGGCCGACGGCCCCGTCGTCATCCTGCTGCACGGCTGGCCGTACGACATCCACAGCTTCGCCGACGTCGCGCCGGCGCTGGCCGCGTCCGGCCATCGCGTCATCATTCCGCATCTGCGCGGCTACGGCACGACGCGGCTGCTGTCGCCGACCGCGTTGCGCAGCGGCCAGCCGGTCGCCGTCGCGGCCGACATCGTCGCGCTGATGGACGCGCTCGCGATCAGGACCGCGACCCTCGCCGGCTATGACTGGGGCGCGCGCACCGCCAACATCATCGCGGCGCTGTGGCCGGAGCGGTGCAGGGCGATGGTCTCGGTCAGCGGCTATCTGATCGGCAGCCAGCAGGCCGGCCGCATGCCGCTGCCGCCGGCCGCCGAGCTGCAATGGTGGTACCAGTTCTACTTCGCGACCGAGCGCGGCCGCGAGGGCTACGACAAGAACCGGCGCGACTTCGCCAGGCTGATCTGGCAGACGGCCTCGCCGAAATGGGCGTTCGACGACGCCACCTTCGCGCGCAGCGCCGCCGCATTCGACAATCCCGATCACGTCGACATCGTCGTGCACAACTATCGCTGGCGGCTCGGCCTCGCGCAGGGCGAGGCGAAATATGATGCGCTGGAGGCGAAGCTCGCGACCTTTCCTGACATCACAGTGCCCACCATCACGATGGAGGGCGATGCCAACGGCGCGCCGCATCCGGCGCCCGAAGCCTATGCCAGGAAGTTCACCGGCCGCTACGAGCACCGGCTGATCACCGGCGGCATCGGCCACAACTTGCCGCAAGAGGCGCCGCAAGCGTTTGCGCAGGCGGTGCTCGACGTGACGGCGAGCGCGTAGCGCCGACGATCTCAGGCGGGAGCGCGTTGCTTCGCTCGGCGTTGCAGCCACGTCTCCCGCCGCACGATCCATTGCTCGGAGCAGGTCTCGCCATTGTGGTGCGCGACCTCGATGAAGCCGACGAACTCGGCGCCCGTCTTCTGCTTGACTCGCCGTGACGCGACATTGGTCGCGACGTTGCAGACGGTGAACTGATCGAGGCCGAGCGGACCGAAGGCGAAGTCGTTCACGGCGGCGATCGCCTCGCTCATCAGTCCCCGATTCCAATAGGGCTCGGCGAGCCAGAAGCCGCGATGGCCCTTCACCGACTTCATGCGCGGCCGGAAGTGAATGTTGCCGATGGCCTCGCCGTCACCGTCGCGCAGCACCAGCACCCATTGATAAAGCTCCTCGCCGGCTGCGATCCTGTCGAGCTGCAGCCTGACGAAGGTCTCGGCGCCGTCGGGAGGATAGGGCCACGGCACGACGGCCGCGAGGTTGCGGATCACGTTCCAGTTGTCGAACTGGCGCTGGATCGCCGGCGCATCGGCGAGGGCCAGCGGCCGCAGGATCAGACGGGCGGTATGCAACGTGGGCGTGAGCATGACGCCATGCTGTCGTTTACCAAGCTCGTTTGCAAGCCGGGGTTGCTACGCCGTCTAACTCGCATGTCATTGATAATTCGCATCGCGCTCCGCCATTAAGGTTGCCAGGAACTTTCACGCCCGGACTGGAGCCCGATACTTCCACAACGTTGCATTGCAGTGCATGAATCGAGCACACGCAACCTGCGCGAATGCAGCGCGCGTACAACCGTCGCAGGAAACTGCGCCGGCTCGGGCTCAGGGTTGCGCCCGAACGTCAACCATTCGCTTGCCGCGAGATCATCACGCAGATCTTGGGCTGGCGCGATTCGGGGTGTCGTGGACATGAAGCGCAAAGCGGCGGATCGTCAGTTACGTCGTCTGCGGGCGGAGCAGAGCTTCGATCCGCGCACATGGCGCGATCGGCAGCTCGGCCGGGCCGTGCCGTTCTACGGCTCGCAGCTGTTCCAGCTCGGCTGCCCGCCGCTGGCGTCGTTCATCGCCGCGTTCCTCGGCTGCCTGATGACCCTGCATCTGAGTGCAGCCGGGCTGTCGCCGCTGATTGCCTCGGCGGCGGCGGCTTTGCTGCTGTGCGCCTCGCTGATCCTGACACGGACCGCGGATCTGGTGCCGAGCACGTTCTTCTCGTCGGCCTATGGCGGCAGCTTCGTCGGCATGACTCCCGTGGCGCTGTTGAACGCCAGCGTCATCCGCGCCGGCCTGCCGCTCGACGCCGCCTTCGTTCTGCTCTCGCTGTTCTGTGGACTGATGTTCTGTCTGGGCTGCGCGCTCGACATGTGGCTGCGCGGCGGGCTCGCGCGCGGTTATGGCGGACGACTGGGCGCGCTGGCGGCGGTCGCTTCGTTCCTGTTCGTCGGTCTGGCGCCGCTGCTCGGCGCCGAGGGCGAGCTGTTTCCGATCGCGCGCCGCGGCGCCCTGGAGCAGGGGCTCGGCGGCATCGCGCTCACCTTCGCGTTGTGCTCGGTCGGCATGCTGGCGACGATGGCCGCCTTGCGCTGGGCGCCCGTGGCAGGGTCGCGCCGCGCGGTGCGCATCTTCGTTGCGGCGACCGTGGCCTTTGCCGGCCTCGTGGTGCTGCAGCTCCTGCCCAGCGACGCCCCCGATCTCGACGCCTATTCTGCCGGTTGCTTCGTCGGCATGTCGTCGTCGCGGCGGCTGCGCAGCCTGCTGCAGGCGATGGCCGCGGCGGTGCTGCTGACGGCTCTGCTGATCCTCACCGGTCCCATCCTGCCGAGCGTCGGCGGCAGCCTCGGATACATCGCCTTCGTCTCGGTCATCTTCGTGGATGCTGCGGTCCGGCTGTTCGTCGAGGCAGGGGAATCGCCGTGGCAGACCGCCCTCGCCTGGACGCGGGGGCTCGTCGCCACACTCGCTATCTTCGCGGTGCTGCTCTCCAGCGAGCTGATGTTTCAGCGGCCGGTGGCGGAGCCCAACGGTCCGTTCGTGAACGCGGACGGGGCCGCTGCGCCGGCGCGGACCACGATGCCCTCACGTGACGAGGATCGGCGCGACGGCATGGTGCCCGGCGAGCCGGCCTCGGCCGCTGCCGCAGCGCCGGATCTGCCGCTTCAGATCCTGGATCCGCAGGGCGCCAATCCGCTCGCCGCGCGGCCCCCGAGTGGGCCGGCCCAGCAGTCCGCGTCGCCGGCCTCCGCAGGCCCGTCCCGGCGGATCGCTCGCGACGGTCAGGCCGCGGGGCTCCTAGCTGTGCCGCTGAAGCGCCACCAGACGCGGGTGGTGCCGCACGCGACGGCGCGACCGCGCATCGTGGCCCGCCATGAGGTGCAGCCCACGCCGGAGTGGCGGCCGGACCCGTCGACGTTGGCGGGGCCGTGACAGCGGACCGCGATGGCGCGCTCGACCAGTCGTCCGAGCCCGGCTCTCGCCGCTGGCCGCGCCGATTGCTGAATGTCGTGCCGCTGGCCTCGTTCGCCGGTGCCTTTCTCGGCTGTCTGGCGACGCTGCACCTGAGCACGTCGGGTCTGCCCCCGGCGCTCGCGTCGGTCACCGCCACCCTGCTGCTCTGCGCCGGCCTGATCACGGCAAGAACCAGAGATCTGCTGCCGACGACCTTCTCCTCCTCGGTCTATGGCGGCAGCTTCAGCGGGATGACGCCGATCGTTGCGTTGAGCGAGAGCGTGGCGCGGTCGGGGCTTCCGGTCGACAGGTCCTTCCTGCTGCTGTCGCTGTTCTGCGGCCTCGTGTTCTGCAGTGTCTGCGCGCTCGAAATGCGGCTGCGCGTCGTGCTGTTGCGCGGCTATGGCGGGCGCTTCGGCGCGCTCGCGGCGATCGGCTCGTTTCTGTTCCTCAGTCTCGCGCCGCTGCTCGGCGCCGATGGCGTGCCGTTGCGCGTCGCCAGCCTTCAGGGCTTCGATAAGGGTCTCAATCATTCGGTGCTCATGCTGGCGCTGTGCGGCGTCGGAATGGTCGCAACGATGTTCGCGCTGAGGCTGCCGCAGGTCGCGGCCGCAGGGCGGCCGACGCGCATCTTCGTCTCGGCAGCGCTGGCCTGTGCCGGTCTCGTCGTCCTGCAGCAGCTCGTGCCGGACGATGCCCGCCTGTCCGACGCGTATTTTGCCGGTTGTTTCGTCGGCATGTCGTCGCCGCAGCGTTTGCACGGCGTGGTCCAGCCGCTGGTCGCCGCGGTGGCGCTGACCGCGTTGCTGGTCCAGGCGGCGGCGGTCCTGCCCAGCGTCGGCGGCAGCCTCGGCTTCGCGGCCTTTGTCGCGGTGGTCGGCGTCGATGCCGGGCGCCGGATGATCAGCAGCGCCGCGCTGCCGCGCGAGCGTCCTGCGCTGATCTCGCTCGGCAGAAGCCTCGCCGCCGCACTCGCGATTGCGGGCGTGCTGCTGCCGAATGACATGTTCCAGTCGGGGCCGGTCGAGGAGACCACGGGATCGATCGTGCGAGCGGAGACGCCGTCTCAAGCTGCGCCCGCCGTTCAGGCCGAGCCTGTTGCGGCCGAGCCGGCCGCGGCGGCAGTCCCAATCGAAATGCCCGCCGATGCGCCGCCGGCCGCCGAGACGACATCCGACATGGTCCGTCCGGTCGCTCCGCCGGTGCCGAGCGAGCCGCCGCGGCGGCGCCGCGCCAGCCGGCCCGCGGTCGTTGCTCCGCAATCGCGTCCGATCGATCCCGAACCCTGGCGCATCATTCGTGACGGAGAATGGGCGGGTGCGGCGACAACGACGACCAGCCTTCCGCCGGCTCGCGCCAAGCGCAGCCAGGCTCGCGCTCCCGGATCGGCGCCGGCTCCGCCGCGCGCCGCGCCACGGCCGCGGACACTCCGGGTGCAGGACCCGCAGCCCTCGGCGTCGGAACCGCGCTGAGCGGGCTCAGCCGAACTTGCGCCGCGCGTCGAGCGCGAGCCCGATGCCGACGCTGCCGAGCAGGTCGGTCTCCGCGATGCGCGCCGCCGGAAACAGCGCCAGGATCGCCTGACGCAGCGCCGGCACCATGCTCGAGCCGCCGGTGAGGAAGATGGTGTTGATGGAAGCGGCCCCGACGCCGGCATCGTCGAGCAGCTTCGTCACGGTGCCGACGACGCGTTCGACGGAATCGGCGATGGCGCGGTCGAAATCCTTGCGCGTAAAGCGGATGCGGGCCCAGTCGTCCTTCTCCGACAGCACCGAGGTCAGCGACTTCGCCGCGGTCAGCGCGATCTTGGCCTGCTCGACGCCGATCGCAAGCGTATGGCCGCGATGCTCCTCCACCACCTTGATGAAGCGGTCGACCAGATCGCGCCGCTCGGCCTCGTAGCGGATCTGGCGCAGCTCGCCGATGACGCCCCTCTTGTAGAGCTGGTTGATGCGGTGCCAGGTGGCGAGCTCGTGATAATAGGCCGTCGGCAGCTCGCGCTTGCCGTCGGCGGTCCGGCTGCCATAGCCGAGATGCGGCATCACGCTTTTCAGGCTGAGAAGCCGGTCGAAATCGGTGCCGCCGATATGGATGCCGCCATTGGCGAGGATGTCGTCCTCGCGCTGCGCCTTGCTGCGCCGCTCGGGCGAGACGCGCACGATCGAGAAGTCCGAGGTGCCGCCGCCGATGTCGACGATCAGCACCAGCTCCTCGCGGGCGACCTGCTGCTCGTAGTCGAGCGCGGCGGCGATCGGCTCGTATTGGAACGCGATGTGCCTGAAACCCTGGTCGCGCGCGATTCCCTCCAGCGCGCTCTGCGCCTCCGCGTCGGCCGCGTCGTCCTTGTCGACGAAGCGGACGGGACGGCCGAGCACGACCTGATTAATCTCCCTGCCGAGCCGCGTCTCGATCTGCGTCTTCAGATGCGCGAAGAAGAAGCCGAGGATGCCGGCAAACGGCACCGCCTTCTGCCGGATATAGGTCTTCTCGTGAATCAGCGCGGTGCCGAGGATGCTCTTCAGCGCGCGCATGAAGCGGCCGTCGTGGCCGGTCAGATAGCGTTCGATCGCGCTGCGCCCGAACTGGGTGCCGTGATCCTCGAAATCGAAGAACATCGCACTCGGCAAGGTCCGCTGCTCGCCCTCCAGGGGGATGAGCTCTGCGGAGGCGGAATTGCTGAGGCCGACCGTGGTGTTCGAAGTGCCGAAGTCGATGCCACAATGGGCCGCTGCCGCCATGCTCGTCTCGTTTCCGTCCGGGGGGGCGGACCGCTTAGCCGTTCGGCGGCGCGATGTCATCCGCCAATGTGCGGAGCGGTGCGCATGGCAGTCGTCTGGCGGAGAGATGACTGTGCGTCCTGCCTGTCGAAGGTGCAGCCGGGGGCGCTGACGCCCCCGCTGTCCGGTGATCATCCCGCCGGCCTGAACGCCGGTCCCTCGAACCGCAGCCCGGCTGCGCCGCGGATGAGGCGCGCCTCGCCAGCGTCGGCGCCGCGACTCGCGGCGGCACCGCCAGCACACCCGCGCGCACCGGCCGTGGGATAGCCGACCATTCCGCCTCAACCGCCCCTGCGTCGAGCAGCGCGCCCGTGCGTGTGCGTTCTTCAAAGCGATATGGTCGGCCTGCTCACTTGCCAGACGCGCGCACGGGCCGCCGTTGCGGTCGAGATGGGGGCCTCGACGCAGCGTCCGGCGGCAAGGTCGCGCAAGTGTTTGCAGTATCGCTAAACGCTAGCCGTCAGCGCATAGCCGCGCCCTTCGTGCAGGACGATGCCCCGCTCCGCAAGATCGGTGATTGTGCGAATGGCGACGCCGAATAGATCGGCAAGCGCGGCGGCGTCAATGGTCTAAGCCATTTATCCAGTGAAACTTGCTGAAACGACGATGGCTACTACACGAAAGAGGCCACCAATTGAGGCGCTAGCGGATTACTCTCTATCTCAGTTTCTCGTTCAGCGACACCCCACGAGGGTGCAGTCTTGTCCTATGGAATAGCAGGAAGAGCAGCCGGTAATAGCGTGGTTTTCGTCGGGTGGATCGCAGCCAGGAATGCAGTACTCTGGCCCACATGAATAGGTGCAAGTGACTTTCGTCCCATCCTTGGCGCGCGCCAACATTCGGCGAACTTTATCGAACTGTTTGGGATTGAAGCGTCGAATCGGTGTTGCTTTTCCTTCGTCCTTTTTCAGGAATGATTGATTCGTAAATTCCACCGCCTGACTGGATCGGTTGCCCTGCGCAAAAGCCGGAAATGCAAATGAAACTGCTACAAGAGCGAGCAACCCCAACCGTGTCATTGCTCTCATCCTCTCTAGTGAAAGACAGTAACTCTAATCGTAGTAGCAGAATTTATTTATTGCAACCAATTCGATCAGAGCCAGTCGCTATGGGTCAAAAACCGGCCATCGCCGATATTCCGCTAAGTGGGTGTGAGGATCGGATCGATCCGGAAATCTCGAGGATCGAGCGATATTTCGCGACTCGCCCCATCCCCCGCATCTGGCGCGCCCGATCGGGGCCGTGCCAGAAAGCCCTGATCTCGTCCTCGGAAAGGACACGTGTGCGCGGATGCTCGGAGTCGAGCTTCGGCAGGTTGACGCAAGGGCTGGCGGTCACGTAGTCGCGGCCGGCCTCGACTGCCCAATTGAACAGCCCGGAGTCGGCGCGCCGCATGTGGCGGGCATTAGCGATGGACGGAACGCTGAGCTCGCCTGCCACGATGTCGTTCGACAGCATTGCTTGGTGACTTCGCTGGCGATCTTCTTGCCGAGCCGGCGACCGATGAAGCGCCGCAGATGGCCGGTGACGTTCTCCCAGGTTTCGATCCGGGGCCGCATTTCCCCGTCCGGCTTCGGATTGGCGTCTTCATCCACTCGATCGCTCCTCGATAATCTCGTCGACGGTCTTGCCGCTGCGCCTTCTGCTGCCGCAAACCCTCTGCAACGTTCTCGCCGTTGCCGATCCTGGTTTTCAGGGCATAGACCTCGGTGCGGGCATGTTCGACCGCGAAGGTTTCGGGGTAATAGACGCCGAGCCATTGCGCGCGCTTGCCAGCGGGTTCGATGGTGGTGGTAATGTCCATTGCGGTTTCGGCTCCTTAAGGGTTGAGCCCAAGGGGCTCGGCTTTGAGGCTTTCAGTTTGTTGTGAGGGCACTGAAAGGCTTGGGGCCGGGCCCTAGATTTGGCGAAACCCGCAGAAACAGCCCGCTACAGGCTAGTCCAAAGGCGCTTGCTTTAAAGGGTTTTCTTAGTCTCGGCGCGTTTCACCGAATGCGAAAATATAGCCGCGTGGTCCTGGCGCCCCGATGCTGGCGTCAAGTTCGCAATAATGGTCGTGCGATGACATTCGCGCGTCGTTGCGGAGGGGAGTTCGATCAGCACGGCTCGGGCGGATTGCGCCGCGGGAGCGCGGACGCGTGTCTTGGCAGACGCATGTGCACGAACGCTATTTGGCGCCGGTGCGTCAGCGACGCGCCTTGTCCTGACGGGCGGCCGAATGCCGCAGCCCAGAGAGTCTCGCGCGTGTCCCGGTTGACCGAGATCAAGAGCGCTCGCGCTTGCTCCCTTAAGCCCCTACAACTCTGTTATTCGTTGTGATCAAGAATGGACGTCGTGGTGCCGCAAGATCCAATCGTGCCTCCATCTGGCTTGCGGCGGCGGCTCGGACTGCCGCTGCTGGTCCTCTATGGCACGGGCGTAACCGTCGGAGCCGGCATCTACGTCCTGATCGGCGCGGTCGCCGGTCATGCGGGAGTCCATTCCTCCTGGGCCTTTGCGCTGGCGGCGTTCGTGATGGCGTTCACCGCCGCCTCCTATGCCGAGCTTGCGACCCGCTATCCCGTGAGCGCCGGCGAAGCCGCCTATGCCCGCGCGGCATTCAAGTCGCGGCTGTTGTCGACGGCGGTCGGCTCGCTGCGGCTCGCCACCGGCATCATTGCGGCGGCCGCGGTGACGCTCGGCGGCGCCGGCTACATCCGGCAACTGATCGATCTGCCGACGCCGTTGATCGCGATGGCAATCGTGGTCGCGCTCGGCATGGTCGCGTCCTGGGGCATTCTCGAATCGGTGATGCTCGCCGGACTGCTGACCTTGATCGAGACCGGCGGACTGGTGTGGATCGTCGTCTCGGCCGTTCACTCCGGCGTCGCGTTCGGCCCTGCCTTGCTGACGCCGCCGCCGCTCGATCTCGGCGTTCTCTCAGGCATCACGTTCGCCGGCCTGCTCGCGTTCTTCGCCTTCGTCGGCTTCGAGGACCTCGCCAACGTCGTGGAAGAGGCCAAGAGCCCGCAGCGAAGCATTCCGTGGGCGATGGCGCTCACGCTGCTGATCACCACGGTGCTCTATGTGCTGATTGCAGCGATTGCGGTGACCGCCGTGCCGCCGGAGACGCTGTCGGCCTCTTCCGCGCCGCTCAGCGTGGTGTTCAATGCCGTAGCGGGCATCAGTCCGGCGACCTTCAATGCGATCGCGATCGTGTCCACGCTCAACACCATTCTCGCCCAGATGACGATGACGGCTCGCGTCGTCTACGGCATGGCGGGGCAGGGCGACCTGCCGCGCATCGCCGGCCGGGTCGATCCGCGTACCGGAACGCCGCTGATCGCAACCGGGCTCGTCATGCTGGCGGTCGCGGTTCTCGCGCTGGCCTTCCCGCTGGAGCGGCTGGCGGAAGGCACCTCGCTCGCGACGCTGACGATCTTTGCGATCGTCAACCTGTGCCTGCTTCGTATTCGCATCCGGCGCATTGGATCGGATGCCGCCCATGTGCGGGTGCCGCTATGGGTCCCTGCGCTCGGTCTCATCACGTGTATGCTGATGATCGTCAGCGCGTTCGTCGCGCCTTGAGCGTACCGATGGGAACCCTCGTGCCGAAGTATCGCGTTTCCCGATGTCCCCCGGCGCTGGCCTGGCGGTGTGATGCAGGACCGTGTCGATGCCGGATGTCATGAGCCTCAGTCCCGCGATCATCGCGATCGTCGTTGCGCTCGGCATCGGACTGCTGATCGGCCTCGAGCGCGAGCGCCGCAAGGGCGAGGGGCCCGGACGCTCGCCCGCCGGCTTGCGGACCTTTGCCGTGGCGTCGCTTGCCGGTGCGATCGGCATGCTGATCGGCGGCAAGGTGCTGTTGGCCGTCGTCACCACTGGAATCATGGTCCTCACCGCGATCGCCTATTGGCGTTCGCACAGCGACGATCCGGGACTGACGTCGGAGGCGGCGCTGATCCTGACCGTCCTGCTCGGCGGTCTCGCCACCGAGCAACCGGCTCTGGCGGCGGGCGTCGCCGTCGTGCTGGCGGTGCTGCTGGCGGCCCGGCCGGTGCTGCACGACTTCGTCCGTTCGGTGCTCAGCGAGAGCGAGCTCAAGGACGGCCTGATCTTTGCCGCGGCCACGCTGGTCGTGCTGCCGCTGCTCCCGGATCAGCCGATCGGTCCGTACGGCGCGCTCAATCTGCGCGGCATCTGGACGCTCGTCGTCCTGATGATGGCGATCGGTGCCGCCGGACATGTCTCGATGCGTCTGCTCGGCGCACGCGGCGGGCTCGCCGTATCCGGCTTCGCCTCGGGCTTCGTCTCCAGCACGGCCACGATCGGCGCGATGGGCGCGCGGGCGCGCAAGGCGCCGGAGCTCGGCGGCGCCGCGGCGGCGGGCGCGACATTGTCGACCGTCGCGACCATCGCCCAGCTCGCCGCGGTGCTGGCCGTCACCAGCCTGCCGGCGCTGCAGGCGCTGCTGGTTCCGCTGCTATGCGCCGGCGCGGCGGCGGCGATCTACGGTGCGATCTTCACGATCGTCGGGTTGCGGCAGAGCGGCTCCGCCGATCTGCCGCCCGGACACGCCTTCAGCCTGCCGGGCGCGCTGTTGCTGGCGCTGACGATCTCTGCGGTGTTGGTGCTGTCGGCCGCGTTGCGCGAGGCGTTCGGCGAAGCCGGCCTGGTGGCGAGCGCCGCCGTCGCCGGTCTCGTCGATACCCATGCGCCGGCGGTGGCCGCGGCTGCGCTTGCCGCGTCGGGCAAGATCGGCGCCGCCGATGCCGTGGCTCCGGTGCTCGCGGCGCTGTCGGCGAACACGATCAGCAAGATCGTGGTGGCGTGGACCAGCGGCGGGTCGTCCTTCGCCCTGCGCCTCGTTCCCGGACTCGTCCTCGTCATCGCCGCCGCGTGGGCCGGCGCCTTCGGACCGAGCCTTGCCCATGGTCTTGCCGATGTGCTGGTCCATCCGTGAGCGCGACGTCCGCGCCGCACCTACGCGCTGCGCGGCAAGCGCTCGACCGCGGCAGCAGCACCGCTGCGATGCTGGACGAGCCACGCGATGGCGTCGTCCTCCTTCATCGGCTTGCCATACAGCCAGCCCTGTCCATAGGAGCAGCCGAGCATGCGAAGGCACTCGGCGTCCGCCTCGCTCTCGACGCCCTCGGCGATCATGCGGTGGCCGAGCGGCAGCGCCACCGCGGTGATGGCGGCGACGAGCTGCTGATCCCGTCGATTGCCGGCGATGCCGTGGATGAAGGAGCGGTCGACCTTGATGGTGTCGATCTCGACCGCCATCAGGTTGGCAATCGAGGAATGGCCGACGCCGAAATCGTCGATCGCAAGACCAAAGCCGTATTGGTCGATCAGCTTCAATTCGTCGGCGCAGCGCTTGGGGTCGAACATCGCCTCTTCGGTCACCTCGATCTCGATCCGGTGGGGATCGACGCCGTAGCGCTCGGAGACGGTCTTGAGGGTCTGCGCCGGCGAGTGAAGCGGGAATTCCCGCGGCGAGACGTTGATCGATACCCGGATGCCGTGCGCCTTCTTGCGGTCGAGCGCGCGCAGGAACGCGCAGACGCGCTCGCCCACGAACTCCGTGAGCTGGCCGGACAGGCGCAATCGGATCGCTGCGGACACGATGTCCGGCGGCGGGATCAGTCCGGCGCTCGGGTGCTTCCAGCGCAGCAGCGCCTCGAACCCGATGACCTCCTGCGTGGCCATCGCGACCTGGGGCTGGAATTCGACGTGGAGCTCGCGGCGGGCCAGCGCGGCGGGGAGCTCCGCATCGAGCCGGCGCTGCAGCGTCAGCTCGGACTGCATCTTGGCGTCGAACACGCGCATGCAGCCGCGACCGTCGTCCTTGGCGCGATACAGCGCGACGTCGGCGCGGGCGGAGAGCTCTTCCAGATCGATCGAGCCTTCCGCATGCGCCGCGATGCCGATCGAGCAGCTGACGGGCAGCACCTGGCCCGCGATCGCGAGCGGCTGCGTGAGGGCGGCCATCAGCCATTCGGCGAGTGCGACGGATCGGCTCGCGACATCGTCACCCTGCATGACGACCACGAACTCGTCGCCGCCCAGGCGAACCGGCAGATCGTCGGCGTGGCAGGCGGACTGCAGCAGGGTGGCCACTGCCTGGATGACCCGGTCGCCGGCGTCGTGGCCGCGCGTATCGTTGATGGTCTTGAAGTTGTCGACGTCGATCAGGAGGAATGCGACCCCGCGTCCGGAACGGCAGGCCGCGGCGGCCACGGTGCGGAAGTGACTGCGATTGGCGAGCCCGGTGAGCGAGTCCGTGCGAACCAGGCGCTCCAGGGCGTGGTTGGCCTCGGCGACGGATTCCGCCAGCACCGTCGCCTCGATGGCGGTATTCTGGCTCGCAATGAAGTTGCGCTCGCCGAGCCGCGATGCGCGGAACAGCATGAAGGTCAGGAATGCGACGTCGACCGCAACGATGTAGTCGACGTCGCTGCCCGAGATCAGCATCCGCAACACGGTCGAGCCCATCAGCGGCGCGCCGAAGGCGATCGCCATCGGCGAATAAGCAAGACTCTGGATGATGGCGCCGGTGGTGGTGCCGGCCATGATGAAGACGACGTCGTTGACGTTGTGCGCGCGGGAGAAGGCCGGCAGTGCGAGCGGGACGATCGCCCACAGCACTCCGCTGGCGAAAGCCATGATGGTGAGATTGCGCAGCACGCGCCGTGGATCGCGCTCGATCCGTCCGGAAGACTTCAGGTACGACACCCATCCAGCGCGGAGCGCCGCGAAGGTGATGGCGGCTGCCAGCCACCAGAAGATGAGCGTGCCCCCCTCTCTGAGATACAGCAACAGCGCCAGCGACGTTGCGATCGCCACATTGGCGAACAGCGTCAGGGAAATGTTCTGCAGCGAGCTCGCTGCCTGGGCTTTCGCGAGCGCCGCCGCTTTGCACTCGGTGATTGCGGTCTGCATGCGCGGAACGGACGGCCCTGCTGAATCGGTGACGGAAGCGGGCAGCCATGGCGGCGCCCAACGCGGCGACGCAGGAGCATGCTGAACAGGGGCCTAAGGTGGGGTTAATCCAGCCCATTATACCGCCGGACGGCCGAGCCATTCGGCGAGCCGTCTGGCCGATCGAGCCGGTGGTCGTCGACGTCGGACATCGATCACCCCCAGCCGGCACGGCCGTGCGAGCGCGCTTCCGCCATTTCACAGAGGTCCAACGACGACGACAAAGCGCCGATCCGCTACGGATCGAGCTCGGTGTCCCAATAGAGATAGTCGAGCCAGCTGTCGTGCAGGTAGTTCGGCGGAAACAGCCGGCCGTTGCGATGGAGCTGGTGGACGGTCGGCGCGTAGGGCGCCTGCTTGGGGAACATCTTGGCCTGCTGCGGGGTCAGATTGCCCTTCTTCAGATTGCAGGGCGAGCAGGCGGCGACGACGTTTTCCCAGGTGGTCTGGCCACCCTTGCTGCGGGGAATGACGTGGTCGAAGGTCAGGTCGTCGCCGGAGTGGCAGTACTGGCAGGCGAAGCGGTCGCGAAGGAAGACGTTGAAGCGGGTGAAGGCCGGATGCGTCGTCGGCTTCACGAAGGATTTCAGCGAAACCACGCTGGGCAGCTGGATCTCGAAGGAGGGACTTCGGATCGCTCTGTCGTAGTACTCGACAATATTGACGCGATCGAGGAACACCGCCTTGATCGCGTCTTGCCACGACCAGAGAGACAGTGGGTAATAACTCAGCGGCCGGAAGTCCGCGTTCAGCACCAACACCGGCCAACCGCCTTGCGAGACATGTGCGTTCAAGTAACGCTCCTGGCCTCCATAACGGCTGCGAAGCAGCATGCCCTCACATACTACATGCAGCGTGACGGGATTGTGAAGCCCCAAGAATGGCTTGACACGGCTTCTCCCGTCTTTCGAGGCGGCGCCCGAAAGGCGTCAAAACGGCGGCAGAGCGGTTTGCAGCTGCACTGCAAATCAGTCGCAGATCTGCGGTCGCCGCCCCAACTGGCTGGCGAGGCGTCGTCAGGCCTGGACACGCTCCAGCTTCTGCAGGCAGCGGTGGATGTTGACCTCGGCGGGCATCGGCCGGTCCGGGAAGCTTGTGCTCCAATTGGTGACGCCGACCTCGCCGACATAGATGTCGCCGCGGCTGTCGATCGCGAGGCCGTGCGGCGCCAGGAAACGGCCGGTTTCCAGGCCCGGGCCGTGCTCGCCGCCCAGCCGCGCCAGCCGCTGACCGCCAGCATCCGTGATGGTCAGGCGAGGGCCGAGATTGGGGACGTTGAGGTTGACCGGCATGCCCGGACCGAGCTCACCGATGATGAAGGTCCTGCGCCCCGCGCCGCAGGCGCACAGCGCGCAGGGCCGGTGCAGATTGTTCCACTGCGTCTCGTAGCGGCCGTCGCCGTCGAAGATCTGGATGCGGTGGTTCTCGCGATCGGCGACGTAGACGAAGCCATCGGCATCGGTCGCGATGTTGTGAACGATGTTGAACTGGCCGGGATCCGAGCCTGGCTCGCCCCAGCTGCGGATCAATCTGCCGTCGGGCGTGTATTTGTGGACCCGCGCATTGCCATAGCCATCGGAGACGTAGATCTCGCCCGAGGGCGACAGCGCCGTGTGGGTGCAGCGGTTGAACGGCTCGCCGCTCATGAATGGGGTCGGGTGCTCCGGCAGGCCGATGGTCAGCAGCAACCTGCCGTCAGGGGGGCACTTGCGCACCGTGTGGTCGCCATCGTCGGTGCAGTACAGATTGTCGTCGCTGTCGATCGACAGGCCGTGGGCGCGGCTGAACAGGCCCTCGCCCCAGCTCTTGATGAAATTGCCGTCGCGGTCGAACACGATCATCGGATGGGTGCCGCGGTTGAAGGCGTAGACGCGGTCCTTGCTATCCACGGCAACCGAGGCGACGTCGGTCAGCGCCCAGCCCTCGGGCAGCCTGGCCCAGTCCTTGACGACGCGATAGGTGAAATTGCCCGTTCCGAGAATGGACATCGCCTCGCCTCCCTGCCTCCGTGCAACCTCAGTCCTGGCAACGCTACACGGCTTTGGTCGCGGGTGAAAACCTGGTTACGTCGCCATCGTCAGCATGTGGCCCTGATGCGGCGGAATATGACCTTGCAAGGTGTCGAGATAGACGCGCTGCACGGCCTCCGGTCCGCGTCCTTCCGTGATCGTGAGCCAGCCGTCGAGCCGCGGAGCGAAGTCCCGCCACGCCGCGCCGAGCCGCGCCTCGATGCCGCCCGGTCCCCATTCCTTGGCGCGCTTCCTGATCTGGTCAGGCGCGAAGAACCAGGTGGGCCGGGCGCCGGAAAGCGTCTCGACATCATCGCTGCCGTCCTGATGCGTCAGGCCGATGCGGCCGGAATAGACCAGGTTGTCGCCGTAGTGTCGATGCAGCGCGGCGCGCAGACTGGCATTGCCGGCCATGTCGACGAACGCCGCGCGCGACGTCGCGTCGAGCATGTCGACCGCATCGTAGGTCACGACTTCGTCATAGCAGCCGAGCGAGCGGACGAAGGCTGCATTCGATGGCGAGGTCAGCCCGATCACGCGGATGCGCTTGCGCTGCGTATGCAAGAGGTGGGCGAGGCCGAACGCGGTCTTGCTCGAGGCCGAGGACAGGATGACGGTCGTTGCGCCGAAATGGGCCTGTTCGGCGAGAAAGTCATCGACCAGGAACGACAGCATGAACAGCGGGCGCAGCAGGGCCTGATAATCGCCTTGCCGTCCGGCAAAGGCGGGATCGTCGCCGACCCGCGCATAGGCGTTGTAGACCGGCGCGACGCCCTGCCGGTGCGCGGCCGCGTCGCGCAGGCCGCGCTTGCCGACATCGGCGGCCTCGATGACGAGATGCGTCGCCATCGGGAAGTAGCCGAACAGGCGCTCGCCTTTGGCGACGGCAGGATGGCGGGAGGCGATCACGTCGCCGAAGCCCCACACGGGAATGATGCCGAAGCCGTCGGGCGCAGGAAACAGTTGCCAATATTTCAACTGCTCGCCGAGCAGCGCGTAGGTGATGTTGTTGGCGGTGAAGGCGAAGCGGTCGACCTTCACCAGCAGCGCCTCGGCGGGAAGCGCGGCGCCATCGGGAAGCTCGGTGACGATCGTCTTGCACTGCTGCAGATCGCTGCGTGCGACGATGAAATCGGACGATTGCATGATGAAGACCCCGGCCATGCGATGATGTGCGTCGTGGTGCGATCCTGGCCGACATCGATGACCGTTTTGCAACCCCAACTTTGTTTGAAACGGCGTTCACCGGAGTTGTTAGTTCGCCGATGCGATGACGCCCTCGCGCTTCTTGACCTCGCGGTAATAGCTCCACCACAGGTGCGCCGCCGCGCCGCGCAGTGGGCGCCACGATTCGGCCAGCGGCATCATCTGCTTGGCCGTAGGCCGCGCCGCAAGGCCGAGCCCGACCTTGACCGCCTCCTGCACGGCGAGGTCGCCGGCCGGCCAGGCATCGCCATGGCCGAGGCAGAACAGCAGGTAGACGTCGGCGGTCCACGGTCCGATGCCGGGCAGGGTCGTCAAGGTGGCGTGGGCCGCATCGGCGTCCTCATTGGCGAGCACGTCGAGATTGAGCCGCCCGGCGCCAAGCTCGCGCGCGATGTGCTTCAGCGTCTTGATCTTGGCCGCAGAGAGACCGAGCCGTCCCAGCCGGTCGGCGCGGGCGCGGCGGATGGCGTCGGCATCGAACGGATCGAATGCCGCCTGCAGCCGGCCCCAGATCGCGGCCGCGCTGGCGGTCGACAGTTGCTGGCCGCAGACGATGTGCGCGATCCCGGCAAAGCCTGGCTCGCGCCGCCGCAGCGCCGGCATGCCGGCGGCGGCGAGGATCGGCGCCAGCCGCGCGTCCTGCTTCACCAGGTCGCGGATCGCATCCTCGAGGATGTCCTGGCTATCGAGGTGAAGGGTCATCTCAGTGCGACCTTTTCCATTGTCATGCGCGGGCTTGACCCGCGTATCCATCTCGGATCGAACGAGCCCGCGAAGAATGATCGTCGGACCACGCCAGCTCAAGTCCGGCAAGGACGAGATGACATGCCACCCGTTTTCCGATTCGCCCCCAGCCCGAACGGCTATCTGCATCTCGGCCACGCTTTTTCGGCGCTGTTGAA